>CAMYYD010000001.1 GCA_947303395.1 uncultured Bacteroidales bacterium
GGGCTGGGCAAAAAAAAATACTACCTGAAGAGAAGCGAAAGGTGGAGATTTTTTTAGACCAGCTCGCGAAGCCCTTGCAGGGGGCAAAAAGGCTTTTAAGGCAGCGCGGAAGCGAACACCGCTTTCCCGCCCACACACTCACAATTTGAACGAGAACATTGTGTAGAAGCAGGAATCAAAAAGACGGAACATTTGAAAAGCGGCGAAACGGAACGAGGTGTTTAGTAGAGACCATCAAGCCGCGAAAAATTACGAAGATTACGAAGATTACTATGCGTGGGAATCTTCGGAATCGTAGGAATTGACTCGGAGTGCTCAGAGAACTAGGAGAGCTCGGGGTTTAGACTTTAGGCTTTAGATTTGCAATATTGTGTTTCAAATTGATTGAGGACTTCTTTCATGTCGTTGGGGAGATAGGTGAGGGCTTTCTCGCGGAGCGAGGATGGGATGCCGTAGGCGGCGCCGGCGAGGGTGCCGACGATGCAGCCGAGGGTGTCGGAGTCGCCTCCGTAGGAGATGGCGAGGCGGATGGCGTCGTCGAAGGTTTTGGACTCGAGGTAGAGCTTGATGGCGAGGGGGACGCAGCCTTGACAGGTGCCGTCCCATGTGCCTGGGGCGGGGACGTTGTTGCGGAAGTTGACGCCATAGAAGTTGACGGCGAGCATGAGAACCATCTGACGGGAGTAGTCGGTGTTGTGATGGGTGGCGAGATAGGTGGTGCAGGCGGCAATGGCTTCGGCTCCTTTGATGCCTTCGGGATGGTTGTGGGAGCACTCGGCTGAGCGACGAGCTTCGTCGATGGCTTCCTTAGGATTGGGGAACGCCCAACCGATAGGGCTGACGCGCATGGCGGCTCCGTTGCCGAAGGAGTTGTAGGGCTGTGGATTGTCGGCATCGATCCATTGGGCGAACATGTTGCCGTAGGCTCCCATGGGGTTGCGATAGCGGCGGCACCAATCGAGGAGGCTGTCTTTGTAGGGGATACCTTTTAATATAGCATCGGCAATGGCGATGGTGCAAATGGTGTCGTCGGTGTAAGAACTGCCTTCGGGGAAGAGCTTGAAGTTGTAATCGCGAGTGTTGTTGAACTCGTAGGTTGAGCCTATGATGTCGCCTATGATTGCTCCTAACATATTTTACTATTTTTTTGTTGGGACAAAGGTAATAAATAATAAAGTATGGGAAAAGAAAAAATGTTACAAAAAATAATTACGAAGATTCCGAAGATTACTACGGAGTGGGAATCTTCGGAATTTAGGAATTGGGACTCGGAGCACTCTGAGAACTAGGAGAGCTCGGGGATTGATATGGCCATAAGTCAGATAGGACGAATAGGAGAAATGCAAGGCTTGCAATTTGATGCAAGAAATGTTGAAAAAATTTAAAATTTATATTGCAGATCAATGACTTTTTTGTTTAATTTTGTAGGGTTAAATATCTTCATTAAGATTTACTTATAAATGGCAAAAGGAATAATCAAGATAGGGCTTGTAGATGCTGACCTTCTTTGTAATGGAACTCGGCATCCTAACCTTGTGTTGATGAAACTTGCTGGATTTCTTTATGACAACGGAATCGATTTCCATCTAATTATTGATCAAAACGAAGATATCTCACAATATAAGTTAATCTATATTTCTCGCGTTTTCACATTTACACAAATGCCGGCATTCTATGAGAATGCTACTGCAACTCAAAGAAAAAAATTTAGAGAAGGTGGAACCGGATTCTACGCTAATGAGTTGAATGTAAATAAATATCGTTTCCAGCGTGAAAAAGATATGAATCAGCTGGCAAATGATGAATTCCTAAACCAATACCCCAACCATAGAGGTGGTCCTCGCACTAACGGCATTGATCTTGCTCATCAGATGCCATATTATCACCTGTATGATGAATTTGTAGAGCAAAAAGTTAGAGAAGGCTTTAAACGAGATAAATACAAAGATTACCAACAATATAGTATTGGATTTCTTACGCGCGGTTGTATCCGTCACTGTCCATTCTGTATAAATAAATTGGAGGATACAATTCTTCCATATTCAGAACTGGAATGGTTCCTTGATGAGGAACGTGACGAACATGGCCGTTTAGTTCGTCCTTATATTTATTTATGGGATGATAATTTTCTTGCATCTGATCCTTCGGTATGGCGTGCACGGTTACAACAGCTGATCAACACTGGTCGACCTTTTCAATTTCGTCAGGGGTTGGATGAGCGTATGCTAGCTGAAAGCCCTTATGGTGAAGAGATGGCTGAAATGCTTTCGCACACAAAATACCATGGTGACTTTATATTTGCCTTTGATAACTGGAAAGATCGGCCATTGATAGAACGAGCTCTAAAAATTTGGAAGCATTATAATCCAAATAAAGGCACAAAATTTTATCTTTTCTGTGGTTTTATGCAGAAACCAGATAATTTTGAAAAGTTTTATAAAGATATTTGGGAAATCTTCCATCGTATAAAAGTGTTAATGACTTATGGTTGTGTGGGATATATTATGCGCCATGAAGACTACAAAAAGGCTCCTGTTTCAAATCTTTATATCCAGATAGCACGGTGGTGTAACCAGCAAGCTTTTTACAAAAAGATGTCATTTTGGGAATATACCTATCGAAATCAGACTTATTGGGAACAGTCTGCTGGTTTTAATGTTGCGAAGGAAATAAAAACATTCGAAGAATTCCAAAAAGACTATGAAAGCGGTTATTATGAAAAGCTGGATTCTCTAGGCAAGCAACGTAAGATATGTAAAACGTTGCAAACATTACTAGATACGTTAGAAATGTTTCCAGAGCACAGAACGGAACTTCTTGAGATGTTTAGTTTTAAAATGTCAGAATTAATAGATCCAAGTCTTTGGAAAACTCTTAAAAATACTGAATAATATGCCAATCGTATCGCATGTCAGTTATAACAATAGCAGTGATTTGGAATCCATCATTACCCAAAATGATGGTAGCCCACTCTATGGTGAAATTGAAATGTTTCGACGTATATATTATGATTGCCAGAATAGTGATTATACTTGGCATTTTTGGCATAATTTGAGATTACCAGTTTCTGTAAAAAACCAAAATGAAATACAGATAGACTTCTTGTTAGTATCCGAAAAAGGTGTGGTTGTTGTAGAAGTTAAAGGTGGAAAAATTGGAATAGAACAGGGACTTTTTTATTATGAAGTGTCTCGTGAGCGGACTTATATGGAACGATCTCCGTTTGACCAAGCACGAGATTATATGTATGCTTTGATTACTAATCGTATCATTAGCTCCTCACAATTATTCATAGATACAATATGTGCGTTTCCTCATACAAGAATGGAACACACTAATACAAATTACAGAGCTGATTTGGGGTATAAATTATGGTCTAAAATTCAACATGATGATAAAAATACCTCTTTTGCTGATTTCTGTATAGATGTGTTGGAAACAGACAAAAATAAAAATGGATGGAGCAGACCGGATCTGGAGCCTCAAGATGTAGAAATAGCAATTCAGTCTTTGTTATTTAATTTTGCTGATAGAAGTAGAAATGTCTATTCTGAAAGAGGCATGGAGGCGATATTGCAACGATTGAATATCGACAATTTAAGTACATTTAACAGTCTTCAAAAAAATGAACGCCTTTTTATTGAAGGTGGACCAGGTACTGGAAAAACAACAATTGCGCGTGCCTATATTGAAAAATACCATACTTTAAGGGGATTATATTTGTGCTGGAACAAACTTTTGGAAGCTAAAATAAAGAATGATTTGTGGCAAGCAGGCTTGCCTAATTGCACCGTAGAACAATTTGCAGCATTTGTTTTCTCGCTTCAGGCACAATCATCTTCCAAAAAGCTATCTCTGGAAGACATCGAAAGTGGCGCAGCCAACGACAGCTTAGAGCAATTGTTTTCTTTAATTCGTGAAAATTCAGATTTTGTTCCTTATGATTATATTATCATAGATGAGGCACAAGATATTCTTGATAAAGGAGCCATACCACTTTTAAATGCTCTAACTTCAGTTACGAGAGATGGAGTTACAATAGGACGATATCTTGTGTTTTTTGATACCGAACAAGGATTTGATAACAAAACACGACAAATTGACGAAATAGCAGATGCATTAGCTCTTAATGGTGCAAGATTTGTACTAGATACGAACAAAAGAGTTCCAAATAATAAAGAGATTGTTTCTTTTGCTAAATCATTACTTGATGGAATATCCGCAGGGGAGTTATTTCAAAACATCATAAATGAGAATTATGCATCAACCCAAGTTTTCTTTTTTGAAGGCGCTAAACAATTAATTAAGCATATAAATCAAATAAAAAAAGATATAAGAGATGGTGCTAAAAACTGGAATGAATATGTTATCCTTGCTGATTCAAGCACCAAAAAAGAGCAGACATCTGGTAATGAAAAATTATATGACAGAATCGCGACAATAGAGGGAATCAAAGAACTTTCTCCTAAAAACATAGGATATGACACATCTGAGATTCCTTTTACATCTATATTGGCATATAAAGGCTTGGAATGTAAACATGTAATATTGGTAATTAACGGACGGATAGGAATAAGCACATTCGAATTATATGTCGGTATGACAAGAGCTATAATGGATCTTCAATTGTTAGTATTGCAGTAGTAAGCTATGGATAGTCAGGAAAAATATCAAGAGTTAATCAATAATGAAAATGAAACGTTCTCTGCTATATGCGAGATGATGCTTCATTCTAAAGTGGAACATGGCCGTCAATTTCTGTGTGCCATGAATAATATAGTTGATTATTATACTAACAAAAATAATGAAGGGACGATTAATTTACAGATTATATATGTTCCAACATGTCCAGAATGGGCTCGTGAACTATTAGTACGCTTTCTGATACATAAAGAAGCTTTTTCTAATACTCAAAAATTTATTTCAATAGCAAGAAAAAAAACATCGGGCCATCTAGTTCTGCCGGAAGGACTATCATCAAAACATAAACAATATAAGCAAATACAAGCTGATAAGAGTTATTTTTCCAAATTCTTAAAACTATTTGGAAAGATAACTGATTCAAGTGATTCAGTTAGTAAATCGTTATTTGTTGTCCAAGATAAAGATATTATTACGAGGAAAAACGATAAGAATCCTTGGCTTGAACAACTATACACAAATGATTTAATTAGTGATGATGATGACAATGTTATTGTAACAAGTAGTTTATCTGCTCATGATGTAGAGGACATAATTAGAAATAATCGAGATAATATTCCAACACTAGAGAATCTTTTTATTTTCCACTCACAGAATAGAGGGAAAATTACACAATCATATAATATAGATCAACTTGAAAGATTAAACCAATATGGTGTTGGCATAAAGAATTGTTTTGTTTTTTACATAACAGAACATCCATTCAGGTTATATTATGCCAAAGAAAACATTAAATCTAATATATCTTCATATTTACTTAATCGAGAGATTAAACGATTTGATGATTTTGATGGCTTCATTACTTTTACACCTGATGAATTGGATATAATGTTTCAACGAAAAAATAAACATCTAAAAGCAATTTTAGATTCTCCTGATCGTGAGATATTTACTACTGAAATTGATTATTATTTAGACGAATTACCACATAATTATAGGGTGAAAAATGCGCTATCTCTCGCTTTTTTAAATGACACGCAAAATGTGTTTATGAAAGAGTGTGAAATGGATGTTGGCGTAATGCAAGAAAAGATAGTCAAACCTTTTCTTGATTACTATAAGAATTTGTGGCTTAATGAATTTGCCCCTAGGATTAATTTTGAATTATCAAAATATCATGATATCGCATTTGTTTTTTCACCAGGAATAAACAATACATATAAGAGGGCTCTTCAACGATTCTTCTATAATGGAAATAACAGAACTATAACAGCCGATTTTGATCAACTAAAATATGGAATCGATGCTGATTTAGTAGTTCTATTCACATTTCGCTATACTGATAATAAATACAAGTCATATCCCAACTCTTTTGATCCTTTACCATTGAAAGCAGGACAGGACGGATTAACCATAATAAATAGGCTTACTCACAATAAGTATTATGAGTGGACAAAGCATTATTACGAAAAAGATTTTAATGGTTTACTATTTTCAGCATATAGAAAGAGTTTTTTAGGTTGGAGCAATAGAAATTTTCAAAGACCTACAATTCCAGACATTTTGGATGATATTGATGAAGCTGAATATGATGCTCGAGAGTATATGGCCGAAAAATGCACAGTGGTTTTTGAATCCGGTAACAAAACCAAAAAACTGGCAGCAGATCGTGTTTTATATGATAACGAGGGGCAGTATTATATCTCAAGTTTAAAAGAGCTTCCTTTTACAGAAGGAATAAAGCTACAATTCCTTGATGAGCTTGTAAATAAGATAAAAGATAATCTTATCAACAAAACTGATGATGATCTAAAATCGGAAAGTATTATTCGCCGGAACCCAGAGTATGATCTTACCGAAGATGAAATTAATTCTAATATAGAGTTATGGAAATTTCTTTTAAAAAGAAAAGTCGACGTATTGGGCATTGAGACGGTATATAATGCAATTTTCCCCAAAGAAAAGGAAATATCTATAAGAGGGTTTGAAAGATGGTTGGATTTTGATTATCCAATGATACTCCCACGTAGTCATAAAAGCCAAAATAATCTACTAACATATCTAGGCTTTGCTTTAAGATCTCCCTATCATAGGTTAATATTGACCAAAAAACTTTTAAAAAATAAAAACACCAAATTGTTAAACAGTCAGATTGAATCTCTGCTGCAATCAATATTAACAGTAACAAACATTGAGGAGGAGTCTTATGATGATATCTTTGACAAACATTCGGATATTTTAACACTTTTGGAGATTGATACTATAGATGAGATCAAAGTTTTGATCCAATTATTAGAAATAAATTTAAGAACAGTAAAAACTATAGCATATGATTCAGACAAAGCGTGATTCTCTTGAAAGATTTTTAAGGGAACAAATGGAAGGCCCCGGGGCTTGCAATGGACATTTCTATTGTCTTGATGGTGATGTTAATGAAGAAATTATTAACACAACGCCTGGCTCATTATATAGTACTGCAATTTTATTTCCATCAAGAAAGTATGTTGAAGATGTTTCTTCAGAAGACCCGGGAGCAACATCTAATACAAACGATTCAGATTTAGAGAGTGATGCCGATTATCAAGAGTCTCAAGATGATAATAGTAGCGATGATCTTGATGAAAGAGTTAATAGATTAGGAGCGGACGAGGAGGATCTTTATTCTCTTAGTCAACGATTTCCATCAACAATTGGTATTTCTTGTTGCCTAGATAAAAAAGGAGCGCCATTAGATCCTTCTGATTTGATCATAACTATATCAGGCCGTTATTATAAGAAAATATCACAGAGAGATTGTTGCAATGTTGTTGTGAAAATTGATGATGAAATCGGTTTTAAATCGTTTTATAATAAATTTAAATCCCAACTTGAGCCGTATTTTACTACTGTTGAAGGTGGTTTACACCTCACAAAAGATATTACGAAAGATATCGGGATAGTTAAAGAAACGATCCTGTCAATCAATAAAGAATTATGTAAAACAATAGCAACAAATTCTGATAATTCTGTAGATAAGGAGTATGAACAAATTGGAGATAATTATAGATATCTCAAATCATACAAAGAGCGTTTATGGAGAAAACTTAAATTTTTTAAAGACAAAGAAAACTATATATCTAATGAGGAACGCCAAACTATAGATACAAGAATGCAACTGATTGAACAGGGTGAAACATATCTGTCCTATCTTGAAGATGCAATGAATATATGTAATAATAAATCTTTTGGTTTTTGGCAATCTTATACGTTTAACAAATCTATCAATCTTAATGGTATAGATTTAAATAAAAGTGGTAATAAAGTTATTTACTCACCACGTGAACATGAAAACGAAAACTTAAACATTCTTTTTGAGGGAAACGAGGCAGACAATGTTAAGTTTGTCCGCAAATTGTCAGTATGGTTGCAGGTTACAAGATTTACATCTGGTGCTAAAAATAAGACATATTTAAAGGTTCAACTAGAGAATAGTTCCACACCGTTTGAAGAAGATTCAAAACATTATTTTTCAATTGTAACAGAAAAAGTTAACGAAAGATGTTTCTTCGGAGTCCAAATCAAAGTTGCAAGTAATTTGTTAAGTCCATATCAGGAAAGAAACACTGAAAATCGTCAAGAAGATGTAGAACATCTGAATTATTTATATCGCTCTATAAAAGATTATGCCGTTGGTCATTCGTGTTCGGTTGATTGGAAGATAACTAGCAACGAAAAGTGGGTGCGGTCTGAGTTTATTCCTTCATACGAGATTCCTGATGTTGAACCAATTCCTCGTGATAAATATTTATTTGTTAATGAAAATGGTGCTCGGGTACCAAAACCCATCGTTGATGATTCTAAAGTATTAGAGTTTAAATGGTTGTCACTTTTCTCAAATGCTACCGATGATGAGATCATACATCATTTAAAAGGCTTTGTTGATAAGTATCAAACATGGATCAACAAACAAAAAGATTTTTTACAAAAAGATACTGGAGATAATAGAATCGGATATGAAAACCTTGATAAATGTCAGACTGATTGTAATAGAATGTTGGAAAATATCAGATTGATATTAGAGGCTGACAAATCCAATATGGAGTGTTTCCGATTAATGAATACGGCTATGTTTATTCAATTGTGGCATAGTCAGAAATCAACAGACGAAGAAACAAGTTTTGATTTTTATAAAGACAAAGCTGACGATCATTTATTTGATGATAAGCCAGCGGCATGGCGTCCATTTCAGTTAGCATTCATATTGCTTAATCTTGATGGTATTATTCAAAAGGATAATGATCCTGAATGGAAATATAGAAATGAAATTGTTGATCTTGTATGGTTCCCAACTGGTGGTGGTAAAACTGAGGCATATTTAGGGATTATAGCATTATCTATTATATATCGCCGCAGGAAATACCCAGATAATGGAGGAGGTACTACAGTAATCATGAGATATACACTTCGCCTTCTTGCTACTCAACAGTTTCAACGCGCTATGCGTTTAATATTAGCATTAGAACAATTGCGCCGATGGTGTTTATATGATTTAGGTAAAGAACCAATATCTATTGGCTTATATGTAGGCGATGATTCTCTTCCAAATACAGCAAAAAACCTACAAGAAGAATGTCAAAAATGGAATACATTTGATGATTTTGGTAGGCGTCGCGAATCAAAAATACCATTAGATAAATGCCCATGCTGTGGTAGAAAGTTAAAATATCAAAACAAAGGTTCTTTAACTGAGCCTAAAATTGTTTTCCGATGTGACAATATAGATTGTACTTTTTCAGATGAACTTCCAGTTAAGCTTTGTGATGAATATATTTATCAAGAGCCTCCAACATTGCTATTTGGTACTGTTGATAAATTTGCTGCACTCGGTCATAAAGTTTCCACATCAAAGGAAAAACAAGATTCAAGACGATTGTTTGGCAATGGCTGTTTAAAATTACTTCCACCATCATTAATAATTCAGGATGAGTTACATTTACTACTTGGTCCACTTGGCTCTGCTGTTAGTTTATTTGAATGTGCCATCGACCAGTTGTGTTCTTACCAAAATGATTCTGGATTAATAATACGTCCTAAGATTATTTCCTCAACAGCAACAACTCGCAATACAGAATTGCAAATTCGCGCTCTCTATGATAGAGATGTAAGTATATTTCCAAAACCAGGAATTGATTATGACGATTCCTTTTTTGCTTTTTATCAACGAAAAGAAGTCAATAATGAAATACAATTTGTTTCAAAAAGAAAGTATATTGGCATCTTCCCAACAGGAAGAACACATATGACCACTCAAATGCGTTTGGTTGCTGCAATGTTTGTTCATCGTGCTATCTTTGAGAAAGAAAATGCGAATTCTCTTGATGATAAAAAAGTCCAAGAGGCTATGGACTATTATCATTCAATTATAGATTATTTCAACAGTTTGAAAGAAGTTGGAAAAACAGATGCTCAGTTTTACACTGAATTCACTAAATATACTCGTCGTTTATTTAAACGTGTATTACGATTTAGTAATAAGTTAGAATGCTTGTATTGTTATGACTCTTCATATAATAAATCTGAGCTAACTGGGAGACTTTCTGGAGCTGAAGTCGTTAATGAGCTAATGAAAGTGGCTAAACACTGGAAGGCAGATGAGCGATTGCCGCACAAAAATGAAGCTGGAACGGAATGGCTCCATGGGAACACTCCACCAGATTTGATACTTGCAACGAACATGATTTCTGTGGGTTTGGATGTTGATCGTTTTAACACAATCATTATGAATTCAATGCCCCGTAATATCGCGGAATATATACAGGCAAGTAGTCGTGTCGCTCGAAAAAAGCTAGGACTGGTAATTACTTTACATAATCCTTTTAGAGCTAGGGATTTATCTCATTTTGAACGTTTTAGAGAGTTTCACGAAAAGCTTTATTACTATGTTGAGCCTATATCAATAACTCCTTTCTCAAAGAAATCAGTTAATAAATATATGCCATTGTATAATGCTGCAATGATAAGGCATCATTATAATTCTTTAGCAAATCCAGAAAATGCTTCAGCATTGTCAGTGCAGCTTCAAAATACAATAAAAAAAGACATGTATTTATATTTCAGGGAGCGTTTAGAAAGAACAAAAAAGTTATCTAGCGAATTGAAAGAACTACTTACTGAAGAACTTGAAAATTATATTGAACAATTTATAGATGAAGCATTAAGAAAATGGCAAGGAATGGTCGATGAGCAACAATCTGAAGATTACTCATTGCGCTATTCTGGCTCCGACTTTTTGAATTCAAATGGCCGTCAAAGAACAAAATGGAAGGATCTATTTTTAGCATTAGATGCATATTTAGATGATGATGCTAATAATATGTGGGCAGTTCCAATGTCTTTGCGAACCGTTGAATCTGAAGCAGTCTTAAATATAAAAGATAATTAGTATGGAAATACATAAAGATATACAATATAATCAGGGAATTGGGAAATATAAGGTTTTATCTTCCAATGCAGGAGTTGGTTCTATAATTACTACAAAAGCAGGATTCTTCATCATGCCTAAGTCAGTCTCGTTCTGGGGTTTTGTTAGAGATGTGAATAAGCATATAGAGAACTTTAGTGACAGTGATCCGGAATCTATTTCGAAGTCCGCTGGTGTAGATGTTATCAATGATCCACGTTTTGTGGAATTCTTAAAAGACACTCAAGGAATTCCCAAATTAAAATATCTAATCGATGTTCCACACTTGTCTTTAGATAATTGGAATTATCCAAGAGAAAAAAAACATCCATTATATCTTCGTTGCAAAGAAAACACGGGTCATGAATTAAAACCAGATCATTTTTTCATTCCTGCCATACATTTTCCTAGATGGTTCTATAGTAGGAAGGAAAAATATTTCAAACCTCTTGAAGAATGGGAGAGTTTATGGAAACAAAAGACAAGTGACTCAAGATTACAATATTTTGCTCCGCCAAGAGATCCTTACACAAATACACATAGAACATTCAAAGACAATAATCAAACTAGAGATATCTATGATACTCTGGTACAAATCCCAATATTGTTGATATGCAAGAATGGACATATATCTGACATTCCATGGTATCAATTGTTTTGCGCTGGTCTTGATAATAAAAGAGACGATATGAACAAGCCAGAAGGATTTGAACTATTCGATTATCCATGTAAAGATTGTGATAAAGGTGGCCGACACGAATTACAATGGATTGAAAACCGTAATAATTCAGAAAGTTGGGGTACTTTAAAATGCAAGAAATGTGGCAAGACTTATGGTCTTGAAGGTATTATGAATATACATCCATTCTGCAAAGGAGATACACCATGGAATGGATTTGGTACAAAGTCTGATGACTCTTGTAAAGATGTGAATGGTGCAAGGGGCGTTATGCAAATGGCGCTGGTAACCAGTAATAGTGTTTATTATGCCGATTCATTCAGTAGTCTGTATATTCCTCCAAAATATTTGCCTGATATTGCTTTGCCACCACTGCTTCAAAAGGTTTTGGATTTACTTAATAATAGATGGTATCCTAAGGCACTGGAGCGCAATAAAGATCTTACAAAAGCATCGTATCTTGATAGTATTGATATTAGGGATAAGGCTGAGGATAGTGATATAGAATTAACAGATGAACAAGCCAATGTGATAAAAGATCGTTTTTTGGCAGTTAAAGATATTCCTAAAGATACTCACGAACAATATAGATATGAAGAATATCGCGTGTTTTCAAAATATTCAGAGTCTATTCCTGAAACATCAAATTTAGAATTCAAAGATATAGATTTACCTTCTGATCTTCAACCATATTTTAATAAGATTCAACAGGTTGACACTTTGGCTATTACACTAACTCAACTGGGATTTAACAGAGTTTCTATGCCATCACCATTAAGAATTGATGGCGTAGTTGTTCGACCTGAGGGTCAGAGGATTTATAATGAACCTGTAGAAAAGGTATATTCTCTGCCAGCGAATCAAAGCTTAGGAGAAGGTTTATTCTTTGAATTTAATAATGATGCAGTAGAAAGTTGGTTGGTTAATCATTATGAACTTTTTAATAATCGATATAATCAACCAGAAGGAGAGATTGGAAAAGCATTAAAAGGTGAAATGGAACAATACGGTGCTCCAAAATTCTATTTACTTCACACTTTCTCACATGTCATCATGAAGGAATTAGAGTTTTCTTGTGGATATCCAACAGCGAGCCTTCAAGAGAGATTGTATTATTCAGATAGAATGTGTGGCGTTTTGATTTATACTGCAGATGGCGCTGAAGGTAGTATGGGTGGTCTTGTATGGCAGGGACAACCTCGGCTTATAGAAAAAATAATAAAAAACGCTATAAATAATGCTCAAGAATGTTCTTCCGATCCATTATGCTGGGAAAATGAAGACCAATTAAATTTGGCAGCTTGTTTTTCTTGCTGTTTAGTCTCGGAAACTTCTTGTGAAAAGAGGAATTTGGGATTAGATCGCAGAGCATTGGTGGATCCTGAATTTGGATTCTTTAAAGATCTATCATAGTGTAAAATGGCATATACATAAAAATGCATTAATGAGGAAGTTTGTTCGGTAAAAAAACTTAGTTATAAAAGATGTTGACATTTTAATTTTCTAGGTTTCCGAGACCGCTGACGCTCAGCTAGCTTTCTAGTTTAGAAGCTTAATAGCTTAGTAGCTTAAAGCTTAATAGGACAAATAATTTTAAAAATAGTTTTGTGTTTAGAAAAAAGTTGTAAATTTGCGCCTTGAAAGTGGTATATTACCACCTGTAATGGTGGTTTTTGATATTTTTATATAAAATGATTTAATATGGCGAAAGAAAGGCTGAATGATTTATTGGAACAGTGGAAGGCGCTACAACCTCTCACAGAGACACAACAGAACAATTTGAGTAGGCGGTTTACGGTTGAGTATAATTACAACAGTAATCATATTGAAGGCAATACGCTTACATACGGTCAGACTGAGCTTTTGCTTATGTTTGGTGCTGTTAGCGGTGAGGGACATCTGCAAGATTTTACAGAGATGAAGGCCAGTCAGGTGGGATTGGAAATGATGAGCCAGGAGGTAAGAGAAGGGAATATGCCTCTGACGCAACACTTTATCAGAACGCTTCATAAAACTTTATTAAGAGATGACTATACTGTATATCGCAATCTGCCAGGCGGACAACAGACAAGCTATGTAATACATGCAGGTCAATACAAAACACGACCAAACAGTGTGATTACACGCTATGGAGACCGTTTTGATTATGCTTCGCCTGAAGAGACGCCTGCACTAATGACAGATCTTGTCAACTGGTATAACGATGCTGAGAAGTCGGGCAAGTATTCAGTAGTGGAGCTTGCGGCATTGTTTCATTATCGATATATCCGTATCCACCCATTTGAGGATGGTAATGGCAGAATAGCCCGTTTGATGGTGAACTACATATTGGCTCGTCATGGATGGCCAATGATTGTTGTGAGAAGCAGAAAAAAGCAGGATTATTTGGAAGCATTGCATAAAACAGATATGGTTGTTGGCCCGGTGCCTTCGGAAGGAGCTCGCGCCAGTTTGACAAAGGCAAGGAATTTTGTGAAGTATTTTACGAAACTGGTGGAAGACGAGTTGGCTTACAACATAGCTTTTATTGAAAACAAAGACGAAAATGTGTGGTGGTATGATGGCGAGAAAATAGCTTTTCGGTCACCTAATGCTTCGAGATTGCTTGGTATTCTTAAAGACAATCCATATATCACATTGGTGAAACTGTCGGAAGAGATTGGCATAAACATGTCGGCCATACAAAAGCTTATTGAAAGCATGGTTGAAAAAGGTTATATCCAGCGCCGTGATACTGACAAATCGTGGCTTGTTTTGGCATCTTCAGTTATAAAATAATAGCGACAGTTCGGACGAAGAAAAAAGCCTCGGTTGAGGCTTTTTTTTATTTTTGAGGTTTGATATAGCTGCCGTAGGCGGGATGCTGGAGCTGGCCGGAGGCGCAGAGGCGGTGGATGTAGGACTCGGCGGTGCGAGGTGTGATGCGGAGCTGCTGGGCGACGGAGAGATAGGTTTGGCGATCGAACTCGGCTGGGAGGCTGTTGAGGAAACTGGACATATTGACATTGGGACGATGGGAGGCGGTATCGGGCTCGGAGGTTGGGAGATTGCTGAAGACGTGGGCGGTGTGCTGAAGGAGCACACGAGCCATGATGAGAGAAGTGCGGAAGTCGGTGTCGGAACAAAGGGCGACTGGAGTGATGGCGACGCCATCCATGAAGCGGAGCGTGGTGAGAATCATGGCCAGACGGAAGGTGATGAGACCAAGACGACGGACGGAGGCTACGATATCCAAACCGAAGAGAGAGGAATACTGGAGCTGGACATCGCCAAAGAACTGGTTGAACTCGAGCTGCTGAGGGGCGGTGAGCGAGAAACGGATGGGCTGGGACTGCTGAAGCGTTTGATAGAACGCGAAGAAACGGTGGCCGAGATGCTCGAAATACTGGTCGATGGTGTTGTCGGAGGCGGCGAAGACGTTGAGCCATTCGAGGATAAGACTTTTATTGTAGAAGATGAAGCGGCTGAAGAGGCCGTTTTCGGCATCGGGGATGAGCGAGAGAACCTGACGTGGAGTGCCGGAGAGCAGAGCCGAGAGGCGAGGACGGGCAAGCTCGACAAACTCACGGTCTTTGCGGCGGGTATATGATATCATTTCATGATGGAAAGCCTTGCGGAAGCCATCGGAGAAGTTGCCATAGTCGGACTTGAAGGTGTTGGCAAGGGTGTCGCCCTCGGTTTCGAGGATGATGCCGATGCCTTGGTTGTCGTTGAGCATTTGATAGACAGCGGTGGCGGAGCTGTTGGCAGGGATGAGAAGGGTGCGGATTGGTGGTTCGGCAGGCTGCTCGTGGGTTTTCTTATCCTGATTGTATTCGTTGAGCTGGCGATGGTATTCTTCCATTTCCAACTTGTTGAGCTGCTTGAGGTTGTCGTGGATGGGCTTGATGAGATAGCGGCAGGAGGTGAGGCGGCCTTTGCCGGCGGAGGCTGGGGCAGAGACGAAGGTGAAGAGGTTGGGGAAGACCTCACGCTCAGCATAGATGCCTGAGACGTTGGGAAGGCAGGCGGAGATGGCGGTGAGGGAGCCGAGGATGAGGAGGTCGGCGTCTTCATAGTTGGAGGCTTTGGAGATGATGTCGGATAGGAAGCCGTGGAGGAGGCTGTAGATTTCGTTGGAAAATGTGGGGAGGGGCTCGGAGCACTCGGAGGACTGGGAGCACTCGGTTTCGGAATTACTAAATTCACAAGATTCCGAAGATTCCGAAACTTGGGAATTTGAAATAGGACGAATAGGGCTAATAGGACGAATAGGGTTAATAGGGGCTTTAGAGGCAGTAGGGGCTTTAGGGAGAGAGATGCCACTTTGTTTTGCCAAGTGAAATAAGGTGTTGATAGTGATGCCACTGCCTTTTGAACGCAGACAAGCAGTAAACTGCTTATCTGCTTCGCGTTCATCATAACCACAATAGAAGCGAGACAGGCGATGAAAGTAGGAGCGGCCACCTTCACCGAGGGCGTCCGCTAGGGCGAAGGCCATGTCACGCCATTCGCTGTAGCTTGGAGCTATATCAGCTGAAGCGGATTCAACGGAGCAGACAAGCTGCTCGATTTCATTTTCAAGATCGGAGAACTCGGAGAACTGGGAGCTCTCGGGGGAGGGTGAGACAGGAGGCTCTGGCGAGCCTCCTTTTTCGGTGTTTGGGATAACGGGATTAGGGGATAACGAACTTTTTTTCTTTCCCAACCATTCTGAAGGATTAAAATCTTTCTTCATAATTCGAGGATTTTAGGGTTGATGAAACAATCGGGATCGTGGGGGAGGAAGCAGGCGCGGGAGATGTCTTTGCCGGAGGGATCGACTTCGAGACCATAATCTAATTTAAGATAGTTTTGAATGGCGAGGAAATAATCCAAGTGAGAGGCTTTCGAGAGGTCGATAGCGACTATCCATTTGAGACCATCGCCGGAAGGTGAGGTGAAGAGAAGCTGCGTTTCGAAGTATTGGTCGAGCATGAGGGCGGCACGGACTTCGAGAAGATTTTCGAGGTGGTCGAAATCGAGACACATGAGGCCTGAATGAGAGATGAGCGCTTTGTCGGAGCGGGTTTCGAAGAGGCCTGAGAAGGTGCAATAGTCGAAGTTGGCGGCTTTAAAGAGACGAGCCATCTTGGGGTCGTTTTGCTTGATGATGCGGAGCTTTTGGGTGGCTTCGCGGGCATCGGGACCGGTGATATAGCGATAAGCATCAGCCAGAGTGAATCTGGCTGACGGATGTGTGTTTTTGACAGGCTTCGGGAAGAAAGAGAAGCGAGTGAGGGTGTTATTTGATGATGATTTCATGGCTGAAGTCGATTGCTGATGGAACATAATTGTCGGCAAGGTATTGCTGGATATCCTGACGGCGGTAATAGATCTTATTGTTGATCCTCGAATAAGGCAGAGTGTTGTTGGCACGGAGCGTTTGGAGGGTGCGGCTGCTGATGTGGAGGAGATGGATGACGGCATAGTTGTCGATCCAGTCTTCGATTTTAGTTTCGGCCACTTGTTTTTTGAGTTCAGCGTCCATTGCGACCTCCTTTCTGCATGCAGTAGGCGTTGGCGCGCATGCTGATTTCCTCGTCGGTGGCGATGCGGTTGCTCTGGAGCCAGTCTTCGAGTTCCTTGCGGTTGAAGTAGCACATTTTTCCGGCAGGTTTGAAATGCGGAATCTGACGGCGCATGGTGAGCTTATAGAGATAGGATTTAGAGAAACCACAGTAAGCTGCTGCCTCGTCGCTGGTGAGGACTTCTTTGAAACAATTGATGATACTAGCTTTGACTTGTTCGGCAAGTTGATTAAGATCTTCTGACATAACATACATTTTTTTGATAGAAGATTTGGGCTGTCCGGGGATGCGGGGTCAACTTCCGACCCCCATGTTTGCCCATGTGACGATCATAGCGTTGACCTTTACTATGATTGGAATCACATTGCAAAAATAGAGGGTAACGGAAAGCAAAAATAGTGTGCCTGACAAGCACACTATTAAGCACAATATTTGGGAAATTATTTCACTAGGTTGTCGTAGTGAATGCGCCATGGTTGGGGTTTGAGCGCTTCGTGGACTTGCCGTAGCGACCTGTCGAGTCGGCGGACTCCGAACAAATCTTCCAATGCCGTGTAAGGCACACGGCCACCGGCGTTTCCGTTGACGTTGCTGTCGCGTTTGTAGCCGAAAATAAGACCACAAAAGTAGGCGAGTCGAGCGGAACTTTTTTTGCCGTTATCGCCGAGCCACTCCAACTTGTTGTCGGCCAAAGGTTTGATGTAGCCTTTTAGGACAGCTTTACGCAGACAGCTTGAGACATGACGATTGTTGAGGCCGTCGGGGAGTGTCAGTTTGAATTTTTTAGAAGAATTTTGATGCTCGGGGTTATGGGATTTTTGCAGAGGAGGTGCTTGGGTGTTGTCAGGCGACAACAAATCAGACCTCGGCATATTCCCCGGCGGAGCGTTGGTGAGCTTCTGGAGGAACTGCTTGGGCAGGATTTCGGTGTGATAATAGTCGAAGACGGAGATGATGCGATCGGCGAGATTTTGTTTCTGCTCGATTTCAGGGTTATTGCTGTCGTATTCGATTTCCTTGATGCATTTAGCCCACCATTCGTATTCGGCGAATTTGACGCATACGGCGGTGATGTCGGTATCGGAGACGTCGTGCATGTTTTTGGACATGTGGATATAGAGGAACTTGGTGAGAAAATAGAAATTCTCATCGGGGCTGTCGCTGATGATATCGTTTTCGAGCTCTTCGAGAGGTTTGGGAAGCGTGTCTTTGCGCAATTTCTTGTAGCATTTCTTATAATCTTCTTTCATGACAATGGGGTTTTAGAGAATCTTATCGATATTGAGGGCGTTGAGGCTATTGATGGCTTCTGATTTGAGGCTGTCGATAGCGCGGGTGTATTTCTCGGTGTGCTTGAGACCGCTGTGACCGAGGAGAGATGCCACGGTTTTGATGTTGGCACCTTTGTTGAGGATGTTGACGGCGAAGGAGTGGCGGGCGCAGTGCCAGGTGATGTGCTTGTCGATGCCGGCATGTTCGACCCAACGCTGGACTGACTTGCAGCACATTGTATAAGATGGCAGCTTGAAGATGAGGCTAGAGGAGTTCTCGCCCGGGCCTGGCTGACCGATGAGCTGGATGATGCCGTCGGAAAGAGGGATGACGACACCACTGGCTGCTGAGTGGCCTTTGGTTTTGTTTTGCTCAAATGAGAGCAGGCGGAGCGAGTAGTTGACGTTTTTATACATCAGATCTTTAACATCGCAAAAGCGGAGACCACAGTAGAGACAGAAGATGAAGGCACGGCGGATTTCGGGGCTCTGCTTGGGGTCGTGGAAGTTGAGAAGTGTTTCGATTTCCTCTTCGGAGAGGATATCTTTTTTAAGCTGCTGGTCGTCGACCTTGATGGTGATGCCGATGCAGGGGTTCTTTTTCATGTCGCCATGTTCGACGGCATAGTTGATGACTTTTTTGAAGCGTTGGAAGCAAGACTTGGCGCCTTCGCCTTTGGAGTGAGCCTGAAGATATTCGGAGAAAGCCACCATCATATCCTTATTAAGGCTCTCGGGCTTGATGCAGCGTGCATACTTCCTGTATTCGTTAGATTCCTCCAGAAACGATTTAAAGCGCCGTAGAGCCATTTCCATCATTCGCTTGTCCTTCTTAGTGTAATCGTTGATATATCCTTGGAAATACTCTAAAAAGTCGATATTCTGGTCTTTTTTGAGTCGATAGCCTTCGGTATTGTCGAGGAGCTCCTGACCTTTCTCGAAACGGATTTTGAGGGCGAGGTCGAGGGTTTCCTTGTTTTGGGCTCGCTCTTCGGGTGTACGAGGGGCTTGCCAGAGGTAGAGTGAGAGGAACTCGCGGCGGCGGTCGACTGCGATTACGTCCTTTTGGAGTTTCTCGCTGAAGTGCTTTTTATAGCCGAAATAGAAGTCCAAAAAGAGGGATTCGGTACCGTTCCTCAGTACTTTCGCTCCGAGCTTGGGGTTATCGGTGGTATTTTTAGAGATCAGATAGGTGTTATCTGACCTGATGTCTTTGCGTGCCATAATTATGAAAATTTCGGAAAATTTATTTCTTCAAAGATAAGAAGAAAAAGGATACGAAGGGAAGGAAAAAGTGGAAAAGTTATCAACAAAATGCTTGATTTTCATAAGTTTATGAGAATGAGGGAGATAAAAATTTTTTTCAAAAAATGATAAAAAAAGGTTGGTATATGAAAAAAAGTATTATTTTTGCACCTGGTTCTTTGATTAGAAATGTGTCAAAAAGTATGACTATTTTTGATAAAGAATTTTGAAAAAATAACAGTGATAAAAAGTTAAAAAAAAGAGTAATAAAGGTGCTTTAGGGTGCTAATTTTGGGTAGCAAAAGGGTAGCAAAAAGCGACAAAACAAGGTCTTTTTTTAGAAAACAAGAGAAGATAAGGTGTTGAAAATCAAGGACTTTGGTTGCTGATGGTTGCAGGAAATGCGGGGAAAATACAGGCCCTGGGTACAAAGAATTAAAAGTTAATCCCTTGGTAATAATATGATTATCAAGGGATTTTTTTATTTAGGTCGCCAAATGTGACATTATTCCAGTGGTATCTCAGGATGCTGCACCGAAAGTGGCATACCTTCCTGCGAAAGATAGAACATGTAGAGAACGACGGGCTTCGTGCCGCGGTTTTCGCCATGGTGGATGGTGCCTACCATCTCGACGACGGCTTCGCCTTCGTGAACGGTTTTTTCGTTGCCGTGGAGGCTGACGATGGTGAGATCGCCCTGTACCAGTATGCCGTGGTTCATCACAGGATGGTGATGCCAGCTGAGTTTCTGCCCGGCTGGTATCTCATACTTGATGGCTACAATTTCGGGACGACCTTGAAGATAGTCGGGAAGCAGGGCTCCGTCCCAGCTTTGGCTGGTGCGAATCAGTTCGGTGGTATTTACCTTGTTATTATCAGTCATTTCGTTTAGAATTTTTTTCAAACTTGAACAACATTGGATAGATGCCGAAATCGATGAAGGCGACGATGGCGTAGCGGGCACAGCGCACCATCATGGCGGCGGTGCCGCTTTCTGATAGAAATTCCTTCGAGAATGGCATCTTGAGCAGCTTGCTCACAACAATATATACTACCAGACCTCCAAGCAGACGTGCTGCCATAAACAGGGGCTTGCGAGTGTTTTCAAAATGGACGAAATAGTCGTCAAGGAGAGTGGCGCCCATGAAACCGATCAAGAGACCTGTCGCGGCGAAATAATCGGCACTGTTGCAGTAGAAGAAACCCGGAATGGCGGTGGCTAAAAGTATGCCGTAGAGCAGGAGGGTGCTTTTAATCCGTTTTTGAAGAGTGTAAACGATGATCACACTGAGCAATCCAAGCAGCCAACCACCAAGCACATCGGTGGGATAGTGCGCGCCTACCACTACTCGTGAAAAGCCGGTGAGCAGCGGTATCACTATGGCCAGAATCGTCATCCAGCGTTTGCGGAGGTTGAGAGCCAGCGAGCCGAACACCGTCACCACATTTGTCGAATGACCGCTGGGGCAGGAGTAGCCCTGTGCTGCGATGTCGTATATGTCGGCCGACGGATCGACGACGCGCAGAATCTTGATATTCTTATGGTCGAAGTATGGCCTGCGGCGCAAGACGATATTTTTAATCATGGTGTTCCAGATTAGTCCCATGATGGCAATAAGTCCAACCGAGCGGCCCATCTTTTTGTCGTAACTCCAATAAAGGAATCCAACGATAAGGATGAGCGGCAACTCTTCTCCGAACAGGGAGAAGTTTGAAATGAACGATATTCCTGTGCCGCCGATGTGCGACTGCAGCCACTCCATCAAGGAGACTTCCCAAGTGAAGAAAAAAGTGTTGCCCATTGCAATATATTTTGGGTGCAAAGATAAGCAATTATTTGTAAGTTTAAGTGGAAAAACATTCGACTTTTTGTGTTTTTGAGGCGCCACTTATTGTCTAATGTCTATTTATTATCAATTTGTTAATTCGATTTTTTGTAAAAAACATTCGACTATTTGTGCACATTAACAAACTATGTACAGAATTTTTTATTTTTGTAAAAAATAAACAGGGAATAATGAACGAGATAAAAATCAACCTTAGCGATTATGAGCCATCGGGCGCCGGTGCCCTTGGCGAGAGTTATATATCCCAAAAAGACCCCAACATTTTGCTCAAACTCTATTCAAGCGAGCGTGAGCAGATGGGCTATGACGAGTATGAGAGAGCCTGCAAGGTGTATAGCATCGGGGTGCCGTGTCCTGAACCTGGCAAGCTGGTGCGCACTGAAGACGGACTGCTCGGCATACAGTTTCGCCGCATAGTGGGCAAGAAGTCATACGCCCGCGCCTTGGGCGAGCATCCCGAACGGCTTGAAGAATATGCCGCTCGCTTCGCCGAAGAGTGCAAGAAACTACATTCCATCCATCCTGAACCGGGGCTCTTCCCCACCGCCAAGGAACAGTGCTTGATGCATATCCGCCTCGATAAGTTCCTTTCAGATGAAGAGAAAGCAGGCTTGGAACGCTACGTCAACAACCTTCCAGACGCCGACACCGCACTTCACGGCGACCTGCACTACGGCAATATTATCTTTACTGAAGACGGGACGCAGTATTTCATCGATCTCGGTGAATTCTGCACAGGCAGTCCGCTATTCGACTTGACCATCGTTTACAGACAGACATGCCTTAAGCCGGAGACTTTCATCAAGGAGAACTATCACATCGACGCGGCCACGGCTAGAGCATTCTGGCGCGCCTTTGTGAAGTATTATTTCGGTCAGGAAGCCCGCATCGAGGAGGTGGAAGCGATGCTTGAACCATACAATGCGCTGCGTTCGCTTGCCCTCGAACAGTCACTCGGAAAATACCACCCTGACATCCGCCCTGAATTACACAATATGATAGAATATCCCTTTTTTAAATAAAATTACAACATTATGAAAAAGCTATTTCTTATTTTGGCAGCTGCAGCAATGATTTTTGCATCATGCAGCAAGAAAAACAACACACCTACACCTGAGCCGACACCTGCCACAAAGACCGTGCTCGCCGGCATGGATGCCTCTGGCATCATATTATACGGCGACGTGGCTTACAACTACACCTACGATGCCGATTATCGCCTGACTAATATCTACGAAGTCACACTCAGCGACAACTACGTGGTCCGCGACATCAACTTCGTCTATAGCGATGGTCACATCTCAATCACAGGCATTACTGAAGGTTACGATTTAACCGCCGAATGCATCCTCGACGAGCAAGGCCGCATGACCGAGATGACACGTTCTGTTGTTTCAACAACAACCGGTTTCACCTCTAATCGCACCTTTATCTATACTTACGATGCCGACGGACGTATGGCTACAACAACTCAAATATCCGACGACGGCGAGCTTACCCACACATTTGTATGGGAAAACGGCGAGCTTGTCTCGGCCTATACCGGTACCGGAACAGCCAATGGTGATATGGTGCTTAGTTTCGAGACCAGCGACGCTCCCGCACAAGCATTATTTTACCTGATGAAGTATGACGGTGATGTCTCAGAGCTTTGCTATCAAGGCTGTTTTGGAACACTTCCAGTCCACATGCCTTCTACAAGATCGTTGACAGTTTATATGAATGGCATTCCGATTCATTCCCCAGCGTCAGAATACGTTTACACCGTGGAAAATGGCCGTCTTGCCACATGCCAGGATAACGAAGGCGTCTCATTCACTTTCCGTTGGGAAGATAGATAACTATTTTAACTATGACAACAAACCTAACACATAACGAAGAGCTGTTGGCTCAGTATCGAAACCTGCTGCCTGTTTATAATAAGATGGTGGAGGTGATTCCGGCAATGCTGAAAGACTTTTTCGACAAGACAGGAATCATTGTGGCCGCTGTGGAGCAACGCGTGAAGGCCGAGAAATCGCTTGCGGGCAAGCTGAAGCTCAAAGGCGAAAAATATCGCGACATCTACGACATCACCGACCTGGTAGGCGTGCGCGTCATCACTTTCTACACTGACGATGTGGATAAGGTAGCAACCATTCTCGAGCGCCTCTTTGACATCGACTGGGAAAATTCCATCGACAAGCGCAAGGTTCACGATATTGACAGCTTTGGCTACCTCTCGTTGCATTACATCTGCAGCATTCCGGAGTCGTCTTACACCATGCCGGGACGTCCCGAGTTCAACAAAATACGTTTTGAGGTGCAGATGCGCACCGTATTGCAGCATGCTTGGTCTAACATGGACCACGACACGGGCTACAAGAGCGGAGTGGAGATTCCAAAAGTTTATATGCGCAACCTCAGCCGTCTGGCAGGCATGCTTGAGCTTGTTGACGACGAGTTCAGCCGCATCCGCAGAGAACTTAACGACTACAGGCGCAGGGTGCAGTCGCTGGTGGCATCGGGCAACCTCGACGAGGTGCTGCTCGACGGCGACTCGTTCAAGAGCTACCTCCAGATAGGGCCTTTCGACGCTTTGATGCACCGCATCGCCTCCATCAACCAGGCTGAGATACAGGAGGTGGATCTGTCGTCATTCCTCCCATTGTTCAAAGCCATGGGTTTCAAGACCCTCGGCGATGTTGCGAAGATGGTGAAAGATTTTTCAGATGCCGCCTATCAGATTGCCTGCTTCCAGATGGGCATCACCGACCTGGATATCTTGTCATCGTCGGTGGCGCCACAGAACCTCTGCACGGCTTTCATCCTCAAAAACGGAGGCGGAAAGACCGGTCTGAAGCTGATGTTCGACACCTTGAACGGCCCATCGGAAAACAACGCTTTCATGGCCGACTTCCTGATGGAACAAGCTCGTGACTATCCATTTATGAATAAGTAAAATTATGGCAAACAAATATTTGAATACCGAAATTCTTGACCGCGCAATAGTTTTTGCAGTCAAGGCTCATGCCAATACCGAACGCAGAGGCAAGGGCTATCCTTACATTGTGCATCCTTTGGAAGCCGTGGAGATTGTGGCAACAATGACTCCCGACCAAGAACTGCTTGCCGCAGCCGCACTTCACGACACGGTGGAGGATACCGAGGTGACAGTGGAACAACTCAAAGCTGAGTTTGGCGAGCGTATAGCCTCTCTGGTGGCCGACGAGAGCGATGTTATGCCTGAAGGCATGACCGAAGAAGCCAGCTGGCACCAGCGCAAGCAGGCTGCCATCAATCGTCTTTCAAAAGCCAGCCACGATGCCAAGATGGTGGCTTTGGGCGACAAACTCTCCAATATTCGTGCCATCGCCCGCGATTATGACGAGATAGGCGACGCCCTCTGGAACCGTTTTCACACCAACGATCCCAAAGAGCATGAGTGGCACTACCGCGGACTCGCTGACGCTTTACGCGAGCTGGAAGACACCGTGGCTTATAAAGAATTCGAATCGTTAATCAATAAAGTTTTCAAATAATGGAAGCTATCAAGATATCTCTCAACGACTATGTTCTTTCCGGAGGCGGCGCCAACGGCGAGAGCTACGACCACAAGACAGACCCGTCGGTGATGCTGAAACTATATTTTCCGGGCAAGATCCAACAGCCATTGGATGAAATGAACCTCGCCCTAAAAGTCTATGAAATGGGCATCCCGACACCTGAGCCAGGCGAATATGTGGTGACCGAAGACGGCCGCTACGGCATCCGTTTCAAGCGTATCCTGGGCAAGAAATCATATTCGCGCGCCACAGCCGACGAGCCCGAAAAGGTGGCACAGTTTGCTGAGGAATTTGCTCAGATGTGCCTCCAACTTCATGCTACTCATGTCGATACAAAGCAGTTTGAAAACGTAAAGGACCGTTACTGTCGCCTTTTGCAGGAGAATCCATTCTTTACAACGGCTGAAAAGGACAAGTTGGCACGTTTTATCGCTGACACGCCTGACGAGGACACAGCCATCCACGGCGACCTTCAATTCAGCAATGTCATCTTTGTCGGCGACAAGCGTTATTTCATCGACTTAGGCGATTTCTGCTGGGGTAACCACCTCTTCGACATGGGTATGCCTTATCTCTGCTGCTGCCTCGACGACGAGGCATTCATCCAAGAGACCTTCCATATGTCGAAGGCTCTTGCCTTAAAATTCTGGGAGTATTTTGCGCCAGCGTATTTCGGAAAAGGTATCCCGCTGAAGGAAATTGAGGAGATTATCAGACCATACGCCGGACTCAAGACCTTAATCATTGAAAGAGACATCAATCAGCCTATGCCAATATTTCGCGCAGCATTAGCTTCTATTTTATGAAAAGAAACAGAAAAGATAAGAATTTGCTCGGCATGTCAACAAAAGCCGGCTTGTTGCTGGTGATTGTGGCTGTTTTCACGTTAGAGGCCACATTTATCATCCAATACCACTATTCCCAAAGGGAAATAAAAAAAGAGGCCTCGCTCCGCGCTGCGAGTGAGCTGAAAAGTGCCGAGAACAAAATCATGGATATTGTGAACCAGGCCGAAGCAGCAGTTCGCAACAGCATTTGGGTGGCGGAATGGTGCCTGGAAACTCCCGACAGTCTGGAGCGTATTCCCCAAAGGATAGTGAGCGAGAATCCTGTCGTGGTTGGATCGACCATGGCGCTGGTTCCAGGCTACAGCGAGAAATATCCTTGTTATGCCCCATACGCCACGAGAGATTTGGAGACTGGCAAAATAAAGATGCTTTCACTGGCCACCGAAGAATATGACTATCCATCGTCAGAATGGTTTACCAAACCCATTGAGCTGGACGACAGCTACTGGTCGGAGCCTTATTTCGACGAAAACGGAGGCGACATCCTGATGACGACATTTTCCATGCCGGTAAAAGACAAAAACGGCAAGATAGCGGCAGTGGTGACCGCCGACATCTCGTTGGAATGGCTGGCGGAACTCATAGAAAGGATGAAGGTTTATCCGAACGCTTTCAACATGGTTGTCAGCCGCAACGGAAATATCATGGTTTGTACTGTCGAAAGTTTGATTATGAAAGCCACCATCGACCAGATTGCCTTGGAATCGGATGACTATAAAGCCCTCGACCGTGTCAACAAAGCCATGTTGGCCGGGCAATATGGCGAGATGCCGGTCAAATATCAAGGAGAAATCAACCACGTGTATTTTGCACCTGTCGAGCGAACAGGCTGGTCGCTCTCGATTGTGCTTCCCGAAAAGGATCTTTACAGCGGCGTCCGCCGAATGGCAATGAATGTGCAATCGCTGCAACTGTTGGGTCTGGTGATGATCATTATCATTCTTAGGGTGGTGGCTAGAAACCGTGCCAAATACCAGAAAATCAACGAGCAAAAGGAACGAATTGAAAACGAGCTGCATATTGCGCGAGAGATTCAGATGGCGATGATTCCCAAGACTTTTCCGCCTTTCCCTGAACGAAAAGACTTGGACCTCGCCGCCTCCATCATTCCCGCAAAGGAAGTGGGTGGCGACCTGTATGACTTCTTTATCCGCGACGAGAAGCTGTTTTTCTGTATCGGCGACGTTTCGGGTAAAGGTATCCCAGCCTCTCTGGTGATGGCGGTTACCCGAAGTCTGTTCCGTGCCATTTCGGCGCATGAGGACAGCCCTGCAAAAATCGTCACATCGATGAACAACTCAATGTCGGAGAGCAATGAGAGAAGTATGTTTGTCACATTTTTCTGTGGTGTCCTTGACCTGAGCGCCGGCAAACTGCGCTACTGCAATGCAGGTCACAACCCGCCAATGATTCTCACCGATGCCATCAGAGTGCTGCCAGTGGAGCCAAACCTTCCGATAGGCATCATGAATGGAATGGATTTCATCGAGCAAGAGATGCCTTTCCTCTACGATGACGCACTTTTCCTTTATACTGACGGGCTTTCAGAAGCCGAAAACGCAGCACAGGAACAGTTTGGCGAGGATAGGATAGAGAAGGCTCTTCACGGAAGAAAACGCTCGGCAGATCATCTGGAAAACATCAGACAGCAGGTGTCTCAATTTGTTGGCGAGGCTCCGCAGAGCGACGACCTCACTATGCTCTTTATCCACTATCTGGCTCATGTCGTTCCGGCACAACAGGAGCGTCATCTGGAGCTTCACAACGATATCAAGCAGATTTCATTGCTGGCCGAGTTTATTGAGAAAATAGCCGAAGAAAAACAGCTGGATGAGACTCTGGCGATGAACCTCAACCTGGCACTGGAGGAGGCTGTCACCAACGTCATCCTCTATGCCTACCCTAAAGGCACCGATGGACTGGTGGATATTGAAGCCATCCTGAAGGAACACTCGCTCGAATTCATCATAACCGACAGCGGCGTACCTTTCGACCCTACCGCAGCTCCTGAAGCCGACGTCACACTCTCGGCCGACGAGCGTCCTATTGGAGGCTTGGGCATCTTCATGGTGCGTAAGCTGATGGATGAGGTGCATTACCAACGCCTCGATGATAAAAATGTATTAAAAATGACAAAAAATATTTAACACGATGACTATTAACATTGAAAAAACCAACGACATGACGATCGCCCATCTGGCTGGTCGTCTCGACACACCCGCATCAACAGAAGTGGCGCCAACTTTTGAGCAGCTGAATGATGCCGCAAACGGCATTGTGGTACTCGACTGCACGGAGCTTGTCTATATCTCCAGCTCAGGATTGCGTCTGTTTCTCGCCTTGCGCAAAGCATCAGCAGCCAAAGGCGGAAAGGTGATTGTAAGAAACATCAGCAACAGCATCCGTCAGGTGTTTATGATGACCGGATTCCTTAATCTTTTTGAGATAGAATAAAGCGAACGGCACATGATAGCTATTGCAGACGTATTTCATGATATCGACATACGTCTCAGTGCTATGCATCTGCTGCTTGGTGGTGGCATCGTTAAGCCCTATGTAGATTTTAGTCTCGATCATAATAATCAGTTATTACAAATCTTTATTCGTTAATAAGGCACTGGCCTGTCATCTCTTGTGGTTGCGAAAGTCCCATGATGTGGAGGATGGTAGGAGCCACGTCGGCAAGGACGCCGTTTTGCACTCTTGCGTTGCTGTTCGCTGTCACGTAGATGAAAGGAACAGGGTTGGTGGAGTGGGCGGTGTTGGGTGTGCCGTCGTCGTTGATGGCATGGTCGGCATTGCCGTGGTCGGCAGTGATGACGACTTCATAGCCTTTCGCTTTGGCTGCCTCAACCAACTCGTTCAGGCACTGGTCGATAGTCTGCACTGCCGTTTGGATGGCAGGGTAAACCCCTGTGTGTCCCACCATGTCGGCGTTGGCGAAATTCACCACAATCCAGTCGTAGCGGTTGATGTTGAGCACCTCGATGAGACGGTCTTTCAACTCGTAGGCCGACATCTCAGGCTGCAGGTCGTAGGTGGCAACCGCCGGAGAGTTCACCAGTATGCGGTCTTCGCCCTCGAACGGCTCTTCGCGTCCTCCGTTGATGAAGGAAGTGACATGGGCATATTTCTCGGTCTCGGCGGCGTGCAGCTGCTTCAGACCTTTGCTTGCGATATATTCGCCAAGGGTATTCTCAACATTTCCTTTAGGGAAGATGACGTGTATGCCTGTGAAAGAGTCGTCGTATGGTGTCATGCAGTAGTACTGGAGATTAGGAATTGTCTGCATGTCCTGCTCAGGGATGTCGTGCTGAGTGAGCGCGATGGTCATTTCTTTGGCGCGGTCGCTGCGGAAGTTGAAGAAGATGACGACGTCGCCGTCTTTGATACGTCCGTCGACGTTGCTGTTAACGAGGGGCTCCATAAACTCGTCGGTGTTTTTGTGTTCCGGCGTGTGCGAGTCGTAGCACGACTGTATGCCCTCCACCATGTCGGTCACCGCACGACCTTGGCCATGTACGAGCAGGTCGTAACCCAGCTTGATACGGTCCCAGTTGTTGTCGCGGTCCATGGCGTAGTAACGTCCGATGACAGATGCCACAACGCCTGTGCCTGCCTCTGCCATGTGCTGCTGCAGGTCGATGACGAAGCCTTTGCCCGACATAGGGTCGGTGTCGCGACCGTCCATGAAGCAGTGCATGTAGCAGTTCTCAATGTTATACTGTGCGGCGATATCGATGAGCTTAAAGAGGTGGTTGATAGAAGAGTGGACGCCACCGTCGGAAGTCAAGCCCATGAGGTGAAGGCTCTTGCCGGTGGATTGTGCATAGCTGTAAGCCGACACGATTTCGGGGTTTTGCAAGATGGAGTTGTCGTCACAGGCGTGGTTGATCATCACCAGATCCTGATAGATGACGCGTCCAGCACCGATGTTGAGGTGTCCGGTCTCGGAGTTGCCCATCTGTCCGTCAGGCAGACCCACGTATTCGCCCGAAGCCTGAAGCTGTGAGTGAGGATAGGTGGCGTTGAGGTAGTCGATATAAGGCGTGGGAGTATTAGCGATGACGTCGCCCTCGCCTTGGTCGCCTATGCCCCAGCCGTCGAGAATGACTAAAAGGGCTTTCTTTGAGGTGCTGCCCGGAATAGGGTTGCTCGAGCTGTTTTCTTTTTTACACGATGTAAATAAACTCGCAACGCAAACGAGGATGGCGGCGAGAATACCAATTATGTTCTTATTCATTGTTAAAATCATTTTTTTCAAACTTAAACAGCATCGGATAGACACCGAAATCGATGAAGGCGACTATGGCGTAGCGGGCACAGCGCACCATCATGGCGGCGGTTGAGAGCCACTTCCCAAGTGAAGAAAAATGTGGTGCCCATAGAACTGAAAAAAATCAAAATACTCTTATCTCAAAACGATTCTGAAGCCTAAAGTGGCGTCGCGGCCGTTGTGCTCTTTCTCGCGGCCGTGGTAGGCAGAGGTGCAAGTGTAAGGTGCGCTGTCGTAGCAGCCGCCACCGCCTACAATCTTTTCACCTGACTCGGGACCGGCATAGTCGGTGCCCTGGTCGGCAGGGAGGTCGGCCAGATCGGCATACCAGTCGTTGCAGTATTCCCAGACGTTGCCGCTCATGTCGTAGATGCCGAGCTCGTTGGGCTGCTTGGAGGCCACGAAGTGGGAGGTTTCTTCGGCGTTGTCGGCATACCATGCCACATCGCCTATTGTGTTTGAGCCAGCGTAGATGTAGCCGTTTGACTTGCGTCCGCCTGTGGCGGCATAGTGCCATTCGGCTTCGGTTGCGAGGGCAAAGTGCATACCGGCTGGAAGCTGGTCGGCGCACATCGCGTTCAAACGATCGAGGAATCCGCCGGTGCCGGTGATGTCATCATAGTTGACCATAGTGACAGGATAGAGACCTTCGCTTTCTGTTTGGCCTTCGGGTGTCGAGCCCATGACTGTCTGCCATATGTAGTTCATCGTTTCGGTTTGGCAGATATAGAAATCAGAGAGCGTTCCTGTGAAAGTTTTCTGTTCGCCAACGCGCTCATAAACGAGTTCGTAGTCGCCACCTTGCACTTCAACCATCGGGAGGTAGTAGCCGACTGTTCCGTTGTTTACTGCGATTGAAAGGAGGTTGTCGGGCTGGATTGGCTCCACGAGTGTTTCTTCATTGAAGTTGTCCACGAGGACAAGTCGCAGGCCGCGGTTTATATAGTTCTGGTGTATTCCCAGCCATGTATGGTAGGCGGTTTCGAGACCCGTCTGACGGGTGCCATAGCTGCCGCCGCGGTTGACACGGTAGTTGTTGTCGGCGTTGCAGACGTAGTTGAGACCTTGGTCGAGCGGGAGCTTGTCGAAATAGACGAAATGATCGCGGGTCCATTCCCAGACGTTGCCGGTCATGTCGTAGAGACCGAGTTCATTGGGTTGCTTCAGACCAACAGGGTGGGTGGTGCCGTCCGAGTTGCCACCGTACCAGGCCACTTCGTCTATCGTGTTGGATCCGGAATATGTGTAGCCCATGGACTGTTGTCCGCCACGGGCTGCATACTCCCACTGTGCTTCGGATGGCAGCGCGAAACGCTTACCTGATGGAAGCTGGCTGGCACACATCGTGTTCAGTTTGTCGATGAAGCCGCCTTCACGGACGATGTCGTAGTAGTTTACATTGCTGACGGGGTATGAGTCGCCGTTGTTTGTCTGTCCTTCAGGTCTCCATCCCATAACATCGTCCCAAAGCTTGTTGGTCACCTCGACTGGACAGATGTAAAAGTCAGAGAGAGTTCCTGTGACCGTCGTCACTTGGTCATCGTACATATACTCCATCGAGTAATCTCCACCTTCCACTTTTTTCATAAGCACGGCAGTGGAATTATTCACCTTGAAGGTGAGCGTCTCCGCACCCCACTGATTATTGCTTGGATTTTTGTTGATTGGAGTTTCTTTCTTGCAGGCGACAAATACCATTGCCACTGCTGCCAAAATGATAAAAAGCTTTTTCATGGTGGCTTAATTTCCGTGATTTTTATTAATCATTCTTTTTACGGATATTTTCAGCCAGAAACGATACCACTGTTTCTGGTTCCATGCCTGTTACATCAAAAACGAAGTTATAGTTGCGGGCGTCGTAGCGCGAGGTTTCGGCAATTGTCTGCACAAAGTTGTCTCTCGCCTTGTCGACACTATCAACCACCTTGGCTGCTTCCTCCGCGCTGATGTTTTGCTTTCTTGCGATACGCGCGATGCGTGCATCACGTTTTGCAGTGATAAGGATGTGCAATGCGTTCGGGTCGTTGCGGAAAATATTGAATCCGGCGCGGCCTACGATGATGCAGTTTTCCTTTTCAGCCAATTCGCGCAGCAGGTGTTCTTCAGCGTAATAAACGCTCTTTGGAGTTGGGTCGGCAATGGCACCTGGCGTGTATCCAGCAGCTCCAAACTGCTGGTAGAAGCTGCAGAACTCGCTCCACCAGTTTGTCTTCTGTGCCTTGATGCGGTCCATTTCCTCAAGGGTAGTGCCAAAATGTTTAGCCACAGCCTCAAGCATGGTGCGCCCATAGACCATAAACCCAAGTTTCTCTCCCAAAAGGCGTGCAATCTCGCCGCCTCCACTACCGCATTCGCGGTTAATCGTGATGATTGTTTTTCCCATTTTTAATCTGATTATTTTTTGCAAAGATAACAAATAAAAGGCAATGAAGTGGGTCTTTTATAAAAATCGAGCCCAGACTCTTTCAATCCGAAATGCATGACTGCATAAATCATGGTGCCGACCGAAAACACTTTGCCCTTGGTTTTAAATCTAATCATTTCGTTATATGTTAATTTTACGTGGCAAAGATATTAAATTATTATGAGAAAAGAAAAAAAGTTACAAAGTAATTCCAAGAGAACCGGTGAATCTCATAAATTTTCAGAAGGTGCTCCCTTCGTGCCTTCATCGTACTTGCATCGTGAAATGTTCGTGATTCATCGTGACAGTTACGACGTGATGGTTAACGGTTAACGGTAAATTGCATTTGCATGTGGATTCGCAAATAAATTAATTAATAAATTATTAATAATACCTATTTAATAATTATATATAATTATGTTGAAAAAATGCGGTTGCATTTGAAATTTACCGTTAACCGTTGACCATTGAATGTTTTTTCCTGATTTTTGTTGACAGTTTTTTGCTCGCAGATAGCGCAGAAAACGCAGGAATTTTTTCGACCACGAATTTCACGGATTAACACAAATCTGGACTTCCTTGGGGTTCTTCCACAAGGATTTGGCTCGTCGACACTTGTGGGATGGTGTAGATATTTCGGAGAACTAGGAGAGCTCGAGAATGGGTAAAAGAAATTAGCTATTGTAAACTTTCCCTTTTTAGGACAGTCACTTATTAGACTGCAAAGATAATAAAAAAAGCCCACTCTTCCGAGCGGGCTGAAACTGCACAAATTAAATTTGTCATTTTTCTGATTCCGTATAGATGAAATTAGAAAATTATGCTGTTTTTTTATTTATTTTTTTCTCTTGCGAGCGACAGCGTAGCCGGCACCGAGGGCGGTGAGGACTATGAGACCGCTGCCGAGAGGAGCTTCAGTGTCGTTATTCTGAAAGTGGGTTGGAAAATTAAGACTGAAATCACCATTTGTTGGATTGCTGACTTCTCTGTTGCTGTAGCCATTGTCGTATGAGCTGAAGAAACCGTCACGACCTTGGGCGTTTGCGCTAAAACCGATTGTCAAAACTATTGCGATTGCTAATAATATCTTTTTCATTGTATTTTCCTCCTATTTTTGATTATCTAACAACAATTTTCTGGGTCTTCTCGTTTAATCTGAAAATGTAAACACCTTGTGATTTGACATTGATTGTTTCAATGCCGTTGACATTTTGGGTTGAGACCATACGACCCATGAGGTCGAAGATTTGGAGTTCGCCAGTGCCGTTGACAATTATGTCGCTGCCGTTTTGGAATGCGAATGGTTCATCTGCATCCTGATTGTAGCCAGTGGCGGTAAATGAAAGGATGAAACGTGACTCAACATCTTGTGCTGAGGCGATGAATGAATAGCTATTATCGAGAAGGAGATTGACATCCTCGCCAGTTAATCTGTCAATCAAGTGGAGATAATCCATATCGATGCCTTCTGTGTTGACGCTGATGGTGTATTTGCCCATCTGTTTTGCTTTGAAGTTGACAGGCATTGTGCCTTTGCCTTCGCTGCTGACAACAGCGTATCGGCTACCATCTTGCGGAAGATAAATTTTTGTATTGCTTTCATCTAACATAAACTTAGGCAACGCATCGTTTTCGTTGAAACGAACTACAGCACGGTCGATAAGATTGTCGTTGTTGCCGATGACGTTGAGAACGATTTTCGAATCATTAAATCTCTTATCACCTGTATCTTCTGTGAATGTTACTGTTTGTTTTTCTGCAGAAGCATAAACAAAGATACCTTCCATTACGTTGACAGTTCCAGATGCGGAAATAACATCTGTACCTTCTGCATTCATTCTATAGAATGATGTCTTATTAATTGTTGCATTTGTACTTAATGGGTTGCCAACAAGGTTCCAACCGGCGAAAGTTGCGTCTTCATCGTAACTTAAAAACACCTGACCATTTCCTACGTATTGATATCCTTCAAATCTAAGTGTAACCTTGTCACTATTTGCATAAAGATAACCACGTCCGGAAACAAGATTGAAATGCTTGTGAGAACCTTCTGCCTTCCAGTTTTCCCATTCGCCATTCTCACCAGATTGGTTGAAACGATAGAGGTCGTAGCTATTATCTAAGAAATGGTTAACTTCAATATGTGTAACCTGTCCGACTGGTGGAGCTATCAAACAGTATCCAGCCTTTGTTCCTGCTGTTGCACCACCTGCGATTTCCAGAGTTGGGGAAATAGTGGATTCATTGTCTTTGGCATAGAAGCTAATGTCATTCTGACCACTTGCATAGCAACTGAAACGAGGCTGACTGCTGTTGTAACGCAATAAATTACGAGTATTTGAGCCTTTTGCAGTTACAGTATTATTCTCGAAGTCAATTTCCCAAAGACCATTAGCATTATTAGTTGTTTGGTATGTTAAATCATTAGAACTGCTTGATGAAGCATAAAGATAACCTTCAGCTACAGGATCATAAATCGTGTAATAACCATCAATAGTTGGACCAATTATTACAAACTCTTGAATGCCAGAATTGGCAGGAACAGATATAGTATTATCACTCAACGAAGCATCAAATGCATCATAGTAGTCTTTGTCTGAATGTTTTCCTCCCATGGCCTTTGTATAATTATCTGATGTAGCAACTATTAAATAACGCTTGCCAGATATGATGCTTTCCGCCAAAGTATATGTTGTTGCTGGTGCTTGCTGAGTGAGGGTGGCGACATTTGAGATCACTTCATCGTCTCCCTCTCCAACACTTACTATTATATATGCCTTATTTTCTTCACCCTGGTTGGCGCTTAAACTGCATGAAACATAATATTTGTCATTTTCTGTAGTAATTGAAGCTGAGGTAATCCAAGATGGCAGTGTTGTAGTTGCGTTGTTTCCTTCGGAATCACAAAAATAGATTGTAAAATCACTTGTCTCTGATATGGTCATGTTTTCATATGTAATAGCCATTTTGCTTGTATTAGCTGTTGCAACAACAGAAGCATCTGCTACATTGATAGCAGGATCATCCGATGGTTCGGCAAGTTTGTACAGAGACAAGGCACTTCCTGTAGTATATGTTCTAAAATCATGATTGCCGGAATAATATGCTATATATCTTCCATTATTATCATCTGATTGAAAATAGAAACCGCTATTGTAAGTAACTTTATAGCTTTGACTTGCGGCATCCCCAACATTAAAAGAAGTTGTTGTACTTCCTTGAATATAACAATACTTTCCAGTGTATTCATTGTAAAGATTGCAATAAATAATATTATCGGTTACAGTTTTCTCCAAATACCACACAATAGCTGTCGATGGGTTGGTAATTTCGTTTTTATCATTTACGGAAACAGATGTTCCTCCCATTTTGCCACTACTAATGCTGGAATTCATTGCATATCCGCTATTAACCAACACATAATACCCACCATCTTCAAGGTCGTTAGTTGATGTTATCAATGTAAATGTACCTTGCCCATCGTATGTAGGTTTAGCTTGGGTAATTGTAACCACTTTGTCGGATGCACCAGAGAATGTTAATGTTACGGTTGCTGTTCGCTCTTCATTTGTTTCGTTCGCTGTGCAATTAAACGGAACTTCTGAGGCTGTAATTGTACCTAATGAAGTCAACCAACCGCCACCGTTGTTTGTTATTGAAGCACCTACTAAACCTGTGCCATTGCTTATCGAATACTCGATTTTTCCCGAAGTTTTATCACTGGCGATATTAACATTTTCAGCATTAATAGAAGGAGTTGAGCTTCCGCCTGATGGACCTTCAACAAGTCTGACATTAGTTATTTTGAGGGTGCCCATTTTGCTGGAAGCTACAGTATTATTAGCAAAGGATACAACAATAGCACCTTGAGCAGAAGTACCAGTAAAATTAAGTGTACTAGTAGTAGTAAGATTACCTGTTGAAGAAAACGTTTGTGTTCCCCATTCTGTTCCATTTACACTAACCGTACATGTTACATTATTTGATTTGTTGTAGGAATAAGTTATTATAACTTCTTTGACGGGATAAGTTTGTTCGGCAATGTTAATGTCATCAGGTTTATTACCATTATTAAGACTTTCTTCAATAGTTTGAGGGAAGTCGTGGGTATCATCTTCCGCAGCCCATGCATTTCCGATTCCTACTACCAGGGCGAATAGCAGGAGCATGATTTTTGTAAATCTTTTTTTCATTTGTTTTGTTTAGTTTTAGTTAATTATTATTTTGTTTTCTCTAATTTTCTTGCCTTAACTTCCTTGCGGCAGCCGCCTTAAGGCCCCTAAGGCCCTTAATGGCTTTAATGCCATTAGAGCTGCCGCCAAACCAAGCACAAAGCATGGAAAAAGCATTATTTTCTACGCTCGAGCTGGGTTTGGCTTAACAAATTTTGCATATGACAAAATGTTGCATCAAATGCAGAATTCGTTGGTTTTCAATAAAATACAAAAGTTTTTCCTCTACACGGATCTACTTCAAAATGACGACGCAAAAGTACACATAAATTTTCAATACTTTTCAATTGTTGAAAAATTAATTTTTCTTGCTATTTTAATCATGTTTATTAAAAAATTGTAATTTTGCAGTCCTAATCCTAAAATTAACCATTAAAATTAAAAAGATGAAGAATACTTTATCCGTTTTGTTGCTTTTTTGCGCTTTGACAAGCTTCGCGCAAGAGCCTCTTGTTAAATCAAAATGGGATCAAGGCTATCCTTACAACATGCTTTGCCCAAGAGATCCGTTTAACGGTTATGCGTATAGCGCTGCCGGTTGTCCAGCTGTCGCCATGGGGCAGATTATCAATTATTTGAGGACGACGCAAGGCACTCGCTTTGATGATGGCGACGACTATCACCATGATTACATTGGTAGAGTGTATGATATTGACGACGATTGGGAAACGTTGCAATTCCCGTCGTTTCCGAAGCTTAACGTATTGCTGGATTCTGTCGATGCCTATTTCCAACGTGGCGATGAACTCACCGACTCGTTGAAGGCTGCGGTGATTTTTGCTTGCGGCACGGCTTGCACACAGGTCTATACTTCGGAAGGCTCTGGTACTTTCCAAGTGGGTCAGGCATTGGCAGCCTATCGACGCTTCGGCTTTGCCGACTGTAAGCTGTATCGGAATCCTGATGATGAAATGTTCGAAAAATTGATTGCAAATATTGAAGCGGGCTATCCTGCTCATCTGGCCGTCGAAAATCCCGCAGGAACAGTTGGACATAATGTCGTGGTCGACGGCTATCGCGAATCGGATGGCAAATTCCATATCAACTTTGGCTGGGGCGGTCCTAATGATAACTGGTATCACATTCCCGACCCGACTTTTTATTATGGAATGACAAAGGTTGAAGGCATTATCGTGGATATCATTCCTAAAAACGATGCCGTTCAGGAAGTCTTCAGCCAGTCGCTTGAGGTTTATCCTAATCCGGCTTCCGATGTCCTTTATATTAATAGCCTTCCTTGCGAAACGGCCGAATACGCCATTTTCAATGTCTTAGGTCAAAAGGTTGTCGTTGGCTCAACAAATGGAACCATTTCGGTAGCGGAATTGGAAGCAGGACTTTATATTTTGCAGATCAAGGGCGAGAAACTCCTCGAAACTGTAAAATTCATGGTGAAATAGTAATTTGCTGCAAAAATACAAAAAATTCCATATTTTTGCAAAAAATTCATAGTATCATGAAATCACTTCTTGGAATGTCGCTTGTTGAACTGCAAGATGTTGTGGCTCAACATAATATGCCGAAATTCACTGCCAAACAGCTCGTCGACTGGCTTTACCGCAAACGTATTGCCACCTTCGATGAGATGACCAATCTTTCGAAGCAGACACGTCAGATTTTGGCTGAAAACTACGAGACAGGCTATCGCGCTTTCGCCGATGTGCAGGAGTCGAAGGACGGCACCAAGAAGTATCTGTTTCCGGCTGAAAACGGCTTTGTCGAGACGGCGTATATTCCTGAAAAAGAACGTGCAACGCTTTGCGTGTCGTGCCAGGTGGGATGCAAGATGAATTGCCTCTTCTGCCAGACCGGAAAGCAAGGTTTTCAAGGCAATCTGTCGGCTGGTGACATTATAAACCAGATACTTAGCCTGCCGGAATACGAGAATTTGTCGAATTTCGTCTTCATGGGTATGGGTGAGCCGATGGACAACTACGACAACATCATGCGGGTGCTTGAAATCATGACCTCCGACTGGGGTTTGGCGATGAGCCCGACGCGTATCACGGTGTCAACGGCAGGAGTGATTCCTAACATGAAGCGTTTCATCAACGAGTCGAAGTGCAATTTGGCAATCAGTTTGCACAGTCCGTTCCACGATGAGCGTGCCAAGATTATGCCGGTTGAGAAGACATATCCTATCAACGAGGTCATCCACGCCATTCGTCAGCACGACTGGAGCGGTCAGCGTCGCGTTTCGTTCGAATACATAGTGTTTAAAGGCCTTAACGATACTCCAAAGCACATCAACGAGCTCGCAAAACAACTCGGAAGCTTGCGTTGCCGTGTTAATTTAATAAGGTTCCACGCAATCCCGAATATCGATTTGCAGAGTCCTTCAATGGAAGACATGGTCCGCTTCCGCGATAAATTAAACGATAAAGGCATCATCGCCACAATCCGCGCCTCCCGAGGTCAGGATATTGACGCCGCCTGCGGGTTGTTATCAACAAAGCGTTAGCTTTTAGTGTTTTTCGATTATTTCGATGTTAATTAATTAAGGTAGCTGTAGTTTTACCATCAGCGGCCGGTGGTCGGAAGCCATCGTGTCAGCAACCACCATTGATTCAATGGTCAAAACCGGATAGTTTTTAAACGAAGCCACGTAGTCGATGCGTTCGTTAGGCTCGTCGGCCGGGAATGTGGGCTCGTCGCCTGAATTTATTGTGAAATATTGCGTTATTTTCTGCAAAAGTGGCGAGTCGATGCTGTCGTTGAAATCGCCTGCGAGGATGAAAGGTTTCTGCCAAAGTTTGGCTTCGTCAATGATGAGTGGCACCGATTCCATGCGAGGTTCTTCTTCGAGGTCTAAATGCGTGCAGGCCAACACATAATCTTTCATCTCGACCATCAACAGCAAGCGTGGCTCATCGCCAGGCAACGCTATGCTTCTCGTGCTCAAAGGCATTTCGCGAGTGAGCACTCCAATGCCGTAAGTTCCGCTGTCAAATTCGATGGCTTTTCCAAAGATGTCATGATATGAAGTGTGACTTGCCAATTCGCCAAGCTGATAATGGAATTTGCTTCTTTTTGTCATGCTGTCGAGCTCCTGAAGCGCCACAATATCAGGCTGTTGCGCGATAATAACATTCGCCGTTCTGTCATAATCCAAAACCGTGTCCATTCCCACGCAATGCTGCACATTATAGCACATAATTTTCACCTGCACCGGCTTTAATGACAAAATCAGCCAAAAGCTCGCAATGGTTAGAAATATCAGCAAAAAAGCGTCGAGAAATAATCTTTTCATATTATTGTCTTGAAATATCGCATCAAAAATACAAATATTTTTGGATAAATCAGAAATAACATGTAACTTTGCAAGGTGAAATTTAAAACAAACACATGATATAAAACGAAGAAATAGATAAAAAGACATATTGAGCTGACGCTCTTGTTTCCTTTACTGCAAAGTCTGGAAAACTTAAGTTTGGAACAGGGAATAAGATTGCGGATAGTTTACGCTATGGCGTGAATATCTTTCCACACTTATTTGTTCCAAGGTATTTCCAGGCACCTGCAGTAAGAATAAGTGGTCTGAAGGAAAGGATTTGCGCCTTTTTTCATACCATTAAATGACAACGGCTTTCAGTTCATATAAGCAATGAAATACTAATTGTTTAATCATTATAAAACTGAGGAGCCGACAGGATAAAACGGGCATAAAGAAAAATGAAAAGATTTTTTTATTTTATTCTGATTGCAACTACTTTAGTAAGTTGTACAACTACAAGGTATGGCATGACACGGGCAACATTGAACGATGCGGTAGATGAAATCAAAGCAGATTATTATGCTAAAGGATATTATCTCACATCGGAACAACTTGAACAAGTTACTTCAACACAGATAATCAGCAACAATCGAGATGCGAGAAACTCAATGTATATGGCAGATAATGCCAATTCGAAAGTTGATGAGTATTCATTCCAAGATACAATGGGTAATACTCTCAAATTTGCTATTGCATACAATGAGGCATATCAAAACAATACTATGTATTTGTTGGATGTAAATACAATTGGTTGCGAAACTTCAAATCCTAAGGATTATGAACCACTATGTGGAAGAAATTCCCCACTTGCGAAGATCAAACAGATCCCTCAAGATAAAGAGGTGGTGGTTGGTGATGCAGCTAAAACTCAGAAACTTGTGACAGTTGGTGCATGGAGTGCACTTGGAGTTGCAATAATATGGGCATTAACAGTATTTTTATAATTGGTTTTAATCAATAAAAGAATTAAATAAATGTTAGTAGAAAGAACTTTTTCTGTCATTGACAAATCCCTCTGGTGATAATGGGATATGTTTTAATTGCCCAATAAACGAAGTGTGCTTCAAATTCGTAGATAGGCAAAATGGGGAAATACTTGCAGATAGAGTAGAGTCTTTTGCATTGCAAACATACAACTATCATGCCGTTGATTTCGTTAAAATAACTGCTAAAAAAGCATCTATTTGTCGCAAAGCATTTCCTAAATATAGGATTAAAGAAACAACTCCAAAAGAAATTCATAGAATCGTAGGAAGAGGAGGTAACACCATAGTTGAATCCGAAAGTTTTCTTGGGATGATTGGACAGTATATTATTGTTACAATTGGTGTTGTTGTTATATTTGGCCTGATTGCATTATTAATTAGTGGTATAGGTAGTTTGTTTTAATTATTCTCATGCCCGAACCTCCAAATCGGAATGGAATCCCACATCGTATTCCATTCCGATTTTCCTGTGAATTTACAGTAAATTCGGAATATAATGCAAAAACTTTCCGATTTTCCTGCAAATTTGCAATAAATTCCGAATATGGGATTATTTCATGATGCTTTCAGCCAACTTATTCACACTATCAATATCAATTGGCTCCAAAACAATCTCTTCGGGTTCCAAATCAAGTAAAAACTGCATATAGTTTGGTAGTGTCAATAATTGACCATTCCTGCCAATATTATAGTCGCCGAACTTTATGGCATGGTACACATGATACTTGTCGGGATGCTTCAACGCGGTTGAAAGACTCTTGGCTTTAGCCGACTTGGCTTTGACTTCAAGAGGAACACATTCGCCTTTGTAGCTAATCAAAAAGTCTAATTCCATCCCTGATCCTTTGCGATAATAATATAGATTTTGCTCCTTTTTGTGAAGAGTGTCGGCCATCAGATTTTCATAGATAGCACCTTTAAAGCCACCTAAGTTTCCTTGGATTATGTCATTTCTGGTGGAACCGCCAAGCATGGTGGCCAGCAAACCTATATCAGTAATATATACTTTGAAGGTTGATTCGATAGCATTGCCTTCCATTGGCAAGCCTGTAGCCTCTGTGTTGTAACAACGGCAAATGACTCCCGCATCTTCAAGCCATTGAAGTGACCCTGCGTAATCTTCAGCACGACCACTATTTTTTATGAGGTTGTATTGAAACTTTTTATAATCTTTGGCAAGCTGTTTGGTAATGGAATCAAAACAACCGCGAATGTAAGGTTTGTCGTCATCACTGGCATATTTAACCATATCATCTTTATATTCTTTCAAAATTTTGCGAAGAACACCATCAACTTTACTAATATTGCCAGTTTCTATCAACTTGTTAACGGCTGCAGGTAAACCGCCAACAGCAACATAACGATTCAAAAGACTTTTCATGGTTATATGAATCCCTTCTGGAATCGGTTTTTCATTTGCCATGCAGTCCTTTAAAAATGATACCACTTGTTCCGAGATGCCATTTGCCCAAAGGAATTCTTCGAAATCCAGAGGATACATCTCGACGATATCTTCATAACCAACAGGAATGGAATTTTTACCTAATTCTATATTATCTTTATTCTTTCGTTTTAATTTCTTTTTCTTTTCACCATATCCTTGAACACCTAAAAGAGAACCTGTGGCAATAACGTCATAGCGTCCGTCTTCTTTAAAGAATTTCAATGATGTCCTGGCATCAGGACAATCTTGAATTTCGTCGAATATGAAACATGTTTGTCCGGGAACAAAATTGGCGTCTTTTATTTGGGCGGAAAGCTCAAAAAGAATCGCATCAACTTCTTTCGAACCTAAAAAGGCGCTAATACGCTTGGGCTGTTTGGTGAAATTCATGTAATAGACATATTTGTAATTGTCTTCCGCAAATTTTCGGACAATAAATGTCTTTCCACACTGACGTAGTCCCATTATGACAAGCGGCAAATGTTCAGGAGTGTCTTTCCATTCCCTTAGGGTGTTTTCAATCTTTCTTTTTAACATTTTTTTAAATGAATTTTCGCTGCAAAGATACACTTTTTTTAACGAATATTTACATTTTTTAACATTTTTTTTAACGAATAATTGCTCTTTTGTTACACTTTTTTAAACGAATCTTTAATTTGTGGAATAAAAACTTCAAACTCCAAACTTCAAACTCCAAACTTTTTTGTATTTTTGCAGAAAATTGTATCAAAGTGCAGACATTAAAATCACAGATAAACCCTGCTGGTGCTGAGTTTCAAGAGAACCGCAAGGCTTTCATGGAGCTGATGGCGAAGTATCGCGACGCTATGGATGCCAGCATGCACGGCGGCGGAGAGGCGGCTATTGCCAAGCATAAGAAACGTAACAAGCTCCTTGCCCGCGAGCGCATCGACCTGCTCATCGACAAGAATACTCCGTTTTTGGAGCTCTCGCCGATGGCGGCTTACGACACGTATAACAACGACTTTCCGTCGGCGGGCATCATCACCGGAATAGGCATGATTCAAGGTCGCGAGGCGGTCATCGTTGCCAACGACGCCACGGTGAAAGGCGGCACGTATATGCAATATACCGTCAAGAAACACCTTCGCGCACAGGAGATTGCGATGGAGAACCATCTGCCGTGCGTGTATATGGTCGACAGTGGCGGCGCCTTCCTGCCAGAGCAGGACACCGTGTTCCCCGACAAGGAGCATTTCGGTCGTTTCTTCTACAACCAGGCGAGGATGTCGGCAATGGGCATCCCTCAGATCGCCATAGTGATGGGAATGTGTACCGCGGGTGGCGCCTACGTGCCTGCGATGAGCGACGAGACCATCATCGTGAAGAAACAAGGCACCATCTACCTCGGTGGACCTCCATTAGTGAAGGCTGCTACAGGCGAAATCGTCACCGCTGAAGAGCTTGGCGGAGCCGAGATGCATACCTCTGTCTCGGGAGTTGCCGACCACCTTGCGGAGAACGACAGTCACGCCATGCAGATTTGTCGTAACATCTTTAAAACACTGGAGAAGCCGAAGAAACAGCTGCTCGATATGCTTCCTGTCGAAGAGCCTCTCTACGACCCGACTGAACTCTACGGCATCGCGCCAGTCGATTTGCGAAAAGTTGTTGATCCGCGTGAGGTAATCATGCGTATCGTCGATGGCAGCCGCTTCCAGGAATTTAAGGAGAGATATGCAACGACTATCGTCTGCGGTTTTGCTCATCTGATGGGCTTCCCGGTGGGTATCATCGCCAACTACGGCGTGCTTTTCAGCGAGTCGGCATTGAAGGCGACGCACTTCATCGAGCTTTGCTGCCAACGTAATATCCCGTTGGTATTCTTGCAGAACGTCACCGGCTTCATGGTCGGAAAACAATATGAATGCGGCGGCATCGCCAAGGACGGCGCCAAGATGGTGCATGCGGTGAGCAACGCCAACGTGCCGAAGTTCACGGTCATCTTCGGCGGCTCGTTCGGCGCCGGCAACTACGGAATGGCGGGTCGCGCCTACAGTCCGAGACTGCTGTTCATGTGGCCTAACGCCAAGATTTCGGTCATGGGAGGCACACAGGCGGCTAACGTGCTCGCAACCGTTAAGGAAGACCAGTATCACTACAAGGGAATGCCAGTGCCTGAAGAGGAAATCAAGCAGTTGAAACGCGAGATTTTGGCGAAATATGACTACGAAGGCTCGGCCTTCTACAGCACCGCTCGCTTGTGGGACGACGGTATCATCGACCCGGTCGATACGCGAAGAATCCTCGCCATGGGCATCGCGGCATCGCTCAACCAGAAGTTCCCGCCACAACAGTTCGGAGTATTTAGAATGTAATTATGGAATTCACCACACTTCAAATAGGAATTGAGAAAAACGTCGCGCGCGTCGCGCTGAACCGTCCCGAGGTCCGCAACGCCTTGAACGCCATGATGATTCATGAGCTCACTGAGGCCATCGATTGGCTCGACGCGCGTGAGGATATCCATGTGATTGAGATCTGCGGCAACGGTAAGAGTTTCTGTGCCGGTGCCGACCTCAACTACATGAAAGGCATAGCAAAATATGGCTATGCGCAGAATCTGGATGACGCAAACAAACTCTCGAAGCTGTTTCAGACCATCTATTTCTGCAACACGCCAGTGATAGCTTTGGTGCACGGTCACGTTATCGGAGGCGGCAACGGCATCATCGCCGCTTGCGACGTGGTGCTGGCAGAAAATGATACAGTTTTTGCCTTCAGCGAGGTGAAATTGGGTCTCACTCCAGCCACGATTTCGCCTTTTGTCATTGCCCGTTGCGGTGAAACGATGGCACGTGACACCATGCTGAGCGGCCGTAAATTTACAGCTCAGGAAGCATTGAAATTCAACCTCGTGAACTACGTCGGCACGATGGAGGAACTCAACAAACATCTGGATTTCTACACAGAGCAGTATCTCTCGGCATCACCAGCAGCCATTAGGGATTGCAAACAATTAATACGTTCAGTCTGCGGTCATGATGACCCTTATAGTGATGTTTTTAATTTGACATCGGCGCTCATCGCGAAAGAAAGAATGGGAAAAGACGCTCAGGAGAGAATGAAGAAATTTTTAGAAAAATAAGCCAATTATAAGCAATTAGCTACTAGCCATTTGCCATTAGCGATGGACGAACAAATCTAATGGCTAATGGCTAACACCTAATGGCTAAAAAACAATAGATTATGCCTAAATTCGAAATACGTCCCGCCCAAGAATCCGAAGCCGCATTAGTCCTCGACTTCATAAAGAAACTTGCTACTTACGAGAAAATGCTCGACGAAGTTGAAGCAACTCCTGAGACCATTTACGATTCTTTATTTGTGAAGCACGATGCCGAGGTTGTTTTCGGCTGCGAGGACGGCATACCTGTCGGTTTCGCCTTGTTTTTCCACAACTTCAGCACCTTCGTCGGGCGCAAGGGCCTCTATCTCGAAGACCTTTTCGTTATCCCAGAAAAACGTGGTCTAGGTTACGGAAAGGCATTATTACTCTACCTCGCTCGTCTCGCCAAAGAGCGCCACTGTGGCCGCATGGAGTGGGTCTGCCTCGACTGGAACCAGCCCTCAATCAATTTCTACAAATCATTGGGTGCCAAGCCAATGGAGGAGTGGACGATTTACAGACTGGATGAAAAGAGTCTGGGGGAGATGTAGTGTTTTCCGTCATTAAATTTAATTATTATCGCCCTCTCGGGCTAGTTTTCTTGTTCTTTTGCTTGACCAAAAGAACCAAAAGTCAAGGCCCGAATTATCGGTCCCCGCTGCAGCCGTCCTAAGGCGGTGATCCTCATGGCGGGTAGTGCTTCTTCCAGAAGCAAACGACCAAGCGCCCCGCCTTGAGTATCAACGCCTTAGTCCGTCTTTTGGGCCACCGCTGCCCCGCGATTCGGGCCGGGCCACCGCACCGCGAAGCGACGTGGGGGCGAAGCCCCGATGGCAAAAATCAAGCTGCGTGGTTAAGAGAGAGTATTAGACCTTCGCATAAAAAAAGCTTACAAATTTTAAAAAAATGTGAGCTTTTTGATTACTATTGATATTTTTTTGTCAAAAATATTGAAGTGTTCCAAAATGTTTGTAATTTTGTTGAGTAAAACAAAATAATTAGTTAACAGGTGATATCAGATCTATGTTGTTTGTTGTAATATGCTGTGTTATTTTGATAATTGGAGTCTATGCTATTATCGCAAGGCATAAGTATAGACGGAAAGTCAATAGTATTGCTGCACAAATAAAGACACTGTCAGATTATCTTGATGAAATGTTTAAACCTGACAAGTGTATTAGACAAGAAGATATTGATGCTTTTTTAGAAAAAAATAAGATAGCAATAGATTCTGCTAAGGAAATATGCCTAACTCCAAGCATATATAAGGATTTGCTAAAATCTACCAGTATAGAAGCATTTAATACAAGAATCAGTAATACTAATCTTCAGGCGAGTTTAAGAGAGAATAATACTATTTTTGATGCAATAGAACAATTAAATAATCTATGCGAAGGGCCAATTAATAAATATAATGCTCTAGTGGCACCAGACCATTACTTTTCCTACTCAGAAATGGATACCTTTAAGGAGTCATTGTCTGAGATAGAATCGTATGAAAAGCAAATATTTCCTAAATATTCAAAGTTTGTTACAAATAATTCGGTGAATACTCTTTTAAATATCAAGAAAGATATTGATCGAATAAGATTGATTCATAATAAGGAATTTATAAGCAATGAGCTAGCCAAAAACGAACTGTATTTTGATAATGTTTTAGGCAAATATCCTCTTGATTCTCAGCAAAGAGACTCAATTGTTAAGCTTGAAGATAATTGCTTGGTAATAGCAAGTGCTGGTAGCGGAAAAACATCGACTATATTAGGAAAAGCTAAATATCTGGTGGAAAAAAGAGGTATTGATCCTTCAAAGATACTTCTGATAACTTATACCAGAAAGGCGGCTAACGAGCTACATGAGCGTATGAAGATTGAAGGAATAACGTGTAGCACATTCCATGCGTTGGCATATCAAATAATAGCCCAAATAACAGGACAAGCACCGTCTATTTGTGATGCAGATTTGCCGCTTAATGTATTTAGAAACCTTATTCTAAACAATAAAGAGTTTTTACATGCTGTAAATAATTATATTATCAATCAGCAATCGCTGATGAAACTCGAACACGATTATAATGATGCTTTTTCATACTTTGAAGATAGAAAGAAGTATGGCATACAAGCACTATTTCCTGATGCTGACGGTAAACTTGTTTTTACTAGAAGTGAGGAAGAAAAGCGTCTTGTTTCAATCCTTACAAAATGGAGTATAACATTTAGATACGAGAATCCATATGAGGTAAAAACCACAACACCGGAAAAGAGACAATATAAGCCAGATTTTACTATATATTTCCAAGATGATAAGGGAGAGTGGAAATGGATTTATCTGGAACATTTTGGCATTGATTCATCAGGCAATGTGCCAATGTGGTTCGGAGAAGGAACTCGTGGCGGTTGGAAGGCGGCCAATGAAAAGTATAAAGAAGGTATTGATTGGAAGCGTATAACACATGAACGATATCGCACAACACTCATTGAGACAACCAGTGCTGACTTCAGAAATGGTTCGGTAGAAGCAAAGTTGCTAATGCAGTTGCGTCGTTGCGGAGTGCCAGTAAAAGAACGCACAGATCAAGAACTTTATGACCTTTTAGTAAAGCGTAACAGAAAACTTGAAAAATCGGTTTACACTTTACTTCTTTCATTTATCACTCTCATGAAGGCGAATGAGAAAACCATCGATTTGCTTTTAAGAGATTTACAAATTAATAAAAATGATAGGAATGAGAATATACTTACTAATATCATAAAACCTTTCTATGAAGAGTATCAGAGTGAGCTTAACAAAAACTACGAGATAGATTTTACAGACGCTATTATTCAAGCTACTGAATTGTGCAGAGATGGTCTGTGGAGAGATTATGATTATATATTGGTTGATGAGTTTCAGGATATTTCAATTGACAGATATAAATTCCTTCAGGCATTGCGAAGTGATGAGCCTAAAACCAAATTATATTGCGTTGGTGATGACTGGCAGTCAATTTTCCGCTTTGCTGGTTCGGATATGTCGCTATTTTATGAGTTTGAGAAATATTTCGGTTATACAGAGCTTTGCAAGATAGAAACAACTTATCGTTTCCATCAGCCACTAATTGACAGGTCTTCAGAATTTATTATGAAGAACAAAGAGCAAAAAGCTAAAACCATCAAAACACCAAACGATGATATTTACAAGACATATTTGAGCTTTGAAAAATGTGAGAGTAATGATGATGGCGTTTTGAAAAAGGTTGGGGAAATAGTTGGTAAAATACCTGCAAGCCAATCAGTTATCATAATTGGAAGATACAATTACGATGCTACATCAGTCGGATTTAATGGCAAAATCGACATAAAAGAAAGCAAGATCAGGGTTAATATTGCAGGTAGAGAAATACCATTCTTGTCTGTTCATTCCGCTAAAGGACTTGAAGCGGACAATGTTATTTTAATCAATTGTAATCAAGGAGCATATGGGTTCCCATCGCTTATTGAAGACGACCCGATTCTTGATTTCGTTTTGAGTAAGCGTGAAACCTATCCGTTTGCAGAGGAGCGTCGTTTATTCTATGTGGCAATGACAAGAGCCAGAATGCATATGTATGTGCTCTTCGATCAAGACAAACCATCTCCTTTTATTGGTGAGTTCTTACTTAAAGTCGAAAAAGGATCATATCTCTGTCCACGATGTCTGGAAGGTAAGGTAACTGTTGTAAAAGAAGGTACTACAACTAACAATGTCAAATACAGATGCTTTACATGCTCAAATAAAGAAGGAGGTTGTGATTTCTTTGAAACAAAATATGGAGATTTGACTCCTCCTGGTATTAAGATTACAGACAAAATGACCGCTCAAGATGTTGAGAAATTGAGAGAGACTAGGAGAAGATTGGCAAATAACAGACAAAAGTAAACGATGCTGGAAATGTCTTGACTTTTCTTGGCTTTGCTCCCATGTCGCTTCGCGGTGCGCGGGGTCGGGCAAAATAGTATTATCCAAATTTCGAATAAATATCCATTTTCTGATGAAGAATTTCAACCGTGTAGATCCATATCCCGTTGAGGTCTTCTATTGCCTTGTTTGTGAGATGATACTGTTTCATAATGTTTGGCTTTTAATTGGTTCAAATTGGTTTCAGGGTCAAAACTGTCGTTCCGGCCACTTTCAATTCCTTCTCGGATGGCACTTCTCAATTGTGCCACTTGCTGCTCTTGTTCTTCCAAAAGACGAAGTCCTGCACGTACCACTTCGCTGGCGTTGTTATACCTGCCAGTTTGGATGATAGAGGCGATAAACTCGTCAAAATAACTGCCTAACGCTACTGATGTTGTTTTCATATTCTTTAATTTTTCGATGCAAAATTACTAAATATTATTAAATATTGGTAAATTTTATAAAAATTTTTATACTCTTTTCGATATTAACAAAAAACACTATCTTTGTTGCCTTGTTATTAATCCCGTCACTCTATGCCTGATCACTTTGAATTCTCTGCAATAATTCTTCAAAACGAAGATATGGACGCCGCCTACGTCGAGGTGCCATTCGACATCAAAGCTCTTTTCGGCAAAGGACGCCTACTTGTTCATGCCACCTTCGATGGGGTTCCTTACGATGGCCAAATCGTGAAGATGGGAACGCCGTGCTACATCATCGGAATTCGTAAAGACATCCGAAAACAGATTGGAAAAACCTTCGGCGATAAGGTAAAAGTGACGTTTCGAGAGAGGAAATAGCCTTACATCACATCCTGATACTCTTCTCGTCCCGTCATCAACTTCCTCGCATACGAGCAGAGTGGTAAAATCTTGTTAATCTTGTAAATCCTGTCTAAAAATAAATCCTGTCAAATAATTTGCATTGTCAATATAATTTTTGTACTTTTGCAACGAATTATATACTATGCCTTCGAAGAAGATTCATAAAGTGCTTATTGCAGGCCGCGGAGAGATTGCGGTGAGGGTGATGCGTACGCTTAAGAAGCTGAGTATCAACTCGGTAGCTATCTATGCCGACAACGATGCCAACAGTCTGCACCGCCGTATGGCTGACGAGGCTCGCCTTCTCGGCAACGGTCAACTTAAAGATACTTACCTCAATATTCAGAAGATTATCGACGCAGCTTTGGATACCGGAGCCGACGCCATACATCCAGGCTATGGATTTTTGTCGGAAAGTCCGGAATTAGCCGAGGCTTGCGCGAATAACAACATCATCTTCATCGGTCCCGATGCCGACACCATGCGCCTCATGGGTAACAAAATCGCTGCCCGCGAGTTTGCGAAATCGCACGGAATACCAGTGACCACTGGCGTTACCGGCACTATGGACGACATCATGAAGCAGGCCGACAAGCTTCTGTATCCTGTGCTGATAAAAGCAGCGGCAGGCGGTGGCGGCAAAGGCATGCACATAGTCAGAAGTAAAGAAGATTTGCGTGATGAACTCGAGAAAGCATCGCGCGAGGCACAGAAATACTTCGGCGACGGCGAGGTTTACGTCGAGAAATATGTTGAAAACCCGCGCCATATCGAAGTGCAGGTGCTTGCCGACCATTACGGCAACGTGATTCATCTCTACGAACGCGAATGCTCGGTGCAGCGTCGCTATCAGAAAATCATCGAAGAATCACCGTCGCCGACTCTCACTCCCGAGAAACGTCAGGCGATTTGCGAGACTGCTGTAAACCTCTGTAAAGCAGTGGGTTATAAGAATGCTGGCACGGTGGAGTTTTTGGTTGACAAAGACCTCAATTTCTACTTCCTTGAGATGAACACGCGTATCCAGGTGGAGCATCCCGTCACGGAGCAGCGCACTGGAATCGACATTGTTGAAGAGCAGATTCGCATAGCTCGCGGCAAGGAGATGGGCTGGACGCAGGACATGATTCAGGACAAGGGTCACGCCATCGAATGCCGTGTGTATGCTGAGGATGCGGCGAACGACTTCCTTCCGGCATCAGGCGAGGTGACACTCTATTACGAGCCTCAGATGCGCGGCGTGCGTATTGACAGCAGCATCGATGGTCCGTGCACCATCAGCGACAGCTACGACCCGATGATCGCCAAGCTGATTTGCTTCGGCAAGACCAGAGATGAAGCTATAGAAATTACTCGCAGAGCTTTGAAGGAATATATCGTTCAGACGGAGAAGACGAATATCCCTTATCTGCAAAGTATAATTGATAATCAAGACTTTACAAACAATAAAGTCGACACTTCCTATTGCGGAAAGCATCAGGAGGAACTGGTTGAGACCATGCGTCAGGCTCGCCAAAACATCAAAAAAGAAGATGTGGCGGCGTTGTTCCTCTTCCACGATTTTAATAATCGTCAAAATATTGCAAATGTTTGGAACTCAATTGGTTACTGGCGTTTCCAGATGTCGCTGAACGTCACGGTGGAGGATCACTCGATGAAGGTGCAGATCAATCATCTTTCAAGCACCAACCTTGAGTGCGTCATCAACGGAAAGCCATATTCTGTAATGCTTTCGCAGAATGGCGAAGTCCAAAAGGTGATTGTCAACGGTCGCACCGAGCCGGTGTTTGTGTCGCAAACGCCGCATCACGACTACTGCGTGCATCTGCGCGGCCTGGATTTCATCTGCCATCGCGACGACCAGCTCAACGACATGCGTGACTATTCGCATACCGACATTGCTGCCGATGACATGAAGTTTTTCTCGCCAATGCCTGGTAACGTAATGAAAATCAACGTAAAAGAAGGCGATGATGTGCATTACGGCACAATTCTTTGCATCGTGGAGGCTATGAAGATGGAAAACAATATTGTGGCGAAAGGCGATGCTAAAGTAGTGAAAATCAATGTTAAAGAAGGTGAAAAAGTAGATACGAAAACAGTTTTAATTGAACTTGGAATATGAATTTCGGATTGACTGAAAAACAAATCGAAGTGCGCGCGAAAGTCCGCGATTTCGCTGAGAAAGAGGTGAAACCTGTGGCGGCGTTCAACGACGAGCACGAGAAATTCGACGTCGAGCTGACCAAGAAGATGGGCGAACTCGGACTTCTTGGTATGTGCGTGCCTCAGGAATACGGCGGTCAGGGACTCGACACTTTGTCGTATGTCATTGCTGTTGAGGAACTTGCGCGTGTCGACGGCTCCACGGCAGCTACCATAGCGGCGGACAACTCGCTGGGTATCGGCCCAATCAAGGAATACGGAACGAAAGAACAGAAAGAGAAATATCTCCCGAAGCTGTGCAAAGACCATCTCTGGGGCTTCGGCTTGACTGAAGAGACAGCTGGCAGCGACTCGAGAGGAACAAAATCGACTGCAAAGAAAGTTGATAATCAATGGGTTGTCAACGGAACAAAGATATTTATCACCAACAGTGCCACCCCGATGACCTTGGGAAGTACAATCCAAGTCATCTCTGGCGAGAGCAACGGAAAGCCTGAGTTTACTGCGTTTCTCATTGAAAACACAACTCCTGGCTTCACTCAGCGCCCAATGGACCGCAAGATGATGTGGCGTGCATCAAACACTGGTGAACTGAAGTTCAACAACGTGAAGCTCAACGACGAGAATATCCTCGGAAAACCTGGCGACGGCTCGCATATCATGCTTGCAACGCTCGACGGCGGACGTCTCTCAATCGGCGCTATGGGTCTCGGTTGCGCTCAGGGTGCCTTCGAGATGGCTCTAGATTATTCGAAACAGCGCGAGCAGTTTGGCAAGCCGGTGTGCAAGTTCCAGGCTGTCAGCTTCATGCTTGCCGAGATGGCGATGAAGATCGAGGCGGCACGCGAGCTGCTTTACAAAGCCTGCCGCATGAAAGACGCTCATCTGCCTTACGGAAAACAAGCCGCAATGGCGAAACTCTACTGCTCACAGGTCGCTGCCGAGGTTTGCGACAAAGCGGTCCAAGTGATGGGAGGCCACGGTCTGCTGAAGGATTTCAACATGGAACGCTTCTATCGCGATCAGCGCATCCTGCAAATAGGAGAGGGAACGAGCGAAATTTTGAAATTAGTTATATCACGATACATAGGATGCTGAACCTAAAGGATTTCTCCATTCCGCTTCGCTTCAGTCGAAATGACAAATGGGTGTCATTTCGAGCGTAGTCGAGAAATCCTCAGGTTACGAAAACAAACAAAGAAAATACGAAATCAATAAATATTAAACATTAAAATCATGGAAATCACCAAATTAAATCAAATGTTTGACGTGCTGAAAAGCCGTCCAAAAAAACGTCTCGTAGCAGCTTTTGCTATGGATGATCACACTGTTTGCGCTGTCAACGACGCTGTCGACAACGGTCTTATTGACGCCACCCTCATCGGTGACGAAGCCCGTATCGCAGAGATCTGCAAGGCAGAAGGTATCGACATCAAGAAGTTCAGAATCGTCCAGGAGACAGACGACGTGAAGGCAGCTGCATTGGCATGCGACCTCATCAACCGTGGCGAAGGCGACATCCTCATGAAGGGTCTTCTCCCGACCGACAAATACATGCGCGCCATCCTCAACAAGGAACGCGGCCTCTGCCCACCAAACGTCACTTTGGCACACGTCGCAGTTATCCAAAACCCTAACTACCACAAGCTTCTCGTGGCTTCAGACTGCGCTATCATCCCGTTGCCTGACCTCAAGCAGAAACAGACAATCTTGAAATATGTCACCACAGTGTCGAAGGCTCTTGGCGTTAAGACTCCGAAAGTCGCCCTCGTGACAGCTACCGAGCAGATGAGCGCCGGCATCCCGGCATGCGTCGACGCAGCTATCATCTCGAAGATGGCCGATCGTGGTCAGATCAAGGGTTGCCTCGTCGAAGGTCCTATCTCTCTCGACCTCGCTTGCGACGCTGAGACAGCACAGATCAAAGGTATGAACAGCCCAGTGGCCGGCGACGCCGACTGCCTCGTGTTCCCTAACCTCGAAGCATCGAACGTGTTCTACAAATGCTGCTCGAAATTCGACAAAGCCGAAATCGGTGCAATGCTCATGGGCGCCAAGGTTCCTTGCGTCCTCTCATCACGCGGCGACACCTCGCTAACAAAACTCTATTCAATCGCATTGGCAGCATTAATCGCATAAATAACATAAAACATAAAAATCATGTATAAACTTTTAATCGTCAATCCAGGCTCGACATCAACGAAGGTTGCTGTTTTCAATGACAAGGAACAGGTTTTCAAGAAGAATATCAAACATTCTGTTGAAGATTTGGCTAAATTCGATAAGATTGCTGATCAGTTTTCTTATCGTAAAGAAGTGATTCTCAATGAATTGAAAAACGAAGGTGTTGATATCAACGGTCTCAGCGCCGTTGTTGGCCGCGGCGGTCTTCTTCACCCACTCACATCAGGTGTTTATGAGGTGAACGAACCAATGATGCGTGACCTCAAAGCTGCTACATACGGCGAGCACGCCTGCAACCTCGGTGGTCTCATCGCTAACGACATCGCCAAGGAATACGGCGTGAAGGCATACATCGCTGACCCTGTCGTCGTCGACGAGATGGAAGAACTGGCACGTTTCTCGGGTCACCCGCTGTTCCCACGTATCTCTATCTTCCACGCACTCAACCAGAAGATGATCGCCCGTCAGCATGCTGAGGCTGTTGGCAAGAAATACGAAGACCTCAACCTCATCGGTGTGCACCTCGGCGGTGGTATCTCGGTGGCGGCTCACAAGAAAGGTCGCGTGGTGGACGTCAACAACGCTTTGAACGGCGACGGTCCATTCACACCTGAACGCTCGGGCGCTCTTCCGTCAGGACCATTGATGAAGGCTTGCTTCAGCGGCAAATACACCAAGAAAGACGTCGACCTTATGCTTAAGGGACAAGGCGGTTTCGTGGCATATCTCGGCACAAACGACGCTCTCGAGGTTGAAAACGCAGTGAAGGCTGGCAACAAGGAATGGGAGAAGGTGTATCGCGCAATGGCTTACCAGGTTGCCAAGGAAATCGGCGGTCTCGCAGCAGCGGCTCTCGACATGAACGTCGACGGCATCTTCATCACTGGCGGTATGGCCTACGACAAGACCTTCTGTGGCATCGTGACCGAACACGTCGAGAAGATCGCTCCTGTCTACCGTTACCCAGGTGAAGACGAGATGCTCGCCCTCGCTTTGAACGGCATCATGGTGCTCGACGGCAAGGCAGAAAACAAAAAATACGAATGATGGTAGGGGCGAATCATCATTCGCCCTTACACAATATTTTATGCGTCGAATTAAATTTTTAATCCTGACATTATTTGTCTTTGCCTGTTGTGGCGTTTATGCCCAGCAGAATGGCAAGACGTTTGTCCATATTGTCCATGCAGACCATCAGGTTTATGATGAATCGTATGGAAAAGATGTGGAACGCCTTATCGGCAACGTGGCGCTGCGTCAGGATTCGGCGTATTTTTACAGCGACAGCGCACATTTTAACGAGAAAACGCGCTATTTCGACGGCTATGGTCATGTTCATATCAAGGTCAACGACTCGACCGACATTTTCAGCGACAAATGCAAGTATTCCGGCGATATAAAATTTGCTGAATTGTTTGATAATGTCATACTGAAAGATGATTCTACGGTGTTGAAAACCAATTACATGACGTATGACCGTAACAATCATCTCGCAACGTATCCTCGTCATGGCTCGATAACGCGCAACGACAAGAACCTCGTGTCACGCAAAGGTTATTACCGCGATGACATCCAGGTGGCGTATTTCCGTACCGACGTGGTGGTGACTACGCCGAAAAGCCGAATGTTTACTGATACTTTGGAGTATCGTATCCAAGAAGAGAAGATGTATTTCTTCGGTCCGACGACAATCTATTATGATGATAATGTCCTTGTAGGCAACTATGGCTGGTACGACGCGAAAAACGACATCGCATATCTCGACAAGCGTGCCACTTTGAGCAATCAGGGCTACTCAATCACTTCTGACACAATGTTTTACGATAAGAAAGCCGATTTTGCGAAGGCGATGAGTAATGTTTTTATCGAAGACACCGTCAACAAGGCAACTATTGAGGGAAATTATGCCGAGATGTGGAAAAAGTTAGGTAAAAGTTTTGTCACCGACAGCGTGCGAGCATGTTATTTTGCTGAGAAAGACACGCTTTATCTGCATTCCGATACCTTATTTTTCTTCATGGATACGACTACTCAGAAAGCTGAGCGGATGCTGGCGTATTACAACGTACGTTTCTATCGTCGCGACATCCAAGGAAAATGCGATTCGTTGAACTATTATATCGCCGATTCATGTGCCAAGATGCGACGCGAGCCTATAGTTTGGGCTGAAAACAGTCAGCTTAGAGGCGATTCCATTAATATCGTGATTGCGAAAAAGGCTATCGACAGCGTGCTGCTTTATCCGAACGGCTTCATCATTCAGAAAGATACCATCGAGGGTTATAACCAGATTAAAGGTAAGGTGATGACCGCCTATTTCAAGAAAAATGAGCTCGACCATGTTTATGACGATGGCAACGCTGAGACTGTTTATTGGCTGCGTGAGGAAGACGGCTCGATGATTGGCGTCAACGTGTCGCAGAGCGTGGCGATGGATATCAAAATCGAGAAAAACCAGATTGTCAGAATCAAATATTTCAAAAAGACCAATGAGACCTTGTATCCGAAGGAGAAGATGAAGCCAGGCATTGAGATTCTGAAAGGCTTCGAGTGGCTCGACGAGCTGCGTCCTGTCGACCCGAACGACATCTTCCGCAAACCTACGAAAGCTGTTGAAGACACTGGAAAAGCCCGCAGGAAAGGCCGTCGGAAATAATTTTGAAAAATATTTGTCGGGCGTATCAAAAAAAGCTGTAATTTTGCAGCGCAAAACTAAAGGGGTATTAGCTCAGTTGGTAGAGCGTTTGAATGGCATTCAAAAGGTCAGGAGTTCGATTCTCCTATGCTCCACGTAACCGCTTGATAATCAGGCGGTTTTTTTATTTTAATGATTCAATAATCTCATCATCCAAAACTCTGAAATCCCCGGCTTTCACAACCTTTCCATCCTCAATGAAAACATAAAGCGGGAACTTTCCGTATGTTATCGCCATAAACTCCGGCGCTGGAATCTTCCAATGTTCGTAGTCGGAAGTGCCAGTTATTTCAATGAATCGAGCGATAGCTTCGTCGCTGCCGCCGATGATAAACTTCACTTTTTCGTGAGAAATGCCATTTCTGTCAAGCATCAAAGTGAGTTTCTCGGCTCCGACTTTGCAAAATTTGCATCCTGCAAGCGCATAATTAATAAGGTATCTACCCTGCTGGAGGTCAACAAACGTCGAATCGCTTATGCTTTCATAAAACGCCCCCGTGTTCACATTTTCTTTTTCAGAATAAATCTTGTTGTAAACCACGTCCATCGGGAGCAAAACGAAAGAAACGACCAGCGAAATCACTATAGTTGAAGCGACAAGCCATTTCTTCAAAACCGGTTTGTAATCGTGGCTTTCTTCATTTTTGATAAAGAAAAGCAGTGCTATCGTGATGATATTTTTAAGGATAGACTGTATCGGGTTGAGCTCTATCAAATCTCCGAAACAGTGACAGTTGCTGTCGTTTCTGAAAATGGCGGCATAAATCAAAAACAGTGTAAAGCCGAGCATCATCAGCATGGTGAGCCACCAGATTTGCTTGAAACAAATCTTAAAAATTAAGCTAATTCCTATAATTAACTCAATGAAAATCAGTAATCTGGAGAAAAATGTGGTCCAAGTGTAACTGAATAGTCCTAAGCTGTAAATGTAGACTTCGAAATTGTCGATCGACAATAATTTCAATACGGCTGTGCCGATGAAAAACACACCGAGCAACAGCCGTATCGTAAGTCGTAAAACGCCAGAACTACTGAGGTTTGACATTTGCTTTTAATGAACTGGAGATGATCTTCTTAATCTCAGCAACTTTCTCTTCCCTATAGTCGCGCTTCTCAGGCTTAAACATGTTCTTGTGTCTGCTTCTTCTGACCTTGAACTTCATGTTGTCTAAATCCGGACCTTTTATTTCAAGACCAAGTCGGTTGAGAATTGGCGGACTGAGCACCGCGATGTGGTAGTCGTAGCTCATGTCGAGGTTGTGACGACCATACAGCATTGCCGAGTATTTGTCCATTGTGACGGAGAACGGGTAGACGTCGATTTCGTTCTTGAACACTGTGAACTGCACGTCGAGACTGTCGATCTTGTTGTCGGTTTTCTTGCTGAAGAAGAGCAGTCGCTTGATTTTGTTGAACGTCTCGCCGTCGAGCACCACAAGGTCTTGTCCTTCGATGCTGCACGCTGCCTTCAAAGTCGAATATTTCAACGAATAGTCGGATTTCAAGTTAGTCTCAGCCGCGAAATGGAACTCGGCTTTTCCTGCGAACGACTTCAACATCGGGACGATGGTGTCGAGGTCAGGGATGATACGGATCATCTCAGCGATGTCGATGTCGAGCAGATGGAAGTCAAGACCGGCATATAAGTGATTCTTTCTCTTCGACTTATACAATGCTGTCAGCTGCATCTTGGCTGCATCGCTGGTGAAACCCATCTCCTGCAAAACGAGGATTCCGTCTTTTACGGTAAGGTCGCCACCGACGTTGTGAATCTCCATCTCTCCAGCTAATGCGTTGTTAATCTTGGTGTGTAATATAATATTCACACCATATGGCACCATAAACGGGTCGTCTTCCTGAATGGCAGTGGTGTCGGTTGTCGCTGCAGCTTGAGCAGGTGCTTCTTCTTCAGCTCCAGCACCGCTGAACATGTCCATGAGCTGGTTGACGTCGGTGTATTCAGAGGTGAAGTTAAACTCTCCGACCAAGAGGTCGTTGTTCTTAAAATGCTCATACAGATTGGTGAGGTTGCCCTCGAGCTCGAAGTCGGAATTGCCCACTGTCATCTGGCTGTTCTCGATGTGCAGACCTTGCTCGCCATAATTCAGATTGATATCAGGGATTACGACGTCCTCATTCATGTCTTTCATCGAGAAGACGGCGTTGCTGAGGTCGAGTCCGACGGCTGGTTTCCATTGTAAGAACAAGTCTTCCTCTTTCTCGTCATAGTCGGTGTTCACGTCAAGAGCAAGGGCTTCTGTGGCGAAAAACATCTCATCGCCCATGGCGAAGACCAATGTGTCGCTGCTGTAAACTGCTGCATAGGAAGTGTTTCCTTCGGTCGCTGAAGGCAGCATCGATGCGCTTCCGTTGGCATTGTCGGAATGAAAGTCGATATCGTCCATCTTGAAATCAATAGTGCCGAAGCCAAAGTCGGCGATGGCAGCCATAGGGACGTTGTCGTCCAAAACATTGGAAACCTGCGCCGAGATGTCGAAATCGTTGAGCACGGCGGTCATCATGTTGGTGATGTCGGCATCGAGGTCCGATCCGCTGATTTTGACGTCAGCAAGTCCGTTTTTCAAGAAATTGCCTTGCGGATTTGGCAAGATGAAATCAAGTTTTAAATCTGAAGATTTGATATTGATGGTATCTGCGTACTTGATATCCAAATCTTTACATTTGATCTTGCCGTTGAGTTTGGTGTTCATCAGGTCGAGCTCGCTGAACTGGTCGGCGGTGCCTTTGAGGTTTATGTCGGCCTTGATTTCACCTTTGGCGATAAGATCGTCGGGCATGAAAGTCTTCACGTCGTTGAAGTTGACATCCGCCTTGACGCTGAGGTTGCAAAGCATCTTGTCCATCACGTCCTTGACGCTTCCGCTAGCTGCCACCACGGTGTGATTCATCCTAGCGCGAAAACTCTTGATGTTGACATCCGATTTTCCGTTAAGGTCGAGGTCGGTGTGAATGCTGGTGTTCACACCTGTGAGCGGAAAGGGCAGCTCTTCGGGCATCTCAAAATAACCGTCAGCGAGTGTCACGTCGGCGTTGATGACTGGCATGAGATTTTCGCTGTAAGTGCCTTCGATATGCGATTCGAGCAACAGTTTTCCGTTAAGTTTGATGCCTTTGAGGAGGCTTTCCCTCATTCTTTCCGGAATGAGATTGATCAAATCGTTGATAATCATTGCATTGGTGCGCAAATCCATGTTGAGATTGATATCATCTTTCATAGTTGCTTCGCCAATGAATTCAACTTTGATATCGTTGAGTTTTATCTCCGATTTTTCGAATTTTGCTTGATATTTGTTGATGTCGAGCTCGATTGGGATGTCGAGACAGATGTCGGCGTTGTCGGCATATTTCTCGTCGTCCATAGCCATCGTCAACCCGTTGATTTTCAGGTTGGCCAACCCTTTTATAAACTCGTAGTTGTTTACAACGCCGTTGTAGTTGAGACTCAAGCTGTTAAGGTTTGCACCGATTTTTTCGTCGCCTGTCATGAGGAAAGCCAGAGCGCCTGTCGCAATGGTTGCATCGGCTTTGATGTCATCGCCTTTCATGTCTATTTTGCCGTCGAAACTGATGTTTCTGATGCCGGCTTTCATCGTCGTCGTGTCGTCGATATCAGCTGTAATTTCTTTGATGTTCAGCTTGAGGTCGCCTGCGATGTCGTCATCTTTGATGGCTCCTTTCATCGAGAGCCCCAATCCGTTGATGGTGGCGACGGTGTTCGATGACAAATCGGTGTAAACGATCTTTACATCGTTGATTTTCAGCTTGTCAAGGTCGATAGGGTAGGACGTCTCTTCTTCTTCAGCCACTGGCTCCGACGGCTCGCTTGGCGGGAAGATGTCGAAGTTGTTGTTGCCTTCAGTGTCGAAGAAAGCGTTGATGAATCCGCCGTTGAGCTGGCAGCTGTTCACTATGATTTCGTCTTCGAACAGTATTTTCTTGAGGTTCACCGATACCACGCATTGGTCGATGGCGGCGAGTGTGTCGGTGGTCCAGCCTTTAGTCGGGTTGATAAGCACAAGGTCGTCGATTTCAAGCCCAACGTCAGGAAAGGTCTTAAACAAAGTCAAGTCGACCTTGCCGATGTTGTAGTCGCAAGTGATGAAATCCGCCGCGTATTTGTTGACCAGCGACGTCAGACGTTTCGAACTCAGCACCAGATATAGTGCCAAAACTATTACGATAATCACCACGCCAAACACCGACGCGAGGCTTATCCACGTGACCTTGTATGCTTTTTTCATAATTATTCTGCTCTAATCAAATTGTATTCTGCTCTCCAACCTTCGTTGTTGTAGTGGAAGTGTGTGGCGTCTAAATTCAGGATGTTGCAGTACTGTGGGATCTCGCTCTGACCACCCTGGAAATAAACGGTCTGTACCATCTGGTTGGTTCCTTCGAGAATTTGCCAGTCGAAATCATCGGCTTCGTCTTCATTGACATCGTCGGCCGGATCCCACATGTGACCTGTTCCGTCGGCGTTGTAAACCTCGCAATGACCGCCGTCGGCAGTGCTCCAACGGCCTACGAGAACCTTAAACGACTGCTCGTCGGTCTGTTTTGTGGCTCCGTCAACGACATATTCATAGTGATATGTGAATGAATCAAAAGCCAAGTCGTTGATGGCATGCGAGAAACCGTTTTTGTTGAAATCAATTTCATATTGCTGATAATCATCAGTTCCTCTCTTCAACATAAGGGTTAATGCCGTTAAATTGTCGGCATTGGTGAATGTTCCGCTGAATGTTCCGGCATTGAATGCCAATGAGAAACTTGTTGTCATTGAAAACACCTTTGGTGTCGATGCCGGAGTGTCATCTTTCTTTGAGCATGAAACTGTGAACAATGTCACAAATAATGCTGCGACTAATAATATTGAAAAATACTTCTTCATATCTTTAAAATTTAAAGTGCTGCGATCATTTCAATTTCTACCATAACTTCTTTTGGAAGTGTTCTCACTGCGAAAGCTGCTCTCGCCGGAGGATCCTGCTTGAAATACTTTCCGTAAACAGCGTTCATTGCGCCGAAGTTGGCGATGTCGCTGAGATAGCATGTCGATTTCACCACGTTGTCGAAGGTGCATCCTGCCTCTTTGAGGATGGCCTCGAGGTTCTTCATAACCATTTCGGTCTGCTCGGTGATGCCGCCGTCAACCACGTTGCCTGTGGCCGGATTCACTGGCATCTGACCTGAGATGAATAAAAATCCGTTAGCTGCAATGGCCTGGCTGTAAGGTCCGATTGCGCCTGGAGCGTTGTTTGTTGCAATTGCTTTTTTCATTTTAACCAAGTTTTAAAATTATTCATTCTTTCTGTTACTTTTCTGATGTAGTTCTGCGTCTCCGGAAGGAGTTTCTTCTCGAGATATTTAAAGAGCTGGTCGTAGCTCATCTCGTTGATTTGCGGGATGGCCTTACCAATCTTGGTGTCGCCTCTCAAAGCGCGTGCCAAGTTGCCTGCTCCTGTGTTGTATGAAGCGATGACGCACAGGTTCTGGCTGTCTTTGTTTTCGACTTTAGTAAAATATCTCTTCTTCAATAAATACAGATAATGCACGCCCATCTCGATGTTGTTTTCAGGCTCGTAGAGGTAGTTGCCTGTAGGTGCTGAGAATGGCTTCTTGAGGCTCTGAGCGCAGTCGGCGCCTGCTGTTCTAGGCACAATCTGCATCAAGCCGTAAGCCGGGACGTATGACTTTGCCTTCGGGTTGAACGACGACTCGGTTTGCATAATGGCATAAGCCAATGCCGGGTCGACATCCCACTTCTGGCAGTATTTCTGAATCTCGTTTTTGTATTGCTCAGCGCGTGTTTTGATGTGGTCTGGAGCTAAGTCGAGTTTTATTGTAACCACCTGACGTTCAACGTTGTCCTCGCCTTTGATGGTCTTGACCTCTGGCTGTACTTTCTCGGCAATCTCCTTCACGTCCTTGTCGAGGTTTTTCTCAGTGACCACCTCGCCAGAAGGGGTCTTTACCTGGTTTTCAAGCACCGGTGTCTCCTGCAATGGCACGGCTTTCTCGACTTCTGAGTCGTAATCTTTGGTTTTTCCTTTGTTTGTCAACAAAAACTTGAGGTTTTTCTCAATCTCTTTTTTGTCGACTTCCTTGCCTTTTTCTTGGATGATTTCTATTGTGGCTTCGCCCTTTTCAAAGTCGACGGTGCTTCTTGCCTTGCCGTCGTTTGAATACTCAACCCAGTCTTTCGGTGTGCTTTCTTTCACGTTGCCTTTGCCCCAGATGAGCTCACCGGTTTTTACGAAATGATCGTAGGCCTCTTTTTCGGCTTTCACGTATTCTTCGTATTCTTTCTGCATTCTGGCCATATCGTCGTTCTGGCTTTTCTGCATATTTTGCATCTGCTCGTTCTGCTCTCTGGCATACTTTTCGTATTCAGTCTCAACTTGGGCAAAACATCCTAAGCAGCTGAAAATCAGTAATGTTAAGAATATTTTTTTCATAGTTTTAATGTTTATTCTGCAAAAATAATAAATTTTTTTAATAATTATCTCTATAATCTTTTTTCTTTGTCAATTTAAGATCTTGCAACGCCGAAGCCTTCACGTTGATCTGGAAATTCCACGATTTATACGTTCCGTAAGGGATGACGTTGAATCGCATCTCCCAGCAGTGGAGGTCGCGGTAAACGGTGACTGACGTGTAAGAAATCTTTTTCGTCTCGAAATCCCAGCCGGTCTGCGCCGACACTTTCCACTTCGGCGAGAGACTTATCTCTCCTCGCAATCCCAACGTCTGCACCGTCGACCTGTTGTCGTGCAAGAGCCAGTTGATATACGATAAGTTGTTGGTTAGACGCAAGTTATAGCTCAGCGACAGCGACCAGCTTGTCGACCAGTCGATGTATCCGTCGGGGTTGTTGTGGATGTCGTTGAGCTCTTCTTCGGAGGCGTTCGGCGACGACACCAGCGGCTTGTTGTCGTTGTCTTTCTTGTTCTTTTTCTTGTTGAAAGTCTTGTCGTTGATGGTGTAGCTTGCGCTGAAATTCCACGTTACGCTCTTCTTTCTGAAAAGTCGCTTGTTGACATCCCACTCGTATTTGTTGAGTTGCTTCGTTCCCGTCGAATCCAAGACGTACGGGTCCCACATGCTCGAATACTGTATGCTGAAGTTCTTAAACAATGTCGTTCGTCCGCTGATGCTGAGATACGACCAGTTTAAAGAGTCTTTTGCCAAATCGTAATTGCCTGATAATGTGAGATTTTCGATGAGAACCACCTTCTTTAATCCGTTGACGGTGTCTTTTCTTGAAGGCACTTTTATCTCGAGATTGTTGCTTAAGCTGTATGTTATCCTGCCTGAACGTTGCGCAGGCGGAGCTCCGTAGATGCCGCCTTGGTAATAGCTGTATTTTTGCTCAACGCCATTGCCGTCGATGTACGATGAGTAATAATCCCAGAAACTGCTGCTGTAGTCAGGGTTAAACGAGAATCCTATCGTCGGGGTGAACACGTGTCGGATGGCTCTAATCGGACCTTTTTTGAACGTCAGCATTCCGTAAAGCTTGGTTGTCACGTTGCTCGACATGTCGTAGGTGAACACATTTCTGAACTGGTTGATAGTGTCAGTTACCAGATGTCCTGTGCCGCCGTCGTCCAAAACCCAGTCTTTTTTGTAGTACTGCAGATACATTTTATCTGTCAGATTGACTGATGTCGTCCAAGTGAAGTATTTGAACAGCTTGATTGGCAGGTTGATAGGCACTCGGTGCTGCATTCCGTTTTGCATGTGGTCGAGCCAGCCGTCTTTGAAAAACAGACTGTCGGCCATGCTGATGTAGTTCTTGGCGTTGGTGGTGTAGCTGAGGTTTAACTCGCTGTACCAATGCTTTTTGCCAGATTTTCCTACGTTTTTCAACGGATAGATGCGGTTCATCGAGAGCGTGATCTCCGGCAAGGTGACGGTCATCTGGTGTGTCAACGTGTTCTGGCTGTGGCTGCCGTTCACGGTGAGGTAGAACTTGTTGGCGAAGTTCGTCTGGTAGGCGATACTCGACTGGAAGGTGTTGCTCAAATACTCGGTCGTGCTGATGGCGTTGTATTTGTTGTAGTTGTTACTCACGATGTAGACGTCGGCTGAGAACGACGACTTCGGCCTTGCCTTCGCGTCTTGCTTGTGCACCCAGCGAATCTTGAAGTCGGTGCTTTCGGTATAGTCGGCAGAGCCTTCCACGCCCACTTTGTTGATGGCGTAACTTGCTGCCAACGAGCCGCTGTACTTGTATCTGTTCACATATCTGAACGTCGGCTTCAGCGCCCAGCTGCCTCGTGTGTAGATGTCGCCGATGAGCTGCAGGTCCATGTAGTTGTTGATTGCCCAGTAATAACCGCCGTTTTCGAAATAATATCCGCGGTTTGCCGACTCGCCGAACGACGGTATGATGATGCCCGAGCGCTGGCTCTTGCTGTTTGGAATCAATGCGAATGGGATGACGGCAGGCAACGGCGTCTCCTCAATCTTCACGTAAAGCGCCTTCGCCACAATTTTGTCGTCAGGGATTACGATGGCTTTGTTGAAATGGAACTCATAATGAGGATGCTCGCGGTTGTTGCAAGTGGTGAACGAGCCCGACCTGATGTTGATTTTTCCGTCGTCCATCTTCTTGATGCGGTCGCCATGCAGATAATTCTGGTTTTCTTCGGTGAAAACCTTCCTGATGATACCTTTCTTTGTGTCGAAGTTAAACGACATCTCGTCGGAATAGTATTTCTGTCCGGCCTGTGTAAATACCGGCTTTCCGACGATTTTCCCTGTTGAATCGGGCATTCCCTTGGCGAAAACGGTGTGTTTCTCGAAGTCGAACTCTACATAATCCGCCTCAATCTCGATGTCGTCGTATTTTATGACCGCGCCGCCATAATAATAAATCTTGTTGTGCTTGAAATCTTGAATTGTCGAGTCGTTACATGTTCTGTCGATCTGCGCCTCCAAAGGTGATTTCTTGTCTTGACCCCTGCCTGTGACCGCAAAAATCATCATGCAGAAGAAAAAAACAATAAAAAAACGATATGTTGGCCTGATATACAAGATTTTTATCTAATTTTGTAAAAAATTCAAAACAATTCAAACTGCAAAGATAAGGATTTTTTATGAATCACAGAATTATATTTTTTATTATATTAATGGGAATGTTGGTTTTTTCACCCGATGTCAAGGCTCAAACGACTAAGATTCAGACTGTTGTGATTGATGCGGGGCATGGTGGAAAAGATGCGGGAGCTGTCGGAAAGAACGCCAAGGAGAAGGATATCACGCTGTCGGTGGCAAAAAAAACTGGCGAATACATCAAGAAAAAATATCCCGATGTGAAGGTTGTTTACACCCGTACCACCGATGTCTTTGTGGAGTTGATGGAACGTGCCAACATAGCAAACCGCAACAACGCCGATGTGTTCATCTCGATCCACTGCAATTCGGTGGCAAATTCTCCAAGCACGTGTGGGGCTGAGACTTTCGTGATGGGTGACCACAGAAACAGCGCCAACCTCGCCGTCGCTAAACGCGAAAACGCCTCAATTCTCTATGAAAGCAATGTTGAGGAGAACTATGGCGGTTTCGACCCGAACAGCACCGAGGCTTATATCGCTTTCAGCTTCATCCAGAGTGAGTTCAAACAACGCTCACTTGAATTAGCCGAACTCGTTCAAAATGAGTTGGTTAACAAGGCAAAACGCAGCGATAGGGGAGTACAGCAGGCTGGTTTTCTGGTGCTTTACAAAACAGCCATGCCTTCAATCCTCGTGGAGCTCGGTTTTATCTCGAATCTCAACGAAGAGAAATTCATGATGTCGAACGACGGACAGGATTATCTGGCTTCGGCAGTTTATCGTGCTTTTTGCGCCTACAAAACCAACTACGAGAAAAACTCTGTAGAATTTCAGCAGGAAATTGTGCAACAACCTGAAAAACCTGTAGTTGACAAAAATAAAGGTGTCGTTTATAAAGTGCAGTTCACAACCAGAAGCAGGAAACTTGACAACCCAGCCGCTGTCTACAGCAATCTCTCAGATGTCGACTATTATGAGCACAACGGGATGTTCAAATACACCGCTGGCTGCTTCGCCACAAAACAAGAAGCTGATGCCTACCTCAAAGAGGTGATAAAACAAGGCTATGATGGGGCATTTGTTGTGAAGTTCGAAAACGGCGTGAGGAAATAATTTTTTCATTAAAAATCTTATATATTTAAAAAATATTTTTTTGCATCTCGTAAAAACACGCAATGCACTGCGTGAAATGTAAAGATATATGTAAAATGCTTGAGTATCAATCTGTTGTATGTGCTAAACTCATTCGAAATAACCTTCTTCACTCGGGTCGACATACTTCAACGGGTTGTACATGCAGTAAGCGTATCTGTTGAATCCCTGCTGGCTTGTCGGGTCCTGCATGTAGTTGTCATATATGGCTTGCCGTATTAGCATAGATGAAAAAATCATTTATTCAAATTTTCATCATAACGAGAGTATACACGATCTTTGTAAAAACGTGTGCTAGCTTTATAATCTCTCCTATATACAGAATCGCCTACACATTCGATAAATCTTGGAAATAATATGTTGCCATCTTCATAGAAAGAATAAAAATCATAATAAGCAATAACAAGAGGGTCTTGACAACGTGTCTTTCTATTAAATGTTGGCTCGTCATGATAACCGTAATAAACTTCTAATTTGTACTTGTTTGTGTTTAATTTGATATCAATAGAGTTTTCATCAAAATTTCTCCAAATAATGATTGAATCATTTGTTTTGAAACAAGCACTCACACAACCTTTATAAGTTCCTAAAACTCTAATGTAATTATCTTTCGGAGGTTTTCGTCCTTCATATTTTTCAAATATGATATAATCGTCCCATATTGTTACATAATTCCCGGTGTATGTTTTGTAGCAACGTTTTGAATTGCACGCAGTGCAACCAACCAACAAAGCTATTATTATCGCTGCATATAGAATTATAGTTTTTGAGGGATAGTTTTTCATAATATTAATACATTATCGATCATATTGCTGGTCATACCGGGAAAACACATGGTCTTTGTAACGACAAGTTGGATTTATATTGAAGTTAAAACTTACAAAATATTGTCTTTGATACACCGAATCGCCAACTAATTCTGTTAATATTGGAGATGGCCTGTCATAATTATCAAAATAATATTTTGCAAAAACCAAAGAATCATCATAATTGGCTTCTTTCTGGAACAATTCCCTTGATTCACCGTATCCTATATATGTTTTTATATGATAATTCTCATCAAAACTATACTTTAGATTGTCTATACTGCTCCATATGTATATGGAATTATCGTTTTTTAAGCACACATATATGGTGTAATAACCACGGGCAATTTGTACATAATTTTCTTTTGGGGCTTTATAGCTATCGTATTTATCAAATATGATATATTTATCTCTCCAAACAGTGACATATTTACCCGAAGGAGTTGTATAGGTGAAAGTTGGAGCTGGTGTTATGTTTGCCCAAATAAACGGGAAACCGATGATTATGAATGGTATCGTCACTATAATTATAATCCAAGTTGTTGCTGAAATGTGTTTTTTCATATGTTAAGACTAAATTTGAAAATTAATAATAAAATGGTATTTGTATTATTCTGGAAAACAATTGTCTTCCCCAATGATATCCACAATCTTGCGCCAATTGAGATACAGGAGGTTCAATATTGCCATATCGATAATATTGATAGCCATCGAATGCAATTCTAGTCATTGAATATGTAATGCCATTGATTCCGCATAAATATCCTGCAACAAAATTGCCAATATCTCGTGCTGAGGCAATATATACACCATCTCCATAATTAATTGACATGCTTCTGTAAATATAAGTATCATAATTATCACGATTTGAATCATATCCAAAGACTTTAAAATTGTATAAACTTATGTCTGTGCCATTATCGCCGTGTATTATATCTTGCATGTATGTGATTATACCAGGAGGATTAGTTACAAAATCATCTAAAAAATTCTGTCCAGAATAATCGTTAAGATCAATAGTTGCACCAGTAACGATATTACCATATTGATTATAAAAAGTATATGGGGTAAGAGTATATCCTAAAATCTCTCCGGTTTTATTGCCTTGGTCATCAACAACATATACTGTATTACCGCCATCATTCAAACCATTAACCACTTCGTATTTGCCGTTTCCAATTGGTTTTACTTCAACACTACCCCCTCCTCCCGGGCTTCCATGGTTTCCGCTTCCATTGCCGTGAGTGTCTGGGCCATGGGAGAACAGACCGCATGCCATATTTATGGTTAGCTGAACTGATGCTGTAGCCAGATCCCATGCACTAAACCATTCATGGAAAACACGTTGCTGTATTTCTTCCATCATACGGTAATAGGCACCTTCATCGTAACCGAAGTAACGGTTACCACTCGGGTCGACATACTTAAGTGGGTTGTACATGCAATATGCATATCTGTTGAAGCCCTGCTGCGTTGTGGGGTCCTGCATGTATTTGTCTGGCGAGAGGAATGACGACATCAAAGGGTCGTACATTCGGCCGTTCATGTTTATGAGACCTAAGTCGTAGAGGTGCTCGTGGCCTGTGAAACCGCGATCGAACTTTAAAGGACGGGCAGGCGAACCGCTCCAGGTTTGAGGGTCGCGCAGGTTGCCCCACGCATCGAAACTGCGACGTTCAACAATATTGCAAACGGAGTCGGTGATAGTGGTCCAACTGCCCAGATGGTCTTTGTAGATATAGTAAACATTGTCAACGCCACCTGAGGTTACAACCATTGCGAAAACACCATAAGGTCCGGTCAGGTAAGTGTAAACCTTCTTGCTTCCGTTGTCGTTTGTAAATTCGCAGTTGCCCACGTAGTTTTTTGTTTTGGTAATGTTGGTAACAGTGTCGATAACAGACATCCATGTGCGTTGCGCGTCGTACCCGTAACCGAACGATATGGCTTTTCTGCCCTGGGCTATTCTACTCACCTTGTCGAGTGAATTGTAAATAATGCTTTGGCTGTCGGGGAACTCCTGGCTCTTTGTCTGAACGCTTGATGTGGCATGCGGTTTGGTGCTGCCAAACTGTGCGTATTCAAAAACGATGGAGCCGTCTTTCTCCTTGCTCGTCATGCGTCCCAATGCGTCATAAACAATCGAGCTGCTCAGATTGTTCATAGTTATGCCTGTCAGCCTGTCGAGGTTGTCGTAGGTAAACGTTTCGGTCTTGCCGCTATACAGGCTGTCGGTGCGGCTCGTCAGATTGCCAAACCCGTCGAAAGTGTAGGCGAAATTCTGAATCCCGTTGGATGTCTTTGAGCCTGTTAACCTGTTTGTGAGGATATCGTAAGTGTTTGTCGTGACAGACCTGTTCCCTGTTGTGGCCTGGAGCAACTGTCCGTTGGCGTTTATGTCGTCGGTCTGCCATAATGTGTTGCCTCGTGCGTCCTTTATGTTCTTTTGGGTGCCGTTGGGGTAGTATTCATAGTAAACATGATATCCTGAAGGATATTTTTTGCTTGATAATTGAGAGTTGTTGTTATATGTATATTGTGTGTTGTATGTTGTGTCTCTCCGTATTTCATCGACAGATGTCAGGCGGCAGTATGTATCGTATGTATAGTTTAATATCTGGCCGTTATGGGTTATTGAAGCCACGGTGCCTTTGTTCGTGCTCTCGTTATACGTATACAATGTTGTTGTTCCGTCACCATATATGTATTTCCGTGTAATACGTCCGAGCACGTCATAGCTGTAGTCATAATGGTCGTTTCTAGGAGTGTTTTGTCTCACAATCCGTCCGAATGCGTCATAAACGGATGTAGACTCTCCGTAATCCGGGTCATCGAGAGATGTGCGGTTGCCCGCATCGTCATAACCCATTTCCACGGTCACACCACCGGATGTAGTCATTGCGGCTATTTTGCCATTCGAGTAATAGGTGTATGAAACATCAGCGCCACTTGCATCGGTATTATTGGTTATCCATCCCATATAATTGATGGTTTGTTCGGTGATACGGGTTGAGTTGCCCGATGTTGTGGTAGTTGTGGTCGTGAAACCGTTATACACATTGCCAACCGTAATTCCGTTGGGTGCGATGGTATTTATTAGTCTTCCCAGCCCGTCATATTGGAATGTGGTCCATAAAGGATTGTCACCGGTCAGATATGGGTTGGATTTTTGGGTAAGCAGCTGTTTCTCATTGTAACAGGCATCAACGATAACAGGATCCAATTCATGGTTGAGAACCACCGAGCGGATAGCATTGCCATTAGCGTCGTAGAATGTTTTTGTCGTGGGTTTGCCTGTTGCGGCGACTTCCTTATAATACAAAGCACCGGCAGGCGACATGGTGGTTTCTGTCGCCCAAGATGTCTTCTCTGTGGTGGTTGTGTTGTCTGGCGCTGTTGTTACAACATGAGTGCTGAACTTGTTGTTGTAAAGGTAGGATGTTACCAGACTGTTGCTGCCGGTATGAGCAATAACCCTATCATAATTGTCGTAAGTGTACTGGTCCTTATAAACCAATCCGTTAGGGTCTTTGGTTTTACTTGTCAAAAGGCGATAATTGCTATATGCATAGTTGGTGGTAATAGGCGCTTCGTTGTGTGTTCCGTAAGGTGCGCTTACAGTTTCGGTGACAACATTGCCACAAGCGTCGTATTGGTAGTTGTAAAGCAGTGTTAATGTGTTGTTGCCTGTAGCTTTAGGCGCGTCAGACATACTACTGACCAGGAAAGGCCTGTTGTTTAGATACTCAAAATTCTTCCGTCTTGATACGGCGGGTTTGTTGGCGAATACCGTTATTGTCTTTTCCTCTGCTTTTCTGTTTATTATCCAATTGGAATAGTCATTTGTTTTGTATTGATACTGTGTGCCGCTTTTATATTGGCAATTGGAATAACTGTTGCAGTCGGCACCGTTTATACCAGTCAGTATTTTCGTGCACTCGTAAGAGTTGGAATATGTTTTGTTGTTATTATAGTTATAATCGTATTCGACAATTTCAACCGACATGAGCGTACCGTTGGAGTCTGGGTTATATGTTTTGGTTTTCTTGTATGTCATTGCCGGTCTTACTATAAGCATGTTTCCACCAGAAGTGCTTTGTCGGTTGCATTTTACATTATCGAAAGCGTATTCGGTTGTCTCAGACAGTGTTTTAACACCATTGTTATAAACGTAAACTGAGTCGTAGCTTGGCAAAGCCAAGGCGTTAAACCCCGTGGTGTTCACCTCAAACCAGCCACCTTCCCAACTTGTGCAGATATTGTTAATGTAATTTGCTTTATTAACATTCTCAAAGTTAACAAAACCACGTCCTGTCCGATGCATCAGGACATTGCCGTAGCTGAAGGCTGTCTTATACGTGTTTGAGCCAATATGTTCAGAATAGCTTCTCAACGCCAGCATCGGTAATGGGAACGGTTTCACGTCGTTAACGTAGGGCCTGTCAACAAAAGTGTAAAACCCCGAAACTCCCGGCATCAGATAATCATATTCAAATTCTGTTGTCCTTCCCATGCCATCGGTTATGGAGTTTACGGAAAACCGTTCTGATGTTGAGGGGAAACTGAAGATATTGGTTTCGTCATCTGTTGTCACTGCCGGATTATGAGGGTCAAGGGCTATAAACGCGATATGGTCTTTGCCCAAGAAATTGCCGATTGTAAAATACTGGTTTGTAAAACTAATATCACTGTTTTCCGCACAGTATTCAATTCTGAAATTACCGGTATGTGTCGTTTCATCGGTGATTTTGAAATCTTTGTAGAAGATGGGTCTGTTGTTGCCGTTATAGAAGATGATGTCGGTCTTGCCGTCACCGTCAATGTCTGATAAGCTGACACCATAGGAAGTGTTAGACGAGACATAGTTAAGTGAACAACGGTATATGACCATATTCGGTAATGTGGCGTTGTCAAGGGTGGTGTTGCTTATTCTTATCCAATCAGAAAAACCTGTGCCGGTGGATAGTGCGACACATTTATCGTCATTGATGTCATCGAAAAACAAATCGGCTTTGCCGTCATTATTAAAGTCTCCAGTATAATACGACGCTCGTTCATGATTCTGAAACCTTTCGGTTGTCGTGGTCACCCTATAAGCCCTGTTTTGTTTGTAAAATGAAAGGCTCGTGTAGTATTCAGAGTCAAAAATTAAAACTTCGCTTAATCCATCGCCGTCAAAATCATCGGAGACTATAAGACCGACATCTATTATTATATCGTTGAAACTGTCAAGCGAATAACCATTGTCATAATGCAAAAGGGCTGGATAGCCATAAATAATATAGTCACGGTCGTTATCATCGGAGATATCAAGCTTTATAAGAATCAGACCGGTTCTGCCCTCACCAATAAAATCACCGGATTTGACATAGTATCTTCCTTCTGTACTTGTACTGTATGCGTTAGTGAATCCTCCTGAAAACAATGACTCATATACCGTAAAACCAGTACAATACTCCTCAACACCCGGGTTTGGGTTTAACGATTTTGTCTGAGCAACAATGTCATCTCGACCATCTCCATTGATATCAAACACATGAATCCATTCCAGATACTGTGAAAGTGATAAAGTGTAATTAGGTGACGAGTTAAAACCGCCGTATCTGTTATTTAAAAACACTTTGGCAGTAACATACCCAGAGTATCCGTAAAGGGGCTTGTATGGAACAGTCAATAAGTCGGAATAACCGTCACCATTAAAATCGCCGACGAATGTAACTTCTTCCAGTACAGACGAATTGATTACATGTGAGGATAGTGTATTGTTGTTCACATCGCTGTCAAGAGTGTTCCATTCAATAACAGTTGGGTTAAGCGCATCAGTACCTTTTGAAAACGATATTTCTTTCAAAAGGCTGTACATCCTGTTAGTGTTACTGTCATAAGTGAACCCGTATGACTCTATAATATTGCTGCCGTTTAGAATGTCGATATTTGTGAGAATCCTGTTGCAAAGCACTTTGTTTCCTGCTATATAATAATGGTAGTCATCAAATCTTGTGGAATATGTGAAAGATATTACAAACTGAGGATTCAGACCAGCTGTAGTGTTCGAAGTGTATGATATCTGTTTGATATAAATGTCGCTGTTTGCACCGGAAGTTTCATATAAGTACGAGATGGTGTTGCCGTTTCTGTCGGAAATACTGCTTACCATCCATTTGATGACGTTGTTGCCGTCGCTTGCCATCAACTTGGAATTGCTTGTATATCCATATTGTATGATATTACCGTTTTCCAATCTAACCTCGCATTTTGAAAAATATCCGTTTTCCTTTTGAAACACTATTTTTGAAAACTCGTCATTTTCGGTTTTATACTCGTAATTGTTACCGCTACTTCCTACAAGTATAAGACGTTGTCCATCAAGCAGGAACTGGTCATCACCACTGAAGTCGGCACCTGTCATCTTTCCATTGTGGAATAACGTGGAACCAGTTCTGGTTATTGTGGAAACACCGCTGATATTCCATCCGTATCCCAGCAAACCGTTGCCGCCTTGGCTGTTGTATATTATTCCTATTTCAGGCTGCATGTTGCACACTCCTTTTGGTATTTCCAAAGGAATAGAATATATCGCACCGCCGAACGTGCTGGTATTAACTGTTCCACCGATTGATCCGACTATAGAGATATTGTTCTCTCCATGAAATACCAAAGGCAAAAATAATAAAAAAAGTACTAGTTTTTTCATAAAAATTTCATAAAAAATTTTACATTTTGACAATTTTCCATACGTGTCTTTCACTGTTACAAGTAATTGTCAGGAAATACATTCCTTGTGTTAAATCGGAAAGATCAAACTCTGTCTGACAGGAAGAAAGTGTCCTTTCATATATGGTGTTCCCATTTGTAGATAGCAAAGCCACATAAACCTGCTCATAAGAGTCTGTGGTCAATATAAGGTAATCGCTTGTCGGATTAGGGAATATTGAAACATTAATACCACTTATTGTATCTGAACCAAAGCCAGAAGCATCGTATATTGTTTCAAGATTGTCGTTGGTGCCGCCGTCTGTAAGGTCGTTTTCATCAGCTCTCATGACAATGACGCTTAGCGAAGTCCTATTGCCGTTATTATCATATGTGAAAGAAACCAGTTTGTTGTTTTGAGCATAAATATGTTGTGAAAACGCTGTTGACAACAGCATTGCCGTCAAAAAGACATGGATTTTTTTCATATGTTATGTGTATCGTTTATGTTATTACTCCGTTATCTCAAACTCTCCCCAATATTCATCACCGTTGCGCAGGGTGAACCTCACCACAAAACTTCCGGTTCCGGCAATGTAAATGTTTGCACCTGACGGGGTTTGGATTGTTGAAGTGTCGACAGTGCCACCGTCGGCATACGTCACGGCAATGGCAACCTGACCGAGATTCTCCGTGAAAACAACCGACAGGACGTGCCCGTTGATGGTGGCGATAATAGAACTGCTTCGGTCGGGACCATTATTATCGCTTTTATTAATGACAATTGCACCAACCCCATCTTTTTCTGTTGTGAGTCCGCTATTTGCGAAACTAAATGCTGTCGGCAGGATGATTCCGAGCAGCAATAAAATGATTTTAAATTTGTTAATCATAGTGATTGTTTGTTAAGTTGAGCAAAATTATATGTTCAACAAAAACCAAACAAGGAAATAATGGTGGTAATTGGTGGTAAATAGAAATAAACTATTGTAAATCAGGCATTTTTACGAACTTGCGAGGTTGTATAAAGACTCTGTAATGCTGTGCTTAGTTTGCAGTATGGTTCTTATTTTGCGATTTCGACGACATACATTTGAATACTCTTTTTGCATGAGTGCGGAGACATCAGCATCTTTCAACCCAAGGAGGTACAGACAACAATAGTCAATGTCGTCGTTGCTCAGCTCCGGAAACTTGTCTTTGAGCCTTATTGTGAAATTTTCATAATGAAGATCCACTGCAGCCCTAAGCTCCATAATTTGTTCGTTGCCCAATGCGAAAACTTTGTAGTTTTTATAATCTATTTTCGATTTGAATTGCTGCTCTTTTACTATATCCAATATTGTTTGACTTATAGGTTCGTCGATAAACTGTTTAAACTCAATTTTCATCTTGATTTCAGAAAGCGAATCCTCAGTCCTTTCTAAAGCTTCCTTGTGCTGGGCAATGCGTTTCTTACCCCATTTGCGTGTAATCAAAAACACTATTGCAACAAACAAAGCCGAAATTGGTAAAATTATAAATGCTGTTCGCCTTCTTGCAGCACTATTCTCTTTTATGAATCGTTTGTTTGCTGTGTTTTTTACATGCTGTTGATACAGCTCGTTGACATATGATGTCTTAACCTTTTTATCATACTCTTTCAACGCATTGTTGGCCAAAAATTGGGAAAACGGACCTGATATTATTGTGTCGTCCTTAGTTCGATATATTTCACACAAATATTCGGCTGCTTGCATTTTTGACAAGAAATCGTTATTGTCATTAAACACTCTTTCGAGATAAATCAGAGCCGAATCATATCGTTTTTCTTCATATAAAATGCATCCTATAGTAAGATATCGTGTAAGTTTTTCATCATAATTATCGGTTTTAGTAGCCATCACTTTCAAACTGTCGAGTGCAATATCTGGGTCTTCCCCCATTTGATAATCAAGTAATTTTAACAATGAAATAATACCTCTGTATTGTGAGTTATCATAGTCGGGCAATAATTGCAAAGCCTGTTTATAATAATATGATGCGCTGTCTTTATTATCAATTTCATGGAACTGTTTTCCTATAATAGACATGGATTTCGCAATTCCATACTTTGAAGTCGGTTCTATTCTACAGTAAAATAATGATTTTTTGCAACAATCAATTGCTGGTGCTACCATAAACTGGTCTGAAAACAATCCTCCAAGCCTGCCATATGTCAACGACATGAACTTTGCCTTGTACCCCACCAAATCTTTTTCGTCGAAATGATCTTCCATTATCTCCAATGTGTGCAGATATTCTTTGCAAGCCTCCACAATGCTGTCGTTTTCATAAAAACCAACGCCGTTCATGTAGTGTGAGCGGGCGGAAAGCATAGTGATGTCATCGTTATCGGGATATCGAAAGGCGAGGCTGTCAAAGTAACGCATCGCGTCCTGTAGAGATGTTTCCTGAAACGTCTCACAACGATATCTGTTTAATTGCGGATTATAGGTTTTGTATAGGGCTTCGGATAGGAGAAGGGAATGATAATTGTCGTTAAACTCAAATGAGGTTCCTCGCTCCGCTCGGAATGACAGCAGCGTTTGCAGGGCGGAGTCGGCATCATGTTGCATCAGGCTGTCAATGTGCAATAGTTTGTTGTCAAAAACGAAAGGCGGCTCGATAATCTCAACTTTCTTGCCGCAAGCGACAAGAAATAATGCAACAATCAAATATGGCAACAATCTTTTCATGTTGCAAAGATATGAAAAAAATCAAAATATTGTAAAAAAGTCAAACGACAATAAATCCGGCCTTGTGGTGAGCGAAGCTTATCCAGACTGATTTATTGTCGCTTGACTTTTTATAATGTTAAAGTGTTTAAAGATTTGCTTTAAAATATTCTGTAATCTTCGTAATCAAATGTGCTCTGTCCATGCCGTAAACGTTGTGGTCGTGGCCAGGATATACAAAGTAATCCATTTGTTTCTGGTTGTGGATGGCGTTCTCCAAGAAGCTTAAGCTGTGCTGCCAAACAACTGTCGGGTCGGTGGAGCAGTGAATAATCAAAAGCTTGCCTTCAAGCTTGTCGGTCTTGTTGTCCAAAGCTGTCAGTTCATAGCCTTCTGGATTTTCCTGCGGAGTGTCCATATAACGCTCGCCGTACATGATTTCATAGTATTTCCAGTTGATGACCGGACCGCCTGCCACGCTTACCTTGAATGTTTCAGGATAGTTGATTTTCAATGATGTGGACATGAATCCGCCGTAGCTCCAGCCATCTGAACCGATGCGCTCATGGTCAACGTAAGGCTTGGTTTTGAGATATTCGATGCCTGCCATCTGGTCGTGCATCTCCATCTGTCCGCACTGACGATGAATCACTTGCTCGAATGCCTCGCCACGGTCGGCTGAACCTCTGTTGTCGACGGTGAAAACAATGAATCCTTCCTGTGCTAAATAGTTGAGGTAGATGCCCGCTCCTGCCAACCATGTGTCGGTGATGAGCTGAGCGTGCGGACCGCCGTAAACGTAAACAATCACTGGGTATTTCTTGTTCGGGTCAAAGTTGTAAGGCTTGATGATTCTGGTGTAAAGATCCTGTCCGTCTTCTGCCTTGATGGTGTCGATTTCGGTCACTCCGATGTTGTAGTCGGCAATAGGATTTTCGGCTGTGTACAAGAAGTCGAAGAAACGTCCTTTTTCGTCAACGATCTCAGCTGCTCTCGGAACGTCGGTGCTGGTGTAGTTGTCGATGAAGAACCTGCCGCTCTTGCTCGGAGTCACCTTGTGTGTTCCGTGTTTCTTTGTGAGCTGCACCTTCTTTCCGTTCTTCAGATTGACTTTGTAGAAATGACGCTGCAGCGGGCTGACTTCCGTCGAGGTGTAATATGCGTTGCCCTTTTCATCGAAGCCGTCGAATGAGGTGACAACATATTTGCCTTTTTCAATCTGTTTTGCCTTCAAAGTCTTGGTGTTGTGCAGCCAGATGTGATAGTATCCGTCGCGTTGTGCGAGCCACACAAATTCGGTGGTGCTGCCTGGCAAGAAATATGCAGGTCCTTGTGGCTCAACATATTGTGCGTCTTCATCGTGGAAGATGGTCTTGTTGAAGTCGCCATTCAAAGCGTTGTACTCGTTGAAGTTCAAAGTGTCTTGTCCGCGGTTCAGAATACCGATGTAAATCTTCTCGTTGTCGTTGTTCCAAGTGATGGCTGTGAGGTAATGTTCCTCAGGCTCGCCGGTCTTCATCACCACGTCGGTGCCTGCCGCGATGTCGTAAACATGAAGTTTCACAATGTGTGAAGTCATGCCAGCCATAGGGTATTTTATTGGTTTCTCGGTTGCGATTCTTGTGGTGATGTCGACGAGCGGATAGTCTGTCACCATGCTCTCATCCATCAGATAATATGCTAGTTTGTTGCCGTCGGGCGACCAGAAGATACCGCCGTCTATTGCGAACTCATTGCGGTGCACCGACTGTCCAGCGATGACGTGCTCAGGGTTCTCGGTGAGACGCAATGTCCTGTCGCCGTCAGCGATGTAAAGGTCGTTGCCGATGGTGTAGGCAATTCTCATCGTCTTATCGTTGAGGGTGGCATTCTCTGCATTGGCAGGATAAGCAGTGATTTTCTTTATCGCTTTCTCGTTGATATTCAATTTGTAAAGAACGATGTCGCCTTCGTTCATCTTATAAAAATAGCCTGAATTTTCGCCGTTCCAGGTGATGTTTGGCAGTCTCTTGAAGTCGCCGATGCCGTTGTCTTTGGCAATGCCGTTTAGCATGTCAAGGCTCAGAAGTTCGTGAGAGCCTTTTTCGCCTGGATTGCGGAATTTTATCACATTGTCTTCAGTGAATACGAACTTGTCGGTATCGCCTAACCATTTGAAACTCTTGCTTTTAGGATAAACATCGTAGTTGTTGTACGAAGCGTCCTCCGGTGTGAACATTTTCTTTTCCTGTGCAAATGATGTCATGACGAGCATCAATGCAATGATAGTAATTATTGATTTTTTCATATTGTAATTATTTAATTTCATGAATAGTTTTTGCGAATTTATTCAATAATTCCGACTCTTTTTCAAACGCCGTTCCAATCACAATGACATCAGCTCCGGCTTTCACAGCTTCTGCTGCCATTTCCGGTGTTTTGATACCTCCACCAACAATCAACGGAATGTTAATCATCTGGCTAACCTTCGAAATCATGCTGGTCGATACCGGCATCAGTGCGCCCGAACCTGCTTCGAGGTAGATGAGCTTTAATCCCAGCATCTCGCCTGCAATTGCGGTGCACATCGCGATGTCGTCTTTGTCGTGTGGAATCGGCGTGGTGTCGCTCATGTAGGTCACCGATGTAGCCTTTCCACTGTCGATGAGCATGTAACCCGTCGGAATGATCTCATTTCCGTAAAGTTTCAGATATGGTGCCGCGATGACATGACGCCCGATCAGCATCTCCGGATTTCTTCCCGAAATCAGCGAAAGCAACAGGAAACCATCGCAATACTTGCTGATTTGCAATGAGTTACCAGGGAAAATCAAAACAGGGATGTTGGAATGCTCTTTTATCAATTTGATGCAGTGGTCGAGACTGTCGGTGACCAATAGACTGCCGCCCACGAAGAAGAAATCGACATCAGCGGCGTTGGCTTTCTCTACCATCGACAGAATCTGCGCGTCGGTCGGCTTGTCTGGATCTATAAGCACCGCAAGCTTTTTACGCGTTTTATCCTGAAATTTGTCGTATATTGCCATAGTTAAATTTTGATGCACGAAATTACAACATTTTCTTGATAAAAATGCCTTGTTTCGTAATTATTTTTTCAAAACGATGCGGAATGTGGTGCCTTGACCCATAACGCTGTTCTTCACGAAAATCTTTCCTTTATGATAATTCTCAATGATTCGCTTCGCCAACGACAATCCCAAGCCCCAGCCGCGTTTCTTGGAAGTGTAGCCTGGCTTGAAGATTTGCTTGTACATCGAGCGCGGCAGTCCCTTGCCGGTGTCGCTTATGTCGATAAACACATTGCTTTCGTCTTCGGTCATCTCTACGGTGATTTTTCCCTTGTCAGTCATCGCGTCGATGGCGTTCTTCGTGAGGTTCTCCAAAACCCAGCTGAACAAAGCGGCATTTAAAGGTATAACTATCTCACGCACAGGTAGTTGCACATCGAATTCAAACTTCGAAGAGAAGCGTCTCTGCAGGTATTTCATCGTCTTGTCGACATTGGCTACCACGTCGGTTTGCTCCAAAGTCGGGATGGATCCGATCTTCGAAAAACGTTCCGTAATGGTGTTCAACCTGTCGATGTCGTACTCCATCTCTGATGTCCCGACGAACGGTTTTTCCTCCATTTTCAGCAGCTCCACCCAGCCCATCAGCGAGCTCAAAGGCGTCCCGATCTGATGCGCCGTCTCTTTCGCCATTCCGGCCCACACCTGATTTTGCTCCGAGCGTCGCACATAGCTGAAGAGCAGGTATGCCAGCAACACAAACAAACCGAAAATCAATATCTGAACTAACGGGAAATACCTCATCTGCAAAAGCAAATCCGACCTTCTGTAATAGATGTAAACCTTGTTGTCATCGAGATAATTGACTTTTATCGGATAGCAATCTGCTTGCATCGCATGTATCTGATTCTCAACGAATTTTGAATCTTTCATCTTTACAGAATCGAGATTTCCGTAGGCCAAAACAGTGTTGTCGGTGCTGTCGATAATGATGACAGGCGCTCCAACGGCATTGTCGGTCACGTCGTTGATGAAAAGGGCGAACAAATCATCTAAAACGCCTTTTAACTCAGTATAAATCAACGATTCTTTATAAAAAAGCCACTTCGTCTTTCCGAAAAGGTCGATTTTTATCGGTTGGTAAACGCTGAATTCACTAACCATCTCATCGTCGAATTTCGTCTTGTCTTTCAAATGTTCAGGCAAGTTTATCGCGAGGTCAATCTTCGCGTTATTATCAGTAATTACTACAGGAATGCTGATGTTGCTCTGAATGATGTCGAGGTATATCGAAGTGTTTTCTTCCGGACCCGCTTCAAGGAAGCTTTCATATGCTTTTGCCAGCAGTTGAACGCGTTTCTGTTCCTGTTCGCTCACCTCGTTGAAAAACACTTTGGTATAGTTCATCAACTCGGCATGACTTTGCACAGCCTCCGCCCACATCTCAATCTGCTTCGATTCCTGTGCCGCAAAGCGTTTCACGAGATGGTTGGTATAATAAATCGAAATCGTTATGATGATGACAGCCAGCACGGCAAGTGCCAGATTCCACCATCTTTTTTGGATGTAAATATTCGTTTTCATAGCACAAAAATACAAAATTTTTAATTAATAAAGGTGTGTAGCGAAAAATGTTGTAATTTTACACGTTTTTTTAAACGGCAAATTTTTAGTTTTATTATGGAATATAATTTTGAAGAAATCGAGAAAAAATGGCAGGAATACTGGCGTGACAACAAGATCTATCATGTTGAGATTGACCACGATAAGCCGAAGTTTTATGTGTTGGACATGTTCCCTTATCCGTCGGGTGCGGGTCTTCATGTGGGTCATCCGCTGGGCTACATCGCCTCGGATATCTACGCTCGCTACAAGCGTTTGAAGGGTTTCAACGTGCTTCACCCGATGGGCTACGACGCCTACGGACTTCCGGCTGAGCAGTATGCCATCCAGACCGGCACGCATCCGGCTATCACAACGGAGAAAAACATCAACCGTTACCGAGAGCAGATGGATAAAATCGGTTTCTGCTACGACTGGGATCGTGAGGTGCGCACTAGCGACCCACATTATTATAAATGGACTCAATGGACGTTCATCCAACTGTTCAACTCATACTATTGCAACCAGGCAAAACAGGCTCGTCCGATTGCCGAACTCGTTGATGTGTTTAGCAAACAAGGCACTGAAGGTCTCGACGTGGCTTGCACCAAACCATTGAGTTTCACTGCAAAAGAGTGGAATGCGATGAGCGAGCGCGAACAGCAGGAAACATTGATGAACTACCGTCTCGCTTACCTTGCCGACACAATGGTTAACTGGTGCCCTGAGTTGGGAACAGTGTTGGCAAACGATGAGGTTCAGGACGGTCTCTCAGTGCGTGGCGGTTACCCTGTGATTCGTAAGTCGATGAAACAGTGGCTGCTGCGTATCACAGCCTACGCCGAACGTCTGCTCCAAGGTCTCGAAACCGTCGATTGGACAGAGTCAATCAAAGACGTGCAGCGTAACTGGATAGGCAAGTCAATGGGTGCCTCCGTTTTCTTCAAAGTTGCCGACAAAGACATTGATTTTGAAGTGTTTACAACACGTGCCGACACCTTGTTTGGCGTCACTTTCATGGTGCTGGCTCCTGAACACGAGATGATAAACCAACTCACCACCGACGAGCAGCGCGCTGCTGTTCAGGAATACGTCACCTGGGCGAAAAACCGCTCCGAACGTGAACGTATGTCGGAAGTGAAAAAAGTGAGCGGCGTGTTCACTGGCTCATACGCTGTCAACCCATTCAACGGAACCCGCATCCCGATATGGATCTCCGACTACGTCCTCATGGGCTACGGCACCGGCGCCATCATGGCAGTGCCTGCTCACGACAGCCGTGACTTTGCCTTCGCACGTCATTTCAACCTCCCGATCATCCAAGTGGTGGCGAAACCGGGCGAGGAACCGTCAGATCCTGCAACATGGACTGAATCGTTCGACGCCAAAGAAGGTGTGCTTGTAAATTCAGAATTCCTCAACGGTCTCACAGTGAAACAGGCTATCCTCCGCATGATAGAAGAACTCGAGAAACTCGGCATCGGCAAAGGCAAGACAAACTACCGACTCCGCGACGCTATCTTCAGCCGTCAGCGTTACTGGGGCGAGCCATTCCCGATTTATTATAAGGATGGTATGCCTTATGCAATGGATGTCAATAAGTTACCTCTCGAGCTGCCTTCTATAGACGCATATAAACCGACAGAAAACGGTGAGCCGCCATTAGCACGCGCCAAAAACTGGGTTACCGACGAAGGTTATCCTATCGAGACTAACACAATGCCTGGTTTTGCTGGCTCAAGCGGCTATTATCTACGCTATATGGACCCGCATAACGATAAGGAATATTTCTCAAAAGAAGCTAATGGCTACTGGCAAAATGTCGACCTCTACATCGGCGGCGCTGAACATGCCACAGGTCACCTCATCTATAGCCGTTTCTGGAACAAGTTCTTATTCGACCTCGGAATCGCCTGCAAAGACGAGCCTTTCCAGAAGATGGTTAACCAGGGAATGATTCAAGGACGCTCGAGCTTCGCTTATCGTGTCAACATGGAAAAAATGTGCGAATACGGCGTATGGCATCATATCAAAGATAATAAATTAGGCGTTAAATTCGAGAGAGATTTCAAAGACGGACGTCGTCGTTTCGACTTCTTCTGCGCAGAAAAAGGTATCCTCATCGAAATAAACCGTATGGGTAACCTCAAAAAGGTTGCTGAGCCTTGGAAAGAATATGCCGACGAGAAAGGTTACAAACTGCTTCTGGTGCCAATCGTCGACGTCGTGATGGATTATATGAGAGGAACAAACAAGGTTGAGACAAAGATAAAAGACCTCATCGCCGGCAAGGATGTTCCGTACTTCGAGGAGTCAGAGCCACTTCCTTCAATACCGCTGTTTATCTCAAGAAACATCCCTCACCGCGAAGAGTTCAGCGACCCGATTCATGTCGACATCAACATGGTGCATAACGATATCCTCGATGTCGAGGCGTTCAAGTCTTGGCGCGATGACTTGAAAGACGCTCAGTTTATCTTCGAGAAAGACAAAGACGGTAACGACATCTACGTCACTGGCGTGGAGATTGAGAAAATGTCAAAATCGAAGTTCAACGTCCAGAATCCTGACGACCTCGTCTTAAAATACGGCGCCGACACCCTGCGTCTCTACGAGATGTTCCTCGGACCTCTCGAACAGTCTAAACCATGGGATACACAAGGCATCGAAGGTACTTTCCGCTTCCTGAAGAAGTTCTGGAAACTGTATTCTGAGATTAGCGACGAGCCTGCAACAAAAGAAGAACTCAAGGTGTTGCACAAACTCATCAAGAAAGAGGAGGAAGACATCGAGCGTATCTCGTTCAACACCGTCGTCTCCGCTTTCATGATCTGCGTCAATGAACTCACCGAAATGAAGTGCAACAAACGCGCTATCCTTGAGCCTCTCGCAATCATGATTTCTCCTTATGCACCGCATATCGCCGAAGAATTGTGGCATCAAATTGGTCACAACGACAGCGTGGTCAACCAGAAGTTCCCTGAGTTTGATGCATCAAAAGTGGTTGAGAACACCTTCACATACCCAGTTTCGTTCAACGGCAAGAAACGTTTCGACCTCGAACTGCCTCTCGACATGAAGCAGGACGATGTCCAAAACGCCGTCGTCAACGCTCCTGAAGCCCAGAAATGGCTGGAAGGCGTCAGCATCCGCAAGGTCATTTTCATCCCGAAGAAAATCATCAACATTGTGGTTGGATAATGAAAAAATTGCTTTTTGCGATATTATTAATAATAGGTGTCACCGTCTCCGCCCAGTCCCTTCAGGAACCGGAAAATGACCCTGTCATCACCAACCGCATCGCGCAGTGGCAGGATCTGAAGTTCGGTCTCATGATGCATTGGGGCATGTATGCTCAGTGGGGTGTGGTGGAGTCGTGGTCGATTTGCAACGAAGACTGGATTAACCGCAATGGTGCTAATTATATTCAGTATAAAGTTGATTATCAATCACTTAACACTACGTTTAATCCGACAAAATTCAATCCTGAAGAGTGGGCTAAGCTTGCAAAAGAAGCAGGAATGAAATACGTGGTCTTCACCACCAAGCATCACGATGGTTTCTGCATGTACAACACCAAAGAAACGACATATTCAACCGTCGATCCTTCGTGTCCTTTCTCTCAAAATGAGAAATCCGACATCACTGGTGCTATCGTGGAAGCCTTTAGAAATCAAGGTTTTTGGACTGGTCTCTACTTCTCGAAAGCCGATTGGCATCATCCTGACTACTGGGCTGAACAATGGGCGACTCCTGACCGTAACGTGAACTACGACCCTCAGAAATATCCTGAGCGCTGGCAGAGTTTCTGCGATTTTACCTATAACCAGATTCGTGAGTTGACTCACAACTATGGCGACATCGACATTCTCTGGCTCGATGGTGGCTGGGTGCGCCCCGAGTACAGTCTCAACGACGAATATCGCGAATGGCTCGGTTGCAAAGGCTATATCCAAGACATTGACATGCCGAAAATCGCAGCTATGGCTCGTGAAAATAACCCCGACCTCATCATCGTCGACCGCACTGTGCACGGAAAATACGAGAACTATCAGACTCCTGAGCAGCAGGTACCCGATACTCTGCTTCCATTCCCTTGGGAGACTTGCATGTCGATGGGCGACTCATGGTCGTATGTCGAGACAGATAACTACAAGAGTACCAATAAGATAGTACATCTTCTGGTGGATGTGGTGGCAAAAGGCGGAAACTATCTGCTCAACGTTGGTCCGTCACCTGAGGGCGAACTGCCACCAACTGCTGTTGAGCGTATGCATGAGATTGGTAACTGGATGAAAATCAACGGAGAAGCCATCTATGGCACACGTCCTTTCTATCCTTATTGCGACGGAAAAGTGCGCTTTACGCAGAAAAATGGCAAAATCTATGCGATTTATATGCTTGACGAAGGTGAGAAATTGCCTAACTCAATCAAAATCAATACAAATCTGAATAAAAACAAGGTAAAAATCCTCGGAAGCAAGGCAAAAGCAAAGCTCACCAAGACCGCCGATGGATACCTTATTAATATTAATGGCGATGTCGAACTCGAACACGCCGTGGTTTTTGAATTAAAATAAATCGAAATATGAAAGAAGAACTCAAAAGAATGGATCTTCCTTACCTCATCGCCGACCCGAGTCTGGCAGAGTGGGGAAGAAAAGACATTGAAATTTCGGAACACGAGATGCCAGGTTTGATGGCACTTCGTAAGAAATACGGTGAGAGCAAGCCTCTCAAAGGCGCACGCATCAGCGGCTCTCTCCACATGACAATCCAAACTGCTTGTCTCATCGAGACATTGAAAGCTCTCGGTGCCGAGGTGCGCTGGGCAAGCTGCAACATCTTCTCGACACAAGACCATGCCGCAGCAGGTATAGTCGCTGGCGGAACCCCAGTGTTTGCTTGGAAAGGCGAGACCCTCGACGACTACTGGTGGTGCACCATGCGCGCCCTCACATTCCCCGATGGCAGCGGTCCTGACCTCATCGTCGACGATGGTGGCGACGCTACATTGTTGATTCACAAAGGTTACGAGTGCGAAAACGATCCTAAACTTCTAGAAGTGGAGCCAACAAACGCTGAAGAGAAAGCCTTGATGGGCGTCATCAAAGAGACTTACAAGATGGATCCTAAACACTGGCATAAGGTAGTCGCCAACTGGAAAGGCGTGTCAGAAGAGACAACAACAGGTGTTCACCGTCTCTATCAGATGAAAGAAGCCGGTAAGCTCCTCGTCCCAGCTATCAACGTCAACGACAGCGTCACAAAGAGCAAGTTCGACAACATGTACGGCTGCCGCGAGTCATTGGCCGACGGCATTAAACGTGCCACCGACGTGATGCTTGCTGGTAAAGTCATCGTGGTTCTTGGCTACGGCGATGTGGGTAAAGGTTGCGCACAGTCGATGCGTTCATACGGCGCTCGCGTGCTCGTCACAGAAATAGACCCGATATGCGCTCTGCAGGCAGCAATGGAAGGCTACGAAGTCACCACAATGGAAGAGGCAGTTAAGGAAGGCAACATCTTCGTCACATGCACCGGCAACTGCGACGTCATCACTCTCGAGCATATGCTCCAGATGAAAGACCAGGCTATCGTCTGCAACATCGGTCACTTCGACAATGAGATTCAGGTCAATGCACTTGAAAACTATAAAGGTGTCAAGAAGATCAACATCAAGCCGCAGGTCGACAAGTTCGTGAAACCTGACGGAAAAGCCATCTTCATTTTGGCTGAAGGCCGTCTCGTGAATCTCGGTTGCGCCACTGGTCACGCCAGCTTCGTGATGAGCAACTCGTTCACCAACCAGACATTGGCTCAGATGGACCTCTGGGAGAAGCGCGGCAAATATCCTGTTGATGTTTATTGCTTGCCGAAGTATCTCGATGAGGAGGTGGCACGTCTGCATCTCGAAAAGATTGGCGTCAAACTCACCAAGCTGACGCAGAAACAAGCCGATTACATCGGCGTTCCGATCAATGGACCATTCAAATCAGATATCTACAGATATTAAAATAAAATCGCGGCGTTTCTCGCCGCGATTTTATTTTAATTGTAAACCCTCAACGCTGTTCCGTCAAACTGGGTGAAATATTGTGTCAACGGGTAGCCGGAGCCTTCAATCAGACTGCCATCGAGAATCGAATATTTGTAGTTGAGACAGCTGTCAACAACTAAAGGAAAATCAACATATAGTCGGTTGTTGGGACACGCGTAAGGCTCGTTTGGCGCCATCCGCTCGTAGGCCTTGAATTCATCAATATTATACCTATATATAATAATGCCGTAGCTAGGTTGCTGTGCGGTGACGTACATCCAGCCGCCTACTATGTTAAGTTCTTGATATTCAAGAGAGTTTGGGTATATCGTAAAATCAATGTTTGCTTCAGGCACATTCGGATTAACGGGTTTGCTGTTACATGAAACGGCAAAAATCGCAAGTGAAACGGCCAAAAAAAACATCGAAATTTTCAAAAAATGTCTCATTTCAAAATTATTTTGGTGCAAAATTAATAAAAAAATCTACAAAAAGAGGTCGAAATGGGGATAAAAAATCTTTCCTAAAACCCTAAATTTTTAGTTTTGGTAATTTTTTTCATGATTTTTAAAAAATTATAAAATGTTTATTTTTAATGTGTTACATTTGGAAAACGAAAAATGTTGAAAAATATTTTTCCTAAATAAAATTAATTTGCTTGTGGGATTGAAAAAATAGTTGTATTTTTGAACCCTAAAAATATGCCCTAAAAAGAAGGAAATTATTTGATAGTATAACATAAAAATTCAAGGTATGTTAAAAAAATTACTATTTTTACTCTGCATCGTGCTGACGTCGTGGTCGTTGGCGCTTGCACAACAAGGTCGTCTCAAGGGTGTCGTCACTGACAAGGATACCGGCGAGCCTGTCGCATTTGCAAACGTCGTTTTGGAAAACGGTGGAACGCAGGTGGGTGGTGCTAGTACGGATTTTGACGGTAATTACGACATCAACCCTATTCCTCCAGGAACTTACGACCTGAGAGCAACATTCGTTGGTTACAACACCGTCGTTATGAAAGGTGTTGTTATCCCAGGTAACAAAATTACCTTCCAAGACATCGCTATGAGCATGCAGTCGGAAGTGCTGGATGCTGTGGAGATTGTCGATTACAAGGTGCCTTTGATTTCAAAGGACCAGACTTCAGCTGGTGCTACCATCACCGCCGAGGAAATCGCGAAGATGCCTAACCGTTCGGCAGAAGCAGTCGCTGCTACCGTTGGTGGCGTGTTCTCGCAAGACGGTGAAGTCGGTAACATGCGTGGTGCACGTTCTGAAGGTACTGTTTACTACATCGACGGTGTCCGCGTCATCGGTAGCCACTCGGTGCCTCAGTCAGCTATCGACCAGGTCGAGGTTATGCTTTCAGGTACTCCGGCTATGTACGGCGACGTCACTGGTGGTATCATCAACATGACAACAAAAGGCCCTTCAAGAACATTCGGCGCTGGTTTGGAAGTTGAGCAGTCACTCGACGGCTACGGCCACACAAGAGTCGGTGTCAACGCTCAGGGACCACTCATCAAAGGTAAGAAAGCCGAGACAGCTCTCTTGGGATTCTTCGTATCCGGTGAGTTCACCCGTAACAAGGACGGTGAGATCTCAGCAATCGGTCACTACAAAGCATCCGACAGCTGGCTGAAATACATCCAGGATCACCCACTCCGCCTCTCAGCAACTGGCGACGGTGTCTATCCGAATGGTGAGTTCACCAGAATGGGCTCGATGGAATATGTGAAAAATTCACAGAACACATCAAACTGGACAATCAATACAACAGGTAACGTCAGTATCCGTACAACTGAAACCATCAACCTCACAGTCGGTGGTAGCTTCCTGAAACAGAAAGCTCACGGATTCAGCCGTAACCAAGAGTATTTCAACTATGATAAGAACTATATCTCTAACTATCAGAACTGGCGTGTTTATGGCCGTTTCACCCAGAGATTCCCAACCGCTCCAGAAAGCACTTCTTTAATTAAGAACTTCTACTACAGCTTGCAGGTTGACTACTCAAGAGTGAACAGCTCAAACTATGACCCGGATCATAAAGAAGATATCTGGAAGTATGGTTACCTCGGTAAGTATACCATCTATAAGACTCCTTCTTATACAATGGATACAGCAATCACAATCGATGGTCACACATATAGCAATGTATGGCACACCAACTCATGGGACTATGATACATTGGTAACATTCCAGGCAGCTGACTACAACCCGTTGCTTGCTAACTACACATCAATGGTCTATGATTTGTACAGCGATCCTGCAGGTCACTACACCAACTTCGATGAGATTCAGCTCAACCAAGGTCTTCTCAACTCAGGTTCACCATCAGCATTCTACGGACTCTATGCAGCTCCAGGTACAATCCAAGCCAACTACGGATATAGCGAAAGCGACCAGTTCGCAGTGAACCTCGCAACAGCTATGACTCTTGGAAACCACGAAATCAAGTTCGGTCTCCAGTATGAGCAGCGTAACAGCAGATCATGGGGCATCGCAGGTCGTAGCTTGTGGTACCTTATGAGAAACCTCGCTAACTTCCACATCGATCAGTTGGATGTTAACAATCCTGAAATCGTCAGCTACGACGGATTCGTCGATACAATCAAGTTCTACAGAAACTACAACGCAGCTGACCAGTATCAGTTCGACAAGAACCTCCGTTCGGCTCTCGGTCTCAGCGTCACAGGCGTCGACTGGATCAACACCGACTCATACGACTTCAATGATAACTCAATTGAATACTATGACAAAGACGGTAATATGCACAAAGCATATCTCAACGATGGCTTCGATATCAGCATGTTTACTCCTGACGAGTTGACACAGGACGGTAACTCATACGTATCATACTACGGATATGACTACCTCGGCAACAAACTCAGCAGCCAGCCAAGTTTCGAAGACTTCTTCACCGAGAAAGACGAAAACGGTAACTACACACGTCCGGTAGGTTCATTCAGACCTATCTACATGGCAGGTTATCTCCAGGATAAGTTCGCTTTCAAAGACCTTATCTTCAACATCGGTGTCCGTGTCGACCGTTTCGATGCTAACCAGAAGGTTTTGAAAGATCCTTATATCCTCTATGATTACTATACAGTAGGCGATAAGATGAATGGTGACGGTAAACTCGTTCTTCCTAACGGTACAACAGTTGACGTTCCTAACAACATTGGTGGCGACTACGCAGTATACGTCAATAATATTAAGGATATTACTCAAGTCATGGGTTATCGTTATGATAACACTTGGTATGATGCAGAAGGTGCTGAAATCGCCGACCCAACAACTTTGAACGCCGGTAGCGGTGTCACAGCATGGGTTAAGGATAAAGATCAGTCACACGTCGACATCAAGTCATTCAAAGACTACAGCCCACAATGGACAGTGATGCCACGTATCTCCTTCTCATTCCCGATTTCTGATGACGCTTTGTTCTTCGCTCACTATGACGTTTTGACACAGCGCCCATCGAACATCCACACCAACATCTATGACTACTACTACTTTGAACAGGAAAGCGGTACTCTCAACAACCCTGCTTTGAAACCATCACAGACAATCGACTATGAGCTCGGTTTCACCCAGAAGTTGACCAACTCATCATCAATGACAATCACCGCTTACTATAAGGAGTTGCGTAACATGATCCAGATGTACCGTTACACTGGTGCATATCCTAAGGATTACACATCATACAGCAACCTCGACTTCGGTACTGTCAAGGGTCTCACAGCATCATACGACTTACGTAGAACAAAGAACGTCCGTCTGCGTGCTTCTTACACCTTACAGTTCACCAACGCTACTGGTGCTTCAACATCAACCATGAGCGCTTTGATCGCAGCTGGTGTTCCTAACTTGCGTTCAACCTTCGCAATGCCTTGGGACCGTCGTCACCAGTTCAACATCACTTTGGATTACCGCTTCGCTGACGGTAAGGATTACAACGGTCCTGTTACCAAACGCGAAGGTAAGAAGCCAATCCAGTGGTTAGCCAACACAGGTCTCGCCATCACAATGCAGGGCGGTTCTGGTACTCCTTACACAGCACAGAGCAACATCAATTCACCTATCTCACAAGGTACTAACTTGTTGAAAGGTTCTTACTACGGTTCACGTCTCCCATGGGCATTCCGTTTCGACCTCCGTCTTGACAGAGACTTCGACCTCAATCTTGGTAAGAAAGACAGCGACAAACGTCCAGCTTACCTGAACGTTTATCTCCAGGTGCTCAACGTGCTTAACTCAAAGAACATCATCGGTGTTTACCATGCAACAGGTAACCCTGATGACGATGGTTACCTCTCAGCTCCTGAATGGCAGCGTGAAATCGCCAACCAGACAAATGCTGATTCGTATGCAGAGTTGTACAGACTGTATGTCAATGACTATGGTCACTACTCAGCACCACGTCAGATTAGAATTGGTATGATCTTTAACTTCTAAACAGAATAATAAATACTGGTAATATGAAGACTATAATTCGTTTATTAACTGTTGCATTTCTTATTGCAAGTGTAACTGAAGTAAGAGCCGAGAAGGTTCAGATGAATGGACCACAAACTCGGAATCTGAAACAAACCACTGCTGGATGTACACCTTCTTCAACGTATGCTTGGTTGAACATCAACAACGCTAGAGTACGTGTCAACGCTGGTGGTGATATGTGGTGGGATCTTCCAGGCGGTTCAGGTGCTAAATACTACATCCCTGCCAACGGTTCCGCAACATCATTGTATGCCGGTTCTCTGTGGATTGCAGGTATGGACATCAACAACCAGTTGAAGTGCGCCGCTATCCGTTTCCGTCAGGTCGGTAACGACTTCTGGACTGGTCCTCTTACAATTGACGGTACCGCATCTATCGACGCGGCAACATGTATGGAGTACGATAAAATGTACAACATCACACGTGCTGAAGTTGATGACTTCCTCGCTCACTGCGATGAAAACGGTATCCCAGCTGTTGGTTATGAAATTCCTGCTAACATCACTAACTGGCCAGCTCACGGCGACCCGGCGAGAGGAATGAGCTACTACCTCGCTCCTTTCTTTGATAAAGATCAGGATGGTGTTTATGACCCAACACAAGGTGACTATCCATACTATGATATCACCAACGAACTCTGCCACACTCAGACTCCTACAATGGAAGAGGTCAACGCTGGTACAGTTCACGGATCAATCCTCGCTGACCAAGTCATCAAGGGTGACCAGACAATCTGGTGGGTGTTCAATGATAAAGGTAACTCACACACTGAAACAGGCGGTTCAGCTATCGGTATGGAAATCAGAGCTCAAGCATTTGCTTTCTCAACAAATGATGAGATCAACAACATGACATTCTATAGCTACGAGATCATCAACCGTTCAACTTATACCTTGACTAACACATACTTCTCACCTTGGACAGACGTTGACCTTGGTTATGCTAAGGACGACTATGTAGGTTGCGACGTTTCACGTGGTCTCGGTTACGGTTACAACGGTGCCGCTATCGACGGTTCAGGTCAGACAGAAGCTTACGGTGCTAACCCTCCAGCGGTTGGTGTCGACTTCTTCCAAGGACCTTACCTCGATCCAGATGGACTCGATAACCCTAAATACGACTCACTCGGAGTGCAACTCTGCGATGAGAGTATCAACGGTGTGAACTTCGGCAATGGTATCGTCGATGACGAACGTTTCGGTATGCGCCGTTTCGTGTATCACGATAACACACAGTCATCAGTAAACGGTGACCCTGATGTCGCTGCTGAATACTACCTCCTCCTTAGAGGTATCTGGAAAAACGGTGCTAAGATGCAGTATGGTGGAACAGCTGTTCCAGGCGCATCAGGTACAGTTGGCCCAGCTTGCGACTTCATGTTCCCATTCGATTCTGACCCATGTAACTGGGGTACTGGTGGTATGACTCCTGGTGGCGGCTTCAACCAGAATGGCTTCTACTGGAGTGAAGAGACCGGTAACAACGGTCAGCCTAACCCAGTCAACGACCGTCGTTTCATGCAGTCAGCTGGTCCTTTCACCTTGAAAGCTGGTGCTGTTAACTACATCACATTCGGTGTGCCGTGGGCACGTGCTAACACAGGCAAGGCTTGGGCTTCAGTCGAACTTCTCCGTAAGGTCGATGATAAGTGCCAGTCAATGTTCGATAACTGCTTCAAAGTTCTCGATGGTCCGAATGCTCCAGATTTGACAATCCGCGAACTTGACAAACAACTTATCGTTTATCTGTCAAATTCAGAGACATCAAACAACGCTAATGAAGATTACGCAGAAATGGATCCTAACATTCCTGAGTTCGATACTCTCGGCAATGCTTACGACAGATACTTCCACTTCGAAGGTTATCAGGTCTATCAGCTCGCTGATGCAGAAGTCAGTGTCGACCAGTTGAATGATGAGTCAAAAGCACGTCTTATCTTCCAGTGCGACGTTAAGAATAATGTGAGCAGAATCGTTAACTTCATTTTCAATGAGGATTTAGGCTATAGTATTCCTACTCTCATGGTTGACGGTGGCGACAATGGTATTTCACATTCATTCGTTGTTACACAAGACCAGTTCACAAAGAACAACGACCCAAGTCTCGTTAACCATCACACCTACTACTTCATGGCAATAGCTTACGCTTACAACAACTATATGGAATACATTCCTGATATGACTGAGGGTGAAGGCCAGAAATTACCTTATCTCGCAGGTCGTAAGAACATCAAGCTGTACTCAGCTGTTCCACATAAGATTGTAAACGGTACAGTTATCAACTCATCATACGGCGATCAGCCAGTCATCACCCGTTGGACAGGTTTAGGAAACGGTAACAACCATCTTGAACTCACTGATGCTGATGTTGAAGAAGTGTTGAATCGTCCAATCGCTAGCGCTACCAACAGATTCGGTGATGCCGACTACCCGGTCATCTATCACCCGACCTACAAGAGAGGCTACGGTCCTGTCAATGTTAAGATTGTTGACCCATTGAATGTTAAGCCAACAGATTACGCAATCTGGTTCCATGACATCAGAGAAGTTACAATCGAGCACGTTACAGGTGATGCATCAATCGTTGGTGACAATGCTAAGATGAAAGCCTTCAAGTGGACTTTGAAAGACCTTGAGACAGGCGAAACATTTGAATCAGACACAACAACTGAACTCTCAAGTGAAAAGATATTCCTTGACAGAGGTATTTCAGTTGACATTCAGCAGTGCTGGAATGTTGGACCTATTGTAGTAGGAACAACGGGTAATGATAATAAAACAGCAACAGCTGTTCTCGCACCTAACAACGGTCTTATAACTTCGTCAGTGACATACGCCGACAGCTCGAATCGTTGGCTCAGTGGTATTAAGGATAGCGACGCTATCGCATCCAACCCATTGAACTGGATCCGTTCAGGTAAGTATGTTGACCAGGATAACGCTCAGAACAACGACTGGGATATGAAGTCAGAATCATCACAGGTATCAAAGGCATACGACCCTAATGAGAATTATGAGAAGATTGCTGATGGTACATGGGCTCCATATGAATTCGCTAACTACTCAAAGAACTCAGGTTCAAACAACCCTGGTCCAATGTTGGAGTTAACAAGCCGTAGAGACTCTATCTTCAAGAAAATCGGTTCAATCGATATCGTTCTCACAGCGGATAAGTCAAAATGGACACGTTGCCCAGTGTTTGAAATGTGTATGGATGCTAACTTATCAGAAAACAATGCTGAGCCATTCAGTCTCCGTAAGGCTCCGTCAATTGATAAGAACGGTAACCCATGCGCAGCAACATACGAAGCAGCTATGGCTTTGGGCGTAAGCAACAATGAAAATGATGCTAACTACATCAGCCCAGTCAGTATGGGTTGGTTCCCTGGCTATGCAATCGACATTGAATCAGGTGCTCGTATGAATATCGGTTATGGTGAGGATTCATTCTATCCAACACTCAACGGACGTGATATGATGTTCAACCCACCAGCGGTGAAAGAAAACACAGCTTTAGGCTCAGCAACAGCTCAGCTTTCAGATCCTGTAATCTTCGACCAGATCAGCAGCACTCCAGTGTTCGGTGGTAAACACTATGTCTACATCTTCCCAATGCACAAAGGACAAACTTTGACAACACAAGTGTACGAGTGCCCTGCATACGATGGTGGTAAGTATCTGTACGACAGATTACATTACGCTGATTCAACAGGTAAGAAGGTGTTCAAGACCGCATTCTGGGGACAGCCGACATGGGTAGGTATGCCAATGGCAATTGAAGGTAGAAAATGGTTACCGGAAGGCAACCCTGTTAAGATTTCAGTGCGTATTGGTAAACCTTACACAACAGGTTATGGTAACAAACCACTCGACACAGTTCCAAGTGGTGAAGATCAACTCTTCGATACAATCAACCACAAGGGTTATCTGCCATACTACACCTTCACAACCAAGGGCTATGGTCCTGATTTGAAGAATGCAGATAAGGGCGAGTCAGATCTTGATCTCATCCAGATTGTTCCTAACCCATACTATGCATATTCTAACTACGAGCCAAACGCTCTGACACACAAAGTGAAGATCACCAACCTTCCAGACCAGTGCGTCGTGACTATTTACTCAGTGAATGGCACGAAGATCCGCCAGTTCAAGAAAGACTCACAGGTGACTTCAATAGATTGGGATTTGACCAACCATGCCAACACACCTATCGCGAGCGGTATCTACATCATCCATGTTAAAGATAACGTGAACGGTGGTGAGCACACAGTTAAGTTCTATTGCGCAATGCGTCAGGTTGACTTAAATACATTCTAATATTATTTTGCGAACAAATTAAAAGTACACGATCATGAAAAAGTTATTTAGAACTATCGTAATAGCAAGCTTGACAATCATTATTGGATTCACGAGCACAGAAGCATTCGCAGGTAATAAGGATAGAGCAGGTCAAGCAGGTGCAAATGAGCTGTTGGTTAATCCATGGGCAGCATCATCAGGTTGGGGCAATGCCGGTATGGCAAGCATCAAAGGTGTTGAGGCTATGTGGAGCAACGTGGCAGGTATCTCATTCGTTAACTCAATGGATCTCAATTTCTCATACACCAACTGGCTCGCAGGTTCAGGAACAAGTGTTGTTTCATTCGGTTTCCTGACACGCGTTTCAGAATCAGTGGTAGCTGGTTTGTCAGTGATGTCGATGAACTTTGGAGAGATTCAGAGAACAACTACAGAAAATCCAGATGGTGGCATTGGTACATATAAACCAAGTTTGATGAACATCAACATCGCAGTTGCGAAGTCGTTCTCAAACAGTATCCACGGCGGATTTGTGTTGAAGATCATCAGCGAGTCAATTGCTGATATGAACGGTACAGGTGTCGCAATAGACGCTGGTATCCAGTATGTTACAGGTATTACCGATAACATCCACTTCGGTATCGCCTTGAAGAATATCGGACCTACCATGAAGTACAGCGGCGACGGTCTGTCATATTCAGTTCTGTTCGACGGAATGGCATCAAACATCACAGTAGTACAACGCGCTGATGAGTTTGAGCTTCCTACACAGCTGAATATCGCAGCGGCATACGATTTCAACTTTGAAAACGCAAGCCGTTTGACCTTGGCATTCAACTTCAACTCAAACGCATTCTCAAAGGATCAGTTTATCGGTGGTATTGAGGGTTCATTCCGTGATATCCTCATGCTCCGTGCCGGTTACACCTTCGAAAGCGGTGTCACAAAGAGCATTGAAGATTCAGATTGTACCAACGTCAACAGAGGTTTCTCATGTGGCGCATCAGTTCAGGCTCCTCTCAACAAGAAGGGTTTGAAGGTCTGTATCGACTACTCATACCGTGACACAGCACACTGGAAAGGTACACATTCAGTAGGCGCAAGAATTTTATTCTAAAAATTTCTTGTATCTGAAAAAAAAGTTGTATCTTTGCATACAATTTTACGGAAAAAAAGAGCCCTTATTAACGTAAGGGTCTCTTTTTTTACAATTTAAAAATAACAAGATATGGCAGACGTAGAATACTTTACACAAGCTGGATTGCAGAAGCTGAAGGACGAATTGGAGAATCTTTGTGTTAACGAACGTCCTAAGATTGCAGCGGCTATCGCTGAAGCGCGCGATAAGGGAGACTTGTCGGAAAACGCTGAATACGATGCAGCAAAAGAAGCCCAACAACTTCTCGAGATGAAGATTGTGAAGCTCCAGCTTACCATTGCAAACGCAAGAATCATCGACGAATCGAAGATGGATACATCAAAGGTTTTGATTCTCTCGACGGTGAAAATCAGAAACGTGAAGACAAAACAGATGATGTCATATACCATCGTTCCGGAAAAAGAGGCTAACCTCAAGGCAGGAAAGATTTCAATCACTTCACCTATAGCAAAAGGCCTTCTCGGCAAAGCAGTGGGTGAGCAGGTTGAGATTCAGGTTCCGGCAGGAAAACTGTTGTTCGATATTGTTGAAATCACAAGAGAATAACCATGGCATCGATATTTTCAAGAATAGTGGCAGGTGAGATTCCTTGCTATAAAATCGCTGAAAACGACAAGTTTTTCGCATTCTTCGACATTAGTCCGCTCGCGCCGGGTCACACTTTGGTGATTCCAAAGAAAGAAGAAGATTATATCTTCGACATTTCTGACGCTGACCTCGCCGAGATGATAGTCTTCGCAAAGAAGATTGCTGTCGCGATAAAGAAAGCCATCCCATGCAAGAAAGTCGGTGTGGCTGTGATTGGACTTGAAGTGCCTCACGCACACATCCACCTCGTGCCAATGCAGAAAGAGGGCGACCTCGATTTCCGTCGCGAGAAGATGCATCCAACTGAGGAACAGTTCAAAGAGTGGCAGAAGAAAATCGTTGAGAATCTTTAAGATGGAAGACACTTTTAAAATGGTTGCCAAGACTATGGCGGGGCTGGAAGAAGTCCTTGTCGGAGAGTTGACAGCCATTGGAGCGCAAAATGTCGAGCCGCTGTACCGTGCCGTCAGTTTTGAAGGCGACAAGGAGTTGATGTACAAGGCCAATTACTGCTGCAGGACCGCTTTGAGGATTTTGAAGCCTATAACGAGTTTTGTGGCACGCAATGAATTGGCGTTGTACAACAACATCTTCAAGATTAAGTGGCATGAGATTTTCAATATCAATGAGACATTCGCCATCGATGCGGTGACGAGCGGTAATTATTTTACCCATTCGCAATATGCGGCATTGAAGGTGAAAGACGCTATTGCCGACGAGTTTCGTGAGCATTTTGGAGCACGTCCGTCGGTAGATGTCGACAACCCTGATTTGAGAATCAATGTGCATATTGAGAATGAGAAGGTTACGATATCTTTTGACAGCTCCGGAGAGTCGTTGCATAAGAGAGGTTACAGAAAATCAGTCGACAAGGCACCTATGAACGAGGTGTTGGCGGCCGGTTTGATTCTGCTTACAGGTTGGAAATACGACTGTAATTTCGTCGATTGCATGTGCGGTTCGGGCACACTCCCAATTGAGGCGGCTATGTGCGCTATGCATCTTCCTGCAGGATTTTTCAGGAAGAAATACGGCTTCATGACGTGGCATGACTACGACGAGAAGCTTTGGTTAAAAGTTGTTCAGGATGCTGATGCCGAGATGGAAGAATTTGATTATGAGATACTTGCATCGGATCATTCGGCGAAAGCAGTGGAGATTGCACGAGCAAACATAGAGAATGCGCATCTTCATTATGACATTAAATTAAGCAAACAAGACATGTTTGAAATGGTGCCACCAGAAGGCGGAGGCATCATGATTATCAACCCACCATACGGCGAACGTTTGGAAGAGAAAGATATCGTCAAGCTTTATAAAGGCATTGGCGATGCTTTGAAGAAGAATTTCAAAGGTTTTGAGGCTTGGATTATCAGCTCGAACAAAGATGCTCTGAAGCTTGTCGGGTTGAAGCCTTCGAAAAAAATCGATGTTTATAACGGACCGCTTGAGTGCAAGTTCGAGAAATTTGAGATTTTCGAAGGTTCGTATAAAGACAAAAAAATCAGAGAAAGCCAAGAATAAATTTTTTCGCTTTTTTTCTTGCATTTATTAAAACACCTTTTTAATTTTGCATCTTAATATGTAAAATTGAAAAGCATGTACAAAATAACCAAACATCCTATTTTAGACATCGCCGAGGGCGAGAAAGTAGAGTTTATTTATGATGGCAAAAAAGTGGTGGGGCAGAAAGGCTACACCATCGCTGCCGCTTTGCATCAGGCTGGTTTTCCGGTTCACAGCCACAGTCTTGACGGACGCAACAGAAGTTTGAACTGCGGTATCGGTAAATGCGGTGCTTGCGAGATGCTGGTCGACGGAAAGATTCGTCGTATCTGTATCACTTTGGTTGACGGCGTGAAGGAAGTGAAGCCTATAAACAACGAAGCTAACGTGCTTCCTGATGCTAAGGAACAGCATCCGCGCGAGGTGAAGGTTTATAAGACACAGGTCGCCATCGTTGGTGCCGGTCCAGCGGGCTTGGCTTGCCGCGAACAACTCAACGCATTCGGAATCAGCAATATAGTTGTTGATAATAACGCTAATATCGGTGGACAGTTCAACATGCAGACACACCAGTTTTTCTTCTTTGAGAAAGAGAAGAAATTCGGTGGCATGCGTGGATTTGACATTGCTAAGACCTTGGCTGGCGACAACCACGAAGGTATATTATTGAACACCACGGTTTGGGATTTACTTGAAGGCGGTCGCGTAGCTATTAAGAATATCGTTACAGGCGAGGTTGGATACATTGACGCTCAGCATCTTGTGGTTGCCACTGGTGCAGTGCCGTTTATGCCGACATTCGAGAACGATGACGTGCCTGGAGTGTACACCGCTGCCGTGTTCCAGAAGATGATGAATCAGGAACATACATTATTAGGAAAGAAAGTGTTGACCGTTGGTGCAGGAAATATTGGTTATTTGACATCATATCAAGGAATGCAGGCTGGAGCAACCATCAAGGCTATCATTGAGGCCATGCCACGCGAGGGTGGTTTCCCAGTTCAGGCCAATCGTGTGCGTCGTCTCGGTATCCCGATTATGACAGGTTACACACTTGTGCGCGCAATTCCTAATAAAGATTATACCGGCATCACAGGTGCTGTTATCGCTCAATGCGAGAACTTCAAGCCAGTGCCAGGAACCGAACAAATCATAGATGACATCGATATAATTAACATCTGCACAGGTTTGATTCCTGACAGTCAGTTGCTAGTGAAGGGACGTGAGGTGTTTGGATTGAACACTTACGGAGCAGGCGACGCTATCCGCATCGGTGAAGGTACAAGCGCTGTTTTGAGAGGTAAACAAGTCGCTTACGAGGTGGCACAAGCTATCGGCGTTCGCTTCAACTATGACGATTATCTTGAGATTTCAAGACAATATATCGATTCACAGCAGCATCCAGTAAGGTTGCTTGAAAAACCGAATTTGCCGACACCAGAGCGTATGCAGCTCAGAGCATTTGTGCAAGCCGACTGTCTTTACGGATTTGCTTGCAACCCATGCTCGTTCAGCTGTCCTCAAGGCGCTATTACCAAGCCTTCAACTAGCAGTACGCCAACAATTGACTACAACAAATGTATCGGCTGTATGCTGTGCGTGTCAAGCTGTCCAGGTTTGGCTATCTTCGGTTACGACGTTCAGAAGTCGTTGTGCTTCTTGCCAATCGAATACGAAGCACAAGAAGGTGCTGAGGTCTATCTCGTTGATAATGATGGACAAAAGATTGGCGAAGGTGTCATTGAGAAGATACTCAAGAAATCGAATAAGACCAATGTCGCAAGGGTGAAAGCACGTTCATCACGTCCGTCCGGTGAGGGAAGCAGAGTGTTTGAGTTGACAGATGTGAAGGGATTTATCCTGAAAGACCGCTATAATGAGAATAAGGAACTCACGACTCCGCTTTCACAAAAGAAAGTTGCTGAAGGCGAGACATATGTATGTCATTGTGAGGATATCAAACTTGACAAGGTGTTGAGCGTGATTGGCGACCGTAAGACCATTTCGGTTGACGAGTTGAAACACATCACACGTATGGGAATGGGTCCATGCCGTGGAAAGAGATGTATTCCACGTGCACGTCAGATTTTGCGTTCATATGGCATTGAGCTTGTTGGCGACGCTACACCACGTGCACCTCTTTCAAATCAGGTGAGCCTTGGTGACCTTTATAATCCGAAGACCAAAGAGGTGTTTGTGTTCCCGGAGATGAACGACGTGAAGAAAGAAAAAGTCGAGGTGTTCATTGCTGGTGGCGGTATTGCTGGTAGTGCTTTGTTCCGTTACTTCTCAGAAGCAGGCAAGAAACCTGTGATGATCAACTACAGCCGTGGCGCTTCGTGGAGATGTATCGGTGGCGGTCGTCCGGCGTTCTCGAATCCGGATATCGCTGATATCGCGGTGCACAACCACGAAATCTTCAAGAACATGCAGAAGGAGCACAACATCAACTACCACTTGACGCATTACGTCAATCTGGTACACGATGAAGCTACCTACAAGTCGCTTGACGCTTCACGCGCATGGAGCGATGCATATATGATTGACCGCAAGGACTTCAAGAAAGAGATTTCACCATTGTGGGACGATAAAAAAGACACTTACAGCCATGCTTTGATTACCCGTGACTGCTGGCAGGCAACACCTGGTAGAGTTATCGACTACATCCGTGGCATTGGCGTGCAGAATGGCGGTCGTTACTTCGAAGATTGCGAGCTATTGCACGTGCAGAAAGTCGGTGGACATTATGTCACCTTGGTGCGCACACACGAAGGCGCATACGTTGAATACACCTGCGACCACTTCGTCAACGCAATGGGTTGGGGAGCGGAGAAGTTCAACGACATGCTCGGTTTGGACACAGGCTTGTATCCTGTCAAGCACCAGGCGTTCATCACACGTCGTCTGCCTATGATGGGACCAAACGGAGGTCCGTTGGATATGATTATCGACCGTCGTCACTACAAAGGCTTCAGCGCTGTTTACGGACAGCAGTGGGCGCACACAGGCCAGATTATCGGTTGCGCAAGCCCTGATACCGACGCTTACGAGGCTCGTCAGAACATCAAGTACAACAGCAAGGAGTTCTTGGAGATTGTTTCTGAGGTCTTCGCTGAATGGATTCCAAACCTCGGCGAGGTGAGCTTCCTGGCATGCTGGGCTGGCCGTTACACCGAGCCGCGTTACATCGTTGACCCTGAAGTCGGTCTATTGACAGGATTGCGTGGTCACGGTTTCATGCTCGGTCAGTATCTCGCCAAGATTTACGTCGACAAATATCTCGGCAAGCCGGTTCCAGGATATATGGAAGACCTTAAGATTACAGGCAAGGGCTTGAGCGAGAACGCATTCAAGTAGTTTAAATGAAAAAGATTTTTGGAATAATAATGGTCGTTCTTGCGGTTGTGGCAATATCATGCCAGCCGCAGGAGCGACCATCCAAAGTTTGGCTGCATCGCGCCAATGATATTGCGAAAGCACAGTATTATCAAGACAAATACGCAGGTTTGGAAGTCGATGTGCATTTTGTGGATTCGCTAAACACTTTCGTCGTGCAACATGATTTTGGCGCGAGTTCCACTTTAAGGCTTGAAGACTGGTTTGCGTCGCTTGACAATCGGGCGAATCTCGGCTTTTGGATTGATTTCAAGAATCTTGATAAAGGAAATATGCGGGCTTCCGCCAAGGAGATGGCGAGGCTTCGTAAAAGATTTAAGCTTCACAATCGGATAATAGTAGAGTCGTCGAATGCTGAGTGTTTAAAGGCATTTGCAAAAAAGAGGTTCTATACCAGTTATTACATTCCGTTTGCATATCCCGATTCTGACGGTCATGAAAAGATACAGACGGTGACTGATGAAATAAGGGAAAATATCAAGAAATATAGATTAAAGACCATTTCGGGGTATTTTTTCCAGTATCAGTTTATGAGAGACTCGTTTCCTGAGGTGCGTAAGCTGATTTGGTATGAGCATTACGACACGACAGCAAGAAATCACTATATCATGCTTGCCAATGAGGATGAAAAGACCGATGTGATTCTTGTTGCGGTGATGGATACGATTGATTATACACGGAAATAGCCATGGATAGAAACACTATTATAGAAAAAATATCTGACGGACTCAAAATGTGGACCAAATTCAGCTTGTTATGGCTGTTGTTGACCATTGTTTTGCGTTTGGCATTCTTTTTTATGCTGAAATCGGCAGCTACCGTTGATTGGTCTGATTTTTCTACAGTGTTGTCAGGTGTTTATTTCGATTTGGCGCTGGTGCTTTTTGTGAGTTCCATCACATTGATTCCTGTATTGATAATCAATTGGTTGTTACCGAAAACGACAAAAGTCTTGTCTATTGTTTTCATAACCCTTTACGTAGTGGTTTACTGTTGTTTGATGGGCTATTTTATGAATGTCACCAAGCCGCTCGACAGGGTGTTTTTCATTTACACGCCAGAGGAATTATATGATATTGTCGTTTCGTCGGTGAAATTCTCTTTCTGGATGCTGTTGGGCGTTATATTTGCGGTTTTATTATACAGTTGTTTGCTCAGATTTTGGAATAGAAAGGTGAAGATTAAGTCGGGGATGGCCGCATCGTATCTTATGGTGACAGTGATTTTTATCATTATTTTTAATTATAAATCATTGATTACCAATGAAAGACCATACAAATCGCATCAGGATTATTGCATGGCGGTGAATCAGGTGGCTTTTACGGTACATGATTTCAATGAATATAACGAGCAAAACAAGTCGGAAGATTTTTCGGAGTATGACGAAAATGTCTTGAGAGATGCTGTAGCCTATCAGAGTCGCTTCCCTGGTTTCAAATATGTTGACATACATTATCCGTTTTTACGACTGAACAACGATCCTGATGTCTTGGGCGGCTTTTTAAACAAGACTTCTGATGGCAAGGCGCCTAACTTTGTGTTTATCATAGTTGAAAGTCTTGGTCAGAGGCTGAGTTCGAGCGAGCCGAAGATGTCGTTTACGCCATTTTTGGACAGTTTAAAGACAGAGAGTCTTTATTGGCCGAATGCTCTTTCGCTTGCTGAGCGTACGTTTGGAGTGCTGCCTAACGTATTCTCATCGGCACCTTACGACAAGCTTGGTTTTGCGCGAGTTTGGTGGACGATTCCGGATCATAACTCCATTTTGAAAGATATGTCGAACAACGGGTATTCTTTATCGTTTTATTACGGCGGAAACGCTTCTTTCGACGGTCAGAACACATATATGGCAGGTAACGGAGTGGGTTATATCATGGACCCGATGGAGGCGGAGTTTGATCAGGAACAGAAAGAGGATTTGTTGAACAACAATTCGTGGGGAATGTATGACAGGGATTTGTTCAATGCGGCAATCAGGCATCGTGACACGGTGGACAGAAACCGTCCGAACACTGATGTTTTCATCACTTTGTCGACGCATGAGCCGTTTTATTTCAAAGGTCAGGAGCCTTATATTGAAAAAGTGCATCAGATGCTTGCCGAGACACCTGAATTTGGTCCGAAAGAGAAAGAAAATGTGACCAAAAACGACTATATGTACGCCACGTATCTATACACCGACGAGTGTTTGAAAGGTCTTTTGGATTATTACAAAACACAGCCGGAGTATGAAAACACGGTGTTTGTCATCGTAGGAGACCATCGTACAGGATGCGTGTTAGTGAATCAGAACCCGATGCTGGTGTATAATGTGCCGCTGATAATTTATTCGCCTTTGCTGAAGTCGCCGAAGACGTTCAGAGGAGTGGTGACACATCATGACTTGGCACCGACTATTACGGCATATCTGAGCAAAAACTATGATTATCAAGTGGATAACGAATGTCATTGGCTTGGAAAATCGTTAGACACCTCGGCGGTTTATAATTGTGAGCAGTCGGTGGCGTTTATGCTCAACAACAGAGATGTTGTGGAGTATTTGCACAACGATTATTTTATCTGTCGCGACCGTTTGTATAGAGTTAACGACTCTATAAATCTTTATGAGATTGATAATGACTCGATTAAGTATCAGCTGAAGGAATATTTAAGACAATACAGGAATATCGACAAGTATGTGACACAGAATAATTTGTTGTTGCAGAAGCCATACAATATGAAGGAGTTGTTGAACTCAGTGGATATGAATGTCGTTGGTTATCATATAGATAAGAATCGTCGTCAGGATATTGGCAAACCGGTGGATATTGACGATGATTATAAACGCCTTTATGTTGATGTGAAGTTCGCTTACAGAATCAATAACAACGCTGATCCGAAGAATATTTACCTCGAGTTTTTTGACAAAACCTATCGGTTTTCGGAGTTGAGCACCAAAGCCGATTTCGGAGCCGTTTTAAGGGTGAAGACATCATTCCCCGTTAACGATAAGGAGATGAGCTTGCCTATGAACATCTCGATTTATTCAAAGCAGGACGTTGATCTCGATTTATATGATGTGAGATTAAAAGTCGAAGGACTTTGACACTATTGCGGGTTGTTTTTCTGATAGTTCCAGACCCACTCGGCATCTTTTACAAGCTGTTCCTCGAATGGTATGTGGTTGTGTTTCGCCTTTTGGCGGATGTCTTCCATCAGTTGGGAGTTGAGTTTTATGCTCTCGATAATCGCATTTATCTCATACTGATAGAGAAGGCTGTCGGACATTGCAATAGTGTTGAGAATCAATGGCTTTTCGTCGATGACATTGATTGCCTCGTGTTTCATGACGGTATCGATGAGTGCTGAATCTTTGCCAGCCTGCACTTTCAGCGCTTTCATCCATTCGGCGTCGTTTTCGATGCGGTTCATTGTCTGAGCGATGGCTACGGCGCGGGTGTTTCTTATTGTTGGTACAGCCTCGCCACGAAGCTCTGGGATGAGTTCCGGATTGCTGATAATCAATTCTTTAGCTTCGTATAATGATACTCCTGCGCTGTCGCTGACACGTTGTATCTCGCGGTTCATGATGCTGTCGGGGACGCATATCTTCAAGAGTGCGTTTTCGGCGAAACCGTATGAAAACTTATGAATCTGGCTGCCGTGCGAGAACAAAACGATGAAATCTGACTTGAAAATCTCTCTCAGCTGGTCGAAATCAGATGCAGGTCGCATTTTTTTGATATTGTCGCCGTAATATGCGGTGCTGTTGTAGTACCAGAAACGTGAGTCGCCGAGCACTTGCTTGAAATCGACCAGGTCGTGGATGCGCCAGAGGAACGAGTCGCCGATGAAGAATACCTTTGGTTTAACACAACTTGAGTCGGTGTCGATAATGACATCGGCAAACAGTGGAGTCTGGCCTTCATATTTCATTCGACGTGTCAGATTAAGTGTCTGCTCAATATCGAAGTCTATTTTTTGTTTTTCATATTCTTCGTCGGAATACGGATGGAAGTTCTCGAGACGCAGATGAGGCATGTTTTTGCCGGAGAGGTTTTCCATCGTGCGGAAAAGTGTGTCGGCACCATAAACGCATGAGATGTTCCAGTGGAAGCCGTATTTTGTGAACAGCGGATAGTCGGCGGTCTCTTTGATTTGCTTGTAATACTCGGTCATCCCGATGAAAGGGAAACCGTATTCTGCGAATTTTTCGGTGTAAAAGTCGGTGGCGCTTATCGTGGCGGTCGCATGTTCCCTGTCGGGGAGAAATTCGGGATAAAGCAAGCCTTTTTCAGGTGCTTCGAAAGCCAAAAACTCGACGCCATATTCTTTCAACACCAGACGTAACTTATTCATTATCCGCGCTCTACGTTCGAATGTATTTCGGGCTTCATCAGGAGAATCGTACCAGCGGTAGATCTCGGTTCCGTAGTATTCGTTGACGTTTTGAATGAAATAAAGCCAGTCTTCTTTGCCTACCACCACATAATTGACAGGTGTTTTTTTGTAAAAATCCCATAAATACTGGTTGTACAGACGAATCGTCGGCTCGCGGAAGCCGTAAGTCTCAGAAATATATTTCTCGATATTGGTCTGATAATGGCCGGAAGCCACCGTTTTGAATGTCAGTTGCGGTTTTTCTGTCTTGAAGAATACGCCATAAAGAGATTTAAAATTGAATTTAAAGACATAGTCCTGCAACAGTGGCAGCAGAAGCACTATCACTGTCAGGACTATGAGGCAATATTTGGTTAGTTTATTCATGATTTAGAATCTGAAGTAGATAAACGGGCTGAAGCCGGTGGCGTTGAGTGCTCCGAGGCAGAACACCAGCATAAAGATGGCGACGACCCAAAGTACGATGGTGCCTGTGGTGTTGTGTACCTTATAATACACAGCGTCTTGAAGCTTCTTTCCGAACGGGAAGAGGGCGAGGAACGAGAACACGAGCGCCACGATGAGCGTGGTGTAGAACTGAGCGTCGGCATTGATGCTGAAGGTGCTGAAGTCGAAGGCGAAGAGGCGTCCGATGAAGGTAAAAGCCTGGTTGAGGTCTTCGATGCGGAAGATTGCCCAGCCCACCATTGCGAGGATGAAAGTGATGATGACGCTTGGCACCTTGCCGATTTTCTCGTAGAACTTCTTCAGTCCCATGCGCTCAAGCACGAGCCATAAACCATGGTAGGCACCCCAGATAACAAAGTTCCAGCTTGCGCCGTGCCACAGACCTGAGAGGAGGAACACCACCCAGAGGTTGAAATACATGCGACGTTTCGAGCAGCGGTTTCCGCCAAGCGGGATGTAAAGGTAGTTGCGCATAAACGCACCGAGTGTCATATGCCAACGGCGCCAAAACTCGGTGATACTCTGTGAGTTATATGGATTGTCGAAGTTCTCTGGGAAATGGAACCCCATGATCTTACCCAGACCGATAGCCATGTCGGAGTAACCTGCGAAGTCGAAGTAGAGCTGCATGGTATAGGCAGCGATAGTGATCCAAGCGGTGCCGGAATCCATTATTGCCAAGTCGCCAGCAAGAAGCTTATCTACTTGGAAACCAATGACATCGGCGATGAGAATCTTCTTTGAAAGACCGATGATGAAACGGTTAAAGCCTTGCAGAAACTCTGATGCGCTGTACTCGCGGTGACGAATCTCACTTTCAATGTCGCAGTAACGCACGATAGGACCTGCGATGAGCTGCGGGAACATCATGATGTAAACGATGTAGTCGGTGAGCTTCTCCATCGGCTCATTGTTGCCGCGGTAAGTGTCGATGACGTAGGTTATTGACTGGAAAGTGAAGAACGAGATACCTATCGGGAGCAGCACTTTTGCCATCCTGATGGCGTTGGCGCCAAACAGTCCGATTAGAGCGTTGACATTGTCAATCAGGAAGTTAGCGTATTTGTAATAGACCAAAAGTCCAAGACTTATGATGATAGCCAGGGCGCAATAAAGCTTTTTCAGTCCTGTTTTTTCGGTTTTCCGCATGGCTTTTACAAGGTAGAAGTTGGCGATGGTCGAGCCGAGGAGATAGAGGATGAAATCAGGTGCGCCGTAGGCGTAAAAAACAATCGAAAACAGTAATATGACGTAATTTCTGAACTTTTTCGGACAGATGAAATAGCATATCAGAAAAAGTGGCAGGAAATACAATAGAAATACGTTGCTGCTGAATACCATATTAATTCTCGTTTTGTTGATTTAGTATATATTTCGCATCGAGTGCGATTTGTTTTTCTATGGAAATATTATTCTGAGCGGCTTTTTCCTTAACGGAGCTGAACCAGTCAGGATCGGAATAGATTCTTCTTTCAATTTCTATGATTTCGTCGCTCATCGGCGAGTCGGTTTCTTCGTCGTAAAGCAGTGCTAATGCATTCTCGATGAAGCCGTTACCTAATTTATAAAGCTGAACCGAGCAATAATTAAGCATTATGAAATCAGCGTTGAACAGCTCATCGATCATGTTTACTTCATTAGTCGAGTTATGATTTTTGTCGAAATAAATCGTGCTGTTGTAATACCAATACGGGCATTCGCTGAAAAGTGCGCCAAGGTTGTAGTTGTAAGATATTGTCCAGAAAAACGAGTCGCCGACGGTTATGAGCTTCGGTCTGACAGCGTTTTCGTCAGGGATTATTGATGTCTCGGCATAAAAATGCTTGTTTGGCTTGATTGGGAACATCAGGTTGAACAGCTGCTCGAGGTCGTCGTCAGGTTCGCGGACCTTGCCTTGGTGTTTTTCGCCTATTTCAACATCAAGCATGTTTATTCCGCCAAGGTTTTCCATGTATCTCATAATGGAATCAAAGGCATGTGTGGCGGCGATGTTGGTCCAATGTGTGCCGGTTTTGGCGAAAAGAGGATAGTCGACCTTGTCTTTGTCGTTTTTGAAAACTTCAACAAAATCTATGTGATTCACGCCAAGCTCGTCGAATTTTTTCTTGTAAAAATCGTATGCGTGAATGCCATCCGGATTGAAATATTGGGTGTTTTCGGGAAGATGCTCGGGATAAATCATGTCTTTTCCGGGAATCATGTTGACGAAAATGTGAGTGTTGTGTTTCGCCAGTATTTCCTGGAGTTTTGCAAGGTCCTCAGCGGTCTTGTAGAATTTGTCGGATGTCGCGTTGGCATCGCCGTCAAACCATTTGTACATCATGCTTTCGTAATGGTCGCGCACGAAATCCGACTCGTAGAGCCAGTCATCCTTTCCGATGTCGATCCAGCCGTTGTAAGTTTTGTGATAACAGGTCCAAAGATATTGATTGTATAGGCGAATCGACCATTCGCGGAAACCGAAATTATACTGTTGATATTCCTCAAAATTTCTTTGATATGAGCCGTCAGCTAAAGATTTGTAGGTCAAAGACGGCCTTTCGACAGGGTTGTAAAATCCTTTTAACGATTTCAAACTTATCGGGTGAAAAACGGATTGCAAAAACAGTACTGCAAACAACACTATTGTGATGATTAGCAATTTGTTATGTAATCTGTTGTTCATTATTTAATTTTTGTGCAAAGGTAAACAAAATTATGTAATTTTGCAGATAAATTATTTGATTATGAAGTTTTTTGTTCGGATAAGTGTAATATTTTTGATGTTTTTGCTTGCCGCGTGCACTACTGACGACAATCAGATTCAGTTCCGTGCGATGACGAATTTTGAGGGTGGCGATACTGTTGTTTTGGATATGGATTTGAAAAACGTTATAAGTCAAGGAATTACGATTCCTTCTAAGAGACAGTGCGACGGCGGTAAGTTTGTTTTTGAGTTTAAAGGCGAGAAAGGTAAATATTACAAGATTTTTTATCAGAATGAGAGCTATAAATTTTCGGAAAAGGACGAGCTAAGCTATGAGAATTTTTATGGCAGTTGGGACGATGTTGATGTGGAATTCAAGAAGATAGAAAAGACTGGCAAGGTACGTGATTCTGTAAGAATTGTTGGCAATCCGCGTGATGAGCGCAAGTATTATGGGAGCAATTATGATGGCAATCCGTTCTCGGCGGAGAGGGTCAACCAACTTGTAAGGCATATCGACAGAGACACTTTGTGGAGTCGTCTGGTGCGCGAGCAGGCCGTCACCAACAACGTTACATACGAGCGCAATCTGCGGCTTAACGCTTTGTATATGATCAAGGAACAGATGCACAAAGGCAACGACAACCAGCGCTGGAAACGTAACCCGCGAGTGGGCTGCTATTCATTCATGCTCGTGATTTGCGATGAGAACGCTCTCTCATTGATTCCGGATTGTGTCAAAAACATTGGCAAGACTGGCAGTGACGGCAATTTCATCAATCCTTATTCATATTTTGCCAAAAATACTATTGAAGGTGTCGAGGTCTATTATGGCGATAGAATCCTCAAAACGAGGGCGGTAATAACTCCTGAATATGGTTTGTATTTCGACGATATGATGTCGGGGAGCGACGACAAACTCTATGCCGAGGCTCTGTTTGAACAGTTTTTTAACCATCCGAGCGACCAGTTTACTTTGCGTAACATCCCTGTGATACAAGATGTTGTTAGTGACGAGAATCCTTACACGCGGTCGCAGTATGAGGCTAACAAGACACGTTTCGACAGCACGGAGCTGCTTTACGACCATCCCGTCATAAGCTCTGAGCCGGGCAAGACAGTGAAAATTGACGAGTTGGACGGCAGTCTGGTTTTGATAAATCCTGGCAACAACGATATCAATAACTTAAGAAAAGAGAGCACTGGCATCAAGACGCGCGTCGGCTTCACTTACGGCAAGTTCCGCGGCAAGATAAAATTCCCTGTGATGCTCAACGAGGAGCACATCTGGAATGGCTTGACGTATGCATTCTGGATGCTGCATCAGGACTCGAGGCCATGGAACAACCGCCGACCAAGCAAGACAGGCTATGTGAGGAAAGAGAGCGTCGACCCAAACCCGGAACGCGTCAACGATTATTACTATTCGGAGATAGATATCGAGATAGCGAAGGCTTCGAAGTACTGGCCCAAGGGATATTATTTCAAGCAAGCCGACTCGCATGTAGAGGATGCTTCGCTCAACGATGACGTGATTTTCGGTTGCACCAACTGGGACATGGCTTGCCTCGATGTTCCGAAATTCAAATCTGGCGTTTTCCGCATGCCTTATGGCAAAAAAGGCGAGTATGAGGCGATGCGTTGGACTCCGACCACGCAGGCTATGACAATCAGAACTCCGATAAGTAACGAGGTCTTCAAAAATGATTATTATTACTATGAGATTGACTGGGAACCGAAATCAATAACGTGGCGTCTCGGTCCGTCGCCCGACAATATGCAGGTGGTCGGATATCTCACAGATGAATATTCAAGCATCCCTGACAATCAGATGCTTTGCATCGTCACCCAGGAATATCATTACTCGGAATGGTGGGCTCCGGTGGTCTTTTGGCAGGGTCTGATACCTTACAACAAAACCGACATAGTGGGAAAAGTGTTCGAGATAGTCGTTGAATAGCTATTTCCTCTGCTGATCCTGATAGTTTACCACCCATTTTGCATCGATTTCAAGCATCTCTTCAACAGTTAGACCTCTGTCTTTGGCTTTTTTAATGATGTTTTCCATCGCCTCGGGGTTGTTTCTGAGATCTTCTTTCACTTTCGCTACTTTGGCTTTGTAAACGGCTTCCTCGCTAACCTCGGTAATGTCCTTTAGAAGTGGCTGGTTGTTGAGGATGTTTTTGGCCTCCATCTCAATGACTTTTTCAAGCGGTTGTGATAGCAGCGACACTTGGATTTTCAACGCTTTCATCCAGTTGGTGTCGGCTTCTATCTCGTTCATTGTCAACGATAACTTCACCAAGTCGCGGTCGTTGAGGTCGTCAAGAACGCGTTTCGCGAATCCCATGGTTCCATCGTACCATTGGTGACTGCAGGCGCTGAATATCACATAGTCGGCTCGAAGCACCCTGCGGAGTCTGTTGAGTTCGTTCAAATCGTGTCTTTCCAGTTTAAATCCATCGAAACTTGTTGCGTTGTAATACCACACTTCTTTGTGCTCTACAAGTTCTTTTTCTGGTAACTGCTCGTGAAAAGCCCAGATAAACGAATCGCTGATAAACAACACTTTAGGCTTATAGCAGCCGTCGCATTGCACGCTGACATGCGATTTGTGCTGCACTGTCGGGTCTTTTAAACGAAACATCAGATTCAGCATCTCCTCGTCGTTCTGCAACTTGTCGTCGATATATGTGGTGAGGCTGTCGATGTGTATCTGAGGAATGTTGAGGCCGTTAAGGTCTTTCATCAGACGGAAAAGGGAATCGAAACCAAAAGCAGCAGAGAAGTCCCAGTGGAAATTCATTCTTTTAAACAGTTGATAATCAACGGTGTCTTTTATCTGAATGAACCATTTTGTCATATCAATATTAGGAAAACCGCTTTCCTCGAGTCTCTTGCTGAAATACTCGGATCCGTTGAGCGTGGTGGTGTCATGTTTCCAATATGCCGTCGGAAGATATTCAGGATAGATGAAAGCCTTGTCGGGCGCCATATATGAAAGAAACTCTGTATTATAATGCTTAAGCGAGTCTCTTAATGTGCACATCATATCGACTTCATTATCAATAAATTCAATCGCTTCTCTCTTTGTCGGGAATTTTTTGGATTGTTCTTGACCATAATAATCTCTGACAGCAGGGAGGTAGAAAACCCAGCTGTTTTTTCCTGGAAGAAAATAAATATTGAAATTTTTATGATAAAAACTCCATGCGTATTGGCTGTAAAGACGTATCACAGGTTCGCGGAGACCAAAGTTTTCGGAGACATAACCCTCGCAGTCTTTTTGAAACTTGCCCGAAGTATATGTCTCGAGTGTCAGCTGTGGCTTCGGAGTCTCAATAATCACGCCCATCAAAGGTTTAACTTTGAAAATATGAAATTCCTTTTGGATTATAGGTGTCCAAAGAAAAATCAAAAGCAGAGCGAACATTACTATATATAAAGCCTTGTTTTTCATTTCTTATAAAATTAGAATCTGAAATAGATAAACGGGCTGAAACCTGAGGCATTCAACGCTCCGAGACAGAAAATGAATCCGAATATCGAAAGCACAAATGCAATTATGTGCTGACGTTTGTTAAACTCTGTGAAATATACTTTTTCCTGCCATTTGAGGCCGAATCTTGTCAATGTGATGAACGAGAAGACGGCAGCGATAATCATTGTGGTGAAGAAATGTGGGTTGTCGGAGAAATGTACAGGCACGAACTCGAAGGCGAACAGCCTCTTGATGAAAAGCCACGACAAATCGACGCGTTCGATGCGGAAGAAACAACGTGTCAATACAATGATTGCGAAGGTGCATATTACCGCCGGAATCCTGCCGATGCGCTCGTTGAACTTACGTAAAAACAGCTTGTCGGCGCAGATGAATATACCCTGCAACGCACCGTAAATCACGAAATTCCATGCGGCTCCGTGCCACAAACCTGAGATGAGGAAACAGAACCATAGGTTGAAATATTTGCGGCCTTCGGTCTTTACTCGGCTGCCTCCCAAAGGGAAATACAAGTAATTCTTGATGAAAACGCTGAATGTCTGATGCCAGCGACGCCAGAACTCAGAAATGGTTGTCGAGACGTATGGGTTGTCGAAGTTTTCTGGGAACTTAAATCCCATCATACGACCGAGACCAATCGCCATGTCGGAATAACCTGCAAAATCGAAGTAAATCTGGAAAGTGAACGCCAAAATGGCAATCCAAGCCATCGATGAATCGATATTTGCAATCCTGTTTGCGATATCAGCAAGCTGATCAGATGTTAAAATGTCGTAATTTGACGGTCCTAAAATCTTATCTACTTGATAACCAATGATATCAGCGATGAGAACTTTCTTAGCCAAACCTAATACGAAACGATAAAAACCATGCAGGCGGTCGGTGTAGTCCGACTGACGTTCACGAATCTGTTCGGCGATGTCGCAGTAACGGATGATAGGACCGGCAATGAGTTGCGGAAACATCACAATATAAAGCACGTAGTCGGCCAGCCGCTCCATCGGCTCGTTGACCTTTCGATAAGTGTCTAATGTGTAGGTGACGCACTGGAAAGAGAAGAACGAGATGCCTATCGGAAGCAGAATCTTCACCCATTTTACAGGTTCTACATGCATCCAACCTAGGATGTAGTTTAGATTCTCCATCGTGAAGTTGCCGTATTTGTAATAAAACAACAATCCTATGCTTATCGCGATGGAAATGCCGCATAACACCTTCTTTTTCAGTGGATTGTCAGTTTTGTGCATCGCTTTCACAATGTAGAAGTTCGCGACTAACGACACGCAAAGCTGAATTATAAACTCTGGAGCACCATAAGCATAAAACAAGATGGAGGCAAAAAGCAGAGTGTAATTGCGCCAACGTCGCGGAGTCAGGAAATAGACCGCGAGAAATATCGGGAGGAAATAAATCAGGAATATGTTGCTGCTGAAAACCATGACTTTGTTTTAATTATTTGAATCAATTCTATTATGTTGTCTGGCTTTTTCCAAAGCCTTAGCATTGCATATTTTAGGGATGGAATTACCTTTAAGCTCGTCAAAGACCTCTGGATTGGTGTAAATGATCTCATTGGCCTTTGCCTCACTGTAGTTGTATTTTTTGCAAAGATAATCTACTTTTGCTTTATAAATGCTGTCGGGGATGCAAAAACTTACAAGAGCTTTCCCGGCGAAACCAAACGACATTTTATATAACTGCGTGTCACCGCAAAAGACAACGATATAATCTGATTTTAAAATCTCATCAAGAAAATCGAAATCATCAACCGGTCTATCGCTTAAATCGGTGAGGTCGTATGCCGTCTTGTTATAATACCAAAGCCGTGGGTTTTCAAAGACATCGCCAAAATTTAAAAAATCAGTGATGTGTATCAGGAAAGAATTGCCGATAAAAAGAATGCTTGGCTTTGTGTGCGTCGAATCTGACACAATATCCACGTCACCCTCGTAATATTCATAATCGGAATGGTCGAATTCCCGTGAGAGGTTTAGCAGCCATTCGATGTCGAAGTCACCGAGGTTTTTCTTATATGCCGCCTTGTCATATTTTCTGTAATTACTGATTTTTATGTCGGGAAGATTTATTCCACGAATATTCTCGATAAAACGAAAAAGACTGTCGGCAGCATATACGCTTGAGAAATTCCAATGAGCGCCATAGGGCGAAAATGGATTGTAACGCATGGTGTCCCTGAATTGGCAAAACATCTCGGTCATTTCCAGACAAGGGAATTCATTTCTCTCGAAATTATCCATATAATAACTGCAAATGTCGATGGTCGAAGTGTCACGTTCCATTTCAGGTATAAGTTCCGGAAAAACAAAACATTTATCAGGGCTGATATATGCCAAAAACTCAATGCCTACCTCCTGCAAGACATGGCGAAGCTTGTTCAATGTACGGATGTTGATGTCATAAGCATTCTTGGCTACATAATTGTCGCTAAAATATCGGTGCTGAAACGTGCCGTAATATGACTCGACATTTTTATTGAAAAAAAGCCATCCGTTTTTGCCTCTCACTACGTCGTCGGCATAAGTCTTCTTGTAAAAATCCCATAGATATTGGTTGTAAATCCTGATTATAGGTTCTCTAAATCCATGATTTTCAGAGACATATTTCTCAATATTTGCCTGATATTTACCGTTGGCATAATTGTCGAAAGTCAAAGCCGGTTTTGAAGTCTTGACGTAAGCTCCTTGCAAAGGCTCGAAATGAAAGATGTTAAAACAGCCTTGCACTATTGGCAAAAACAATAGTGTGATGAGCACAGCGAACATTATCGCGAACAGCTTTTTGTTTTTCATCAAGGCATAAAATTATTGTGCAAAATTAAGTATTTTTTGCCTTTTATTACGAAAAAAATGAGTATTTTTGCAACCTAATTTTAACAATAATCATTCGATGAGAGAAGATTTCGTAGAAGAATTGCGCTGGCGCGGAATGTTGAACAACATGACCCCAGGCACAGAAGAACAGTTGAAAAAAGAAATGACCACGGCTTACCTCGGCATTGACCCGACCGCCGACTCACTGCATATCGGACACCTCTGCGGCATCATGATGCTGCGTCATTTCCAGGCTGCCGGCCATAAGCCGTTGGCACTTCTTGGTGGCGCGACAGGCATGATCGGTGACCCGTCAGGAAAGTCAGCTGAGCGTAACCTGTTGAACGATGAGACGCTGCAGCATAACCAGGCTTGCATAAAGAAACAGCTCGCCAAGTTCCTCGATTTCGATAGCGACGCTCCAAACCGTGCAGAGCTCGTCAACAACTACGACTGGATGAAGGATTATACTTTCTTGCATTTCATTCGCGACATCGGCAAGCATATTACCGTCAACTACATGATGGCCAAGGACTCGGTGAAGAAACGTTTCAACGGTGAAGGCGATGGCATGTCGTTCACGGAATTCAGTTATCAGCTCGTGCAAGGCTACGATTTCCTCTATCTCTTCGAGCATAAAAACTGCAAGCTGCAGATGGGCGGCTCCGACCAATGGGGTAACATCACCACTGGAACAGAGCTCATCCGCCGCAAACTCGGCGCCGACAAAGAGGCGTTCGCTTTGACATGCAACCTCATCACAAAGGCTGACGGCGGCAAGTTCGGCAAAACCGAAAAAGGCAACATCTGGCTCGACCCGGAGAAGACTTCACCATATGCTTTCTACCAGTTCTGGATGAACTGCACCGATGAAGACGCAGCACGTTACATCAAGATTTTCACCTTGTTGAAGAAAGATGAAATCGATGCTTTGATCGCACGCCACCAGGCCGAACCGCATCTCCGTGAGTTGCAGCGTACACTTGCACGCGAACTGACATTGGTCGTTCACTCAAAAGAAGACCTCGAGATGGCAGAGGAAGCCACACAGATTTTGTTCGGCAAAGGCACAGCAGAAGCATTGCATAAATTCGATGAAGCCACATTGTTGAGCATATTTGACGGCGTTCCGCAGGCTAACTTCTCAAAGGACGCTCTCAGCGCTGGTGTCGGCATCGTCGATTTCCTCGTTCAGACCAACGTGTTCCCGTCGAAGGGTGAGGCTCGTAAGATGGTCCAGGGCAACGGCGTGTCGGTCAACAAGGACAAAGTGACTGAGCAGAAGACCGTCAATTCCGACGACCTCCTCAACGGCAAATACATCCTCGTGCAGAAAGGCAAGAAGAACTATTATTTGATAGTTTGCGAATAATGTACTGGATTTTCTTGGTTCCTACGGTGTTTCTCGTCCTATTGGCGTTTGCCGCGATAGGAATCAAGTCTCTTGTGAAGAAAAACGGAAAATTCGAACGGAAATGCGCCCACTCACTCGATCCTGATGCAAAATGCGTCTGCGGCGGTGATGAAACTCAATGTCCTAACCATTCTGTTTGAATAGTTCCGTTCTCCACAAATATAAAATAAGCCTCGACACCTTGATTTTCAAGCAGTTTCGAGGCTTTTTCTTTGCCTACGATCATACAAATGGTGGCGAGACAATCAGCCCATGAGGCGTTGTCAGCAATAACGGTGGCACTAAGCAAATTTTGTTCAACAGGATATCCAGTCTTCGGATCGATGCTATGAGAAAATCTGACGCCGTCTTTTTCGATATATTTCCTGTAATTTCCTGAAGTCACAATGCCTTTGTCTTTAAGCTGAATTTTAATTTGCACCGAGCGATCTGAATTATAATTTTCTGCGGGTTTTTCAATTCCGATTGTCCACTGCTCGCCGTTAGGCTTCGTGCCGCGAGCAAAAATCTCGCCTCCAACATCTACCAGATAATTTTGAATATCTTGTGATTCCAGGAATTTCCCAATCAAATCAGTCGTATATCCTTGCGCCACAGCATTAAAGTCGAGCGTTATATTCGGATTGGCTTTCACAACTTTATCATCAACAATATCAATTTTTTGATAATCAACAAGTTGCTTGATTGAGTCGACCATTTCAGGTGTCATCTCCAGCTCTTTTTTGTAATGGAACCCCCACGCCGAGACAAGCGGTCCGATAGTTGCGTCAAAGGCCCCTTCAGAGAACTCAGAAGCTTTTCGTGCCCACTCGAAATTATCTTTAAATATTTGATTTACAACAATATCTTCATTGCGATTCACTTTTCTGATGATGGAATTCTCGTTCCATAATGACACCGCATTATCAACTTCTTTAAAAATGGAATCTATTTCATGCTCAAATTCACGACCTTCCTCATCATAATAAGTAATCGAGAAATACGATCCCTGTGTAATTCCAGAATAATTGATTTTCTGCGGTTTATGATTGCAGGATAAGAGAGAAATGACGGCTAATATGAATAAAAATCGTTTCATTTAATGCGATTTAATAACGGAATATCCAATCAATTTATCATAATTATCAATCGGGTCGAACAAATAAACGAAAATGTGGTACATGTTGTTCGTTTCCCAGAAGTCGCCATTAACTGGCGCCACTGAAGTGATTCCCGAGGCATTGTCCTTAACAGCATACATGTAATCGTAATAGCCTTGTTTTAAAAGCAATCCCTTCTTGTATCCGCGTCGGCTCGGGTCATATTCCATCTTCGAATTCTCATCCAAACGCCAATCGGTAATCGCTCCGATGATGTAGACATCTTTCCCGAACATATACTGAGGCCAGCTGAGGAAAAAATCGACCATAGCGTAGTCGGCTTCATTGGTGGCATCGAGGTTTTCGCGCTCGAGATAGATGTATTTTTCACCATATAAATCTTCGTCGGTGACGTAGTTGTGCGCATTGCGTTTTGCGTCTTCGTAAAGCGTCACCACGTAATAATCTTCCTCGCGATACACCGTGCGTGTCTTTTCAGGTCGGTTGTCAAAATTGCTGGTGTTTATCCTAAGAAATTGATTACCAGACTCAAACACTGTCTTCGCGTTATTCGTATAAGATAATTTCTCTGGATATACAAATGATGGTTTCAGACCGAACACGGCATTGTCCCAGCGACCGTTTTGCTGAATAGTGACATTGGAATACTGGTCAGCGCGTGAGTTAAACAGGTCAGGATAACTTATTTCGAGATTGATTTCCTGCTTGTTTGTGCCAAGATTCAAGTCAAAAGGATAACGCGGCACGCTAGCCTTGATGCAAGCTATGTCCTCGACAACGTAAAACCTGCGAGTGAAATATATGTCATTCGGATCTTCACCTGTAACGACGAGAAGATAATTGCCCGAGAGCTTCGGCATCATGTCTGAAGTCGGGAAAACAAGATCGTAATGGGCGTAATCCACGAAAGTGTTGACAGAAAAGGTGAAATCGCGTATCTCGTCCTGAAAAAATCCGTTCAGATATTCGTTTTTCGGCAAGTCAGTCGGCTGCCATTGGTTGTCGCAATGCACGAAAGTATAATACAAGTAAGGAGCCTCGTTGACAAAAACATCGAACTGCAAATGCAGCTGTTCCTTCATATTGTTTAGAAAAATCACCGGCTTATCGAGGTCGAAACCTGTCGGATGAAGCAGCACCGTATGCACCTCGTCTTTGTAATTTATGTCGCCAAACGACTTTAGATTTTGTGCTGAAACACTAAATGTGAGGCTTAATAATATGATTGTCAATAATTTAAATTTCATAAAGTAATCAAATTTAATTTTTCAAAATTAATAAAAAATTATGAATAAAATATTAATTTTGCAATATGGAAAGAAAGACATTATTCGTTAACGTTATCCTGCCGTTACCGGTTCCTGGCACGTTTTCATATCGTGTGCCGCTGGAATTGAACGACAGCGTGCGTGTCGGACAGCGTGCAGTGGTGCAGTTCGGCAAGACGAAGATTATGTCAGGCCTGATAAGCGAAGTTACAGAGCAAGTTCCTGATTTTGAACAGGTTAAGTATATTCTTGGTATCCTCGACGAGAATCCTGTTGTCAACGCCATCCAACTGAAATTTTGGCAGTGGATTTGCGATTATTACCTCTGTTATGAGGGCGAGGTGATGCAGGCAGCTCTGCCTTCTGCGATGAAACTTTCCAGCGAGTCGAAGATAAAGCTTTCCGAGGAATTTGAACTTGACACAATGGCACTCAACGACTTCGAGTATCTCATCGTGGAGGCTCTTCAGGTTCAGCCGAAGCTAACAATCAGTGAAGTAAGTAAGATAATCGGTTACAAAAAGGTGATGCCTCTCATCAAGACGATGATTGAGAAGAAGATAGTGGTGATGGAAGAGGAACTTGACCCGAAATTTCGTGCTAAATACGAGCGTTTTATAGCGCTTTCTGATGATTATCATAGCGACGAGAAGATGCATGAACTCATGGACGAACTGACCAAGCGTGCCTACAAACAGCTTGAAGTTGTGATGTCGTTTTTCGTCCTTGGTGGCGATGCTGAAAACGACGTGCTTGCATCTGATCTTTTGGCAAAAGCCAACGCAAACAGCACCGTCTTGAAGGCTCTTATAAATAAAGGTGTTTTCAAAACTTACGAAAAACGTGTCAGCCGCCTCAAGAGTTTCGATGCCTTGACAGATGTTTCGTCAATACAACTTACTGAAAAACAACAAATTGCGTTTGATGAGATTCATCGTGGATTCGCTGAGACAAAGCCGGTGTTACTACATGGTGTCACGTCTTCAGGCAAAACGGAGATTTATATAAAATTGATTCAGGAGGCTCTCGATAAAGGTAAACAGGTGCTTTATCTGCTACCTGAAATCGCTCTTACTGAACAGATTATCAATCGTTTAAAGAAATATTTCGGTGATAAGGTCGGCGTGTATCATTCACGATACAGCGACATGGAGCGTGTCGAGATTTGGGAACAGGTTCTTGATTTCGAGAAGTCGCATAGCCCTAAATATCAGGTGATTATCGGTTCACGTTCTGCTATCCTGCTGCCGTTTTCTGATCTCGGACTCATCATTGTCGATGAGGAACACGACACTTCGTTCAAACAGATTGACCCTGCACCGCGTTACAATGCTCGCGACCTCAGCATGATTTTGGCCCGATTCCATGGCGCTGATGTCATTCTTGGTTCTGCGACTCCGTCGTTCGAGAGTTACTACAACGCCCGACAGCAACGTTACCATCTCGTCGAGCTCCTGCAACGCTTTGGGGGAGTTGAGATGCCCGAAATCATTGTCGACGACATGCGAGTGGAACGCAAACGCAAAATGATGCAGGCTAACTTTGGTAGTGTGCTCGTCGATGCGATGCGCAACACTTTGAACGATAAAAATCAGGTGATTCTGTTCCAAAACCGTCGTGGGTTCTCGCTCCGTCTTGAATGCGGCGTCTGCCATTGGGTGCCGCAGTGCATCAACTGCGATGTGTCGATGACGTATCATAAGGCGCAGAACATCATGAAATGTCACTATTGTGGCTACACTATGTCGGTGCCTTCCGAATGTCCTTCATGCCACAGTACCGACTTGAAGATGCATGGTTTTGGTACTGAACGTGTTGAGGAAGATATCACCACCATCATTCCCGAGGCTCGCTGCGCTCGCCTCGACCTCGATACCACGCGCTCGAAAAACAGCTATCAATTCATTCTCGATCAGTTCAAAAACCGTGAGACCGATGTCCTTGTCGGCACTCAAATGGTGACCAAAGGCCTCGATTTCGATCACGTCAAGACGGTAGGTATTCTCGATGCTGACAACATGCTCTCATTCCCCGATTTCAGGGCGTTCGAGCGTAGCTTCCAACTTATGGAACAGGTGAGCGGTCGTGCCGGTAGGAAAGGGGAGAAGGGGAAGGTAGTAATCCAGACGTATCAACCAACGCATCCGGTGATTCTTAACGTCGTCAACCACGACTATGTGCGGTTTTTCGAGGAACAGATGCCAATAAGAAGGCAGTTCTGCTATCCGCCATATTATCGTCTGATAATGATAAAACTAAGGCATTCTGACTACAACAAACTAAATCTTGCAGCCGAGTATTTTGCAAAACGTCTCCGTCCAGTGTTCAAAAACAACCTCCTCGGACCAGAATATCCTGTCGTGTCAAGAATTAAAAACCAATATATAAAACAAATCCTCATCAAGTTTGACAGAAATGAGAACTCAATGAGAATCAAGGAAGTTCTAAAACAAAATATCGAGGCATTTAAAAAGAACAACGATTACAAATCGGTTTCAATCTCTGTTGACATTGACCCATTATAAAAAACGTAGAGACGTCATATTATGGCGTCTCTACTAATGTCTAACGTCTAAAGACTAAAGTCTTAATTACCGCCCTTACGAGTCGAGTAATTGATACGGAATGCACCGCATTTACGGAGTTCCTGCTTCACATCAGTGACCAAGCCCATTCTCACTTCCTCATGAATCTTGAGTGATGTTGTGAGGAGCGGACGGTCAGCCTCAGCGCGGTCGAGACGTTCCTGTTCTATGAACGGGATGATGTCGTCGATACGTGCATACTGGTCGTTAAGCTGGATACGTGCTTCTGTACCATAGAGTTTCGAATTCGTCGGAGGTCCGATGTAGATGAAACTCACGAGTGATTTCTTCTCGAGTTTCTGGACTTCCGTCGCTTCTGGCAATTTCATCTTGACTTTCAATGTGGTTTCGCGCATTGAGGTTGTAACCATGAAGAAGAAAATCAACATGAAGATAATGTCAGGCATAGAACCGGTTGAAATAGCCGGAACTTCTTTTGATCCACCTTTTCTGAATTTTGCCATAATTTTTCTCTCCTATTATTTGATTTCTTCAGGTTCGGCCTCGCTGACACGCACTGGCACTGCCTTGTTGACCGCATCGATCTTGTCTTTGTCGGTCATGTCGGCATAATGCTGCTGGAAATAACGCATTGCGACTTCCTCTCTGAGTTCATTGAAAGCTTTAGCTAATTCATTTTGAACAGCGATGTACATCATATAAGAAGTACCACGGTCATTCTTAAGTGATACAACACCCTTGTTTGTCATAAAATTACCGATAAGCTCGATTTCTTTTGTCTCGACTTCAGGAGCCTTTTCGTCATTCGGGTTAGGAGTGATGAAAATCTTTGTCTTGTCCTTCAATTCCGAGATGTCACATGGTTTACCGTTAACCATCAACTTATCGTATTTGTTAATCATGACGTTCAAAATGTTTCTTTCTTTCACTTTGACATCCATGTCTGGGTTTTCTACTGGTGGAGGCAGACGACGGGTGATACCGCTGTCAGTGTCCATCGTAGTGGTAACGAGGAAGAATATCAACAGCAAGAAAGAGATATCAGCCATTGAACTGGCGTTGATTTCCGGTACTTTCTTTTTCTTACGAGCCATGATAATTTCCTTCCTTATTATTTATTAATGAGTTTCGATACTGCTGAATAGATAACAGCTGCGATTGTGCCACCAACGACAATGTAAGTGAATACCATGAAGAAGTCAACAAATGCTTCTGTTCCTCTTGAAACACCCATTGATTCGAGATATTCTAATGGAAGTGTTGAACCTGATGCGAGCAGCCATGCGATAAGAGCGACTACTGCCACAATTGCTAAAACAATTCCAATTGTCTTTACGCTTTTTGGATTGATGATAATCCCATAGATAGGTGCAAACAAAATCGCAACCACAGTCAATCCAAGCATGCAATATGCGAATATCATGAATGTTCCGACGCTTTCCTTACCGTTGGCAATGCCAAGGATTAAGAAAAGAACGTTCAAAACCATCAGGATAACCAGCAAATATTTGCAATATTTTGTTAATTTCTCGACCATGATTTTTCTTTTGTTAGATTAGTTTTTCTTTGAATAAGCGTGGAGCATGTCCATGAATGTGATTGATGAATCTTCCATATCGTTGACGATACCTTCAATCTTGTTGAGGATGAAGTTGTAGCAGATCTGGAGGATAACAGCTGTGATAAGACCGAACACTGTTGTCAACAAAGCGACCTTCATACCACCTGCAACAACTGTTGGGCTGATGTCACCTGCTGCTGCGATAGCGTCGAATGCAGCGATCATACCGATAACAGTACCCATAAATCCCAACATAGGTCCTAATGCGATGAACAATGAAATCCAGCTTGCGCCGCTCTCAAGGTTACCTGTCATAACTGAACCGTATGAAACAAGTGATTTCTCAACTTCATCAAGACCGTCGTTGTAACGCATCAAACCCTGGTAGAAAATGCTGGCGACTGGACCGCGTGTGTCACGGCAAAGGTCTTTAGCTTTCTCAATACCACCCTTGTTCAATGTTTCCTCTAACTGAGCAAGAAGCTTCTTTGTGTTTGTTGTGCTTAATGTCAAATAAATGATTCTCTCGATTGACACTGCAAGACCGAGAACCAAAACTAACAAAACGACGCTCATGAAGCCCCAGCCACCATCGATGAACTGTTTCTTCAAAACCTCATGGAATGTAGGAGCTGCTGCCTCTTCTGTTTCCATTGTTGTGGTTGCGACTGTTTCTTCTACTGCTGCAGGAGCTGCGACTTGTTCTGTCTGTTCCTCAACAGGTTGTGCATTTTCTTCTTGTGCAAGAAGTGAGTTGCTGATTCCGAATGTCAAAAATCCGGCAACTGTCAGTAAAGCAATTAATTTTTTCATGATTTGAATTTTGAATTACTACTTTTTAATTTGTTAATTAATTTGATTTCTATTTTAATTCTATTTATCTCTAAACTTTAAACTCTAAACTCTAAACTTTAACTGCGGAGAGAGCGGGATTCGAACCCGCGGTACCCTTTTGAAGTACACACACTTTCCAGGCGTGCTCCTTAAACCACTCGGACATCTCTCCTAGGGATTTTTCTACTCCACAAAAATCGTGTCAAAATTACAAAAATTTTCTTTTCATAAAACAAGATTTTTGTAACATTATTTCATTTTTTTTGAAAAAATGATTAAGACACTAATTATCAACGATTTTACACTGTCATTTCACCTCTCAACGACTGCTGCAAATACTTCTTCACATCGCTTCTGCTGAATCCCTCTCCTAACAGGTACATCATCTTCGCTAAAGCCGACTCCGTGGTGATGTCGTAACCGCTGATAACACCAATCTTATCAAGGTTTAAGCTCGTTTCGTAACGTCCCATCTCAACTGATCCCGACTTGCACTGTGTCACGTTGTAAATAATCAAACCTTTTCTGATGGCGTCGGCCAGTTCATCCAAAAACCACTCAGTTGTTGGCGCATTGCCTGAACCGAAAGTCTCCATGATGACTCCTTTTAAGCCTGGAGTATTCAACGCATGCTTCACGAAATCAAGAGTAATACCTGGGAAAAGCTTCAAAATGCCTACGTTTCTGTCAAACTTCTTGTGAACAATCAGCTTACCGCCACTTGGCTTCGCGATAAACTCTCTGTTGTACTTGATTTTAATGCCGACATCGGCCAACGTAGGGTAGTTGCCCGATGAAAAAGCGTTGAAGTTTTCAGCGTTGAACTTAGTTGCTCTGTTTCCTCTAAGTAATTGATTTTCAAAGAATATACTTACTTCTGGCGCACATGGCACTCCGTTTATTTTCGATGCCGCAATCTCTATCGAGGTGACGAAATTCTCGCGTCCGTCGCTCCTCACCATGCCCATCGGCAGCTGCGAACCTGTGAAAACTACTGGCTTTGCAAGGTTTTCAAGCATAAAACTCAAAGCCGAGGCACTGTAAGCCATGGTGTCGCTGCCGTGCAAAACCACGAAACCATCATATTTTTCGTAGTTTTCCTCAATCTTCTCCGCTAACTCTATCCAGAACTCAGGAGTCATATTCGACGAGTCGATGAGATGCTCAAATGAATAAAAATCAATGACATAGTCGAGGTTGCGCAGAATCGGCATGTTCTGGTAAATATTCCCGAAATCGAAAGGTACCAGACTACCTGTCTTCGGGTCTTTCATCATTCCTATCGTGCCCCCGGTATAAAGCACTAAAATTGAAGGTTTTTTCATATTTTATTCAGTTGTTCAGTTATTCAGTTGTTCAGTTATTCAGTCTCTCAGTCATTATTTAACTGATTAACTGACTAACTGATTAACTGACTAACTTGAAAAGTTTTATCGCATTTTCTGTTGTTATTTTACAAATTTCTTCCGTCGTCACACCATAAATCTCCGCCACTTTTTCAGCGGTTTTTACAATGTAAGCCGGCTCATTTCTTTGTCCACGATACGGCACTGGCGGCAGATATGGATCGTCGGTCTCAAGCACGATTCTGTCCATCGGTATCTCTGCTAAAAACTCTTTCACGCCGCAATTTTTATATGTGATTACACCGCCGAGCCCAAGATGGAATCCGTAGGATAATGCGGTCTTCGCTTCATCGTAAGTGCCGTTGAAACAATGCATTACACCGGCGAGGCGGCCATCCTGCTCATGGTCCAACATCTTGAACATCTCATGAAAAGCGTTTCTTGTGTGAATCGAAACAGGCAATCTCACCTCCTTCGCCCAATGCAACTGCTCACTCAAAACTTCAATCTGCTCCTTCTTAAACGTGTCATCCCAATAAAAATCAAGTCCGATCTCCCCAATGCCTATAATATCGTCATTAACAAATTGTTCAATAATTTTTAATTTGTCTTTATAGTCATTTCGAGTTTCCTCTGGATGCAGTCCCATCATAACCCTCACATTCTCACTATGTTTCTCATAAAACTCCATCATCGGTTTGATGGTTTTCTCGTCGCAATTCGGTAGCAACAGCATCGTCACACCAGCCTCCATCGCACGTTGGAAAACTTCTTCGCGGTCGGCGTCGAAAGCTTCATCGTAAATGTGGCTATGTGTGTTGATAATCATCGCGTTATATTCTAATAAAGAAAGTTGTCGTATGGGTACCTGATGGCGTGCATGTCGCGAATCTCCTTGTAAAGCAGGTCTCTAAACTCTTGATAATGAGTCTTTTCGGCTGCCGATATGAAGATGCACGGCTTGCCCTTCGCCATCCAGGTCTTCTTCCAATCGTCCAAAGTGTAGTTTTTCTTAGTGATTGGCGTCAAATCGTCGGCTTCTTTCTCCTCATATTGATATGCGTCAATTTTGTTGAACACCATGATGACTTTTTTGTCACCGGCTCCAATGTCGGTCAAAGTCTGGTTCACTGTCTCAATCTGCGACTCGAAATCCGGATGTGAAATATCAACCACATGCAGCAAAATATCAGATTCTCTCACCTCGTCGAGTGTCGATTTGAACGATTCTACCAGTTGTGTTGGCAGCTTTCTGATGAATCCTACTGTGTCTGACAGTAAAAACGGCAGATTTTCAATCACGACTTTCCTCACAGTGGTGTCCAAAGTAGCGAAAAGTTTGTTTTCGGCAAACACGTCGCTCTTGCTTAACATGTTCATTATCGTCGACTTACCAACGTTGGTGTATCCTACCAATGCCACGCGTACCATCTGCTGACGGTTCTTGCGTTGCACTGATTTCTGCATGTCGATTTCTTCGAGTTTCTCTTTCAGAGAAGCGATTTTGTTTCGGATAATCTTACGGTCGGTCTCGATCTGTGTTTCACCAGGTCCCCTCATTCCGATACCGCCCCGCTGACGTTCCAAGTGGGTCCACATTCGGGTTAAGCGTGGCAACATGTATTGATACTGAGCGAGTTCCACCTGCGTTTTTGCGTAGGCGGTCTTAGCGTTTTTTGCAAAAATGTCGAGGATAAGATTAGTTCTGTCGAGGATGCGGCATTCGAGCTCGTTTTCAAGGTTCCTGATTTGTGTGGCACTCAACTCGTCGTCGAAAATCGCCATGTCGATTTCTTCTGCCTTGATGTATTGCTTCAGCTCCTCGAGTTTTCCGGTTCCGAGATATGTCACGCTGTTCGGACGTTCCAATGGCTGCACGAAACGTCCCACGGCGATGCCTCCTGCTGTCTCCAAAAGAAACTCCAGCTCGTCGAGGTATTCCTCCGTGCGCTCGCGATTCTGCTCATACGTGCTGACCGCAACGAGAACCGCCCTTTCTTGAACCTTTTCGTGATTAATCATTAAAACGGTTTAAATCCAATAATTTCCCTTACTTCTTTGATGGTTTTCCGTGCGCTTTCGCGTGCTTTTTCCGCTCCCATTCTCGCCACCTTATTAATATACTCGTCGTTGGCGTCAATTTCACGGATTCTGTCGCGGATCGGGGTAACAAACTGAATCATGTCTTCGGCCAGCTGTTTCTTCATGTCGCCGTAACGGATGGTCATGTTGTTGTATGCTTCGTCGAAGAACTGCACTGTTTCAGGCTTCGACACGATGCTCATCAGTTGGAACAGGTTCGCTATAGGCTCCGGCTTCTCCTGATTCATCTCGGTTGGACCGCTGTCGGTCTTTGCACGCATAACTTTCTTGCGGATTGAGGCGTCGTCTTCAGCCAAGAAAATGGCGTTACCTTCGCCTTCGCTCTTGCCCATCTTGCCGTTACCGTCCAATCCTGGCACTTTAACTAATTGATTGCCAAAGTTAAACGCCTGTGGAATTGGGAAATATTCAACACCGTAGATATTGTTGAAACGTGCAGCGAAGTCACGGGCTTTTTCGAGATTCTGTTCCTGGTCTTTGCCTACCGGCACATACTGTGACTTGTGAATCAAGATGTCTGCCGCCATCAAAGTAGGGTAGGTGAGGAGGCCTGCGTTGACGTTGTCAGGCTGCTTGCGCACCTTTTCCTTGAATGTGGTTACGCGCTCGAGCTCGCCGATATATGCGTTCATGTTCAAGAAAAGATACAACTCAACCACTTCCGGCACATCGCTCTGCACATACAATGTCGCCTTTTCCGGATCTACGCCTGCTGCGAGGTATTCCACCAAAATCTGACGCACTCTTCCGTGAAGGTCGTCTGGATGTGGATGTGTGGTAAGTGAATGATAATCAGCTATAAAGAAATAGCAATTGTAGTTATCTTGCAGGCGGATGAAGTTCTTAACCGCACCAAAATAATTCCCAAGATGTAAGTTTCCTGTCGGCCTGATGCCGCTTAACACGATTTCTTTCATAAAAGAATATTTAAACTTGCAAATATACAAAAAATGTTGGGATGCGCATCGCGCATCCCAACATTTTTTTAAAACGTGATATCGTCACCGTTTTTATTCAAGAAATTGTACTGCAGGATATGGAACGATTTGATTTCCTGGATGTGTATCTTCTTGTGATACTTCCATCTCCATTTTCTTGCGATGGAGAAAAATCCTTTTGTCAGGTAGGCATAGATGAAAGGATGCACCTGCAATGTCACTTCCTTCTCGTTTTGGTCGAGGAGCAGGTACTTGAGGCTGCTTTCCATCTCGTCAATGTAGACAAGCGACGGTTTGATCTTGCCCGTGCCGTCGCACACCGGGCATTTTTCTTGGACGGTGACTTCCGTTGCCGGGCGCACACGCTGACGTGTGATCTGGATGAGCCCGAATTTTGTGGCTGGGAGGATGGTGTGCTTGGCGCGGTCCTTCGCCATCTCCTGCTGAAGCTTCTCGAACAGCTCCTTGCGATGTTTCGCTTCGTGCATGTCGATGAAGTCCACGATGATGATGCCGCCTAAGTCACGGAGGCGCACCTGACGCGCTATCTCCACTGCCGATTCCAGATTGACAGCCAATGCATTCTCTTCCTGAGATGCTTCTTTGTTCAACCGATGACCGCTGTTGACGTCGATGACGTGCATGGCCTCGGTGTGTTCAATGATGAGGTAAACACCATTTCTGATTGTGACAATCCTACCAAACGACCCCTTTACCTGTCGCGCTACGCCGTAATGCTCGAAAATAGGCTCTTTGCCTTTGTAGAGCTTCACAATGTCGGCTTTCTGAGGGGCGATGGTGGCTATGTAGCTTTTGACTTCTTCGAAAAGAGCCTGACTGTCAACAGTTATCGTGTTAAAAGACTCGTTGAGAATGTCTCTAAGCATCGCCGAGGTACGGTCAAGTTCGCTCACAAGCTTCGCCGGAGCCTTGCTTCCGTATAACGACTCAGTGACCTGCTCCCATTTGCCAAGCAGATACTTCATGTCGGCGTCCAGCTCCTCCACTTTCTTGCCTTCGGCTACAGTGCGGATGATGACACCGAAATTGTTCGGACGGATGCTCTGAATGAGTTTTTTAAGACGACTGCGTTCTTCGCCGCTGCGAATTTTCTGCGACACTGAGACACGATTCGAAAATGGCACTAACACTATGTAACGTCCAGCAAAAGATATCTCTGCCGAGATACGCGGACCTTTTGTGTTTATTGGCTCTTTCGCGATTTGTACCGGAATCTGGTCGCCGGCCTGGATGAAGTCCGAAATCTTGCCCGATTTGTCGATGTCAGGACATAATTTGAACTTGCTCATCACCGTCTGGGCGGTCTTGCCCTCATGCGCCAGCTTCGAAAACTGCAACAATGAGTTGATTTGCGGACCCAAATCCAGATAGTGTAAAAACGCGTCCTTCTGGTTGCCTATATCGACAAAAGCGGCGTTCAAACCCGGTAAAATCTTCTTAACCCTGCCGAAATAAACGTCGCCAACAGCGAAGTTACTGTTGATTTGCTCTTTGTGGAATTCAACAAGCTGCTTGTCTTCCAACAAAACAATATTAACCTCTGAAACATCAGAACTTATCACAAGCTCTCTGTTGACTGTCGGAACTGTAGTTGTATTGTCCATAATATTACAAAGGTTTAATTTTCATTTTAAAAACAATAACACAACATCGGTTTTCGCAATGCTGTGTTATGTTTACCGTAAGAAACAAATCTTAAAGATTATTTCTTTTTATGTCTATCCTTTCTGAGACGTTTTTTACGTTTATGGGTAGACATTTTGTGTCTTTTGTGTTTTTTACCGTTTGGCATAATACAAAAAGTTTATAAGACCGAATTACTTGAGGTCGTTGATGAATGATTTAGCTGGCTTGAAAGCAGGAATGTTGTGCTCAGGGATAATGATTGATGCACCGGCGCCACCGTTTGCACGGATGTTTCTACCAACTTTAGCTGCTCTTTTCTTGCTCTTGAAGCTACCAAAGCCTCTGAGATATACGTCTTCATTATTCTTAACAGCCTCTTTCACGATTTCCATGAAAGACTCAACAACTGCCATGGCGTTACCTTTTTCAACACCTGTTTTTTCAGCGATTTTTGCTACGATTTCAGCTTTTGTCATGTCTTTAATATTTTAATTTGTTACTAATTTTTTTCCGCCTGCAAAAATAATAAGTTTTTTTTTATCGTGAACAAAAAAATTAATTTTTTTCATTCATTATCTTACACATACGATTTTTTTGGTATTTTTGCATTATTAATTTAATGTATATCGTGTAAAATATTTTTATTATGGCAAGCTTAAACAAAGTTATTTTGATTGGTAATTTAGGTAAAGATCCGGAAGTCATTTCTTTCGATAATGGAACAAAAAAAATGACGGTTTCTCTCGCAACAACAGAACGTTACCGCGATCGCGACGGCAACTGGCAGGAGCAAACCGAATGGCATAACCTCGTGAGCTGGGGAAATCTGGCTCAAGATATAGCCGATAAACGCCGCAATTATGTTAAAGGTGACCAGATGTATGTCGAGGGTAGGATAAAATCTCGTCAATATGTTGACAACCAAAATGTTACAAGACATATTACCGAAATCGTAGTCGACAAGATGATGAGCCTCAGCGGCAATCGTCAGCAACAACAGCCAAACCCTAACGCTTCATATAACTCTTACGGCAATCAACAGCCTCAATATCAGCAACCGCAACAGCAGTATCAACAGCCACAACCGCAATACCAGCAACCTGTTGAGGCACAGATGCCAAGTCAGGACTATAACGGGGATGATTTGCCATTTTAAATCATGATAGAAACTCCGTTTTTCTTGGGCATCTCCTGGGTTACAGCGATTTGTCTCCTGATTTTATGTGTGCTCCTGCTGTGCTCGGCTCTCGCTTCAGCAAGCGAGACGGCTTTCTTTTCTCTGCTCCCGAACGACATCAACGAGATGGAAAATTCCGACAAACGCTCGGATAAACTGGTGCTGGAGTTAAGAAACAAACCGAAACAGTTTCTTGCTACAATATTGATTACCAATAATTTGGTAAACGTAACAATCACAATATTCTCGACTTATATCATGTCGAGGATGTTTAACCTCGCCGCAAATCCGGTGTGGGCGTTTATTATCAATGTGGTGGTCGTGACATCGCTGCTTCTGATTTTTGGCGAGATGATTCCGAAAATCACCGCGGCAAAAAGAGCACGCCGTCTTGCTACAATGTTAGCTCCGATAATCAACGTTCTCATGGTCGTGTTCAAGCCGTTGAGCGGTATTTTGGTCAAGTCGACAGTGATAATCGATAAAAGGCTTGCAAAAAAGAACGCTAGTCCATTGTCAATCAGTGATTTAACCACTGTGGTGGATATCACGACGGCGGAAGAGACGCCAAGCGAGGAGCGTTCCATGCTGCAAGGCATAGCAACATTCGGCGAGAAAGAGGTGAGCGACATCATGCGGCCGCGTGTGCAGCTTTTCGCAGTGAAAATTAACACTGAATTCAACCATCTCATCGAAATGATAATCGAGCACGGATTCTCCAGAATCCCAGTGTATGAAGACACTCTCGATGAGATAAAAGGAATTTTGTACGTCAAGGATTTGCTGCCGCATCTCGAAGAACCTGATTTCAAATGGCAAGAACTGCTCCGGCCGGCATTTTTTGTTCCCGAAAACAAGAAAATCAACGACCTTTTCCAAGATTTCCGCTCGAAGAAGATTCATATCGCGATAGTTGTTGACGAATACGGCGGCACCTCAGGTCTTGTCACCATGGAAGATGTGCTTGAGGAAATAGTGGGCGACATCAGCGATGAGTTTGATGCCGTTGCCGAGAACCAAAATTACAAGAAAATCGACGATAAGACGTATGTCTTCCAAGCGCAGACGAGTCTTGTCGATTTCTGTAAAGTATTCGATATCAATGAGATATACTTTGAGAACATCAAAGGTGAATCAGATACCCTGGCAGGTCTCATCCTCGAAATGGAAGGTCGTATACCGCAAGCAGGATTCTCGACTTCTTACAAAGAATTTGTGTTCCAGATCGAAAAAGCCGACAAACGCCGAATCATTGAGATAAAAGTGACTTATAATGAGAAAACTGATAAATAGCCTCGCATTGCTGCTCGTCTTGCTAGCGGCGGTTTCTTGCGGCGATAACAATCCGCAACCCAAACCGCGTGGCTATTTTCGTATCGATCTTCCTGAGAAACAATATGTTACGCTCGACACAATGAGCCATTACAGCTTCGAGTATCCTGTCTACGCTAAAATCACTCCCGATTATCATTCGTTGGAGGAGAAAGATTGGGCAAACGTGGAGTTTCCGGCATTCAAAGGAACAGTTCATCTTTCGTATAAGCATGTCGACGGTAATCTTTCCACCTATATCGAGGATTCTTATCTCATGATTACCAAGCACATAAACAAGGCAACGGGCATTCGCGACAGCGTAATCATAAATAAAAATCAAAATGTTTACGGTCTAGTCTATTTCCTTGACGGAGAAGGAGTTGCGTCGCCATTGCAGTTCTATCTCACCGACAGCACCCAACATTTTATGCGTGGTTCGCTGTACTTCAACCTTTATCCCAACAACGATTCGATGCAGCCTGTGATTAATTATATCACTGAGGATGTGCGACACCTTATTAATACATTGGAATGGAAATAAATTTAAGCCTATGAAAAAGCTTTACACCTTACTAACTCTTGTTATATTGTTGACAATCAACAGTTTTGCTCAGCAGCAGAATTATGGTGGAATGATTTCCCAGAAAGATGACGGCACATATTTTTATATGCGCAGCTCTCTCGAAATGGTATATATCGACTCGGATTATTTCCCAAACAAAGAGTTGGTTGATGCGTCGTGGAACGATTACATGGATCCGCAGAAGAACTTCCCGAACCAGTATAACAAACATGGAGCCGACATAGGTAAGGTTAAACTGGGCGAAAGCAAGAATATCTCAGATAAAGAGATGGCCAATCTTATCCTTAAATATATCAATAAGAATAAAATTGCCAACAGATTGGTGATGAAATGGTTTAATTATAACGAGAAAGGCAAACCAAATTTCGATATCGACTATCTGGAAAATCCGAATGCCGCAATCAATATGAAAACCATCTTCGAACGTGGCTATTATACAGTAAATGCTGGTGATGAGAACGTCTCGATGTCGGCTTTGAAACGCGACAGGGATGTTCAGATTAAAGAACTTTCGATGAAACTGCTTCCGTTTACCTTCATGACCTTTACAAAATTCGAGTTTTATGAGAATGAGCCTGTGGCCAGAGCTGTTAGGGACGCTGCTATCGCTACCGCCGATTTGACTTATAAGAATGCAGTCGATAACGGAAAAGATCCAAAGACGGCGCAGTTTTGGCGTGATATTGCTGTAGCCGCCGCACAGACCGTTTATAATGCAACTAAAGACGGATATACCTTAAAATCTCACACATGGTTGTTTAAACTCGTTTGGGATGAAGAAACAGAGAGTTATTTAAATGACAAAGTGCTTGAAAATCCAAGACTTTTGGCCACTTCCGACAAATTCAAAATGGAGTATGTCGACCACCAGTCCAACACAAGCACTGTAATCATCTCTGCCACAAGGAGTTTTGAGCGAATCATCGAGCTGACGATGGTGAGAAATCTTAATAAAGTGTTCTTGGAGCTTCAGAAGCGCAATGATGTGTTCAAAGTCTGGACTCCGATTCTTGATTTCTACAGTCTCGTAAGTCCGCGACTGGAAGCACCAATTACTGTTGACGGCAAGACAATCACTGCAAAAATCGGAACAAAGGAAGGTCTACGCGGTGGAGAACAGTTCTCGGTTTATGATGAAGAGGGCAATTTCTACGGCTATGCCATAGCTCAAAAAGGTAAGATTTGGGATAATGGCGATGAAGCTGATGAGGACGCTCAGATGTATTACGAGAAACAGGTTGATAAAAAAGGTAATCCAGTGACCTGCACCACTTTCAAAGGCAAAAAGCTTAAAAAAGCGCGCACAGGTCTTATCCTGATGAACCCGATGCCGCCAAAGAAAATGCGAATCGCGGCCAGAATCGGTACAAAAGAAGGTGTGGAAGACAATGACTCGTACTATGTGTATCAATATGATGCGCAGACAAAGAGTCTGAAAAAGAAAGGCACGGTGAAAGTGGTGAAAGGCAAAGTGTGGGATAACTTCAATTTCAACAATACCGATATGACTTTACAAACGCAGGAGCAGAAGTCGAATACTACTCTGAAAAAGCGTGACAAAGAGGGATTGCGCAACACCGAAACGCTGTTTAAAGGAAGCTGCAAAGTGCAACCCGGAATGTTCTTGAGGAAGGCTAAGTAAATTTTTCTTGTATAATTCAAATTTTTGTCATATTTTTGCACGTTTTTAACAAAAATAATCGAATGTAGAATTTTTAGCATAAGAAAGGGGGACAAGCATGATTGAGACTCTGACAATCGGCTCGCTGAAATGGCGTCATGTGACGAATCCGGCGGATGAAGACTTTAAATTTTTAAGAGAGAAATTCCATTTCCACCCCTTGGACATTGAAGACTGCAAGTCAGTCAACCAACGCCCGAAGATAGATATCTACGACGATTATTACTTCCTGATTCTTCAGTATCCTAACTTTGACCGTCAGAATAAGTTTATCAAGACAAAAGAGGTGAAGTTTTTCTGGGGCAAAGATTATATCATCACCATCGAGAAATCGCCTTGGTATGTGAGTCAGCTCTTCAACGAATACCAGGAGCGCGACATGGAGGAACTCGAGAAAAACCTGAAGACTTCCGATATCTTGCTTTATCGTATCTTCGAAAAGCTGATGATGGAGTCACTCTATTTATTAAAAAAGGTGGGACTCGATCTTGAGTTGATTAATCGCGAGCTTTTCGGAACGAAGCAGGTTAAGATTATCGAGAGAATCAGTGTAACACGAAAGAATATCATCACGATAAACACCTTGTTTAAGCCTCAGTTGAGAGTGTTCCACTCCTTCGAAACAGGTCAGATCCGCGGTTTCGGTGATTTGGAGTATATGGAAGACTACTGGGGCAACATCCTCGACTACTACCAGAAGGTATGGGATATGACCGAGGACTACGAAGACTTGATCGAAGGTCTTTCAAAGACGTTCGACTCGATGCAGACAAATAAAACGAACGAAATCATGAAGATCCTCACTCTGATTTCGTCCATAATACTTCCTTTGACGTTTATCACTGGTATTTTCGGTATGAATGTGGTGTTCCCGTTCATTCCTGAAGGCTCCACCACGGCGATATGGATTATCGTCGGTGTGATGGCGGTGATGGGAGTAGGGTTAACGCTCTTGTTCCGTCATCGAAAATGGTGGTTCTAAAATAAAAAAAGGCTTCGCGATCGCGAAGCCTTTTTTGTTATCGTAATACTAATTGTTACTTAACAACAACTTTAGTTGTTTTGTTGAAGCCATTAGCATTGACTGTGCAGAAGTAAACACCGCTTTCGAGGTCGATGCTGATTGTGTTTTCACCCATAGTGAGGTTCTGTGCGAAACTCTTCACTGTCTGGCCAGCGAGGTTAACGAAAGTGATTGTTGCATTTGCGTTCATTGCTGAGTTAACAACGATGAAGTCTGTTGCAGGGTTAGGATAGATGCCATAGATTGCTTCTGTAGCTTCTGTCTCTTCAACATTTGTAAACTCTGGGTTAGCAATAACCTTTGTAACGTGGATTGTGTTTTCTGATGCTGCTGCCTGTGAAGCGTTGCTGCCCCAGTAGAAACCGATCTGTTCGTCAGCCTGGTATGAGAACCAGTATTCACCTGGGTTAATTGTGTTCTGAGCTGCACATGTGAAGAGGCATTCTGAGTACATGAGCATAACATCTTCTGTGATGTCGTCTTCAACCTGGTGCCAGTAACCTTCTTCAACGTTACGGTAGCTTACATAGATGCTTCTTAAGTAGTTAGCACCGTTATCACGAGTGACGTTAGGTGATGAGAATGCGCATGCGAGGTTGCCGTTAGGATCGCAGCTGAGTGCCGGGTGACCTGAAGCACCGTAGAACTTGCTGACATATTCTGTACCTGACATGTAGTATTTGTCATTCTCCCAGCTGTAACCTTCATACATTGGGATGTAGCCGATCCATTTTGTTGAATCTGGAATCATGTGTACATAACCTGACTCTTCTGATGGCCACCAGAGACGTGCTGCATGGTGTGGGTTGCCGTCTGTTGATTGGATAGGAGCAACCTGTGTGTCATTCCAGTAGAGGATACCGTCGACTGCACGACCTGAATAGTATGTATAGTAACCAGGTTCGTTTTCAAGTGTGTGTTCCATCTCAAATGTGTTGAGAGCTACGTGGACTGTACCTGCGTTGTCGATAACGATTGAACCGTTCATAGGCATGAAGAGGGTGTCTTCCATACCCCAAGCTGGCTCTTCGTCGAATTCTCTACCTTCGTATGGGTTTTCCCAAACTCTTGTTGCCTCCCATGTTGCACCATCGTCTGTTGATTTGAACATCCAAACGCTGTTTGTCAAGCAACCTGAGTACATGATAGCCACATTGTGGCCGTTTGCTGCCATGCAGTAGTCATCAGCTGAGAATTGGTTGTGATCCCATGGTGTCTCGAGATCGTGAAGAGGACCGTAGTTGATTGTCCAGCTGTTGATGTCGGCTGGGTTTTCTGAACGCCACATCACAGTCTGAAGGTCTGTTTCGTCTGAGCTGATTGAGTGCTGAAGAACAGCGGCTGCGACAGCGATGTTGTGGTTGCTACCGCATGTGACGATTCTTGGCCATGTTGGGTATTCTGTTGTGTAAGCATATCCTTCTGGATGATCCGGAAGAGCACCAACATATGTCCACTCACCTTCGCCAGCAGTCGTTCTGATGAAGCACTGCATGTGACCGTCACCGTGAGCGAGGAGGATTTCGCCGTTTGAACCAAACTGTGCGATTGATGGCCAACCTGTCTTGAAAGGTTCAACGCGAGCATCTGGCTGATCACCCCAGTCGCTACCATCAAAGAAGTTGTAACCTGTACCACGGTCTGAAGCGGTCTGGTTAGCTTCGTGTGACATTGTTGCAACAGCTGCCACATTGCCGTTAGGCATCTGATACATACGGTTAGCTACGTACTGGTTTGACTGGAGGTCGTAGTTTGTCCACAACACCTCACCGTCTTCCATGTCATCGTATCTGTTGATAACAACGCTCTTTGATGCCTGTGGAGCATAAGTTGAAGCGTCTGTTGTCATCTCGTTACCGACAGCAACGATCTTGCTGTTAGCAACTGCCTTCTGAGCGTCATTTTTCATGACTCTGTTCTGTGCAAATGCACCTAAGCCGAGAACAAGGCTTAATGAAAGTAAAAATACTCTTTTCATTGTTAATAATTTTAAGTTAATAAATTTCTAAATATTAATTTTGGGTGCAAAGATACACATTATTATAATAGGTGCGTCCATTTTTTTGAAAAAAAAGATTAATTTTTTTGAAAAAGGTATTGAAAAAATCAGTAATTTTATGCCTTGAAAAATTAACTACAATGAAAAGAATACTTTTATTAATTTCTATTGCTTTACTTTTGGCTTCATGCTCAACAAAATCAACGCAAAACGTTGTAACTTATGTTGACACTTTTATCGGAACAGGCGGTCATGGTCACACTTATCCTGGCGCGACAGCACCTTTCGGAATGGTGCAATTAAGTCCGGATACCAGAATGGACGACTGGGATGGATGCTCGGGCTATCATATCTCTGATAATCATATACTTGGATTCAGTCACACCCACCTCAGCGGCACTGGCTGCAACGACTATGGAGATTTCCGTTTTATGCCGATAACAGGCGAAAAACATTATAAATCAGACGATTACCGTTCAGCTTTCCGTCATGAGACGGAGGTGGCGCGTCCTGGTTTTTACAGCGTGGTTTTGGATGACTATAGTATTAAGGTGGAACTTGCGGCTGGTGTTCGCGCAGCCATGCATCGTTATACTTTTCCTCAAGGCACAAACGCCGCTGTGATTCTCGATCTGAAGGAGTCGACATTGTCGGATGAAAAGATTTACGAGGCTTGGGCAAAAGTCGAAAACGATAACGCCATCAGCGGTTTCCGTCGTTCAGGCTACTGGGCGCGCGACCAATATCTTTATTTCTATGCTGAATTTTCAAAACCTATCATCGCTCATGAACAAAATGAAGAAGGTCTCGTTTATGCCTTTGATTTTGAAAACGATGGCGAGCCACTTATGATGCGTATCGGTATCTCTGCAGTTGATGTGGAAGGCGCAAAGAAGAATCTTGAATTGGAAATCACCGACTTTGATTTGGATGCTTTGGCTGAAAAGACATATAACACTTGGAATAAAGAGTTGAGCCGCATCATGGTGAACAGCAAAAATGAGAAAGATAAGAAAATATTCTATACCGCTCTGTATCATTCATTTATCGTTCCGAATCTCTATTCTGATGTCGACGGACGTTATCGTGCTCACGACCTCCAGGTGCATCAGTCGGACCGTCCGAGATACACCGTTTTCTCGCAGTGGGATACTTTCCGTACAGAAAATCCGCTTCTTGATATGATTCAGACGGAGCGCGCAGTGGATATCATCAACACTTTCATCGACAATTATGAGACTGGCGGTTTGCTTCCGACTTGGGAGCTCGCTGCCAACGAGACACACTGTATGATTGGCTATCACTCAATCCCGGTAATGGCTGACGCTTACATCAACGGAATAACAGGTTTTGACGCAGAAAAAGCTCTGAACGCCATGGTTGCGAGAGCCAATGAAGACATGTGGGGACTGAAATATTACAGACAATACGGCTTTATTCCTGCCGACATGGAAGGAGAATCGGTGTCGACAACACTTGAAGATGCATACGACGACTGGTGCATCGCCCGCATGGCCGATAAAATGGGTAAGAAAGAAATCGCTGACGAGTTTTACCAACGCGCTCAGTATTATAAAAACCTCTATGATCCTGATACCAAGTTCTTCCGTGGTCGCAAAAACGGTGGTTTCATATCACCATTCGACCCGCGCCAGGTCAACTTCATGCTCACCGAAGCCAACACTTGGCAGTACAATTTCTTTGTGCCTCAAGATGTTAACACTCATATCGACATGATGGGCGGCAAAGAGGAATATGAAAACATGCTTGGTCAGCTGTTCAGCACCGCTTCGGATCTGACAGGACGCACTCAGGTTGATATCACCGGTCTTATCGGTCAGTATGCGCATGGCAACGAGCCTTCACATCATATGGCTTATCTCTTCAATTTTGTTGGAAAACCTGTGAGAACACAGAAGATTGTCAACCAAATCATGAACGAGCTTTACACCGACCAGCCTGACGGTCTCTGTGGCAATGAGGACTGCGGTCAGATGTCGGCTTGGTATGTTATGAGCGCGATGGGATTCTTCCCTGTGACACCGGCGAGCGGCATGTTTATAATTGGAGTGCCTCATTTTGAGGAGATGACGTTGAACTTCGAAAACGGCAAGACATTCACGATAATTGCAAAGAACTTATCACACGAGAACAAGTATATCGAGTCGGTGAAATTGAACGGTAAACCATTGAACCGCAGTTATTTATATTGCGATGAAGTGTTGAATGGCGGCAAGATCGAGTTTAAGATGACTTCAAACCGCAACACCACTTGGGCTACCGAAGAGAAAGACTGCCCTGTGATGAGAATCACTGATAATCTGATAGTTACATCACCAATCATTGATGTTGAGAACTATGTGTTTTACGATAATTTGGAAGTCGGCATGAAGCATCCTGACAAAAACGCAAAGATTCTGTACACGTTGAATGGCGGTGAAGAAATGGAGTATACCGAACCGTTTGTCATCGACAAAACCACCGACATTAAGGCTGTTGCGGTTGTTGACGGAGCGTCGTCGAAAGCTATTGAAGGCTCGTTCAAGAAGATTGACGCGGGAAGAACAATCACAATAAAAAATCCTTACAGCAGCCAATATGAAGCTGGTGGCGACATCGCACTCATTGATTTACAGCGCGGTAACGACAACTTCCGTGTTGGAATGTGGCAAGGTTACTATGGTGTAGACGTTGACGTCACCGTCGATTTGGGCGAGGTTACCAATATCACACGTCTGGCAGGCAGTTTCCTGCAAGACCAGAGGTCGTGGATATTCATGCCTACTCAGGTCGAGTTCTTTATCTCGACTGACGACAAGAACTATAAATCGGTGGGTATCGTTGAGAATGAGGTGCCTGTTGATGCGGAAGATGCAGTCATTCAAGAGCTTGATATCAATAGAAGGATGAAAGCGCGTTATGTGAGGATGGTAGCCAAAAACATCGGTGTCTGTCCCGAATGGCATGTTGGAGCAGGGGATAAGGCTTGGATTTTCTGTGATGAAATCATAATTGAATAATTATTCTTCTTCTCCGTCAACATCGCTCTCACCGCCGATTTCTTCATTTCTTTGCTTCTTCTGTTGCTGGTTGATGCGGTAGTTGAAATTGAGCGTGACGGTGGTCTTGCTCCAGGAGCCTTTGCTGTACTGCCAGAAGTTGTCACCCCACGACTCGCCACCGTGTGAGTGGGTTCCGAAGATATCTCTTACGTTTAACGATAATGTCGCTTTGCCGTTCAGCACATCGCGCGAAGCTGCAAAGTCGAACCAGTAGTGTGCCTCGCGGAATCCGAGCGGTTCGTCGCGCGGACTCGAGAAGTGGCCTGTAAGCTGCATGTTGCAGACTTTTTTGAATTCGAATTTCGACACAAAACGGCCTTGCATATTATACGAGTCGGTTGTATAGTGGTTTGTGATGCCAGTGTTCGTGGAAGTGTAGTCGCCAACTACCGAAGACCTGAAAACATTGATGTTTCCGTTGAGACTCCACCATTTGAAAATCTTCACCGAGCCGACGAGTTCCAGACCGTAGTCATCGCTGATGCCGAAGTTGTGAGGCATGCCCGTTGAGATGTCGCCGACTACTTCTGTGAAATAGCGAATCACATCGGTGCTGTGGCGATAATAGCCTGTAAGGTTGAAGCTGCCTCCTTCCCAGAATTTCAGGTAAGAAAATTCGTAACTGTCAGTATATACTGGCTTTAACGCGGGGTTTCCCACGCGGAAGTTGCGGTCGTCGTTAAATGAACGATAAGGTGCCATCTGCCAATATCCAGGGCGACGGATGCGTCGGGTGTAGCTCACCTGCAGCTGGTCTTTTTCTGTCAATTTGAAATTGACGTGGCCGCTTGGAAAGATATCGTGATAGCTTTGGGTATGCTTGCCGTCAGGTTTGTTTTTGTAGTTGGCGAGGGTGTAGGTGTATTCGTATCGAGCGCCAGCAAGGAATGAAAACAGTCCGATTTCAGTGCCGTAGCTTGCATAGAGCGCCGCCACCTGTTGGTTGTAGTCGAAATCGTGGCAATAATCTGTGAGATATTCGCCATTCTGCATGACGATGGCGTTGTTGCTCGGCATTCCGTTTGTGTATTTGGCTCCAGCCTCAATGCTGTGAAGCCCGATATGATATGCAAAGTCAAGCATTCCTTGGAAACGGCGGTGTGTCTCGATTGTGTTTGTGTACTGGCGAATCACTGAAGTGTCAATCACAATGTCGTTGTCCATGTCTTCCTGGCTGGCGTAATGCCTGTCATAAATATCTGACCATTCCTTGTTTTGGTTTTGAAAATAGCGGAACGAGGCTTTGAGAAAGTTGTCTTTTGTGTTGAAATACTTGTCGTAATCGAGGGTGAACTCGTTCATCGGACGGCTATTGTGCCAATCTTCTGAACGTTTTTTGAATTGTGAGTAGCCGTCGAATGGGAACACATCTATATATGTGACCGTCGGAGTGTTGTGGCCTGCGCCTTGGCGGTACATTGCTGAGAACGAAATGATATCATTGTCGGTGATGTAATAATCGAGTCCGCCGCGTAGAGTGTGCCCTTGCATGTGGCGACCGCGGACGGTGGTCTGCTCTGATATTTGAGAGGCGTCGCCATGGTTTTTCAGTGAAGGGTCATAAGGTATGCCACCGTTGAAATACTCGGTTTTTGTATATCCGTCGCTAATGTCGTCGCGATAGTTGAAGTTATAGCTTGCGAAGAAGTTGAATCGTTTGTAGCGGTAGTTGAGGTTTGTTCCAAATCCTGCCTGGAACGGAAATGGCGACGGTTGGGCCTTGCCCCATTCAAACGGTATGCCTCCGCGCACATCGACACTGCCGTTGAATCCGTTGCGTTTGTCTTTTTTCAACACTATATTGATGATCCCTGCAGTTCCTTCCGCGTCGTATCTCACAGAAGGGTTTGTCACCACCTCGATGCGCTCAATCATGTCGGCTTGCAAGCTGCGTAGTGCATCTTGGGTGCTGAGGCCGACGAGCCCCGACACCTTGCCGTCAACAAGGATTTGAACGCCGTCGTCGCCGCGCAGACTGACATTTCCGTCAACATCTACACTGACCGAAGGGATGTTTTCAAGCAGCTCTATGGCGTTTCCAGCTGTACTCTGAAGATCTTTGCCCACATTGAAGACACGCTTGTCGAGCGTCATCGTCATGGTACTTTTTTCGGCCACGACTTCTACCTCGTCGAGCAATGCGTTGTCGGGTATGAGGTGAATCTTCCCGATATTGATGTTCTCGGATTTTACTGTCACATTCATGGTTTTCACTTGATAACCAATGAATTGTATCGTGAGGTAATAATTACCTTTGTCAGTTTCCAAGGTAAAAACACCCTTGTCGTTGGTGATGATTCCAGCCACGAAGGTGGAGTCGGAGCGATGGAATAGGGTGACGGTGGCATATTCGAGTGCCTCGCCAGTGTCGTTGTCAATGACTCTTCCAGTAATACTTATTTTGTTCGCTAAAGTATTGAAGGATAATAATGTCGAGATGACAAATATTATCAGCTTAGTCGTTTTCATATAATTATTTTAATGCGCAAAGATACATATTATTTCAATAATACGTATCTTTGTGCGGAGATTTTTGGCAAATTTGCTGTACTCAGGTTGGTGATGCTTATTAAATGTATAAAAATTTTTTGGAAAAAGAGTAGAAATAATATCCAAAAAGTGATAATTTGATAGACAATACTGAAAAAATGCAGAATTAAAATTATTTAAAATAATGATAATCAATAGATTAAAAATGAATAAAAATTTTAGTAAAAAATGTTAAACGTAAAAAAATTATATCTAATTTTGCACCCGCAAAACAGATGAGATAAACAAGTTAAAATTAACATCAAAATGGTAAGTGCAAAACAAATTTGGGATTACGTAGCAACCAAGAAATTCTGGGTTGAGTTTCTCATTATGACATTTGGCATGATTTTAACAGCCATCTGTGTGCATTATTTCCTGGTACCAAGCAAGCTCATCATCGGTACAATCTCCGGTCTTTCAATCGTTTTGGCGACTGTTTCGGAGAGTTTGTTCGGTGTTCATTTAGAGGTGTCAGTGATGATTTTCGTCATCAATGCTATCTTGCTGGTGCTGGCATATTTCCTGATAGGTAAAGAGTTCGGTATCAAGACGGTTTACACCGCTTTGATATTAGGACCTTTCACAGCATTGTTTGAGAAGTACTTGCCATATCAGATGGTTATTACCAAATTATATGGTGAGAAGAGTGCTTTCTTCGATGCTGCGACAGGCGGATGGTCGCCGGTGGCTCTCCAGGACGGTGTTTCATCGTTGATGGGTGATCCTTGGTTCGACCTTGTCTGCTTCGTGCTTATCTTGAGTTTTTCACAAGCTACCTTGTTTAAGATCAATGCTTCAACAGGCGGTTTGGACATCCTTGCAAAGATTGTCAACAAGTACATGCACTTTGACATCGGAGCATCAGTGACGGTGGCAGGCACAGTGATCTGTTTGACGGCTTTCGCCATTAACCCATTCAACATTGTGGTAATCGGTTTGATTGGTACATGGATCAACGGTTTGGTTGTCGATTATTTCACAGCGGGTTTGAACAACAGAAAACGTGTCTGCATCATCAGTCCACAGTACAAACACATTCAGGACTTCATCATCAGCGATTTACAGCGTGGTGTTACAATGTATGATGTTACTGGCGGTTACAGTAATCAGAAGAAGGTCGAAATTGAGGCTCTTCTGACAAAGGATGAATTCTCCAAGTTGATGAATCACATCAATGAAAACGGAATCAACGCATTCATCACTGCCGGTAACGTCAGCGAAGTCTACGGTCTGTGGGCCAGTAAAAAGGAAAAAACAAAGCAAGAGAGAGTAAAGCTTTGATTTTCATAGGATTAAGTTTTAAATGGTTAATTTGGAAAAAGGTTCCCTCCCCAGGAATCTTTTTCTTTTTTATTTTTTTGATTTAGGGATGGGGCAGGTGATGGAATTTTATTATCTTTGCAAAAAATAATATATATGTTGGACGCTGTATGTCATAATACTAAACTATTCATAGATAATATGCCTAAAAAGCAGAGAAAAAACTATGGACAGTTTTTTACGAGTAAGGAAACAGCTCGTTTTATGGCTTCAATGTTCAATATTCCCAAAGAAAGAAATGATATATATATTCTTGATCCTGGAGCAGGTTCAGGGGTTCTGTCCGTTGCATTGCTTGAAAGAATCGCAAATGAAGGTGTAAAATCAAAAATACATCTTTGTTGCTACGAAAATGATGCCAATATTTTAGAATTACTGAGGTCAAATCTAAATCTTGTTAAAGATAAAGGTGTTATTAATCTGGAATACACAATTAATAGTACTAACTATATCCTTAGTCAAAAAGATGACTTTAACGAAGGTCTTTTTAAAAATGAAAACGCGGAAAAATATGATTTGATTATTGGGAATCCACCATATTTAAAAATATCTAAAGATGCTCCTGAAGCACAAGCTATGCAGGCAATCTGTTACGGAGCACCTAATTTATATTTTTTATTTTCCGCAATGTCTATTTTCAATCTCAAGATGTCTGGAGAGATGGTTTATATTATTCCGAGATCTTGGACATCTGGTTTTTATTTTGCTCGCTTTAGGAAGTATTTATTAAATGAGACAACCATTGACTCAATACATTTGTTTGAAAGCAGAAAAGATGTCTTTGATGATGAAAATGTTTTGCAGGAAACAATGATTATTAAGCTAATCAAAAGTTCTGAAAAAAAAGATATTATGATTACAAAATCTCAAAGTAATAGAGATTTTGAAAACCTAACGTCTATAAAAGTACCATACGATATAATCGTTTCAAAGACAAATGATTATATATATCTTGTTACAGAAAAGAAAGAAGTCGAATCATTAAAAAAGATAAACAAATTTGACTGTACATTACCTAAACTTGGATTAAAGATGAAAACTGGTTTGGTTGTAGACTTTAGGGCTAGAGATATGATTCGTGATAGATTTGAAGAGGGGGCTATTCCTTTGTTTTATAGCAAACATATAAGAGATGGTAAAGTTGTTTTTCCAACAGGTGAAGACAATGAGTACATAGAAACAACAAGAAGCGGATATAGGCAAAAGAATTCGAATTATCTATTTGTCAAACGTTTTACATCAAAAGAAGAACATAGAAGACTTCAAAGTGGTATATATTTAAAAGAGTTTTTACCTGATTATGAATATGTTAGTACCCAGAACAAGATTAATTTTATTGATGGACTGAAAGAATTATCAAAATGTGTAGTTTATGGATTGTTTGTCGTATTTAATTCGTCAATATATGACATGTATTATAGGATTTTAAATGGGTCTACACAAGTGAATTCGACAGAAATAAATGGAATGCCAATTCCATCAATGAATATAATTGAGAAAATGGGTAGACAGCTTCTTAAATCAGATAATCTGTCGGTAGTAACATGCGATAATATTTTAAATCAATTTATTTATGAATAACCTTGAAATAATGCGAGAAATACTCAAAAGAGTAGGAATGCCAGAAAAACAACAATCGGACTTGTGTTGTTATGTGATGTTGGCGATGTCAGATATTAAACCTGATGATTATTGGATAAATGCCACTAATGATTGGTTTAGAATACATGATATTATAGCCTTTACAGCTGAAGAATACAATAAACAATATGCAGAGAATAGTAGGGAAACTTTTCGAAAGCAAGCTATACACCATTTCCGTAATGCAGCGCTTATAGAAGACAACGGAAAGGCCACAAATAGTCCCGATTACAAATATAGAATAACCAATGAATTTATACAAGTAATAAAAAGTCGCGGTGATGATGATAGTTTACGTGACTTTTTAAATAACCATGATAAACTTGTTGATATATATGCCTCAAAAAAGGAAATAACAAAAATACCAGTAAAAATTAACACAAAAGACTATTTGCTATCATTAGGTAAACATAATGAATTGCAAAAACTAATAATTAGCGAGTTCGCTCCTCGTTTTGCTCCGAATTCAACTTGTCTATATGTTGGTGACACTATTGAAAAAGATTTGGTTAAAAATGAAGCAATATTACAAGATTTGGGTTTTGTAATTACTTTGCATGATAAAATGCCTGATGTAGTATTGTATTCGGAGGAAAAGAAATGGCTTTACTTTATTGAGGCAGTAACATCAGTTGGTCCGATGGATCCCAAAAGAATCATTGAGATTAATGAGATGACAAAAAATGTAAAGATTGGCAAAATATTTATCACGGCTTTTCTAGATTTTAAGACATATAAAAAGTTTTCCGACTCATTAGCGTGGGATACCGAAGTGTGGATTGCCGAAATGCCAAACCATATGATTCACCTTAATGGTGACAAGTTCATAGGTCCCAGACAATAAATTTAAAAAAGACTTCCTTGGTCAGCTCCTTTGAAGATGCCGAGGTGTTTGTAGGCGAGGTCGGTTGCTACACGGCCGCGTGGGGTGCGCATGAGGTAGCCTTCTTGGATGAGGAACGGCTCGCAGACTTCCTCAATGGTACCAGCTTCTTCTCCGACGGCAGTGGCGATGGTGTTCACGCCAACAGGTCCGCCCTTGAACTTCTCGATGATGGTCAACAAGATGCGGTTGTCCATGTCGTCGAGACCGTGTTGGTCGACGTTGAGAGCTTTCAATCCTATTTTTGCTATGTCGATGGTGATGCGACCGTCGCCTTTGATTTGAGCGAAGTCGCGGACACGACGCAGCAGCAAGTTGGCGATACGAGGGGTGCCACGACTTCTGCGGGCGATTTCAAATGCGGCTTCGTCGTCAATCGGAACCTTGAGAATTGATGCCGAGCGTTTTATGATGTTCGACAAAGTCTTTGAATCATAATATTCTAGACGCATGTTGATGCCGAAACGCGAGCGCAGAGGCGCTGTGAGAAGTCCGGAACGTGTTGTGGCGCCTATGAGTGTGAAAGGATTCAATGCAATCTGCACGCTGCGGGCATTCGGCCCCGTCTCAATCATGATGTCAATACGGAAATCCTCCATGGCGGAGTAGAGATACTCTTCCACGACTGGGCTCAGACGATGAATCTCATCGATGAACAAGACGTCGTTTTTCTCGAGACTGGTGAGCAATCCGGCGAGGTTGCCTGGTTTGTCGAGCACTGGCCCGGATGTCATCTTCATGTTCACTCCAAGTTCGTTGGCGATAATGTGCGACAAGGTCGTCTTGCCCAATCCTGGAGGTCCGTGGAGCAAAACATGGTCGAGCGACTCGCCACGTTGAGCGGCAGCCTGCACAAAAACACGGAGATTTGCAACGACCTGTTCCTGTCCGGCGAAGCTGGCGAAAGCGTCAGGTCTCAAAACCTGTTCAATCTCCTTCTCAGCCTTGCTCATCGAGGTGCCATATGCGTCGAGATTTTCATTCATATCAAAAAATTATTCACAAAATTACAAAATTTCATATACTAATTTGAAAAGTTTTGCGTAATTTTACAAAAAATTTTGTGTTTTGAAGAATAAGATTCTGTTTTTTATCATAACGTGCTTATTATCAATAAGTTGTGCCGCTCAGAACGGTGTTTTGATTTTAAATCAGAGCTCGAGAATAGATACTTTGGTAATGAAGCAACGTCAGATTCATGTCAATGACAGCACCATTGACGGTTTCAGGGTGCAGATTTTCATGGAATTAGGCAACGAAGCGCTTCATCATGCCGACAGTGTTAAAAGCAAGTTTTCGGAGAAATACCCTGACATTCCGATTTATCTGGTTTTCGGTCAGCCTTATTACCGTCTGCGTATTGGCGATTATCGCACGCGTTTGGAAGCTGAGAATATGTATCAGCAGGTGAAAAAAGAGTATAAAAACGCTTTCGTGACAGCCGATCGTATCGAGTTGCCATATATCGCTCTTTGTTCAACCGATATGATTATAGATACGTTGGATCAGGATACGCTCAAGAAGGTGTTTTTCATCGAAGATGAAGGATATATAATTGATACTCTGTTACTTGACAGTATTTATTCAAACGACACGCTCATAAATTTCGATGAAAGAATTTTCTACGATGAGTAAAAAATCATGCTATGATGGAAGATGACGATTTAAAAAAACAGATAGACGAGTTGTTCAGGCTTTTCAAGAAAGTGATGGAGAAATATCCGCCTGATGATGTTCCTGGCATGGATAAGGCTCAATTAGAGCAACTAAAGGCGTATCTCACTCAGTATGAATCGGTTAAAGACCAGTTCTCGGTAGAAATGTTCAGCATGATGGACAACGGAATGGCGAAACAGTTTATCTCTATGTTAATCAATAAGTTACGTGAACAACTTGGAGATGATGCCGATGTCGACGAACTTCCTGAGGATCACATTAAAGATGTGGAAATCAAGGAGAAAGCATTTGAATCGCTGCAGACAGGTGAGAATTACCAATCGCTGATTGACGCTATCGACGCGCAACTGAAAAATCCGGATTTGACTGACGACGAGATGGACACTTTGCTCGACAAACGTCAGAATCTGATAAGTAAAATGAATAATAACTAATTGAATATCAATAAAATGAAAAAACATTTTTTTCTGCTTTCAGTCTTGCTTCTGATTTCGTTTATGGCGAAAGCACAGCTGATTAAAGACCGTACCAATGGCAAAGTTACCCTTGGATTTGATTTATATACCGATATAAATACAGGCAGTAAGTATGAAAACTTCAATTTGCGCGCTATAAATCAGGGTTTTGGCACATATCTGACATATAATTTCCCTATGGGCGAGTCGAAGCATACCGTATCGCTTGGCGCTGGGGTGTCGTTTCATAATTATTACATGAAAGATTCTTGGTTATCAGAGCCTTATAACACTGTAATTACATTTGAAGAGGCTTCGGTTAAGAAGAGTAAAATCATGATTGGTTATTTTGATATCCCGATGGAGTTGAATTTCAGAATTGTCGACAAATTCAAGATTTCGTTTGGAGCAAAGGTCGGATTCCTGATGACCAGCAGATCGAAAGTCATTGGTGATGTTTTTGGAGACAGCCACAAATGGGAAGTCAAATACGGCAGCATCAATTCGTTGGAAAACATCGTTTATTCAGCGTTTGCGAGAATTGGTTACAGATGTGTGAACTTGTTTGTCGGATATCAGTTCAACAGTTCGTTCAAGCAGGACAGAGGGCCGGAGATTCTTCCGTTCTCGATAGGTATCGGTATCAGAGCCTACTAAATCAGGAAAAGGAAATACATTATAATCACTGTGGCGAATCCCATGGCAAATCCCAAGTAAATCTGGGCGTTGCTGTGGGATTTGAGTTTTAGTCGAGCTGTTGCCACTATGCCTGCGATGATGATGCTTGCGATAAAATAAAGCAGGTACATACGAATTGAGGCTGTCGTCAGGATGAAAAGAGAGGCGGTGAGGTTGCCCCAACCCAGTGAATGCAGGCTTATTTTCCAGAAAAAAGTGATGACAAAAGCTAGAATTGTCACGACGATGACCGTTGTGAGGTAGAAACTGAATATTGAAAACAGCTGAAACTTATTGAAAAACCTGAGTGTTACGTAGAGAAAGAGAATCATGATGAACAGCGGCCCGAGGCGGTCGTCGCGGTTTTCCATTTCGAATGATTCGATGACATGCCATCTCTTCATCATCACGATAATCAATGCAGGGATGAGGAAAGTCATTGAGAATGTGATGGCTAGAAATGTCAGGTCGTTGTCGGGCGTGAACCTTGTGATGCCTGAGAGCAGCAGGATTATCATCATCCAAGTCGGGTGGAAGATGGGGTGACCGATTATCGAGATGATTTTCGCTGTTTTCATAACACTTTGCGGAGGCGGGCTACAGGGATTCCCAGTTGTTCGCGGTATTTGGCGACGGTACGGCGAGCAATGGTGTAGCCTTTTTCTTTCAAGATGGCGGTTAACTCATCGTCGTTCAAAGGGTTAGCTTTGTCTTCGTTTTCGACGCTTTCGCGAACAATCTTCTTTACTTCGCGAGTTGAGACCTCTTCGCCTTCATCGTTGACGAGACCTTCGCTGAAGAAATATTTCAGTTGGAAGGTGCCGTATGCCGTCTGCACATATTTGCTGTTGGCGACACGTGAAATCGTCGAGATGTCGAGACCAACTATGTCGGATATGTCTTTGAGAATCATTGGCTTGAGTTTGCCTTCATCACCGGTGAGGAAGAAATCCTTCTGATATTCCATGATGGCTTTCATGGTGACGTAAAGCGTGCTTTGGCGTTGTTTTATGGCATCGATGAACCAGTTTGCCGAGTCGATTTTGCTCTTGATGAAGGTTACGGCTTCGCGTTTTTCCTTGCTGTCCTTACCTGCGGCATATTCTTTCAGCATATTCATGAAATCCTTGCTGACATGAAGCTCGGGAGTGTTTCGGCTGTTGAGTTGCAGCTCGAGTTCGCCGCCGTTGTTGATGACTGTGAAATCAGGAATTATGTAGTCGTTGTTATGCGTTGAGGTGCCCATTGAGCCGCCAGGTTTTGGGTTGAGCGACAGTATGATGTCGAGCGCGCGTTTGAACTCGTCGTCGGTCATTTCTGAACGAGAGACGATTTTGTCGTAGTGTTTCTTGGTGAACTCGTCGAAAAACTTTTCGATGACGGTTATCGCGTTGTCGCAGTCTGCACTGGGGTTTTCCTCGTTGATGCGTCGCAGTTGAATGAGCAGGCATTCTTGGAGATTCGTCGCGCCAACACCAGCTGGGTCGAAGTCCTGGATTATTTCAAGCACTTCGCGAACTTCGTCTTCGGTCGCGTCGATGTTTTGAGTGAAAAGCAGGTCATCGGCGATACCGGATACCGGTCGTGACAGATAGCCGGCATCGTCGAGGTTGCCTATGATATACGCTCCGATTTTACGTTTTTTCTCGTCAAGTTTGCGGAAACCGAGCTGTTCCATGAGCAAATCTTGGAACGTGGTCTCGTTAGTTATTGGAGCCTCGTAATGTTTATCGTCGGGGCTGCTGTTGTTGACGGAATATTTGTAAGCTGCGTCGTCTTCGTCGTCATCTTTCAGATAGTCGTCGAAGTCGTCGAGCGGGTCATAATTGTCGTCGTCACTTTGGTTGTCGTCAAAGGTGTCGACATTATCATTGTCATCAAGGCTTTCGCCGTTGATGTCGTCTTCGTATTCGTGGTTTTCGCCTTCTTCTAGGGCTGGGTTCTGCATGATTTCCTCTTTGATGCGGGTGCTCAGTTCCATCGTCGGGATTTGCAGCAGTTTCATGATTAGAATCTGCTGTGGCGACAGCTTTTGCAGGAGCTTCTGGGTTTGAGTTAATCGTTGAGAACTCATAATAGTTATTCAGTTAGTCAGTTGTTCAGTTATTCAGTTAGTCAGTCAGTTGGTTTTAACTGATTAATTGACTAACTGATTAACTGGTTAACTTAATATAGGCAGTTCTTAGGTGTACGTGGGAACGGGATGACGTCGCGGATGTTGCTCATGCCTGTGACGAAGAGCAGCAGACGCTCGAAACCGAGTCCGTAGCCTGAGTGAGGCACTGAGCCGAAGCGGCGTGAGTCGAGGTACCAGTTCATTGATTCCTCAGGAATTCCTACTTCGTGCATACGTCTGAGCAGCTTGTCCATGTCGGTTTCACGCTCTGAGCCGCCGATGATTTCGCCGATGCCAGGGAAGAGGACATCCATAGCGCGGACGGTCTTGCCATCTTCGTTCTGTTTCATGTAGAAAGCTTTAATTTCCATCGGGTAATCGGTGAGGATGACAGGCTTCTTGAAGTGCTTCTCGACGAGGTAACGCTCGTGTTCTGACTGCAGGTCGACGCCCCAGCCGGTGATAGGATACTGGAACTTGCCTTTCTTGTTGTAGTTGCAGTTCTTGAGGATGTCGATAGCCTCGGTGTATGTCAAAACCTGGAACGGATGTTCGAGAACGAAGTGAAGTTTCTCGATGAGTTCCATCGATTTCTCTTCTTCTTTCTTGTTCTTTTCTTCTTCCTGGAGACGTTTGCTGAGGAAGAGGAGGTCGTCCATACAGTTGTCTAATGCATACTGAATCAAATACTTAAGCATCTCTTCAGCGAGCTCCATGTTGTCGTGGATGTCGTAGAATGCCATTTCTGGTTCAATCATCCAGAACTCGGCGAGGTGACGGGTTGTATTTGAGTTTTCGGCGCGGAAAGTAGGACCGAAAGTATAAATCTTCGAAAGAGCTGTTGCTGCCAATTCGCCTTCGAGCTGACCTGAAACGGTGAGGTTTGTCGACTTTCCGAAGAAATCCTGGCTATAGTCAATCTTACCTTCTTCTGTTCTCGGCAGGTTGTTGAGGTCGAGGGTTGTCACCTGGAACATCTCGCCAGCGCCTTCAGCGTCGGATGCTGTGATGAGCGGGGTATGGATGTTGTAGAAACCCTTGCTGTTGAAGAAGTTATGGATTGCAAACACCATGGCGTGGCGGATGCGGAACACTGCTCCGAAGGTGTTTGTGCGGAAACGCAGATGAGCGATGTCGCGCAAGAACTCCAATGAGTGTTTCTTGGGCTGCAGGGGATAGAAATCCGGGTTTGCCGGGCCTAAAAGCTCGATTGAACTGACTGAAAGTTCCACGTTTTGTCCGCTTCCGGCTGATTTTACGAGTTTTCCGATTGCTGAAACCGAAGCGCCTGCGTGCATCAAAGCGAGATTTTCCTCAGGAATCTTCTCCAAATCGATGACCAACTGCAGGTTGTTGATGGTCGAGCCGTCGTTCAAAGCGATGAAAGCGACGTTTTTGCTGCCGCGTTTGTTACGCACCCAGCCTTTCACATTTATCTCATTATCAAGCTCTTGCATTGCGAGAGCAGCTTTAATCTCTGTACGTTTCACGATTTTTATCTTTTAAAATTTCAAACTACAAAATTAGCAAAAAATTGCTGAATTGACGCATTTTATTTTTATATTTGCAAAAAAAATATGAGATGAGCGAAAGCTTTGACATAAAGAAATGGTTTAAGAATCCCGAAGAATTACTCGTTATCAGCGGTCCGTGCAGTGTTGAAAGTCGCGAACAGCTACTTGCGACGGCGGAAGGACTGAGTAAAATCGAGAAAGTCAAGGTGTTGCGCGGTGGAATTTGGAAGCCGCGCACACGTCCCGAGGCTTTTGAAGGGATAGGCGAAGAAGGCTTGACGTGGATGCAGGAGGCAAAAGAGAGATTCGGCTTTCAGACGATGACCGAGGTTGCCGTGCCTGAACATGTGGAGCTTGCGTTGAAGTATGGCATAGATGTTTTGTGGATAGGCGCGCGCACTGTGGTGAACCCGTTTTCCGTTCAGGAACTTGCAAATAGTCTGAAAGGCTGCGATATTTCTGTTTTCGTGAAAAACCCGATTGCGCCCGATGTGAAGCTGTGGCTGGGTGCCATCGAGCGGCTCGGTAGTGTGGGATTGACAAATATAGGAGCTATCCATCGTGGTTTTTCGTCGACAGAGGAAACACCATACAGAAACGCTCCAGTGTGGAAGATTCCAGTTGAATTGAAGCGCTTGCGTCCTGATATTCAGATAATTACAGATGTGAGCCATATCTGTGGGTGTCGCGAACTGCTTCAGGAGACAGCACAGAAAGCCCTCGATTTCGGAACGAAAGGTTTTATGATTGAAACCCATTACAATCCTGAAATAGCACTTACCGACGCTAATCAGCAGATAACGCCGGAGAGTTTGAGAAAGGCTCTTAATAAATTGATTATCAAGAAAGTAAAGGTTGATGCTGATGAGACAATCCTGAATAATTACCGTAAAGAAATAGATGAAATCGACGACGAGTTGCTGAATCTCATCTCAAAACGAATGAAGATTTCTGAAAAAATCGGTGAATTTAAGAAGGAACACAAGGTGACAGTGCTTCAGATGGATCGTTGGAAGAGCGTTTTGGAAAATCATATTAATAAAGGTAATAATCTGGGATTGAATGAGGAATCGGTGAAGGAGATTTTCGAGATAATCCATAAGGATTCCATCGACAGACAGATGTAAAGGATTAAAGTTTTATAAAATGAAGAAATTTATTGTTTTATTAGTTTTTTTGATGAGTTTCGGGGCGATTTTCGCTCAACAGAGGGTTATTGTTGTGATGAACGACAAGTATGACAATACTCAGCTGGCTCGTAAGACTCAGGGTATGACAAAGTCTGAACGTCGCAATTTTGTGATTCAGGAAAGAATGGCGTTTTGCCAGGCATCACAGCAAAATGTGATGGAATTTCTGGATGGTTTTAAAGGCGAGGTGAGCGGCATTGAGCAGTATTGGGCTTTCAACGGCTTCCGCTGCGACGCTTCAGAAGAAGTGATTTCGATGCTTGAAAAGCGTGCCGATGTGGCTTATGTTTATCGTGATGAGGTGCGTAAGATGGTGCCGGAAATGGTTGAGGCAAAGCCTGCTGAAACAAGAGATATTGCTTGGCATGTCGACAAAGTCAATGCGCCTGCAGTGTGGAACTACAACGGCTCGACGGGATATAACGGCGATGGTGTTATCGTGGCCGTTGTTGACTCCGGTGTCGATTACAACCATATTGACATTGCTGGAAGCATGTGGGATGGCGGTGCTAATTATCCTCATCACGGATATGACATTTGCCATGATGATGATGATCCGATGGATGACTATTGTCATGGAACACATGTGGCTGGAATCGTGGCGGGACAAGGTAACGCTGGCACTCAGACTGGTATAGCTCCGGGAGCTAAGATAATGGCTGTTAAGGTGTTGGATGACACAGGATACGGCACTGACTCAGACCTCATTTCAGGTGTTCATTTTGCCATGTATCATGGTGCTGATATCATCAATTTGTCGCTTGGTGACCCTGAGATAGGACCTTCTACAATATATCGCGACCTTTTTGTCTCGGTGCAAGATGCAGGTATGGTAGCTTCTGTTGCCGCTGGCAATGTCGGTGATACTCAATACACTTATCCGGTGCCTTTCAATGTTGAGTGTCCTGGAAACTGTCCTCCGCCATGGCTTCATCCTGACCAGGTGAACCTGATTTCGGGCGGCACTTCGGGTGTGATTTGCGTGGGAGCGACAGATTCGAACGATTCGCATTGCAGTTTCTCGTCGGTCGGTCCTGTGACATGGGATGATTATCCGTATCAGAATGGTGATGCATCTCAGCCAGGCTTGATTCGTCCGGATATCTCGGCACCAGGTGCGAACGTCACTTCGTTGAACTATCAGACTGGAACGGACTATGTGGCATACGATGGTACTTCAATGGCAACTCCTTGTGTTTCAGGTGTTTTAGCTTTGTTACTTGACGCAAATCCAGAGCTTTTGCCGGCTGAGTTGGATTCAATAATCGAGCTGACTGCAGCTAATGCAGGTAACACATTGAAAAATAATATCACAGGTTCGGGGCGAATCGATGCTCTGGCGGCAGTTAATGCGCTGTTCCATCATGGTCCGACCAACCTTACCGCTGATTTGAGCGGAGATTACGTCGATTTGAACTGGACAGCAGCCGCCAATGCCACATCATATACCGTTTATCGTGATGGAATGGCTGTTTCAAACAATTTAACATCAACGACTTATACCGATCATCTGACTTATTCTGGAAAATATACCTATTATGTTAAAGCGCATTTGAATAACGATATGATGACATTGCCTTCGAACTATGTCACAATCGATAAAGTCATTGATATTCAGACGGAAGTGATAAATGAGACAAAGGTTGCGCTGATGTGGGACATGCCGAATTGCATCTACGATGGATTCGAATCAGGAAATTTATACCAGAACATGTGGATTAACGACGGTACTAATCCTTGGGAGGTGACGATGGCTGATGCTAACAGCGGTTCATATAGCGTGCGTTCGACCAACAAAACTATGTTCTCGACGAGTAAGATTTCGCTTGCCGTAAACGTCGCAGTTACTTGTGTGGTAAGCTATTACGCGAAAATCAGCTGTTTCCCGTTGAACGGTGGAGGATTCTTTATCGACAATGTGCAGTATGGTGAGACGTTGAAAGATATCGTTCCTTGGACACGTTATACAGTGACGTTAAGTCCTGGGAATCATTTGCTTGAGTGGAAATACGGCAACCAACTCACTGAAGGCGATTACGAAAATTCGTTCTACATCGATGATATCACTGTGGGTAATGCATATAACATCTATCGTGCCCATTGTGACGGTAGTGGTCAGACATTGATTGCCGAAGGTGTTATCAATGCTCAATTTATTGATAATGGTTGGGTTACGTTGCCGATTGGACAATATAAATACGGCATTAGCATTGATGGCGGTCACACAATTTATTGGTCGGAATGCATCGATAAGGATTATCAGGGTGTGGATGATATAGATTTTGCGGATTGTTCGGTATATCCGAATCCTGCAGATGATTACATTATTGTAGGTGCGAATAATGATTCGCCCGTACAACGCATTGATATATATGACGTTACAGGAAAATTGATGATTTCTTCAGTTGAAAAAGAAATCAATGTTTCGGGATTGGAATCTGGTATGTATTTTGTCAATATTTTGACAGATAAAGGTTGCGTTACAAAGAAAATCTCGGTTGTGAGATAATTATTTGAAACGATAGTATAGTACGAGTTCCAGCACGTCGTTGAAGGCTCCAAATTGTCCGAAACGGTGAGTGCCGTAATCACTAAAGTTGCCCGCGTAAGCCGAGTTTATCGAGGTTATTACGCGGGCTCCTAATTGGAGCTTTTTCTTGTCGAGATTGAATTTTACGCCAAGTATTCCGTTGAAACACAAACCTTTCCATCGGCTTGACGGCTCGTTTCCACCTAAGGTTCTCTGGTTGGTTTTTATAAGAACATCGACGCTGGCGCCGGCTTCAAATGTAATCCAGTCGAGATCATGGCCGTTGATGTTGAGAAATCCGAGATTTGCAGAAGCAACAAGCGGAAGTTCCACATACTCGAGGTGGATTTTAAATTGATATGGGTCGTCGGCGCTTGATTTTGCGCCTTTTTGAATGTATTTTATCTCGAATTGAGCCTCGAAGATGTCGGAAAGCTCGAGGCCTACGAAGGCGCCGCCGGTGAATCCAACTTTATGGAATCCGTTGTTATGGTCGCCGTCGATTTGGGAAGTGGTGCCGCCGAGTGCAACGCCGCCGAAGAAAGCCTGAGAATATGAGGTGATACTAACAAATAACAATAATAACAACAATAATGACTTTGTTTTCATAATTCTCTTTTTACACAATAATACAATAATTGTTTCAATGCCTCTTTTGCTTCGCAATCTGTTATGTTATTTAATTGATTTTCAGCTTGTTGGGCGAAGAAATTCATTTTTTCTTCACAATATTGGAGGCTGTTTTTCTCGTTTGTTTTTTTTATGATGTCGTTGATAGTCGTTTTGCGCTTTCCGCTGAGGCGTATTTTGCTGATTATCAATGTTCTTTCGATGGCAGAACTGCTTTTTAGAAGATGAATTAGCGGCAGTGTCATCTTATGTTCGCGGATGTCGTTGCCGTAGCCTTTGCCGGAATAGTTATCTGGTTGATAATCAAAGATATCGTCGCGAATTTGGAAAGCGATGCCGGCGTTGATGCCGAACTGACGCATTGCTTCGACCTGTTCGGGTGTGGCATCAGTTGAGACAGCACCGATGGCGCAGCAAGAAGCAATAAGAGCGGCGGTTTTTTTCTCGATGATTTGGTAATAATCCTTTTCGGAGATATCGAAATTCTTGGCTTTCTCGAGTTGGAAAATCTCGCCTTCGCTCATGTTTTTCACCGTCTCCGAAATCATGTCAAGCATCTGATAATCACGGTTTTCGAGAGCAATCATCATGCCTTTGGAGAGGAGATAATCGCCTGCAAGGACTGCGATTTTGTTTTTGTACATCGCGTTGATGGAGGCAAAACCTCGACGTTCGGCGGCATCGTCAACCACATCGTCATGAATTAGAGTGGCGGAATGCAACAATTCAATGAAAGTGGCAGCCCGATAAGTGCTTTCGTTGAGCTCACCAAAGCATTTCGCGGAGAGGAAAACGAAGAGCGGACGCAGCTGTTTTCCCTTGTGTTTCAAGGTATAGCGACCGATTTTATCCAATAGGAAATTGTCGGAATGCAGCGCGTTTTTGTAAAAATCTTCAAACTGCGAAAGTTCGTTGGAAACCGCTGATTTTATGTCGTCGAGAGTCGTCATCTTTAAAATAAAGTGCAAAATTAATTAAAAATTTTGTTATTTGAATAAAAAGTTATAATTTTGAAGTTTGAAATAAAAGGCAGAATTATTTTTAAAAATTTTATAAGTAATTGAATATCAACTAAATACATTTTAACATGAAGAAAGACACAAAGGTTTTTAACCTTATCCGTAAGGAAAAAGAGCGTCAGATGCACGGCATCGAGCTTATCGCTTCTGAAAATTTCGTCAGCGACCAGGTGTTGAAAGCCATGGGCTCAGTGATGACAAACAAATACGCAGAAGGTTATCCTGGAAAGCGTTATTACGGCGGTTGCCAGATTGTTGACCAGACAGAGCAGATTGCTATCGACCGCGCTGGTGAACTCTTCCAGGCAAAATTCGTGAACGTGCAGCCACACTCAGGCGCACAGGCTAATATGGCAGTGTTGATGGCTTGCTTACAGCCAGGCGACACATTCATGGGCCTCGACCTTTCACACGGCGGACACCTTTCACACGGTTCACCGGTCAACTCATCAGGTATCCTTTACAAGCCAGTCGCTTACGAAGTAAACAGAGAGACTGGTCGTGTTGACTACGACGACATGGAGAAGAAAGTCGCTCAGTACAAGCCGAAACTCATCATCGCTGGTGCTTCAGCATATTCACGTGACTGGGACTATGCACGTATGCGTAAGGCAGCTGACTCAGTCGGCGCTATCCTGATGGCTGACATCTCACACCCGGCAGGTCTTATCGCTCGCGGCATCCTCAACGACCCGTTGGAGTACTGCCATATCGTGACAACAACCACACACAAGACCCTCCGTGGACCACGTGGCGGTATGATCATGATGCGTGAAGACTTCCCGAACCCATGGGGTTTGACAACACCTAAGGGCGAGATCAAGATGATGTCGGCATTGCTCAACAGCGCAGTGTTCCCAGGCGTACAGGGCGGACCACTCGAGCACGTCATCGCATCAAAGGCAGTCGCATTCGGCGAGGCTTTGACAGACGAATACTTCGAGTATATCCTCCAGGTGAAGAAGAACGCAGCAGCAATGGCAAAGGCATTCAGCGACAGAGGTTACAACATCATCAGCGGTGGCACAGACAACCACTTGATGCTCATCGACCTCCGTTCTAAGTTCCCGGAGATCACAGGTAAGATGGTTGAGAACACCCTCGTTCAGGCTGACATCACAGTCAACAAGAACATGGTTCCGTTCGACAGCCGTTCACCATTCCAGACTTCAGGTTTGCGCGTCGGTACTCCAGCTATCACAACACGTGGTTTGAAGGAAGACATGATGGAGCCAATCGTTGACATGATTGACGACGTCATCAGCCACATCGACGATACTAAGAAGCTCGAGGCAGTGAAGGAGAAGGTTAATGCAATGATGGCAGAATATCCATTGTTTGCTTGGTAATCAGACCTTAGACTTTAGACTTTAGGCCTTAGACCTTAGACTTTAGTCTAGACAACCAAAAGAGCTGCGATCTCGCAGCTCTTTTTATTGTAACATTGCTAATGTCTAATGTCTAAAGTCTAAGGTCTTACAACGAAATCACCTCATCCATTTTTATATCATTCGGCTCCGTTGGAACCTCGTCAACTAACTGGAAGTCGAAACAAATTCCTATTCGTTTGACATTCAGATGTTTGCATAAAAAGCGGTCGTAATAACCTCTGCCGCGGCCGATGCGGTTGCCGTTATGGTCGAAAGCGACGCCAGGAACCACTATGAGGTCGTAGTTGCCAGTGTAAGGTTCGTTTTGAGGCTCAAGGATATTGAAATCGCCGACGGCAAAGCCGGTGCTTTCGGCAAGTTCCACAGGAATGATGTCATCGCCGACAACTGTTGGAAGGATGATTTTCTTTTCGTGACGCCATTTCTCGAGGAAAGCCTGGGTCTGTACCTCATCAGGTAAAGCACTGTAAATCATTACGATATGCGCTTTTTGAAAATCGGGATGCTGCTCAAGTTTGGATAAAATAATCTCTGACTGCTCAAGAAGTTGCTCTTTGGTGTGCTGTTTCTTGAGAAGCTTGATATTGGCGCGAAGTTCTTTTTTATCCATTATCTAAACCATCTTGTTAAATTGCCTCTGAGAAGCAAATAATAAACAGCGAGTCCGATCCAGCTTGTGAGTAGAACGAATGCAATTATTATGATTTTTCCAAGAAGGTTGATCGGTTGTCCGAGAATTTCCAAAACTGCCACAACGCCAAGGATGACGCCGACTACATATAATATTGTAAATGCCATATCTTTAAAATTTTCGCAAAAATACAAAATATTGACGAATTGTGAGTTTATTAAAGAAATTTATTATCTTTGCAAAAAAGTTCAAATTATGAAAACATTATTCAGATTAATCATTGTGCTTGCCATTTTGGCTGTAGTGATGAAATTAACGGTGCCGACACCTGAAAAACATCGTGAAGTCGCGAAAGAACGCTTGAGTGAGATTGTGATGGAAAAGATTTCCACTATTGATGGTGCCATGGAGGTTATCAAAGACAACGACATTGACGTTAACATGTTTATCAGGCTGGCGGTTACACAGCTTAAGATGAAAGACTATTTCGTCTGCAACGCCGGCTTCATCAAATACGACGGTGAGGAATACATGCTCACACTCGGCATGTTCGGTCATGTTTTCGTTATGACTGATTACATCGACGAGATTCAGCAAGCCAACGAAAAGTTGGAGGAATTGAGAGATAGATACAATAAATAGTCGCAGGATTTATTCGATAAAAGCTGCATCCCAGAACTTTTCTGCATTGGTGGTGACAATATAGCCTTCGTCGATGCCGTATGGTGTGTATCCTGAAGGAATCAGGTTGACGTAGCTATTGCGGTCGATGCCTTCCACTTTGTAATCTTCCTGATAATACGACAATGTTCCCCAGCAGGAGAACCAATAGGTGTTTTTCGCCATATAGGCGTAATAATCTTTATCTTTTTGAGCCTTTCCGAAAGCAGGATATATCAGCATTTTCTCGCCTGAGATGTAATGTTCGCGCATTTCTTGGAGTGAAAGTGGTGTGCCGTTTTTATCCGTGACATAATGTCCGCCCATATCGGTGTCGACCATAGCCCATTTGTTGAGTTCCGGCAGCCACACCTCGTTAACGACATGGCAATCCGGGTCGTCTTTGTCTTCTGACATGCAGGTGATATATCTTGCTTTGATGTCTGCCGAAAGGAATAATTCGAACGCAAAAATGCTGTGCAGTCGGCAGTTGAAAGCAGGCTCGACGTCTTTTATATATTCCCATAATCCGACGGCGTTCACATCTTTAGGCCATTTTCTTTGGTTGGCGTGCGGGATGTTTGATGACACGAATTTTCCGATAGCTATAGCTTTTTCCCAAGTTGTGGCATTTTCAGGATAAAGAGTGTCTAGTTGGAAATAATCGCGAATCTCTTGTGCTCTTGCTTCGTCTTGAACGATTTTCATTTCAAAGACATTGGTGTCGGCAGCATATTCGCCTGATGTGCGCAGTAATTCAAGGCGTTTGTTGAGTAAGCCATAGTTATTTTTGCCTAAATACCAATTGTATTCTGGAGCTTTTATCCAAACAATAATTGCAGCAATAATAGCCAAACCGCCAATAATGGCAAAGATGTTTCGGATAACGGAGTAAGTTTTTTTCATGGTTAGTTAACGTTAATTTCTTTCAGAACGCAAAAATAGGGATTTTGCTGCATGAAAATGTTGTTTTTCCAACAATTAATTGAAAAATTGAAAATCTTGGGAATTTTATATTGAAAATCTTGGGAATATTTTGTTGAAAATTATGGGAATTTTTGTATTTTTGCAGCGTGAAATAAAAAAGATGCTGTTATGTATGTTTCAAGATTAGTCGAAAAAGAGATTGAAAAAAAGCTTCGTACTTCTGGTGCAGTGGTTGTTGCAGGACCTAAATTCTGCGGTAAAACTACTACTTGTATGAGGTATCAGAAGAGTTTTGTCAAGTTGAATACAAAACAATCTATAGCGTTGGCGAAGCTTGATCCGAAATCGGTTCTTGTTGGGGATAATCCAAGGCTGATAGATGAATGGCAGACAGTTCCTGATATTTGGAATTGTGTGAAGGATAATCTTGATGATGAATACCAGTTTGGAAAGTTTATCTTGACAGGCAGTTCTACTCCTGCTGAAAAGACAGATATCCATCATTCGGGTGCGGGACGTATTACTCCGATAAAAATGAGGCCTATGTCGTTGTGGGAGTCTGGTGACTCAAACGGCAAAGTTTCGTTGCTGGATTTGTTTAATGGAGGCAAAGAATTTGTTACCGATTATAATGATAATTTTAACATAAATGATGTCGCTTTTTTGATTTGTCGTGGCGGTTGGCCTATTTCGGTTCTTGCAGAGAAAGACTTTGCTATTGATGTTACAAAAAACTATTATAACGGGTTGTTTTCGTTTGAAGATAGTGACAACGAGCGTTTCCGTAACAAGAAACCAGAAGTTTTGCGAATGATATTAAGAAGTTATGCCCGTCATATATCAACAGAGGCTGCAGTATCAACGATAATCGATGATGTTAAGCAAAACAATGAACGCTCGATGGATGCAAAAACATTTGCGGAATACATGGAAGCCCTTCAAGACTTGTATATTATTGATGATATGCAGGCGTGGAATCCTAATATAAGGTCGAAAACATCGATTCGCACAACACCGACACGGCATTTTGTTGACACATCAATAGCTTGCAGGGCTTTGCAAATCGGGCCAGAAGACTTAACTAACGATTTGGAGAGTTTCGGTTTGTTTTTTGAAGATTTTGCCGTGAGGGATTTGTCGATTTATGCCAATAGCCTGGATGGCGAAGTCCGTCATTATCGTGACAATGCCGGACTTGAGTGCGATGCCGTGATTCATCTTGAAGACGGGCGTTGGGGTGCTGTTGAGATAAAACTCGGTGGCGACAAATTGATTGAAGATGGCGCAAAATCTCTTAAGTTGTTGAAAAGCAAGATACTTGAAAAAAGTGACAATAGGGCTCCGTCTTTTTTAATGGTTCTCACTGCTGTAGGACCGTCGTATTTAAGAGAAGACGGTGTTTATGTGGCGGCGATAAATCAGATTAGACCGTAAATAGTATGATACCTCACTTGAAAAGGCTGCCGTAATACGACAGCCCTACAACCCATCAGGACAATTTCCACCCAGGGCTGTAGGGCTGTCACACCGTGACAGCCGCATAAAAAACAGCGTACACAAATTGGATACACTGTTTTGTGGTTAGAATTTATTTTGTTTTCATACGTTCGATTTCCTAATTCATCAATTACTGCGACGGATTGTTGCAGAATCTCATTATAAAAGATTCGTTGATTTGTGTAACCTCTATTGCCATTTTACTTGATTACCTGATTATTCTGATTCTCGTATGTGTGTTTGTAATTAAGAATTGATGATAATTAGTGTGTATTCATGTATTCTTTGTTATAAATATAGTTTTCAACTTCCTTTATCAATAAATCCATACATTCAAAAACATCATCTTTTAGAATTTCTATTTCTCTTAATAAATATAGTGATCCAAGAGAAGAAAAAGACACTTCTCCATGTGCTAATTTATTTCTTGCATTTTTTACTTTTAATAGTGATTGGGGCACAGAACTTGATTTGAACTGGAAATTAACATTGCATCCCAATGGTGTAAAAACTTCCACAATCTTTCGATAATCTACATTACCAGAGAAAATATTATCAGAAAAACATATTTCTATAGCCTCATTCGGCTGCAACATGTGCTTTTTTGACAGCTTTCGAATTTTTTCAATCCCAAGTTTGCTTGAATATTGTGTTTTATGCCATACCTCAAAAACCTTGTTTGTCAATTTAGAAAATGGTATAGATTCATCCTTAATAGTATCACAAATTGTCTGGAGGCATTCGTATGCAGTGAATTCAACAACATTATAGAGCGTTAATAATAACTGCGATTTTAGACACTTTTGTAATTCAGATGTCACAATTATAGTATCACTTGATGTTGGGGAATGTACCTTTAAATGCTTATAAGCTTCGATTCCATCAATAAAACTAAGATGTTCAAATTGAATAGAAACATCTTCGAATCTTGTTACAAAACTATTCTTCAAACTCATTTATTCAAGAAAGCTTTTTTAACAATATCAATTCTTTCTTTGATTTTCTTTGCTGTGTGCGTTCGATAGCGTCCTTCCACCTGCACGGAAAATAGTGTTTTCTCTTGTTTGTTTAGTACCAATTCTTTTGGTGCTTTTACAGGGAGTGTTTTTTGTTCTAATAATGCTAGATGCACACCAATGGATATTGCCTCAAAATATGGTTTTGATATTCCTGTAACACCTTTCTTTTTAGCAAATCCTTGTCCTGGATAAGCTTTTGCAACATAAGAAATCATTTGTTTGAAACTCTTTCTTTTGCTTTCCATTTCTTCCTCTGTGCAAGTATCATTTTTCACTTTTAAGTAATCATCTAAATATGCAGACACCCCCATTGATTCGACTTTGTTAAAATATGGATAACTGTCACAAAAAGCGAAAAACCTAAGAAGCAATTCTTCCTCTTCTCTCCTATTTTCCATGTATTTACTAATGGGACAAAGCTTTTTATATTCTTTATCTTTAGCTAATTCTATAATAAGATTTGTAAATTTCCCTTTATAAATTCCACGACGTGTTTCCATTGGTAGCAGTGGCACACTGCTAGTGTTAATCCTATCAAACATCTCATTTCTAACATCTTCAGTTGCTTTCGATGATAGTACAACCATTCGAATGGCAATATTCTTGATTAATCGTTGACGCGCTATGGGTAGTTGGCTGTACTTTGTATTATTTAATTCGGTCAGTTTTTCCAGTCCAGACAATTCTAACTCATCTTTTAAAAAAGCGGCCATTGTTCTAATTCTCTGTGAACCATCAACTATTTCTAATCGCCCACTTTCCCTTATCTCCGCAGCAAAAATGAATGGCACAGGCAGCCCAAGAATAAGACTCTCTATAAATCTTGATTGGTGCTTATTATCCCAAACAAATTCTCTTTGATAGTCTGGAATATATAGTTCATTGTCGTCCTTTTCTAATCCATCAAGGTATTTTTGAACATAAATTTCAACGGTAAACTCTCTCACATCAAACGATACTGGCTTTTGCTCTGCCTCTATCTGTTTGTCAATTCTTTGTAATTTTTCCTGATTTAGATTTCCCATTTTTTAGATTTTTTGTGGCTTAAAAGTCTGGCATTTAAGGCTTGAGGTTGTATAATGCATGTGTCACTTTTTTGTGAATAGATATTGAATGGAATCTTTTACAAGCCATACGCCAGCTAATGCCATTAATCCTAAATAAATAGGAGCAGCAGACATACCTCCTCCTCCCTGGTTGTAACTAAAACCATATGTCCAATTTGATGATATGTTTCGCAATTGTACAAAGTCCCAATCATTATCAAACAGGCTTAAAACAAATGCAAATACACCTAATATTGGTGGTATCAAAAATAGAATTCCAATAATGCATTCGATTCTCTTACCTTTTATTTTTGATTTTTCCATAATTGATAATTTTAATTACACTATTTTTATCACTGCAAATATAAAAATTATTTTAATATCAAATAAAAAACCGACGCATCTTTTTATTGACGCGCCGGTTTTTATTATTGGATAAGGCATGCCTTATCCCTACGGGATTTATTTCCCTTCGCTCAGTTTCTTGTATCCTTCGTATCTGAGTTTAGCAAACTGCTCGGTCTTGGCGAACAATTCTTTTGCTTCTTCTGGGAAGGTCTTGAGAAGTGAGTTGTAACGGACTTCGCCCATGATGAACTGCTGGAACTTGCTCCAGTCAGGCTCTTTGCTGTCGAGGTGGAAACCGTTCTGACCTGCTTCTTCCTCAGCTGGGTTGAAGCGCCAGAGGTGCCAGTAACCGCAATCGACGGCGAGCTTCTCTTCCATCTGTGAGTGGCCCATACCGATCTTAATGCCGTGGTTGATACATGGAGCGTAGCAGATGACCAATGATGGTCCCGGATATGCTTCAGCTTCCTTGATTGCCTTGAAATACTGGGCCTGTGATGAACCCATAGCCACCTGTGCCACATAGACGTAGCCGTAGCTCTTGGCAATCATGCCGAGGTCTTTCTTACGCACCTTCTTACCTGATGCAGCGAACTTAGCGACAGCGCCGGCTGGTGTAGCCTTTGATGACTGACCGCCTGTGTTAGAGTAAACCTCAGTGTCGAGGACGAGGACGTTGACGTCTTCGCCTGATGCCAACACGTGGTCGAGGCCGCCGAATCCGATATCGTATGCCCAACCGTCACCACCGAAGATCCACTGTGACTTCTTCACGAGGTGATCTTTGAGGTCGAGGATCTGCATGCACTTGTCGCAGCCGCATTTCTCGCAACCGGCAACGATCTTGTCAGCCAACTCAGCTGTCTTGATGCCGTCTTCACGGTTGTCGATCCAAGCCTGGAACAGCTTCTTGAGGTCGTCGCTGCAGCACTTGCAGTTGGCGATAGCGTCTTTCATGATGAGCTCGATGCGGTCGCGGAGCTTACGTGTGGCTGTTGCCATACCGAGACCGAACTCAGCGTTGTCTTCGAACAATGAGTTAGCCCATGCCACGCCCTTGCCTGAACGGTTGTTCTTGCAGTAAGGTGTTGCAGGTGCCGAACCGCCGTAGATTGACGAGCAACCTGTTGCGTTGGCGACGAGCATTCTCTCACCGAAGAGCTGTGTGATAGTCTTGATATAAGGTGTCTCACCGCAGCCTGCGCAGGCGCCCGAGAACTCGAACAACGGCTGTGCGAACTGGCTGTTCTTGGTGTTGGCGTATTTGTCGATGAGGTTGTCTTTGTAGGTGACTTTCTTCTGACCGTACTCCCAGTTCTTGGCTTCGTCGAGCTGGCTCTCGAACGGTTTCATCACCAATGCTTTCTCCTTAGCAGGGCAGACGTCGGCGCAGTTGCCGCAGCCTGTACAGTCTAAGACTGAAACCTGCATTCTGAAGTGCATGCCTGCCAATTCTTTTGGCATCTTCATGTCGATGGCTGCCATACCCTTTGGAGCTTTCTTCATCTCGGCGTCGGTCATGACGACTGGACGGATTGCTGCGTGAGGGCAGACCAAAGCGCACTGGTTGCACTGGATACAGTTGGCTGGGTTCCACTCAGGAACGACGGTGGCGACGCCACGTTTCTCGTAGGCTGTTGTACCTGCCGGGAATGTACCGTCGACGATGTCTTTGAATGCGCTCACTGGGAGGTCGTTACCGCACTGGGCGACCATCGGACGCATCACCTTGTTGATGAACTCAGGATCGTCGGCGTTGTGCTCGAACACGAAGTCTGTTGTGCAGTCGAGTTTTGCCCATTCGGCCGGGATTTCAACCTTTGTGATTTCACCGCCGCGGTCGACAGCTGCGTAGTTCATGTTGACGATGTCTTCACCCTTCTTACCGTAGCTCTTCACGATGAACTTCTTCATCTGCTGAACTGCGAGGTCGTAAGGGATAACGCCTGAAATCTTGAAGAATGCGCTCTGGAGGATGGTGTTGGTACGGTTACCGAGGCCAATCTCGTTAGCGATCTTAGTAGCGTCGATGATGTACATGTTGATGTTGTTGAGAGCGAGATATTTCTTCACATAGTCAGGAAGATGTTTCTTTGTCTCAGCAACGCTCCATGGTGAGTTGTAGAGGAATGTTCCGTTCTTCTTCAAACCGCGGAGGCAGTCGTATTTCTTAAGATATGACGGGACGTGCACTGCCACGAAGTCTGGTGTGCCGACGAGATAAGGAGCCAAGATTGGCTGGTCGCCGAAGCGGAGGTGTGAGCAGGTGTAACCGCCTGATTTCTTTGAGTCGTAGTCGAAGTAAGCCTGGCTGTACTTGTTGGTGTTGTCGCCGATGATCTTGATAGAGTTCTTGTTAGCACCCACAGTACCGTCAGCGCCGAGGCCGTAGAACTTGGCTTCGAATGTGCCCTTTGGAAGGATAGAGATTTCCTTGCCGACTTTGAGTGAACGGTGTGTCACGTCGTCTTTGATGCCGACGGTGAACTGGTTCATAGGTTTGTCGGAAGCGAGGTTCTTGTAAACTGCCAAAATCTGAGCTGGTGTGGTGTCTTTTGATGACAAACCATAGCGGCCGCCGATAATGAGAGGCTTGTTCTCAGCTGGGATGTCTTTGCAATTTGCGAATGCTTCGACGACGTCGAGGTACAGAGGATCGCCGTTTGCGCCCGGTTCTTTTGTACGGTCGAGCACGCAGATGCGTTTCACTCTCTTTGGCATGACTGCCATCATGTACTTCACGCTGAATGGACGATAGAGGTGAACTGTCACGAGGCCGAGTTTCTTGCCTGCTTTGTTCTCCTTGTCGATGACGGTCTTGATGACGTCGTTGACTGAACCCATGGCGATGATGACGTCTGTTGCGTCTTTAGCGCCGTAGTATACGAATGGAGCATATTCACGACCGGTGATCTTGCTCAGCTGTTTCATATATTTTGCTACGATGTCAGGAAGAGCGTCGTAGTATTTGTTCTGCAACTCTCTTGTCTGGAAGTAGATGTCAGGGTTCTGTGCTGTACCGCGTGTCACAGGGTGCTCTGGGTTAAGAGCTCTGTCGCGATAAGCCTTCAAAGCCTTGTAGTTGACGAGCTTGCGGAGTTTCTCCATGTCGGCTGCCTCAACCTTCTGGATCTCGTGTGATGTGCGGAATCCGTCGAAGAAGTGCACGAACGGCACGCGGCCTTCGATTGCTGCGAGGTGAGCAACAGGGGCGAGGTCCATGATTTCCTGCACTGAGCTTGTTGCCAACATTGCGAAACCTGTCTGGCGGGCGCTCATCACGTCGGCGTGGTCGCCGAAGATTGACAATGCCTGTGCTGCGAGAGCACGTGCTGAGACGTGGAATACGCCTGGGAGCAACTCACCGGCGATTTTGTACATGTTAGGGATCATCAGCAACAAGCCCTGTGATGCTGTGTAGGTGGTGGTCAAAGCACCGGCCTGCAATGAGCCGTGCACTGCGCCTGCAGCACCAGCTTCTGACTGCATCTCAACGACTTTCACTGTGTCGCCGAAAATATTTTTCTGACCTTTTGCTGCCCATTCGTCGATATACTCTGCCATCGGTGATGACGGGGTGATAGGATAAATGGCGGCAACTTCGCTGAACATGTAGGCAACATGGGCCGCAGCCTGGTTACCGTCGCATGTCATAAACTTTTTTTCTGCCATATTTCTATTTTGAATTTAGATTGATTTCTTATTTATTGTGCTGGCAACCTTCATGCTGATGTTCGCATTTCTCATGATTGCCGTCACATTTGTGACCTTCTTCATGTTTGCATTCATGCTTGCAACCTTCATGTTTGCCTTCGCATTTTCCTTCATGCTTGCAGTTTTCATGACCTTCTTTGCATTCATGCTTTGGCATGTTGGCTTTCATTTCCTGCACTTTCTTTGCCATGCCGATGAGTTCTGCTCTCTGATCTTCATCGAGGTCTTCCCAGTTGGCGAGAGCTTCAATCATTCTGTCCATGCAAGCCATCATTTCCGGGCATGGAGCCTGCTGGTGGTCGCACTCATGATGCTTATCGCACTCATGATGCTTGTCGCACTGCTCTTTCTTGTCTTTGCAACATTCTTTGTTTTCTGCATTTTCCTGTTTGTCGCAGCATGATGTCATCAAAAATGCCACGAGACCGATTGCTAAAAAGTACTTTTTCATTTTTTTTAAGATTTGATTTATTTTAACGTTAAAATTTTTTAAAAATTATTCTTTTTTATCCAAAATATAAATCACCTCATCGTCACGTTTCATCATGTGCTGCTCGCGGGCGACTTTTTCAAGCAATGCCGAGTCTTTCTTGAGATCGTGAAGCGTCTGCTCCTGCTTTTCAATCTCGCGATCGTAATACTCAACCTGCTTTTTTACCTTGCGTAACTTCCTGTAACTCTTTCCCTGCTCAAAGATATTGTATTGGTCGAAAAACACGATAATAGCAGCAAAAACAAGCGTTGCGATGATATATTTGTTCGATAGTTTTTTTAAAATATCTTTAAAGGACATGTTTTCTATATTTTTTGCAAAGATACTGATTTTTCTAAAAAATTTACTATTTTTGCAAAAATAAATTGTTTATGAAAAAATTCATATTTGCCTTATTATCGGTCTCCATGACATTGGCTTTGTTTTCGCAGGACGACGAGTATCAAAAATTCATTGAGGCTCAACAAAAACAGATGAAACAGCAGAGCGAGCAGTATCAGAAAGAGCTGTCGGATAAAGATAAGGAGTATAAGGATTTTGTGGCTCGGCAGAATGCTGAATTCGCTGAATTTGTGGCTAAAGAATGGGCTCTTTTCGAAGATTTCAAACGCGAGAATCTCGCCATGACAATGCCGAAGATAGAGAATGCGCCGGTTGCTGAAAATACTCAGGAAACTATTGAGGTTAAGTCATCGGAAGTTACATATTCCAAAGAGGAAGAGCTGCCAAAAGTGACACATTCGGTGGCGGTGGCTTATGAGGATGAGGACGACAATAATTATGAGGTGAAAAGCCGTATCGGCAAAGACGGTGCGGAGGAGCTTCCGACAAAGGATTTCGACAAGTCGAAGAAGTTTGCGATTGACAACAGCACTAATCTTTTGCTGAATTTTTACGGACGACAGATTTCAATCGCCGTCGACCCGAAACTGAAGTTTAAAAGTACCGGCGTAGAGGAAAAAGAGGTTGCCGATTATTTTTCAAAGATAGCGAAATGTGGTGATGAAACAAGTGCTTTATGGACTGAACTCACAAAGGTTGTCGATGATTTCGGACTTAACGAATGGGGCTATTTCTGCCTGGTGCGCGAGGTCTCCGAGAAGATGTTCGACAACGTCAACGACAGGGTGCTTTTCTGTTTCTACATGCTTCGTAACGAAGGCGGTTTCAAGACTCGTATGGCTCGCGGTAAGGTCTCCGGTAACCTGACTTTGCTTGTCGCGCTGGATAACAGCAAGGAGGTTTATTCTTACACTTACTTCCGCTTCGCTGACGATGAGACGGGAACGAAAAAAGTGAAATACTACATGGTTTATGGTGGCGGAAAAGCCAACGAGGCTGTGTATTCTTACGATTTCTGCAAGCAGGATACCGAGAAAAAGCAGATGCATCTTGATTTCGACAAGATTCTGAACATGGGCGAATGCGACGTGAACAGAACGCTCAAACTTACCAAGGACAAGAACGTGACTCTGCCTTACAACAAGGCTCACATGGCTTATCTCAACGATGTCCCGATGACTGTTTTCCCGATTTATTTCACATCGGCAGTGTCGATTGAGGCTCAGAAAGTTCTCCAGAAGAATTTCAACGAGATAAAGTCGCAATACACTCCTGCTCAGTTTATCCAGGTTTTGCTGCATTTCGTGCAGACAGCTTTCGAATATAAGACCGATGAGGATCAGTTCGGCTACGAAAAATATTTCTATCCGGAAGAGGTTATCGGTTATCCATATTGCGATTGCGAAGATCGCGCGGCTTTGTTCGCCTGGCTGGTTCAGAAATATACCAACGCGAAAGTCATTGGTCTTCAATATGAAGGACATATCGCGACGGCAGTTTGGTTTGGCGACGATGCCGACGTTCAAGGCGACGGTTTCATGTATGGCGGCAAGAAATATTACGTCTGCGACCCGACCTACATCAACGCCTCAATCGGTATGACGATGCCTCAGTTTAGAGGTAAAACACCGAAGGTTATTAAAATTAAAAAATAATCAATTATGAAAAAGAAATTTTGGATAACAATTCTAATTATTTTGGCAGCGGCAGGTGTAGCATTTGCTGTGTATTACATCTGGTTTGCCGACCATAAGGAATATGTCGAGCCTGAGATGCTTGAACCGGAAGTGTTTCATGATGTCGAGTTCGATGCCGACCTGCTGATTGGCGTGTGGAAAGAGGAGGAGAATTATTATCGTTACAACGAGGACGGAACAGCGGTTACTTGGGACTTGGCTGATGATGTTGAGGAAGATGAAGGCACCGAGTTGACATGGACTCTCGAAGGTGACACGTTTACGCATTATTATCAGATGGAGATCGGTGGAATAATTCCTAAAGTGTTCAATATGAAGGTGTTAGAGCTTGATTTTATGGAATATGAGGACGACTATGGCGTTAACCACAAATTCGATAAAGTTGAGGAACTTCAACTGTTGAACTGATTATTCTGAGAAACGTTTCATCACCACGTAGGCTTCCGGGATTCCAAGCTCCCCGGCTTTGCTTAAGTCCTTGATAGCCTGCGATTTCTTGTTCAGATAAAGTAAAGTGAGCGCGCGGTTGTAGTATGCTTCCGCCAGATTTTGCTCGTATTGTATCGCCTTGGTGTAGTCCTCGACAGCTTTGTCGAACTCCTGCATCTGCAGATGGATATTGCCCATGTTATACCATACGTAAGGGTTTTTCTTGTTTTTGCCTAAAACTATCGAAATGGTCTCCAAAGACTGCTGATAATCAGGCTTTTCCTGCGTTTGGACAAGGTTTTCAGAGGCTCGTTTTTGAGTAATATAGATGGAGTTGTCGTAGTTTTTATCGTTGACAACCAGTTCGGCTTTGGCATTTTGCAAAACAGAGAGGTTAATTCCTGCGTAAACGCCTAAAACAGGGTCGTCGAGGAGAGTAGTGAAAATGTTTTCGCCTCGCTGATAGTTGTAAACCTCAAAATTGTAAATACCGTTTAGGAGAGTTCTAATGTTCTGATTATCAATGGTATTGATTATTGAATCGTTGATAAACGAGGTGTGATTCTGGTCGAACAAATCGTTCACTATGTATGCCAACTTACCGTTGAGATTGTTGGTTTGCGAAATCTGGCTGAGTGTGGCGTCGATATAGTATTTATCGTTTTCCTTGATGTTGACGATGAAGCTTCCGCGAGGTTTAATGTCGATGTCGGAGAATTGAATGAGCGTTTTCTGACGGTTGCCATCAATGAAATCCGACTCGAAAGTGATGATTTTGTTGTAATCCATCTTGGAGTAATGGCTGAACAGCGAGTCGACATTGGCTTGGTCTTCGTTCACAAATGCCATGATTTGCTTGGCTTGCCATTGGTCTTGTTCCGCTCCTTTGATGTCGTTTTTTTCAAATTTCACAACCGACCTGTTGATCCAAGCGTCGATGAAATCGGGAAACAGCTCGATTACTTTGGTGAAATCGTCTTCCGCATTGTCCCAGTCCTTGAGTTTGTAATAGAGAATGCCGCGGTTGAAATATCCGTAGATATTTTGCGGGTTGATTTCAATCACCTTATTATATAATGCGAGCGCGATGTCGTATTCTTCTTTTATCGAGTAAATGATGGCGCGGTTGAAGTAGGTGAGGGCATTACGTTGGTCGAGGTTGTTAACTTTCTCGTAATCGTTCAGCGCCGCGGTTGTATCGCCAAGGTTGAGGTACGCCACCGCCCTGTTGAAATATATGAGCGGGTTGTTCTTATCCATGCGCAGCGCGTTGTTAAAGTCGTTCATCGCCTCTTGATACTCCTCGCGTTCGAGTTCAATCATACCGCGGCGCGCTACTGCCTCGATATTGAAGTAGTCGTTGTAAACGGCGCTGTTCATGTCGCTCAAGGCTCCGTCGAGGTCGTCGAGATAACGTTTGGCGATGCCTCGTGAGATGTAGGCGTTGGCGTTTTCTGGATTGATAATCAATGCGGTGTCGAACTCGGCGACGGCGTTTTTATAGTCGTTGAGGTGCATCAAGGTGGAACCTGACGCGATGTGAAGCTCCTCGCTGAACGGGTCGAGGCTGATGGCTTTCTTGTAATCGGCCATGGCGTCGGCGTAGTTCGAAAGGCGGTCGTTGGCAACGCCACGATAATGATAGGCTCGCACATAAAGCGGGTGTATCATCAGGGTTTTGGTGAAGTCATCGACAGCACCGCTATAGTCGCTCAGACTGTATTTTGCTATGCCTCGCAGGAAATATGCCTCAAAATCGTTAGGTTTGGCAATGATGGCGATGTTGAAATTCTGAATCGCTTCGGCGTAGTTTTCTTTCGACAGCTCTAGTTTTCCCATCAAAACGTAGTGTTTGTGGTTGATCTGAGCGTTCATCTCCGAAAAGGGGAGGATGGTCAGAAAGAGTAATATAACTAGTAATTTTTTCAACTATTTCTGGTATTTCATGAATGCGTCCATGATGGCTTCCTGATAAGTCTTCGACACCGTGATGTCTTTGATGCTGGTCGTGTCGAACTGAATCATGAATTCTGTCTGGTCTTTTTTAAGTGACGTGACGTGTAGCAGGTTGATCATAAACGAACGGTGGCAGCGTTGAATTGGGGTATCGCGCATGTCGTCGGATAGCTTCTTGAGGTTGGTCCTGAGGAAGAAGTCGACTATCTTATCGTTGTTTATGTATTTGATAATCACATAGTTATCGGCTGATTCTGCATAGAGTACGTTCTCCATGTTTATCGATAGTCTGATTTCGCCTTTTTCATCTTTGAAATGCACGATGTTGCTGTCGGGAGTCCTCGAGCCTATTTCCTTGATTCTATTTTTAAGATATTGATTATCAAGGAATAGCAATGAGACTGTGTAAGGTATGAGCAGCATCCACACGGTGTTGGCTGTCGATTTCCAGAAGATGGAGAATATTGCCTCCCATGTTGTCATCTCCGGGTTGTCGTTGAGGAAGTTATCGACGAAGCCGACTTTATATGCTATGAAAACGTAGAATATTGACACTATGACGGCGTCGCTGACGAGCCAGATGACGTAGTCTGGGTAGGTGATTTGTACTTTTTTCACCACCAGGTTCATGATGACGCGGCTGAGTGATATCACCACCATGCCGACGAGCACCATCAGTGATGAGTACATGAAGTAGTTGGTGCTGCTGTTGTTAGGTATCCACGACTCCGAGTTGAACGGGCGGAATATGTTTATGAACACCAGAGAATAAACTGTGGTGAAGAGTATCATCCTCACCACATTATTTGTTTCCAGCAAGTAGCTCGGAAGCTCCTTGTTGCCGAATATTTTCAGTTTATATTTTTTTGTATCCACTACTGGAGTTTGAACACGATAGGCAGTGTGTATTGTACACGCACTGGGTTACCGCGCTGTTTGCCAGGTTTGAATTTAGGAAGGCTTTGCACGACGCGCACAGCCTCTTCGTCGCAGCCGCCGCCGATGCCACGGAGCACTCTCACGTTGGAGATTGAACCGTCTTTTTCAACGACGAAGCCCACGAACACTCTACCTTGGATGTCGCTTTCACGAGCCATCATAGGGTATTTGAGGTTTTTCTGGACGTATTCGAGAAGTTTTGCAGGACCGCCAGGGTATTCAGGGTTTTCCTCCACTGAAAGGAACACTTCCTCTTCCTGGATATCTTCCTCTTCGATTTCTGGAGCTTCGTAGACGTATTCTTCAAGAACTTCGTTCTGGTCGACTTCAGCGTTGAGCTCGATATCTTCAACTTCAACGTCGTCTTCCACCACTTGGATCTGCGTCACCTGAGGTTTTGGAGTCTGAATCTGAGGTTTTGGCTGTTCCTGTTTTGTGATTTCAACCATTTCTTCCTCGATGACTTCAACCTGTCTTGCAAAGGTGTCGATAGATTGTTTGTCGTAGCTCTTATATTCGAACACGCGCCAAACAATGAATAATGTAACTACCAAGCCGATGAGTGTAAACGTCAATCTCTTGTCGTCGAGACTCGCTTTAGGTGATTTTTTTATTTCCATAACGTTTAATTTTAATCTTAGTCTAAAAACGCTGCGAAGTTAGCAAAAATTATTGAATTATGAGTTAATTTTTTATCATTTTTTTTCGGAAAATGATTTTAAAGATGAAAACGCCTAATACACAACCGATTACGTCGGCTAGAAAATCATAAACGCTCCCGTATCTTCCTCTAAAAAAATGTGCTTGGAGGATTTCTGTCAGAGCTCCGTAAGATACTGCAATTAAAAGCGTAATCAATTGAAGCTTAATACGATACAAATTCTCTCGTTCGCAAAATTCTTTCCTGTAGCCAAAGGCGATGGAGAAAGCGAAGGTGGCGAACATCAGAGTGTGCACCAGCTTATCCGGACCAAGCCATTCCCAGAATGTTCTGACTTTGGGAAAATAAGACCCCGGCAAACCGCAGAGTATCATGATGATGACACCGCACAATAAGCCGGGGTAAATATGTCTTGATAGACGTTCCAAAATTATCCGATGAGGGCTTTGTAACCTTCTGCATCGAGGAGGTTGTCCATCTCGGCTGCGTTTGTCACTTCAACTTTGATGATCCAGCCTTCGCCGTATGGGTCGCTGTTGACCTTTTCAGGAGCGTCTGCGAGTTCCTCGTTGAATTCGATGACTTTACCGCCGACTGGCATGAACATCTCTGAAGATGTCTTCACTGCCTCGATTGTTCCGAAAGTCTCTTCTGCCTCGAGTGTCTCGTCAAGTGTGTCGACATCAACGAAAACGATGTCGCCAAGTTCGTGTTGTGCATAGTCGGTAATACCGATGTAAGCGTTGTCACCTTCTAAACGGATCCATTCGTGATCCTTAGTGTACTTTAAGTTTGTTGGAATATTCATATCTTTTATTTAAAATTTAATTTTACAAATTAATTTCCGCTACAAAATTACAATATTTATTGTATCGTGCTTCACATTTCTAAAAATATTTTTTATTGCGACAGACTGAAGCGTGCCGTGATACCGGCGAAGACGTTGGTTGTCTTGTAAGCATTGGCAATGAACGGGTTGGTCATGTCGTATTTGAAGAACACCTGCATGCCGAGACGCTGGCTGAGGTTGTAGTCGCCGGTGAGGTAGATGTTCACTTTGTTCTGACCTGCGGAGATCTGGCTGTGACGCTCGTCGATGCTTCTCAATGTCGTGATGTCTCTTCTGAAACCGATGTCGAGCTTTAACTTGAGGTCGTTGCTCACTTTCTTGGAGCCGCTGCCGTCGAATAATGACAGACTGAAGCCGAGGTCTTTGAATGTGTAGCCGCATCCTATCACGATCTCGCGACCGTTAACCTCGGTGATTTGGTTGTTGCTGAAGCCGAGGGTGATGGTTCTCGATTTCTTGTATTCGATCGACGGTGTGAGCGAGTTCTGAAGTGCCAGTGTTATACCAAGAAGCGGTGTGTACTGCTCGCTGACAAGGATTTGCGAGATGTCGTATTGCGGTATTCTGATGTTGGTTCCGGTGAATACTGCCATCTGCTCTTTGGCGTTGTAGTTGACATTGTTTGTCCATGCCGAGATGGTGAATGTCGACTTGTATCCGTGTGTCAGGTTGATGGTCTTGAAAAGCTTCTTCAGCGCCGGGATCTTAGTCAAACCGGTGAAGTTGATGGTCCAGTTTGGAAGCGCTACGTTGCTGAATAGGTTGAGCGACACGTTACCTGGACTCTTTCCGCTATAGGCGGCGAGGAAGGCGTAAGTGAGCACTTCCTGTGACGACGCGGTATATCCGTAAGGGAATCTGCCGTCGCCGACTTCGTCGTCGACGTAAGGCTCGCCCATGTCGACCCACGCGCTGTTTTGATGTGCCAGACGTTCAGCAATCTCAAGACGATAGTCGCACAAGTTATTAAAAAGTCTGTCGCCATCAGAGAAGGAAGTGGCTGTCATGAGGTAGGAAATGCTGTAGTTACCGCCGTTAGTCGGGGTGTAGAACTGGAAGATTCCCATCTCATCAGCTCTGAAATATTCGGAGAAGTTCTCAGCGTAAGCGCGGTTTCCTGACACTTCAATCTTGAGATCGGCGAACGGTTCAATCGACACCTTATAGTTGTATGTCTCGCTCAATCGTTCGGTGTAAGGTCTGTTGAATGTCGAGTCGGTGGTGAGCCAGCCTTTGTTGATGGCGTTGTTCAGCACGTTGTCGTTTTGTCCAAATACGAAACCGAGACCTGGAGCCATGGCGTTGCTCATTCCAAACATGTTTGGAGTGTGCATAAATCCAGGAAGTCCTACGCCGCTGCTCTTTGAATAGGTGAATGATACCTTCTTCACGCTGAGAAGTACGCGTATTGTGTTGTCGGCTATGACTTTACCGATGCTGTTGTCTTTCTTCGTCGTCACTGTGTCGGTTTTCTTTTCGCTGCCAGGAGCGCCTGGACCTCTAACTCTGCTGTTGTTTGAACGACGAGGTGACATGAGGTTCTTGAGATATGATGATCTGTTGTACAGCTTGGTGAGATCGGCGGTTGCCGTAAACTGAATGCTGTTGTCGTTTTCTATTGCGTTACCTTGACGCGCCTGGGTGTATCGTGAGCTGGCTGTCCAACGATAGTTGCCGGTGTAGCTTGTGGTGGCACCGAGCCAGTCGCAGAACGGCAGTTTATTAATAGGTATGGTGTAGCTCACTTTTGCTGTCTGAGTGAATCGTGAGATAGATCCGAAGTTGAGCAACTCATCACGGATTGTGTCTCTGTTGGCTTTCCACTCTTCACTGTCACGCTCAGGATTTCCTGATGGTTCGTAGATGTAAGCTTGCGTCTGTGCGGTGTATGTGAAGTTGAGATTCTTAGTCAAATCATAACGAAAGTCGTAGTTTCTTGTCCAGTCCCAGCTCTTTGCTGTAGTCTCTTTCAGAAGTATCAATCCTGACGATTTGTTACGCATCTTCTGTGTGTGAATCTGTCGGTACATCTCGGTATTAAACGAGAAGCTCTTCGGCAGATAGTAGAGGTTGAAGTCCTTGAACAGTGTCATGTATGGCGATGATGCCCATTTCATCTTAGCGAATGGTGTCCATGGCTTGGCTCCAGTGGTGTATGAGTATCCGATGCCGCCGCGGTGCGACTTCTGACGGTTGTATTCCATGTCAGGTGTCGACTGTTCCTGGCTGGTGTAGGCATACGATGCGTTGAGGTTCTCCACATCATAGAAATGCGGTTTCTTTGATCCGACGCGGTTTTTACGTAAGTTCGTCACGTTGAAGTTGGTTTGCGTGGTGACTTCTCTCGCCAGTGCGTTGAGCGAGTCTTTGCCTCTGTTGTCAAGGTCTTGCAGCGAGCGTTGAAGCTTCACGTCAGGATCGAGAGGGTTGTACTCAGGCGTGATGGTGGTGTTGTTATGGTCGAAGTGAACAGGCACGGTCATACCGCTCTTTTCAGGAGCCATAAACTTGCCGAGGTCGATGTCGGCCGACACGCTGTAATATCTTTGTGAGCGCATGTCGTTGTCGGTGATCTTTGTCTCAAGCGATCCGTAGCCTGCCGATTTGTATGATCCAGCCACGGTGACGCGTCCGAGGTCGGCGAGATATGCTTCCACTCGTCCCGTCGCCGCATAGCCTCCGTTGCTGCTTAAGTCGGTCATTCTCAACTCGTTGATCCAGATGATGACGCTCTTGTCTTGCGCCACCTCGCCATCGACTTTCGGGTTTCTAACACCAATCATCATGGAACGAACTTCGCTGATGGTAGGATTACCCAACACCCTGATGGTGTTCTTGCCGTCTCTTTCGGAATAAAGTCTGTTGGTCTTGACGTCGGTGTTGCCGTTGGCGATGGCGGTGTTACGGTTTGATTTCACGTTGACAACCTTGTCGAACTCGATGTCGAAGTTATTCGATTCTGGCCAGATGCCGTATTCGTCGGTAATCGAAGTGCCCCATGGCGTCATTTTCAACGGAACCTCGTATTCGTAGTAGTTGTCGGTGAGGTCGGAGCCGAATCGGATGAACGCTGTCACCTCGTTGTCTTGCACCGGGTCGGTGTCGTACATGCTCTCGGCGTGGACGAACATCTTGAGTTTCTTGTAGAATCGGAAGTCGAACTCTGTGGTTTTGTAAACGCCGCGTGCGTCGCCGTCGACGAGGTTCTTGACTGTGAGTTGCAGTGCCTGTTCGTTCTGGCGCACCGTTGATGTGGCGCCGGTGTAAACCTCTTGCTCAATTCCCGGAGGGATGCAATAAGGCACAGGATAACGACCGCTGTTTTCTTCAACGTTGACAGCCGACATCTCGAAGATGGTATGATTGCTCTGGTCGCCCGGCTGATATTCGCCAGGAGCCTGGATGGCGTTGGTGTAGGTTCTCCATTCTCCTCTCACGAGGTCGAGGGTGGCGAAACGAATCACGATGTCGCTCTTAAATCCTTTGAGGAACATTCTCATGAAACGGATGGAGTTAAAGCCTTCGATGTTACCTATCACTTTGCTAGGCTCGCGCACCGGCACGCGGAACTGATACCATTTCACGCGTTTGGTCTGTCCGTTGGCGACTTGTACTGCGGCTTCACGGATGTCCGAGATGAAGTTCTGACCGGAAGTCTGCATCTTCATCGGGTCGAGGTCGATGACGTACTGATAGTAGTTCTCCGACTCGCTCAAAGTGTTGTCGCCGTTGATGTCTTCCTGATCCGGCAAGGTGCTGTTGTTGGTAGTGTAACTCTCGGTATATTGTGTCTCTGACGGCGAGTTGCCTTCGTTGCCGTTGTATCTCTTGTAACGTTCGAGGATGCTGGAATAAACAGGGTCGCTGTCCATGTCGCTTCCACGGAAGTAATGGTAGTCATCGGATGAAGGGTCGGCATTGAGTTTGGCGAAAGCTGTCGCGTTGACTTTATTCCTCATGATGCTGAGGAAGTTGTCGAAGAACGCGCGCTCGTCGTCATCGTTCAATCCGTCGTAACCGATATCCTGATATTGACGTGAGTTCGGGTCGGTGTTGAAGGCGTCGACGAGAGCCTGGAGTGACGGCACGCGGCCCCACACTGTGGTGTCGACGTTTTCAACGACAGATGTCGTCGGAAGTCCGTGCTCGTATGATTTACGTCCATCGCGGAGAATATCTTCCGACACGTCACCGAGGTTAAAATACAGCTGACCTACGTTCGTCTGGTCTTGTCCTTCGAAGAACGGGTCCATCATCCAGAACTCGATATATTCAACGTTTGTTGAGTTGAAGTCCGACGACTCGATGGCTCGCATGATACCGCCCCAACGGTCTTCAGGATTGTTGAATGTTCCGTCTTCGTTGAGATGTTCGGTGTCGTAGTTGTAAGGTCCACGTTCGTTCGGGTAATATGCGAGGTTGAGCACCGACACGTTGGTCGAGGTACCAGCCTGGATGTCTTTGTTAGGATAAAGCTCGGTGAGAAGCACCTGACGCACGCGGTGGTCGGAGAGCTCTTCGTTGGTGATGTTTGGCGGCAAAAGGTTGCCGTATCTGTCGTAGAACACCGACTGATCGATGCTGTACCATGACAGTTTTGCACGGTTTTTACCGTTTTCGAGACCCACGACGCTACCTTCAGGGAAGAGATTGCTTTGGTTTTGAGGCGTGCTGGCGAGATGCCAGAAGTTCCACTGACGCATGTCGATGGTCGACTTGGCGCCTTCAAAGTCGTCGATATACGAAGTGCCGGCCTGGTCGGAGTCTTTGTTGATGCCTTGGATGAATCTCGCGAACTCTCCCGACACATTGATGCGTGATCTTGTCTTGGTCTCATAAAGCGGGAGCTTGTCGAGAACGTCGGTAAGCCATTGTGACTCAGTCTGATAGTTGACATCGAAGCCGTAGATGGTGTTCGAAATCGGCTCGTCGCTATAATTTACCTTTGTGGTGTAGGCTCGTTCGCTCAGATGGAGCACCGTACCACCGACGATGAATGTCGGGTTAATCTCATGTTCCACACGTGCTCCGAGGAATGTCTTTCGGATTGTCGACATCGCGGTGTTGTTTTCGAGCGACACGTTGATGGTGGTTCCTGAGTTAAGCAGTGCCTCGTTGAGAATCGTCACGCGGCCGAGGGTGTAGTCGACGGTATAGTCGACGTTTTCGACCAGCGGCACGCCTCCGGCTGTGACGCGCACCGAACCTTGTTGCACGTTGAGTGCGTTGAGGTTGATCTCGCTTCCCGAAGATGAGGTGTAGCGTCCTTCGAGACGATATTTGTTCTTGTCGGTATATTGCTGCGCCATGACTTTCGTCATAGTGTATAGAGAGTCAAACGCGTATTTGTCGGCTAAAGCAGGATGGTCTTTGAAGATTTTGTTTCTGATCTGACCGCCGAAAGGCTCCAATACGGTGAAGTAGATACGTCCTGTCGCCGCGTTGATGGTACCACCGTTTGTCGTCGCTCCGTTGATGAAATCGAACATACCATCACCGCCCTCGATTGGGTTGTTTTGGCTGTTCAAGCGGTCCATGCCCATGAGGTTGAGCAACGAGTTTTCTCTGATATTCTCAGGAGCGTCGGCAAAATAGCCTGTCGCCACACCGTTGTCGTTGCCAAGGTAAAGGATGTTCATCGTGAAGTTGGTTGATGCCACCTGATAAGCACGGATGTTGTAGACGTTCTTCATCATGAGGTTCCACATCGGCATCTTGGTGTTGATGGTTGTGCTCTTCAACATTTTGGTTGTCAAGAGGTTGGGCTCTTGGATGCCTTGGTCGGAGAACTCACCGACTTGGAACACACCCTCTTGTCCGATTACTGTGTATTGATATGCGACAGCGAGAGTCTGGTTTGCGTTGAGCGTGACATTCAAAGTGATGAAACCCAACTTGCTGTTGAGGAAATATTCGTTTGTTGACAGCTTTCTTGCCTTCTGGATTTTCTCGAAGTCGCGGCCTGAAGTGTAGCCTTGTTCGGTGAGGTAAGCCGTGACGGTGTTGAGGTTGCGGATCTGCGTCGTGTCCATGTTTTGGACGAGGTCGTTGACAGAGTTGTCAGGATAGGCTTCGCCGGTGAAAACATTGGAATGGACTTTGTTGGTGTTGTAAATCCATTCTTCTTTACCTTCGCCTAAGTCGGTGAATGCCACGATGTTACGACAGTTCTCGTAGTTAGAGTTGGTGTTCGTCACCCAAACTTCAATCTTTGTGATGTTGATGTCGGATGTCACCGTCGGTAAGGTGGCGAGTGCCGCCTCATAATGGTCGCGGAAATACTGGCTCAGGAAGAAGTGTCTATTCTCTTCATAATCAATGGCTTCGAGTTCGAATTCCTGAGTAAGGGCACCGCCGTTAACAGCGATGTTCTGTGTCTCACTTTCCTGATATGAAGCGATGGCTGTGACCGTCGTCTTGCCGAATTTCAGCTTGGTCTTAAAACCGAAAAGTGATTGAGTACCTGTGATTAAGGTGCTCTGCAGAGGCATGCTGACGTTACCGGCCTCGATGAGTTGAAGAATGTCGTCCTCGTCGCCTTCGTATTTCAGGGTGAACTTGTTTTCAAACGAGAACTGAGTCTTGGTGTTGTAGCTCATCTTGAACTGAATCTTCTCGCCGATTTTTGCAGAAGCGCTGAGTTGGATGTTCTCGTTGAAGTCGAAGTTTGTTGTGCGCTGTTGTGCTACGGTTAATGACGGGTCGCGGCGACGCTGGTATTTCACGCCGAATGTCACGTCGGCCGAACCTTGCAGCTTGATGTCGATGGTGTTACTGCCGAAGATCTTGTCGAAGACCTTGCCACCAACGTAAATCGGAGGAATCAGGGAGTTGCCGTTGCTGTTGCCCATCGACGACTCGCGACGGTCTTTCCAGTAATTCTTGATAGCCTGTTTCTGGACATAGTCGGAATACTGCTCCTGTGTCATGTAGACCGGGTCCTGATAGGTGAAATCACCGACTTTGCTGACGAAGATATACTGTCCGGTGACCGGGTCGTACTCGATTGTGCGGGTGACGTTCGACGGCTCTTTGAGTTCTATGCCCGACTGCGCTTGGGCGTTAAAGCCTATGCAGACCAGCGATAATGTTAAAATATATATTAACTTCCTGATAATCATACCATTATGTTTACAAAAGCCTCAGCGACTCCTTGATGAGGTCCTCGACAGTAGGATTTTCCATCTGTTTGAGGAGTTTGTCAAGGGTCTTTTCGATACTTGCTTTGTTGAAACCTAAGACCATTAATGCTGATAACGCTTCATCTTTCAATGTATTGTTTCCAAGTGAAGAAATTTCACCGCCCGCCTCAAGTTTTCCAACCTTGTCGTGAAGGTCGACCACTATACGTTGGGCAGTCTTGGCGCCAATGCCTTTCACTCCTTGTATCATTCGGATGTTGTTTGTCGCGATGGCATCGACGGCCTCTTTCACTGTCATTGACGACAAAATGAGGCGGGCGGTGTTGCATCCCACTCCCGACACCGTGATAAGCTGAAGGAAAAGCTCTCGCTCGGCTTCGGTGTAGAATCCATACAAAGTATGAGCGTCTTCACGTATTGCGAGGTGCACGAAAAGCTTCACGTGCTGCTGTTCGCCAATGGCCGTAAAGGTGTTCAAGGTAATGTTAATCAAATATCCAATTCCTTGATTATCAAGCACTACGTAAGTTGGATTCTTCTCAACAACGGTTCCCGAAATGAAACTATACATATCAAAAATTGCCTATTATCTTTAAACTTGCAAAAATAGTAAAAATTTCGGTATGAAAAACGAATATTTTTTGTTTGTTTTTAAAAGTATTTTTGTAACTTTGCAAGGATAAATTTTAAAAATATGAAATCAATTGTTATTCTCGCCGGCGGCGGTCCGGCACCAGGCATCAACACGGTGGTGAGCACTGTGGCAAAGACATTTTTAAACGACGGTTTCCGCGTGATCGGACTCCACGAAGGATATAAAAACCTGTTCAAACCTAACCCGAGGACTGTTGACATCGACTTTCTTTATGCCGACCAGATCATGAGGATGGGTGGCTCGGCGCTGCAGATGAGCCGTTACAAACCGAAAGACGAGGAGTTTAACATTGATTTCTTTGTGAAAAACGATGTGAATCTGCTTGTGACAATCGGTGGCGACGATACCGCTTCGACAGCGAATCGTATCTCTAAGTTCTTGATGAAGAATAACGTACACGTTCAGAACATTCACGTGCCGAAGACTATTGATAATGACCTTCCGTTGCCAGAAGGCAGCCCGACATTCGGATATTATTCAGCAAAAGAGGCTGGCGTGAAGATTTTGCAGACCGTTTACGAAGATGCTCGCACCAGCGGCAACTGGTTTGTGGTGTCGGCAATGGGTCGTGAGGCTGGTCACCTGGCATTCGGCATGGGCTATGCCTGCCATTACCCGATGATCATCATACCGGAGATGTTCTACAAAACAGAGGTCACTTTCGACAAGATTTTGCGACTCATCATCAGCTCAATGATTAAGCGTAAGATGTTGGGTATCAACTATGGCGTGGCGAGCGTTTCAGAAGGCGTTTTCCACTTCATGACAGATGAGGAGATTCAGAATTCAGGTGTGAACTTTACCTACGACGAGCACGGACATCCGGAGCTTGGTAATGTTAGTAAGGCTCACATTTTCAATATGTTACTGCAGCAGCGCTTGAAACTTCTCGGCTTGAACATCAAGAGCCGTCCGGTGGAAGTAGGTTATGAAATCCGTTGTGTCGATCCATGCGCTTTCGATTTGCAATATTGCTCAATCCTCGGCTACGGCGTGAAGAAGCTGTTCGACATGGGCATCACAGGCGCCATGGTCACTGCCGACCCGAAAGGACAGGTCAGTCCGCTGTATCTGAAGGATGTCGAGGACGAAAACGGCAAGGTGAAACCACGTTTGGTAAACATGCAGGGCGAGAAGGCGAAACTGGTGTTCAACCACTGCATGCAGTACATCACTCCAGCCGACTACGAGGGCGCGAAGAAATACGTTGAAAACCCGGCGGAATACGATTTCAGAAAGATTCTGAACTGGGCGGAATAGACTTTAGACCTTAGACTTTAGTCTTTAGACATTAGATATTAGTAGGGACGAAAGGTTTTTCGTCCCAATTTTTTTATGATATCACCAATTGCAGCGTGCTGCGGCTCCTTTGTTCCACGAAAACCTCTTTCCCTTTTATGAATTCTTTTTCGATGCCGTTTTTGTAGTGGCGGATAGTGAAGAGTTGTAGGCCGTTGTTGTATCGGATGATGAACGACTGCTCGAGGGCGGCGATGAGCTGAGTGAGTTTGCGCTCGTTCTCGTCGAAGCAGATGGAGAGGTTCAAGGCTGAGGTCTGAATCATGTTGGCATGGATGTTTAGCTCGTTGAGCATCGCGAAGAGGATGCCGAGGTTCTGCTCGTTCATGAAGGAATAGTCGCGCGGACGAATCGTCACAAGTGTTTGATTGTCTTTAACTATGAACGACGGGATGTATTTGATAAATTCGTCGCTGCCATCGACGATTGTCGGCTCGAGTGAGGCATCAAGGAAACAGCGCACTTTCAGTGGGATGTTCTTGTTTTGCAGAGGTTTGGTGGTCTTCGGGTGCAGCACAGTGGCGCCGTAAAACGTCAACTCGGTGGCTTCAGAGTAGGAGAGATGCGGAATCTTCTCGGTGTGCTCGAAGCGTTTCGGGTCGGCGTTGCGTACTCCGTCGACATCTTTCCAGACTGATAACTCTTTGGCGTTCAGCAGGTTGGCAAAGATGGCACCGGTGTAGTCGGAGCCTTCGCGACCGAGGGTCGTTGTCACCACAGGCTTCGTCGACGAGCCGATGAAACCTTGCGTGATGTACATCGTGCCATCGTGTTCCTCCTGAAGTTTCTGAATCCTAAGACGACTTTCGTCGAAATCGACATTCGCTGCACGGAAAGTATGGTCTGTGACGATATATTGCCGAGCGTCAAGGAGTTTGTTGGCGATGCCGTTATCGTTAAGATATGCTGAAATGATGGTCGTCGACAGCATCTCGCCGAAGCTGATGGTCTGGTCGTACTGATAATCATAGTCGTAACCCGTTTCCTGCAGGTTGAGGTACAAATCCAAAAACAAATTTGTAACTGCTTCAAACACAGGATGTTCGGAGTTTTCATTGAAAAGTTCGAGCATGATTTTCTCGTGATATTCCATGAGATCTTTCAGGGCGCTTATCTCAAGATGACCGTCAGCATCACGGAATTCCTTGAGCACTTTTTCTATGCCGTTTGTCGTCTTTCCCATTGCTGAGATGACGAGCATCAAATCGCTACGGTCCTCATTTTCAAGGATATGCTTGAGATTCCTAACTGCATCAGCGTCTTTAACTGACGCGCCTCCGAACTTAAAAACACGATTAATCATGACGAAATTTTATAAAATAACGTCACAAAAATAGGAAAATTTTACAAAAACGTTAAGAAATCTTCGTAATTCTTTTGAAGAAGTGTCGGGGTGTCAAGGCCGTAAGGGCATTTTTTCTTGCACTGACCGCAGTGGAGACAGCCTTTCACCTTCTCCATTTTCTCTTTGTACTCCTCGCCAAGATAAACGCTAAGCGGGGCGCGACGCAGATAGAGGCTCATTCGGGCGCAATCGGGGATGTAGATTCCGGCAGGGCAGGGCAGACAGTATCCGCAGCCACGGCAGAAGTCGCCAGAAAGTTCTTCCTTGTCTTTGTTGACCTTTGCCCAGCGTTCTTCAGTCATCGCAGGAGGATTTGTCTGATATGAAATGAACTCGTCGAGCTCCGATTCTTTTTGAACGCCCCAAATCGGCAGGACGTGTTCATATTGGTTTAAAAATGCGTAAGCTGTCGCTGAATCGGTAATCAAGCCGCCAGAGAGAGCTTTCATGCAGATAAATCCCATGTCGGCCTTTTTGCACATCTCCACAATCTCCAAATCCTTGTCAGACGCGAGATATGAAAACGGAAACTGTAAAGTCTCGTAAAGTCCTGATTCTATTGCTTCTTTCGCAATTTTCTGTCTGTGGTTTGTGATTCCAATATGACGAATTTTACCTTGTTTCTGTGCCTCGAGTATTGCCTCGTAAAGTCCGGTACCGTCGCCTGGTTTAGGACAAAAAGCGGGGTTGTGAAACTGGTATAGGTCGATGTAGTCTGTCTTAAGCAGTCTGAGGCTTGTTTCGAGGTCTTTCCAGAAGTTTTCGACGGTAGTGGCGCCTGTTTTTGTCGCGATGATAATCTTGTCGCGCATGCCTTCGAAGGCGTATCCCATCTTCTCTTCGCTGTCGGTGTAAAAACGTGCGGTGTCGAAGTAGGTGATGCCGTTGTCGTATGCTTTTCGCATCAGATATGCTGCCTCTTCCTTCGAGATACGCTGTATCGGCAGCGCCCCGAAGCCGTTTTTGTTTACGACGAAACCTGTCTTGCCAAGGACTACCTTATCCATTTCTTTAAATTTAGAAAATGAATGCTAATAAAACGTAGATCCAGTGCGCCGAGATGCCTGCCACGAGTCCGCCAATGGTGTGAGCGCCGATGGCCTTAGGGATGAGCTCGCGGTGACCGAGTGAGTCGAGCATGGCGGTGTGTGTGCTTAGGAATCCGCTCCAGCACATTCCGATGGCTGTGCATACTGCGATGGCGTTGTTGTTGATGATGCCTTCAGCGATGAATTTCGGGAGAAGACCGAGAGCAGCGCCGACAGCACCTAATGAGGTGATCGGGAACGCCACAAGCTCAGGATTTTGGAATCCGAAGAGCCAGTCGAAAATGAAGTCGATTTTGCCAGCGAGATAAGGCAAAACAGGCACGCCTTCGTATGCCACGCCGCTGTATGCACCGCCGACTGCCGGACCGAATGTGAGCATCATCACTATCGTAGAGATGATGAGCACGCCTGGGATGATAGCCAGTCCGATTGCCACGCCTTCCTTACCGCCGTCGAGGATAGCATCGAGGAAACGCATGAAAGCATTGCCTTTCGACTTGAATGAGATCTGCTGTTCGTCGCCGCCTTCAGGCTCTTCTTCAGCGTCGAGTTCAGGATATGCCTTCAAAGTGAAACGCTGCATAAGCCTTGTTGAAACGATACTTCCGATGATTGCACCGAGCAATCCGACCAAGGCTCCTTTGAGGAAACCGAGACCGAGCATATAGAATATCACCACCAGGCCCATTCCGAAAGCTGTGCCGAAGTTGGTCAGCGAGGCAAGCTGGTATTTCTTGAAATAATGCGAGAAATGTTTGTCTTTCGAGAGGGTGATGATGGCCGGATTATCTGACAAAAACGTGAGGATTCCGCCGAGAGCGGCCACTCCAGGGAGGTTGTAGATAGGCTTCATCAAAGGACGCAGCACGTATTCGATGAGTCGCACCACGCCGAACTCGACCAGAAGCTTACCGAGAGCGCCAGATATGACGCACACTGCCATCAGGAAGAAGACGGTCTCCAAAAGGAGATGATAGGCTGTCTGCATGATGGTGTTCAGCATGTTGGCCGTGCCCATCCTGGTGCCGAGGAATCCAAAGAAAATAGCGAAAATCGCGAGAAAGATACCTGCCTCGAGACGACGCTTACTTAAAAATTGCCATTGTCTTATTTTCATAATGAAATTTTATTTGTCGATGAAATTCAAACGCCATGTCAAACCTACGCTGGCTTGATAAAGCGTGTCTTCGCCTTTGGTGTCGTTGACTGCGAAGAAAGTGTGAATGCGTATGTCGTTTTTGCCTTTGATAGGGAAAAACTCCACTCCGCCGCCATAGGCTTTCACGTCGGTGCCAGGGAGAACATAAATGTTGTATGTCTTTGGTGAATCTTCCAATCCGAGATCCATTTCGTTGACGTCGTAGGTGGCTTTCAAGAAGAGATGAAGTCTGTTTTCCAAGAAATTAACTCCGATTTGACCGACGAAAGAGATATCGTCACCAATGAGATGATCGTGCTGCTCAGAGGTGCGGTTGAAGAAGTCAAGATGACCGTCAACCGGACCGAATTTAAATGTCGTTCCAAGAGCTACTACATTGAGAAACTGGCCTTTGTGGTATTCATACATGTTGACTGAACAAACAGGACCGAAGTGCTTGAAATTGCCGCGCCAATGCACGCTGTAGTTATACAAACCGCTGTAAAGCCCTTCGCTGAAAGGCGAATTGGTGAACTGAAAAGTAAAGATATGATTGCCGTCGTTGGTGGTATATTGGAGATTTGTTCCGAACTGATAGCAGCTGAGATTCCACGAGATAGAGGCAAAATACACATCGATAGGGGCGAGGTCGTACTCAATGCCGCCCATTGCCACCACTTCTTTTCCTGCTGTCCAAGAAATGTTTTTCGTGATACGCCAGCCAAGGTAAAGATAATCGGTGGCATCAAAAAAATTGCTGATGCTGTTCATCTTATTCAAGCGCTGACGATATGCGTAGTAAAAATGCTCGTTCATGTCGCCTTTCAGGATGAAGTTGAGGTATTTGCCTGTAAAACCTGACCAAGTGCTGTCGTGCTGGTTGAGGCAGTCGAAATCACCCCTGACTTCAAACTTCAAAGCGTTGATTCCGTAGTCGTTTTCCTTTGTCATCTGGGCGAAAACATTAGTTACGAACAATGACAAAGCGATTATTAAAAGATATTTTTTCATATAAATAATTTTCATGTTTGTCATTTCTAGCGAAGTCGAGACCTGAGCTTGCGAAAGCATTCGCCGCAGGCGGATAAATCCTCAAAGATTTCTCCATTCCGCTTCTCTTCAGTCGAAATGACGGAATTAATAAATTTCGCTGCAAAATTATGAAATTTTTTCCTATCTTTGCAAATCAATAAAAATATAAAATCATGAATTTCAAATCTTACAACTATACCGAAGAGGAACTTCAGGCAAGAATTGACGCAATCATCAAGAAACAAAGCGAAATCAGCGACAGAAAAGAGTCGTTGAAGACCATTTTCCAGAGCATCGACTTCACCACTTTGGAGGCTTTCGACAATGCCAAGAAAATCGAAGAATTCTGTACTAAAGCCATTGATTTTCAGAAGAATGCCAAGGGAATCTCGGTTCCAGCTATCTGCATCTACAGTCCGTTTGTGAAACAGGCGAAGGGTCTTTTGAAAGGCAGCGGAATAAAAGTCGCAACTGTGGCTTGCTGCTTCCCTTCAGGACAGATGCCGTTCGATTTGAAGAAAAAAGAGGTCGAATATTGCGTTGAACAAGGTGCCGACGAGGTCGACATGGTGATTTCACGCGGCACTTTCCTTGCAGGAAATTATGATGAGGTTTACAATGAGATTCAGGCAATTCGTGAGATATGCAAATCCCCTGTTCATTTGAAGGTTATTTTAGAGACAGGCGAGCTGAAAACTCCTGCTAACATCCGTAAAGCCAGCGAGTTGGCAATCTTGGCAGGTGCCGATTTTATCAAGACTTCGACAGGAAAAATCGCAGTCAACGCAACCCCGATGGCGGCTCTCGTCATGTGCGACACCATCAAGGAATACTACGAGGCGACAGGTCAGATGGTCGGCTTCAAACCTGCTGGTGGGATGTCGACAATTGAAGACGCGCTCACCTATTATTATATAGTGAAAGACGTTCTCGGCGAAAAATGGCTCAACAAGAACTATTTCAGGGTTGGAACCAGCAGACTAGCTGGAAAAGTCATGGAAGAATTGATGAAATAATTTGGTTGGATTTCCTGAAAAACATTATTTAATGATTATTTTTTGTGTACGACCTTCTATATTAATAAGGTAAACACCTTTAGCTAAATCTCTCACGTCGATTACATTGGCGTTTTCAACTGATTTTACCAATTTTCCGTCAAGGGAATAGATGGAAATGGATTGAGGCTCAATGATTTCGATGTGGATAAAATCTGATGTCGGGTTAGGGTAGATGCAAATATTTGAATTTTGGATTTCTGAAATGCCAGTGTTGTCGAGTGTTTCAAAATAATGAGGCTCGCTGGTCAGGATAACGCCGTCGTCAAATTCCATATTGATGTTAAAAGAGTAAAAAGTGTTGGGCTCGAGGTCTTCCAAAGTAACTTCCACAAAGCCGTTGTCAGCGATGTCGATCTCGGTTATTTCGGTTGAATCCAATATGCCATACGAAAGATATGCCCGTGTCACCTCGCTGTTGCCTTTATGCAGGTCTGCCGACAAATACGCAGAATGTGCTGTTATTTCTGTTGCCTCAAACACTCTTGAACTTGTAAGACTATGGATAGGGTAGCCGTTGTTTGTGCCGTTGTCCATCACGAAAATGTGTAAACCGTCAAGCTGGACCAGGAAGTCTTCGGTCTGCATCTCGGCTGATGTCATGCTTGTGCCGTAGTTGGTGTTTCCGCCGCAGGTGTTGAGGTAATAGCAGTTCCACACCTCGATGGAAGTCTCGTCTTTTGTCGGGTTTATCGGGCTCACCATGCCGAATATGCCTCCTTTGGTGCTGGCGCTAACGGTTCCGACGTTGTAACAGCATTTAACGCTGACGTTGTTTTCCTGTAATGTAGCTGCCACGATGCCTGCCGCTACGTTTATCATAAAAGAGCTTGCTGTGATGTTGCCTGTGTTATAGCACGAGAAAATTGTGGAGCTGTCCATGGCGATGCCGACGATGCCACCGGCGCCGGCGGCGCCGGTGAAGCCTCCGCTGTTTGTAGCTGTAATGCTACCACGGAAAGAACATTCACTGATATAGCTGCTTTCGGCCGCTGCTGCCGCTATTCCGCCCGCACCGCAGTATGAACCGCTGTTGCTGACGCTGATGGCACCAGTGAAACTGCACTGATAGACCCATGCTTCGCCAAATGTAATGCCCACGATGCCGCCTACTCCTGTGCCTGTCGACGTGATGCCGCTGTCGGTTACCGACAGGTGCTGTATGATACCATTGTCACCAAGCCCCCCGAACAAACCGCAGACATCGGCACTTGACTGAATATGCAAATGCTCAATGTTGTGATACCAGCCATCGAAAATGCCGGCAAAATAATAACCTTGCATGTTCATGTTGACATTGCCGATAGGTGTCCAGTTGATGTTGCTCATACTGAAATTGTCAGTCATCAGGAAATAGACGCCTTTGAAGACCGCCTGACCTTGCGCCTGATAGCCTTCGTTGACTTTCTGGGCGAGGTAGGCGAGGTTTGCAGCTGTTTCGATGAGATAAGGGTCGCTTGAAACGCCGGTTCCGTGGGTCCAGGGTGAAGCGGTTCCGTCCCAGACATCCTCTGCAAAAGCATTGATAGTCAGTAAAATGGCAATAACTGTGGTAAAAATCTTTTTCATAGTGCGGTTTTTTTAATTATAACATCATTTCGTGAACGCGGAGCATGTCATCGGCAAGATACTGACCGTCGGGATGACCGTTATGGCCGGCTTCACGGAACCAGGTGTAGGCCGTGTAGTCGTCTTTCGGCACACCTTCGCCACGCAGATAGCACATCCCCAGCTCGTATTGCGCGTCTTTGTGACCTGCTTTGGCTGCTTTTTCATACCATTGCGCAGCAACCTCATAATGGTTTTTGAACTTGCCGCGAAAGGCCTTCTTGCCGCGCAGATACCAGCTGTAGATTTGTAATTTTGTCGGTTTGCTCTCGCTCATCTTACATCAATTTCTTATATCTGAACTTCTTCGGCTGCTGAGTGCCAAGGCGTTTGATCTTGTTTTCCTCGTATTCCGAATAACTTCCTTCGAAGAAATAAACCTGCGAGTCGCCTTCGAACGCCAAGATATGTGTCGCGATTCTATCCAAGAACCAGCGGTCGTGCGAGATGATGACGGCGCAGCCCGCGAAGTTTTCCAGACCTTCCTCCAAAGCACGTAAGGTGTTGACGTCGATGTCGTTAGTCGGCTCGTCGAGGAGCAAAACATTGGCTTCTTGCTTCAAAGTTAATGCCAAATGCATTCTATTTCTTTCACCGCCTGACAGCACTCCCGCTTTTTTTTGCTGAGCGTCGCCGCCGAAGTTGAACCTCGAGACGTAAGCTCTCGATGGCATGGTGCGCTTGCCAAGCTGAATCAATTCATTGCCACCTGATATGACTTCCCAGACGGTTTTCTCAGGATCTATTTCGGCATGTTGCTGGTCGACATAACCGATTTTCACTGTCTCACCGACCTCGAAAGTGCCTGAATCTGGCTTCTCAAGTCCCATAATCATGCGGAAGAGGGTTGTCTTACCAGCTCCGTTAGGGCCGATAACGCCAACGATGCCCGCTGGTGGCAGACTGAAGCTAAGATTCTCAAACAAAACCTTATCTCCAAACGCTTTCGTAACGTTTTTAGCTTCAATGACTTTGTTGCCGAGACGGTCTCCGTTCGGGATGTATATCTCGAGTTTTTCCTCTTTCTCTTTAACGTCTTCGTTGAGCATCTTCTCATACGACTCCAGACGTGCTTTCCCCTTGGCATGACGAGCCTTCGGTGCCATGCGCACCCACTCGAGCTCGCGTTCCAAAGTCTTGCGGCGTTTGCTCTCGGTCTTTTCCTCCATAGCCATGCGAGCGGTCTTCTGGTCGAGCCACGATGAGTAGTTGCCTTTCCACGGGATGCCTTCGCCGCGGTCGAGCTCGAGAATCCAACCTGCGACGTGGTCAAGGAAGTAACGATCGTGCGTCACTGCGATGACAGTGCCTTTATATTGCTGCAAGTGGCTTTCCAACCATTGAATAGCCTCGGCATCAAGGTGGTTGGTAGGCTCGTCGAGGAGCAAAATGTCTGGTTCTTGCAACAATAATCTCACCAGCGCTACTCTACGCCTTTCTCCTCCCGACAGGTTCTTAACCGGTGTATCGCCATCAGGGCAGTTCAAAGCATCCATTGCGCGCTCGAGTTTGCTGTCGAGGTTCCATCCGTCATGTTGTTCGATGAGCTCGGTGAGCTCGCCTTGTCGCTCAATGAGTTTGTCGAAATCGGCATCGGGTTCAGCGAATTTGTTACTAATCTCTTCGTATTCCTTGAGCATGTCTACCACTTCCTGCGCGCCTTCTTCAACAACCTGACGCACTGTCTTGTTGTTGTCGAGCTGCGGTTCCTGGTCGAGCATGCCGACTGAATAGCCTGGTGAAAACACCACCTCGCCGTTGTACGACTTCTCTTTGCCTGCGATGATGCGCAGCAACGTCGATTTTCCGGCTCCGTTCAAGCCAATGATGCCAATTTTCGCTCCGTAATAGAACGAGAGGTATATGTCTTTCAGAATCTGTCGTGACGGCGGAATGATTTTGCTCACTCCAACCATCGAAAAGATGATTTTTTTGTCGTCGTTTTGTGCCATAATTTTTTAGTTATTCAGTTGTTCAGTTATTCAGTTGTTCAGTTAATCGGTTGACTAGTATAACTGACTAACTGATCAACTGATTAACTGATTAACTTTGTGTTGCTGTTATCATTGCGTCTTCCATTATTTTAGTTGCTGCTCCCCAGTCGTAGACGCGGTTCACGAAATTAAACCCTTCTTCAGCAATCTCCGCAGCCTTGTCGGGACGCTGCAAAAGGAATACGATGTCGGCAGCGAGCTCCGATGAGTTGTTGTCGACTAAAATCTCCTTGCCATTCACTGCGTGAAGCGAGCCGTTGGCCAATGCCGTGGTGATGCATGGAATCTTCATCGACATGGCTTCCAGAAGTTTGTTTTGTAGACCCGTTCCGATGCGCATCGGGGCGATGAAGATGCGGCTCTGTGCGTAGGCGTCGCGCATGTCGTCGATCCAGCCGCTCACGATGATGTTGTCGCATGCCACTTTCTTCACTCTCGGGTCTGGCTGAGCGCCTGCAATGTAGAGCTTGGCTTCAGGAATCTTTTCCCACACTTTCGGCATGATTTCGTAAGCCAAAAATTCCACGGCGTTCACGTTCGGAGCGTATCCCATGTTGCCTGTAAACACAATGTCATAAAGCTTTTCGCGTTCCTGAGGCTTGTAATACTCATGGTCGACGCCGTTTGGCACGATGAGGATTTTATTCTTTTTCGGATGGTCGATATTTGCTCTATCTTGCTCGCTGATGATGGTCTTCACGTCGAATTCGTCGAAAACTCTGCGCTCATATTTCTTCAAGCGGTTGTATTCCATCTCGAAAAATGGCTTTGTAACGACACCTGCTATCTCGGCGCGACGTTTCATTCCCATTGAGAAAACATCTTGATAGTCAATGGTTTTAGGAAGTTTTACCTTGTGGAGATATGGTGCTACTCGCAAAAGCTGACCGAACAGCATGTCTGGTTTGTGGTGCTCGATGAGTTTGTGGACTTTCTTCTTCGCCCTTGAGCTGTAGAAATATCCGCATTGTAACGGCAAACCGAGCAGATACGACCTGAAAACATTGAACAAAATGCCAATCTTCGGCAGGTCGATGAAGTTCACCGATGAGCAAAATGGCTGCATCGCCTGGAAAGCGGCTTGCTTGTCGACTTTCTTGTCGTCGTTCAGGGCGCAGAGAATTATCTCGTTGTTCTTCGCCAGCTGCTTGATCTGGTTGTAAGCCCTCAGCTTGTCGCCTTTCTCGAGCGGCCATGGAATTCTTGGTAATAAAACAAATATCTTCATCAGTTTAAAACTGTTATTTCTCTTTTCGATTTCAACTCGTTGTAGAAAATCTCCAACCTGTTGATAATCTTTTTGTTATCGTAAATTTCTTCGATGAGTCGTCTCGCATTGAGACCGATGGCTTCCGCTTCCTCGGGATGCTTGTACAGCCTGCAGATGTTTTCGACCATCTTCGGGACGTTGTCGGCAATGATAATATCCTCAAACTCAGAGTATTGTATGCCTTCCGCGCCCACCAAAGTTGTGATGACGGTCTTGCCAAGTGCCATCGACTCAATAATCTTAATACGCATGCCGCTGCCAGAGAACAAAGGCACTATGGCGATGTTATGCTGGTCTACAAACTCATGGGCATCAGGCACTTCACCGATTACGAAGACGTTCTTTTTCTTTGTTTTTTTGAGCCATTTCGGCATATTTCGACCGGCGAGATAAAGCTTCGCTTCAGGCTCGCGTTCGATAACCTCGTCCCAGACGTTTTTCAGGAACCATTTTATTCCTTCCTCGTTAGGCATCCAGTTCATCGAGCCGATATGATAGAACGTCGGGGTGTCGCCGACCTCGAAAACCGGGTCGAATTTCTCGATGTCGACACCGAAAGGCAGGTCGATGACCGGTGTTGCCGTCACGCGTCTGAAATATGCTGCGTCGGTGATAGTGATGGCTGCAATGCCGTCGACTTTATCGAGGACGCTCATCTCGTATTTTTGGAGAGTGCGCACCAAATGGTAGATGTACCAGCGTTTTGCGAAGAAAAGCGTCTTCTTCGCCATGCGTTCCCAAATCTTATGCTCCACGTTATGCGCGCGCAGCACTATCGTGGCTTTCGAATGCTCGCGGATGGTCTCGATATACGGAGCCATGTAAATCATCTCGAGCTGCACCACGTCGAAACGTTCTTTCTTCAAAACCTTGATGAGTCTTTCCTTGAATTCCTCCGAAATAAATCTCTTGACGTGATACGACTCATCGGAAAATAGGTTTTTAAAAGCTTCTAATGGCTTGACTTTCAGATCTATATCGATGAATTCAATCCTTGTCTTCTTGCGATAATCCTTCGGAATGTCGTTGATGTCGACATGATATTTGTCGCTGTTGAAGGCCATCACTTTCACGTTATGACCTGCCTCGAGCAACCCTGTGACGACGCTGTTCATTGCCATAGGACCGCCTTCACTTGGCGGAAACGGCGATTTGTTGCATAACAGAAGGATATTCATATCGTTGAACTTTTTTTACGTTTTGTAAAGAATTTTTTCCACGACTCGGCGTCGAGCAATGCTGCGTCGGTGGTGGCTTTGAAGGTGAGGAAGATGCCGATAGGGAAGAGCACTATCGATGAGATCCATGCACCAAGAAACACTGACATGTCGCCGTTCACCGCCACTCGTTCCCCGATGATGGTGATGACGTAATAAATCACGAAAAACACCACGCTCACGACCACAGGCATGCCCAAACCGCCTTTGCGGATGATGGCTCCAAGAGGTGCTCCGATGAAGAAAAACAGTATGCACGCCACACTCAAGGTGAACTTCTGGTTCAGCACCTGCTCATGCTTCCGTATGTTGATATGGTCGCGTTTCATGTTGTTGCTGGTGATGCTGAGGCTCTCTTTCATATTGGCGGTGCTGGTCATGGCTATGCTGATCACCGACTGCTGCTCGTTGGCCGACAGATTGCCTAACAATGGCCAAGTAAAGGTTTTTATGGTGTCGTTCGACATCGTGTCGCCTTGTTTTTTCTTGAGTTTTTTGTCGGCTTTCGCGAAATTGGCCTTGTCCATGCTAAGATATTGGAATCTGTTGAGCAAAGCGTCGTTGTTGCGCTGCATCTTCTCGTCGTAAGCTATGTTCAAGGAGTCGATGGCGAGGTTCAACTGCTTGATATTCAACATTGTCTGATGTTTCTTGAAAGCATCTTCGCTCATGTGTTTCATGTCGAATTGCGACATATCGAACGACACAAGCTGTTTTTTGAACGACATCTTCTGGAACGGACGGCGTGTGCGATAGTCTTTGTCGTCAATCATTTCCGAGTAGTTGTAGCCGTCGTATAGCGTGAAAATCATCTCGCGTTGGCTCGGCGTCATCGCCATGTAACCCGAATCGGCCACCGTTACCTTGACGTTGCCCTTGCCGTCGGTATGGTCGTAAATCATCACGTCGTACATCCAGTTGCCGTCCTTGCTTTTCTTTGCCACTTTGATGACGTATTTGTCGATGCCACGGTAAAACACGCCTTCGGGAATCTCCAAAGTCATCTTTTTATGGCTCACGTCGTAAAGTGTCGACTGCATCCTCAGATTTGCCACTGGCATCACGTTATTCGAGAAGAAAAATCCTAACACGCTCATTGTCAATGAAAAATAGAGTAACGGACGCATCACTTTCCATGTTGAGATGCCGCTGGCTTTCATTGCGACGAGCTCGTAATACTCGCCGAGGTTGCCGAAACACATCAGCGACGACAGCAAAATCGCCAGAGGTAAAGCCATCGGGACGAAGGTGACGGAGGTGTAGAACAGAAGTTTGAACATCACGGCAAACTCCACGCCCTTGCCGATGAACTCGTCGACCCAAGTCCACAAAAACTGCATCAAAAGGATGAAAATGGCAACGAAAAATGTGAAAATAAACGTGCCAATGTACTGCTTGATTATGTAAATGTTCAGTTTTTTCAAAACGTACCAAATAAATTGCAAATATAACGTTTTTATTTGAATTTAATTATAAATTGTGTAATTTTGCAAAAAATTAAATTTTTCAACGTTATGAATATCGATTTTTTCAAAGGAATTAATGTCGCTGTGACAATTAGCGACAACGAGGGAAATGTTGTGTATCAGAACGATAGCTCGGTGAATGTCAACGGCGACGTGCGCGGGAAGAATATGATGGGATGCCACAACGAGCGCTCGCAGCAAATCATCAAACATCTGCTCAACGACGCGGCCACCAACGTCTATACGATATCGAAAAAAGGCAAGAAAAAGCTGATCTACCAGACTCCTTGGTATGAAAACGACGAAGTGAAAGGCCTTGTTGAGTTTTCAATCATCATTCCGGAAGAAATGCCGCATTACGACAGAGGATAAAAAACTATTAATATCATGAAAAAACTATCATTATTATTACTCTTGGTAATTTCTTGTTTTGTCGTTAGTGCAAACGACGGAGCATTCTACTCCAATGGCAATCATCTGATTCCGATCAACGATTCTGTCATCAGAGTTCAAAAGGAAATCCTGACAATCACACGTGTTGACGACACCGCTAGCGGCTGGGGAAGCACATTCCTCGTCAATGTTTATTATGAATTTTTTAATCCAGGCGAGGCAAAAAACGTTATAGTCGGCTTCGAGGCTCCATCTCCCGACGGACATGTATCCCCTGATTTGAATGAGATGTATAAAGGTGATCCGTATATCAATGGTTTTCAAGTGATTATGAATGGCAAAAACATTCCTTGGCAGCTTGCGCACGTTCCATACAGATATCAAGGAGATTATCAAATTGACTATAAAATATATCAGGAGGATTACTACAAAAACGGACAGGTTCAGGATATGACCATGGAACAGTATAATGCGTCTCTGGATACCATTTACGAAGGTGATGACAGGTATGCTTACCTCGATTGGTCGGGATATATGTTTTATTATGTATATCATTTCGACGCACATTTCGAGCCAGGCGTTAACATTATTCAGCATACATATACCACAAAAGGCTCGGCGTTGGTGATGATGGATTATATGTTCGATTATATCCTAACTGCCGCAAATCGCTGGGCTAATAATGGAATCGACGATTTTACGCTTGTTTTAGATCTTGGCGATCTGACTGGAGTGTATTATGTTATTGAAGGCGTCGATGCTGAAGAATGGAAAGAAGAATCCGGGAAGGTGATTCTGCGTAAAAAGAAATTTCACCCCGAAGGCGAGCTTAGTGTTGGTAAACAAGGAGAATATTACGAATACGATGATGAATAAAAAATGGGGCGCCGCAGCGCCCCATTTTTTATTATTTGACTAGATCGAAGGTGTCTTTTGCGATCATGTATTCCTCATCTGTTGGATACACAACCACTTTCACCTTTGAGTCAGGTGTTGAGATGACTGCTGCGTCACCCATGATAGTCTCGTTCAATTTCTTGTCGATCTTGATGCCGAAGAACTCCATGTTTTCGAGGATAGCCTCGCGCATGAACCATGCGTTTTCACCGATACCGCCTGTCATCACGAGGATGTCCATGCCGTTCATGATGGCTGCGTAAGCGCCGATGTATTTCTTAACGCGGTGTGCGAACATGTTGAAAGCGTAGGTGCAACGTTCGTCGCCAGCGTCACGGCCTGCACGCACGTCGCGCATATCCTGTGAGTTTCCGGTGATGCCGATGAGACCTGACTTCTTGTTCACCAAAGTGTTCATCTCCTTGGTGTTGTAGCCTTCCTTATCCATGATGTACATGAAAGCGCCGAGGTCGAGGTCGCCGGTGCGGCTGCCCATCACGAGACCCTCAACTGGGGTGAAGCCCATTGATGTCTCCACCGACTTGCCGTTTTCCACTGCTGCGATAGATGCGCCTGAGCCGAGGTGGCATGTGACGATCTTTGTGTTTTTCCAGTCTCTGCCAACGTATTCAGCGGCTTTTTCAGCGACGTATTTGTGACTGGTGCCGTGGAATCCGTAGCGACGTACACGGTATTTCTCATAGTATTCGTAAGGGATTGCGTAGAGATATGCCTCTGGCGGCATAGTGGCGTGGAACGATGTGTCGAACACTGCTGCCATCGGGATGCCCGGAAGCACTGCCTGCATTGCCGCGATGCCCTGAAGAGCGCCTGGGTTGTGCAATGGAGCAAGGTCGCAGAGATCCTTAATCATGTTGATGACGTTGTCGTCGATTCTGACGCTGTGAGTGAACTTCTCTCCGCCGTGTGCCACACGGTGACCGACAGCTTTGATTTCTTTCAGGTCGCTGATGACACCGTATTCTTTATTTGTAAGTGCTTGAAGCACAATCTTGATGCCCTCGGTGTGGTTCGGGATAGGAAGCTGCTCGTAGTGCTTCTGTCCGTTCCATTTGTGGGTGAATTCGCCCATCTCGAGGCCGATGCGCTCCAAGAGACCCTTCGCCAATACTGAGTGATTCTTTTCGTCCATCTCAATCAATTGATATTTGATTGATGACGAACCGCAGTTTAAAACTAATATTTTCATGGTAGTGTGTTTTTATTGTTTCTGTGCGATAGCCTGATTACATGTAATAGCAACGAGTTTGTAAACATCGTCGATTGAGCAGCCGCGGCTGAGGTCGTTGCATGGTTTTGCCAAGCCTTGGAGCACTGGACCCACTGCTTCGGCACCAGCTAGGCGCTGCACGAGTTTGTAAGCTATGTTACCAACTTCTAGGCATGGGAACACCAATGTGTTGGCTTTACCAGCGACTGGGCTGTTAGGAGCTTTGCTTGATCCGACTGATGGCACGATGGCGGCGTCGGCTTGCAACTCACCGTCGAGGACGAGGTCTGGACGACGTTCCTGTGCGATGCGTGTAGCCTCGATGACTTTGTCGACGACTTCGTGTTTTGCCGAGCCTTTTGTTGAGAAGCTCAAGATAGCTGTAACAGGGTCGATCTTGGCGATAGCCTTTGCTGTATCTGCAGTGCAGATTGCGATTTCGGCTAATTGTTCTGCTGTCGGCATTGGTGTCACTGCGCAGTCGGCAAACACCATGCGTCCGTTGGTGCCGTAAGGGCAACCTTCTGGTAAGAACATAGTGAAAGCTCCTGAAACGCATGTCACACCCGGAACAGTCTTGATGATCTGCAAGGCTGGACGGAGCATGTCGCCTGTGGTTGAGCGTGCGCCGCTGACGAGACCGTCGGCTTCACCTGCTTTCACCATCAAAATGCCGAGGTACATGAAGTTACCTGCGAGGTCGTATGCCTGCTCAGGTGTCATGCCTTTTGCCTTACGAAGTTCGAAAAGCAGGTCAGCGTATTTCTGACGGTCGGGGTTGGTCTGAGGGTCGATGATACGAGCCTTGCCTATATTTTTAAGGCCGAATTCCTTCACCATATCGTTGATTTTCTGAGCTGGTCCGATCAAAATGACATCAGCGATGCCGTCGGCGACGATACGGTCGGCTGCCTTCAATGTTCTTGGTTCGTCTCCTTCAGGGAGCACGATGCGCTGTTTGTTGGCCTGCGCATTGGCAATGATTTCTTCAATAAGTCCCATAGTTCAATTATTTATGATTTGAATATTTCCACTAAAAATATTTCGCAAAAATACAATATTTATCTTAAAAGTCCAAATTTTTTCTATATTTTTGCAGAATTAAATAGTGATAAATTTTGATGAGCGAAATTATTGATATTCAAATTGTTACAGAAAACATCGCCTCAACGCTCGAGCCAAACCTCAGAGTGGTGGAGTTTATTTCGCCCAGTTGGAATTTCATGATTGTTTTCATCGCCATGATATTAATGGTGTTGAACAAACAGCTTTATACCGCACGTTTCCGCATGATGCTGATGGGACTTATGCAGTCGTCCGACAGTGAAAAAATGACGCGCGAATGGAATCCGATCGTCAGCATCAACGGTTTGACGGTCTTCGTCTCCTACGTTGCCGTGATGGCTCTCATCATTCAGAAAATATTACTTGTTTTCTCCGGAAACGCTATGCTTTACAGCAGTTTCGGATTCTACCTGAATGTGTGCGAATTCATAATGGCATTTCTGATAATCCAATATCTTTTGGTTGGATTTTACGGTTGGCTTTTCGGCATTGAGGCCGCCACGACGCATCAGGAAGTGGCTCATCTTTCAACGATGACGTTGCTGAACATCATCATGATTGTGCTCGGTCTGATTATGCTGTTTTATCCGACAAAAATAATTTTAATAATAACGAGTTCTATAATATTGATAATCACGGCATTTCGTATTATTAAGACTTTTTTTGAGTTTCAAATTTTATCAAAGCGCAATTTGTTTAATAATTTTTTGTATTTTTGCACGCTCGAAATCGTACCATTGTCCGTAGCGGTAACGATGCTGTGTAGGATGATCGTAACTGATTGTGTATTATAGGATTATAACAAACTGTTGTTGAAAAATGAAGGTTAAGAACATACTCGTTTCACAGCCAAAACCAGCTGATATTTCAAAAACTCATTGGGATAGTATCATCAAAAAGTATAATGTTAAGATAGATTTCGAAAAATTTATCAAGTTGGAAGGCGTGGAAGCGTCGGAGTTGAGACAGGATCACGTGAAACTCACTGATTACACAGCCATTATCCTGACAAGCCGCAATGCGGTTGACCATTTCTTCCGCATCGCGAAAGAGATGCGCTACACTGTGCCGGATGACCTTAAGTACTTCTGTATCAACGAGTCAACGGCTTTGTATCTGCAACATTATATCCAGTTCCGCAAACGTAAGATTTTCTTCGGAAACCAGACTTTTGCCGACCTGATTGAGATAATGAAAAAACATCGCGAGGAGACATTTTTCCTGCCTACTTCAAACATCGTCACAAGCGAGGATTATGTTGGAATGATGAACGACGCGAAACTCAATTTCAAGAAATCGATGCTGTTCCGCACCGTGCCGTCCGACATGCACGAAGTTGACATCACAAAATACGACATGCTCGTGTTCTTCAGCCCTGCAGGTATCGACTCACTGAAAATCAACTACCCTGACTTCGTTCAAGGTGAAGTTGCGATAGGCGCTCTCGGCTCATCGACAGCAAAAGCAGTTACCGACGCGGGATTCAACCTCACCCTCAGCGCTCCTACCAAGACAGCCCCTTCAATCACAATGGCTATCGAGGAATATCTTGAGGCTGAAATAAAAAAAGCAAAGAAGAGATAATTGGAAGTAAAAGAAGGACTACCGAAATCGCAGCGAATTTATCATAAAAAAGCTGTACAAACTTTATTTGAAGAAGGCAAAGGATTTACTTTATATCCGTTTCGTGTAGTCGTACATCTGTATGATGCTGAAAGTCAGGAAGTTGCAATCCCAAGAATTCTCGTTTCCGTTTCCAAAAAGAGATTTCATCATGCCGTAAAACGCAACCGTGTGAAACGCCTTATCCGCGAAAGCTGGAGAAAAAACAAGGCGGAGCTGATGAAATTATGCCAAGAAAACAACAAAACGCTGGATGTTGCGTTAGTATATAATGCCACAGTTATCCTGAAATACGATGAAATTGTGGAGAAAATGAAAAAAGTTGTTGAACGTTTGGTCGAGAAATTATGAAAAAGGTTTTAAACTTTATAATAAAACTTCCGGCAAACTTCTTGATTTTGCTGATAAAAATCTATCAGTACACACTTTCTCCCTTCATCGGCCGCAACTGCCGCTACACCCCGACTTGCTCCAACTACGGCATCGAGGCGATACGGAAATACGGCGCCATCAAGGGTGGCTGGCTGACAATAAAACGCGTGGCATCGTGCAACCCATGGGGCGGCTCAGGATATGATCCAGTCCCGTAGGGACAAGCTTGTCCGTACAGGATGTAAAAATTAAACGATATGAAATATTTGAAATTATTTTTGATTTTATTGGTGTTCACCGCGACGACAGCGTTCGGGCAGAACAAGAATAACAACTTCGAGATTTCGAAGAGCCTCGATATATATAATAATGTGTTGCGACAGCTCAACATGTACTACGTCGACGAGATCAACCCGGCGGAGTTAAACGAGAGCGCCATCAACGCCATGCTCGACGGATTGGACCCATACACCGTCTTCATTCCGGAGTCGCAAATCGAGGACGTGAAGTTGATGACAACTGGAGAATACGGCGGCATCGGTTCCATGATTCAATATTTCGAAGGCAAAACGATGATTTCTGAGCCTTACGAAGGTTTCCCGGCCGCTAAAGCTGGTCTTATTCCTGGCGATATCTTCTTGGAAGTCAATGGAATAGATGTCTCGAGCAAGAACTCAAGCGAAATCAGTGAGCTTTTGAAAGGCACACCTGGCACCACCGTGAAGCTTAAGATGCAGCGTCTAGGCGAGAAAGAACCGATAGTGAAGGAACTGAAACGCGAAAAGATAAAAATCGATAACATTCCATATTCAACAGTGTTTGACAACGGCATCGGATACGCTGTGCTGTCGCAGTTTACCAAGGATTGCGCCAGCGAGTTGAAAAATGTCATCGTCGACATGAAGAAAAACCACGAGCTCAAGGGCTTTATCCTCGACCTTAGAGGCAATGGCGGCGGTCTGCTTAACGAGGCTGTCGACATTGTAAATATGTTTGTGCCGAAAGGCAAACTCGTTGTGTATCAGAAAGGTAAGGTTAAAGAGCACAACTACAATCATTACACTCAGCACGAGCCGCTCGACCTTGACATCCCTCTGGTGATTTTGGTCAACGAAGGCAGTGCCTCGGCATCGGAAATCGTGTCGGGAGCCATCCAAGATCTCGACAGAGGTGTCATCGTGGGACAGCGTACATTCGGTAAGGGATTGGTACAGAATATCTTACCTATGAGTTACAACACTCAAATCAAGGTGACTGTGGCACATTATTATCTGCCGAGCAACCGTTGCATCCAGGAAATCGATTATTCGAAAAAGAATAAGAAAACCGCTGATACATTAGCGAAAGCTGACACACTCGGCAAGGTGTTCCACACCGCCAACGGTCGTGTAGTGCATGAAGGCCACGGCATCCAGCCGGATGTGAAGATGGAACCTGAGATTGTTTCTACAATCACCACATATCTTTACGCGAAAAACCTCTTCTTCAAATATGCCAACAAGTTCTACAGCGAGCATAAATCGATAAAATCGGCGAAAGATTTCGAAATCACCGACAAGATTTACGACGATTTTATGCAATTCGTTAAGGATGAAGGATTTACGTTTACATCGAAGAGTGAGACCGACATTAAAGCACTTGAAAAGACAGCCAAGGTAGAAGGTTATCTCGATGAGATCCAACCTATTCTGGATCAGGCGATTGCGAAGATAGAGGAGGAAAAAGCCAAAGATTTGCTCAACAACCGCGAAGAGATAGAACAATTGCTCAAATATGAGATTGTGAGTCGTTATTATTACCAGAAAGGCCGCATCATTGCGACATTGGCTGACGACCCTGAGCTGAAACGCGCGTATGAGGTTATTTTAAATCAGGAGGAATATAACAATATCTTAAAGGGAACAAATTAACAGACATGAAAAAACATAAACTTACACTTTCTTTTCTTGAATTCAATTCAATCGATGAATTGAACGACGATGACCGCACCCTTTTGATGAAGGCGAAAGAGGCGGCAAAGAACGCATATGCTCCATATTCTAAGTTCAGAGTCGGGGCAGCGGTGAGACTTGCAAATGGCACAATTGTCATTGGAAGCAACCAGGAAAATGCTGTATATCCAGTGGGTTTGTGCGCCGAACGCGTGGCGTTGTTCAGTGCCCAGGCCAATTATCCCGACCAACCTATCGTGGCGCTGGCGGTGACGGCTATCGGTTCGGATGGCAAGATTTCACAGCCTGTTCCGCCATGTGGCAGCTGCCGTCAGGCGATGATTGAGGCCGAGAGCCGACACAACCAGCCATTGCGTGTCATCATGCAAGGCGAGGAAGGTCCGATAATCATCAGCGAAAAGATGGATAACCTCATGCCATTGATTTTCGCTGAGGATTTCTTGAAGAAATACACGGATACTATTTAAAAGTAAACAGTAAATTTGCGAAAAAGTTCCACAGCGTCGCCGCACCGATGGCGAAAATTTTGCTGAGGTAGAAGTTCCATTTCAGTTTGTCTGTTAGTATGTAAAGCGTTAACGAATTGATTCCCAATCCGATAGCCGAGACAAGCATAAACTTTCCATATTCTGTTGCCACATCGGCGTTCTCACTTTGGAACGTCCAGATACGGTTCAGGATATAGTTTGAAGTCGCGGCGCAGATGAAACCGATGGCGTTGCTCAGATATTTGTTGATTTTTATCTTCTCTTTGCAGAGATAAGTGATACCGAAATCAACGAAAACGCCCGAGAATCCTACGACTCCGAACTTCAAAAATTTCAATATGAATAGCTTATCGATTGTCATTCTTTAATTTTAAACGATTACAAGTTATAAATATTGCAACTGTTATTATTAAACTCAAAGCGATTAAAAGTATGTTGTCGGTGCTGCCGAATTTTTCCGCGTCGATGTCGATGAAACCTCTGGTATTCATGTAATAAAGAACCACTATGGTGGCGTTGTTGACGAAGTGCATCAGCATCGATGGGAAGATGGATCCGCTGAGCCAGAACATATAGCCGAGCATCATTCCGAGGATGAAACGAGGAAAGAATCCGAAGATATCACCATGGAAAGCCGAGAAAATTATGGCGGTTACGATGATTGCGACGTGCGGGTTCCTGATGACTTTGATGAGCGCTTTCTGAATCACCGAACGGAATAAAAGTTCCTCGCTAATTGCTGCTAAAGCCGCTACAATCAACAGGCTGGAGAAAAGTGAACCTTGTCCTATGAATATCTTTATGACTTCTTCTGATTTGACTTGAATGTTGCGAAGTTGCTCTTCAAGAGCGCGCATCGATTCAGGGAAACTGATGCCGTCGTTCCATTCAGATACCATGCCGAGGAACGGAATGATGGTAAACATCGCCACGATTCCGAGCAGCGACCAATTTTGTAACTTCTTGAATCCCAGATAGTTGAAAGGCTTTTCTTGAACGAGCATCACATACACCACTGCTGGCATCAAAAATCCCACGACCTGGCTTATTATTTGTACGATTTGAAGATTCTTTAAATCGTTGACGTTACCATCGCTTATCATCGTGACAATGACACCTAAAACAGTGCTGAAGGCTAATCCAAAAATCAATAATAGCGTGAAAATCAGTAGTTTACCGCCTTGGCTGGTATTTTTTATTAATGGGAATGACATAATTATCTATTATGTGTTTTTATTATGTTTTTTATTGTCTTTGTCAATTTTTCATTGTTCAGCAATGCCTCAATATTTTGGTGCATTCTGTATTTCCAGCGCCATTTCGGGTCGGCAGGCTTGTTGATTTGCTCGTCCCAGGTGTTGTCCCAGCGGAAGTCGCCGTCCATCGCTATGTAATCCTGAATCGGGAGGATGACCCATTGTGAGCTTGAGTTCATGTGTTGCTCAACAATCTCTTGGCAGATGTACGGCTCGCAGAAATACGGCGGATTGTCGGTGTGATGCAGCATCTCGTGGTAGAAACGCGCAGACAGTTCGCGATCTTGCTCCCACCATCCGCGAATCGTCGGCATGTCGTGAGTTCCGGTGGTGTCGACGCTGAGGTAAGGGTTTTCGCGTGGGTCGCTGAACGGACGGTTGCTTTGTTTCGGCATCCGTTGCACCTCGAGGCTGAGGATGCCCAATTCGCGCATCACCCCAGGGACGCATGGCGCCACCATGCCGAGATCCTCGCCACAAATCAATAATGATTGATCCCCGAAAATTGTTTGTAATCTCTTCCGTCCCTCAATTTCCCACAATCTTGGGTTTTCGGGTGAATAATGACCGAAACTGGCATCCTGACTGCTTTTCGGGATCTCCCAGATGCGGAAAAATCCGAGGATATGGTCGATGCGCAGTGCGTCGAAATATTTTTTGAACCAAGCGACGCGATCTTTCCACCATTGGAAGCCATCAGCCTCCATCGCAGCCCAGTTGTAGGTCGGGAAGCCCCAGTTTTGTCCTTTAGGCGCGAAGCCGTCAGGCGGAGCGCCGGTTTCCATGTCCAAATTGAAAAGATGCGGCTTTTGTTTCACATCGTCGATCTCACGGTTTACACCGATTGGTAGGTCGCCTTTCAGCATGATGCCTTTATCATGCAGATAATCAACGGCTTCAGTGAGCTGAGCGTCGCAATGCTGTTGCAGAAACTCGTAAAAATCAGGTTTTTCCCCGCGTTTTTGGTCGTAAACCTTACGCAGATACCACATCTTGGCTTTGAAAACCTCAGGATAATCGACAAACTCCTTGGCGTTGAGCTCTTTTTTCAGCTCCTGAAAACGTTTTTTATCGTTTTCGTCCTTTAATGTTCCGACTTTTTCTACGTTGAGATAAATCGGATGTAACGCCTTGGTACTTATCGACTTATAAGGATATGAATCGCTCCAGCCGCCGTCGGTAGTCGTGTCGTTGATTGGAAGGATTTGAATGAGCTTCAAACCTGTCGCAACGCACCAATCAGCAAGTTTCTTCAAGTCGAGAAACTCGCCGATGCCGCAGCTTTCTTCACTTCTCAGCGAGAAAACCGGTACTGCAACGCCACTGAAATAATTACAGTTTATCAATTTCTTTGCAGAGGTTATTGAAAATCTCTGAAATTTCTCCTACGCCGTTGATTCCGATGAGGTTGCCTTGTTTCTTGTAGTAGTCAAGAACTGGAGCGGTCTTCTCTCTGTATTCAACGAAACGGTGTTTGATGCTGTCGATGTTGTCGTCAGCTCTGCCGCTGGTTTTGCCGCGTTCGAGCATACGGTTGATAAGGATTTCCTCTGGCACTTCGAGGCTGTAAACGGCATTGATTTTCAATGAGAAACTTTTCATAATCTCGTCAAGCATCTCGGCCTGTTTCACTGTGCGTGGGAATCCGTCGAACAAAAATCCTGCTGATTTCAGGTTTGCTCCGACTCTGCCTTTGATGATTGAAACCACGATTTCGTCCGACACCAATCCGCCTTTGCTGATGATGTCTTTCACCTTCTTGCCGATTTCGGTCTCGGCTGCCATCTCCTCGCGAAGGATGTCGCCTGTTGAGAGGTAAGTGAGACCATATTTTTCTTTAAGTTGTTGTGACTGAGTGCCTTTGCCAGCACCTGGAGGTCCAAAAAGTATGATATTCATTATTCAACAATTTTATAGATTTCTTTCAAATTTCGTCCGTATTCGTTGTAGTCGAGGCCGTATCCGACTATGAAATCGTTGCCGATTTCCATTCCGACATAGTCCATCTTTAGGTCATATTTCAAAGCTTTCGGCTTGAACATCATGGTAGCGATGCGGACGCTTTTCGCTCCGTCGGCCTCAAGGTCTTTGAGAAGCTGGCTCATGGTGAATCCTGAGTCGACGATGTCTTCCACAATTACAATGTTACGACCTTTAATCTGTTCAGCATCAAGGCCTAAGAGAGCGTTGGCCTTGCCGGTGCTATGTGTCCCTTCGTAAGTTTTATACTTCACAAACGCCATCTCGCAAGGCATTTCGAGGTTCTTGAACAGCTCGGCGGCGAACATAAACGCACCGTTGAGCATGACGAGGAACAAAGGCTCCATGTCTTTCATGTCTCGCTTGATTTCACTGGCGATTCGATGAATTTCATTTTCAATTTTCTCCTGAGGGATGAAAGGTGCGAACTCTTTGTCGGAAACTTTTATGATGCTCATAATCAAAGTGTTATAGATTTATGCTAAAAATTATTAACTTTTGCAAATATAAAAATTAATTTAGTAACTTTGCAAAAATATTTTTGAAATATGAATCCGTTAGTAAGTGTAATTATGGGAAGCACGTCTGACCTTCCGGTTTTGGAGAAGGCGCTGACGTTTTTCGATGAGATGGAGATACCTTTCGAGATGAATGCCTTGAGCGCTCATCGCACGCCAGAATTGGTGGAAGAGTTTGCAAAAAACGCCCAAAAACGTGGCATAAAAGTGATTATTGCGGCAGCCGGAATGGCAGCACATCTGCCAGGAGTTATTGCAGCAATGACCCCAGTGCCAGTCATCGGAATCCCAGTAAAATCTGGAAACGACGGCATGGATGCATTGTTTTCGATAGTGCAGATGCCTCCAGGAATACCGGTTGCGACGGTTGGCATTAACAACTCACTCAATGCAGCTATTCTTGCGGCTCAGATTCTTGCTGTCGGCGACGAAAAAATCGCGAAAAAAGTCGTGGATTACAAGGAAAATCTGAAGAAAAAAATCGCTAAAGCCAACGAGGAGCTGAAGGAGATTCATTACAAATTCAAGACTAACTGATGAACAGCGATGTCAGAGAGGAGAGGCAACTTCTTCTGCGCAGTTTCGTAGTCCCGATGGCGTTTGTCGCCATCTGCTGGCTGGTGAAATGCATCGAAGTCGCCTTTCATCTTGACTTTTCGTTTCTTGGCATCAAGCCGTTGCAAGCCGACGGTATCCCAGGCATTTTTCTGTTTCATTTCCTTCACGGGAGCTGGAGTCATCTTTATGCTAACACTATGCCAATCATTGTGTTAGGAGCAAGTCTTTATTATTTTTACAAACCGATTGCAACCAAAATCTGGTTGCTTCTGATGTTTTCTACCGGTCTGCTGACTTGGTGCGGTGCTCGTGGCGGAGTCCATATCGGTGCCAGCGCCTTGATTTACGGATTGGCATTTTTCCTGATGCTCAGCGGCTTCATCAGGCGCAACAAAAGTCTGGTCATCGTTTCGTTCCTGGTCATTTTCCTTTACGGGAGTCTCATTTGGGGACTTTATCCGAAGTATGCCATTGAAAATCATATCTCTTGGGAAGGTCACCTTGCTGGATTCATCATGGGAGTCGCGCTAGCTATCGTCTATCGTAAAGAAGGCCCTCAGCGGGAAAAACCAGATGAAAACGACGACGATGATGCTGATTTAGACGATGATGACGACCGCTATTGGGATGTGCCTGAACCTCCAAAAGAGGAGTTGAGGCAACCGAGATATTTCAGGCATTAGTCTTTAGACCTTAGAATTTAGATAGTTTTTGCATCACGATGGCACAAGATGCGTCACCGGTGACCGACATCACGGTGCGTCCCATGTCGATGATTCTGTCGATGCCTGCCGCTACTGCCACACATTCTACAGGGATTCCTGCTGACGCGAATACCATCGCCATCAGCGCCAAGCTACCTCCAGGGATACCCGGCGTTCCGATGGAAGCTATTGTTGAAGCGAACGCTATTGCCATATACTGACTCATGGTGAGGTCGATGCCGCAACAGTTTGCCATAAACACCGACGCGACGCCGAGATAGATGGCTACGCCGTCCATGTTGATGGTCGCACCCAGTGACAGTACAAAACGCCCGATGTCTTTGCTGACGCCAAGTTTCTCGGTGCATTGCATGGAATAAGGCAGTGTAGCCACCGACGAGTCACTTGAGAAGGCGAACAGCATGGCAGGTTGCATCCCTTTGAAGAATTTCAGTGGTGACAGACCGCCCAGAAGCCATACTGCTGATGAATACACCAGGCCGGCATGTACGGCGAAACAGAAATATGCCAAAGCCAGAAGTGCCGCGTAGGAGCCGAGCACCGACGGACCGTTTTCAACCACCACTGGTGTCAGCATGCAGAACACGCCGATAGGCGCCAATGCCATGATATACTCTAAAATCTTGCACACCACGTCGTTGAAGCTGAGCGTCACCTTGCGTGCCATCGCGCCTTTCTCGCCCACATGAACCATGGCGATGCCGAAAAACAGCGCAATCACAATGACCTGCATCATCGCCATCGAGTTGATCGGCGTGAGGAGGTTGTCGGGAAACATTGCGACTATCTGGTCCATCATCGTCAGATGAGGCGTCTCGACGGCTGCTGATATGGCTTCCGTGCTGATGTGTATGGTTGGCAGAAAGCCTTTCACCAGACTTGGCACGACGAGTCCCAGCGTCACCGCGAAAATGGTTGTCGTTATAAAATATATCAAGGTTCGAAGTCCAAGCCTGCCCACTTTCGAGATGTCGTTCATTGAAAGAATGCCTGCCATTATTGAGAAAAGTACCAGTGGCACCACGATGAATTTCAATAAGTTAAGGAAAATTGCGCCAATCGGTTTGATATATTCCTTGACGAAATCAGCCTGGTTGCGCAGCAGCACGCCGGCTATCACCGCCAACACGAGGGCGATGCCGATTTGGGCGGTAAGGGAAAGTTTTTTCTTTTCTGTCATTTCCTGATATGCTAAACGTTCGTCGCCGTTGGCGAGATGTATGATGCCGCAATATTTGAATCCAAATTTCTGGATGTTATGCTGCATTATTTTGTTATCGCGATGCGTGTCGATGCGGATGTTTCGCTCTTTCGCAAAGCAGAACTCCATGATACTCTGGAAGATACCATGCACTTCGGGGAAACTCGCAATGCGGTGTATCACGTGGTAAGGTTTCGTGTCGTCGAGCCATTTGCCGTCATAAATCTTGTCGTATGTCGGTTCCGGCGATGGCAGAAATGCGAAATAAGCCACTATTTTCCCATCGTCTTCGACCACAAATCCGCCGTCTTTCTCTATGTCAGCCTGTACAATCTCCAGCGACGGATAGCCGTCAGTCCACTGGTTCGCGTTCCCATCCGCCACCATGATGCCTTTCGCTGCCGCGAAGACCTCGAGCAGTCGTTCGCCGTCTTCAGGCAACGACACTTTGCGAATGGTGCGGGTTGGTTGAGAATTGTCAATCTTTGACATAAAGATGCTTTTTTCGGTGCAAATATAATGATTTTTGTTATATTTGCACCGAAAAAACAATTGCTATGAAAAACGTAAAACTGTTACTTACACTTTGTTGTGTGGCATTTGGTCTTGCATCATGCTCGACTTTGAAAAAGATGCCATCGACTGCCCAAATGCAAGCAATTAACGACAGCATTGTCGCTGAAGGTTTTCAACTATATTACTCGGAGCGAGCCAACTGGATTGCCACCGACCTCATGTTTGAAAAATGTGATTTGGCGAATGTGGGCGGCAGTGTCACTTATCAGCTTGACGCCAATACTTGGGCCGTTGTTTTCTTTGATAGAAACAACGAAAACTGTGTGCTTGAATACCGAACCAGCACACTTGGCAATGAAGCGTATGTCATCGACTCTATCCGTCCGATTTCAGAGGTAGAGAGGACTTTGTGGCATAGAAAGAATATAATTCTTGAGAGAGCCATCAGCAAATATGGCGATAAAATGCTGTTTGCGTCCAAGTCATTTGGCTCCCCGAATATTGATATTATAGAAATGAATGACCGTCTTATCAGGATGTATGTCCTTCAAGGAACTGTTAAGCATGATCTGATACCTTTCGGTAATGATTATTCGATTGATTTCGACGATAATCTGGAGCCGATTGCTTTCCGCAAATATCATAATTCATTGATTTCTATTCCGACAAAAGAAGGTGGCGAGGAAGTAAGAATGACAGTGCATTCACATCTGAAAGACAATCCTTTCATCACGCCGACCGACATCTGCAATTTTCTTCTTTATCGTCCTGCAGGCATGAATAGTTTCAGTGTGCTCAGTACAGCTTATAATTGCATGTTCACATTTAGTCTCGACCAACAACCAATCTTTGTTGAGAAGCGGAAATAAGATTAAATTTTTATCTTTTTTCTCTGTGATTTGGAATGAAGAGTGATAAATATCAAAAGAATTGGGATAGTGTTTTTACATATATGATTATAAGTAATTAATGATTTCTATATGAGTATTCAATTTTCTTTTTCCACCACATTTCAACTCTGGCGTATTTATCCTTATATCGCAATCCACAACGAAGACATTTCCTTCTTTCGAGCGAATTACATTTTCATCATGAAGGTCGCTCAAATATATTTCTGGAGTGGAATAAGTCCAATTCTTTGAATTGATTAAATTGAATCCCATTTTTTGAGCGAATTCGGCAATTTTTGCTTCTGATACATGTGAACCCTCTATAAAAGGTTGTTCAACGATTACTTTAAAATCACCTTCTGCAGTCCTGCCAAATCCAAGCACTTTCATTGTCGTTTCAGGGAAATAGGCATTGTGCAAAGAGATTCGGTCAAGTGCAAAAATGGGTTGTATGAAATAGTCCAATCCAATTGATTTGATAAGGGTTGAACCATGGTCATAGACAATAGCTTCGCCTCCTTCGGCTAATTGATATCCAAATGAAATCTCAAGGAATTGATCAACATTGTCATACCAGCTATAGACACGTTTTGCCCATTGCTCAATTACTGCTTCCTGCTGCGCTCCCAATTGGCACTCTCTTTTGAAATCGCCGAGTGCTGCCTGATGCTCGCTATCTGTTCCAGCTTTTGCTCCCGCGAGTAAGGATGCAATGACATGCGTTGCACCTCCCTCTGCGCAGCCATGCTGTTCGCGCGGTGAAAATCGTTGATATACCAACCTTCCGCTGATGAATTGTTCTGCATAACTATCCAATTTTTGCAGACCTTCAGGCGTGAAACCATCCCCAATGATGCTATTAACCGATGCCCAAAACTCTGCGTTGTTCATAATTTATACTATTTTTCTCGTTGCAAATATACAAATAATTTTTTATATCTCATCATTACGGAATCGGATTGAAATAAATTATTGATAATCAATATAATATTGCAATTTCGGATTTATCCCGTCACCAACGACTTTGCTTAATTGCTCCCACGATGAAATCATTCCTTTTTGTTCGCGGTGGTTCACGATTTTCTTAACATCTTCGTATTCCAGATAAGGATGTTTTAACAAAACCTTGAACGTATCTGAATTGATTCTCAATTTGTTAGGAGCGAATGACGAATCAATTTTTACATAATCTTTAATTGCGTTATAGCAAACGGTGTCCATGCGATAAACTTCAAGCAGCTGTTCTGTTTCGCAATAGCCGCCAAGTTTCTCGCGATAATTTACAATCCATTTTGCGTAAGCACCACCAATTCCTGGCAGTTGTTTCAATAACGTTGTGTCGGCAGTGTTAATGTCGATTATGACAAGGCATGCCTTGTCCGTACTGGCTTTTACTGTTTTTTGTTTCGATGTGTGCTTGTGGCGTACTATTGGAGTGGGGGAAGTGTTGTAAAATCCCGTTGGGGCAAGGCATGCCTTGCCCTTTTGAATAGAATCAGCTTTTTGCATCGAATCTAAAACTGCCTCCCTCCTTGCAATTATCGAATCCAAATCATGCTTGAAATAATCTCTTTTTGGAGGATTGTTGATGATTATGTATTTGGCTATCAACATGATAACAATCATCGAGACAATGGTGATGATTGCAATACGTTCGCCACGCGAAAATGTCATAAAACGCTTGAAATTGTCCATAAATTTGGTTTTTGACCTGTGGGGGCAAGGCATGCCTTGCCCTCTACGGGTTTTATTTAATGAATTGTGTGATCAAAATCACTGTAATTGCTAGTGGGGAAATGTATTTTATTATGAAATACATCGCCTTTCTCAACCTCATGTTGACGGTGTTGTCGTTGGTGAACTCGTCATAAAAATCCTCTTTTTTCATCTTCCAGCCTAGGAAAATGACTGTCAGCAAGCCTCCGATGGTCATTAAGAATGTGGCTGTGATGTAGTCGAGCAGGTTGAAAAAGCTGAAACTGCCGATTTTTAAACATGTATCGCTGTGCAGACTCAGGCTTGCTATTATGCAGAGCACAAAAACTCCGATTGCCGAGTAGGTGGTGGCTTTTTTGCGGCTGATGCCCAATTCTTCGGTGAAATACAGCACAGGTGCTTCGAGAAGTGAAATCGATGATGTGAGAGCTGCTATCGTCAGCAAAACGAAGAAAAACAGGCAGAAGAAATATCCGCCAGCCATCTGGTTGAACAGCATTGGCAGGGTGACGAAAGCCAGCGAGTCGCCTGCCTCCGGTGTGATGCCGAACGAGAACGCTGCCGGGAAAATCACTATGCCTGCCAGTATTGCGATGATGGTGTCGCAGATACAGACCGAAAACGCTGTGGAGGTGAGGTTGTCGTTCTTTGCTATGTATGAGCCGTAGGTTATCAAAATGCCCATGCCGATGCTCAGCGAGAAGAATGCCTGTCCGAGTGCGTTGACCACTACAGTGCCGTTGATTTTCGAAAAATCGGGCTTGAGGAAGAACTTGACACCTTCGGCGGCACCTGGCAATGTCAGCGCTTTGATGCCAAGGATTATCAGGATTCCGAGCAAAATAGGCATAAGTATCTTCGAATATTTCTCGATGCCTTTTGTCACGCCTTTGATGATGATGAAGGCGGTAAGGAAGACGAATACGGCTTCGCAGATGATGGGCTGCCATGTCTCTTCTTTCAGGCTGTCGAAACCAAATTGTACTGTAGCCAGATCCTTGCCGTGGTAATAGTTGGTGATTGCTTTCCACACTGCGTCGATGGTCCAGCCTGCCACTGTGCAGTAGAAGGCGAGGATGAGGAATGAGCATATCACTCCCAGATACCCTAATCTCGCCCAGCCTTTATGGCCTGGTGCGAGAGATTTGAACGCGCCCACTGGGTTCTTGCCCGAGCGTCGTCCGATGACGAACTCTGTGACCATCAGAGGCAGTCCCATGAAGAGCACTATGGCGAGATATACGATGAAGAACGCACCTCCGCCGTTAGCACCCGCCTCGCATGGGAAACGGTAAATGTTGCCGAGACCGATTGCTGAGCCTGCCGCAGCAGCGATAATCCCGAATTTTGAACCGAAACTTTCTTTATTCTTTTTCTCCATAAGCCAAATCTCCTGCATCGCCTAAACCCGGTACGATATATGCCTTAGCTGTCAGCTCGGCATCGATATTTCCAACCCACAGCGTGGCATCGTATTTAGAGAGTTTTTTCTTCACATAATCGACGCCTTCCGCACTTGCGATGACTGCCACGAGATGTAGTTTCGACGGTTTCATCTCGTCATGAAGGAGACCGTCGAGGCACTGCACCAGTGATGAACCGGTGGCGAGCATAGGGTCGACGAGCATCAGCACACGGCCGTCGATGTTGGCGGCTGAATAATACTCGATACGAATCTCAAAATCTTCGTTTTTGTCGTATTTTCTGTACGCCGCGATAAAGGCGTTGTCGGCCTTGTCGAAAACGTTCAAAAAGCCTTGATGCAATGGCAATCCCGCACGCATGATGGTCGCCAAAACCGGCTGGTCGACAATGATGTTCATCTCTTTCTCGCCAAGCGGTGTGGTGACGCTAACGGTTTCATAATCAAGAGTTTTACTGATTTCGTATGCTATCAACTCACCGATGCGCTCGAGGTTTCTGCGAAAACGCATTCTGTCGCCTTGTACTTCAACGTTTCTCAACTCCGCGATGTAGTTGTTGATAATGGTGTTTTTTGCACCGACTTCTATAACTTTTACCATGGTTTGTTAAATTTTATTTCGTTTTAAAAATTTCAATGCAAATTTATAAATTTTATTGAGTCGGTTGAACTTCAATTCCTGATAATATTTTGTCTCTCCTCCAAAGCCCTTGTAAAATCTGGCTAATCCTTCGTTGTCAGAACCTTCGAAATCGAGGGCGTAATCGGTTCCTGCGTACTTTTCGATGACGTGATTGAGCAAAAATGCCAGTCCGTGATTCTCTTTGTTCGACTCATCGGAACCGGAAAATAAAAACACGATTTTTTTGTGGCTTGTCATGAAAAATGCTCCTGCAACTAAATGATTATCAGAAGTTTGTGCTCCTAAAACAAAGCATTGGTTGTGATTTTTTGCTGCTTCGACCAAGCTCAACAACCGATTATATTCGTTGTCGCCCCAATGCTTAATATCTTTGCCTCTGTTTTTTCTGAAAAGCTCAATAATTGCTGATGGTTCTGCGTTTTCAACGATTGTCAGACCGTCCTTTTTAGCTTTTGCGAGATTGCGCTTGGTGTTGGAGTGGTAGTTGGCAGCAATAACTGAATAATCTTGATTTAGTGAGAGCTCAATGTTGCGATGATTGCTTATTGCGCACCCTTTAATGACCTTAGAGTCTCTTGAGACCCTAAGGGCAGCGCATTTGATCTCCGCAAACTTGAATTTCCCTGGAATAGCTTCTAAAAACTGCTCAATTTTCTCTTCTGAAACTTCATTTTTCCCAAAAACTCCAAATTTTTGAGTGAAAAACGGCTGAAACAGATAATTTATGCCGAATTTTTTGTTGCCAGTCAATGGCATTACAGTCTCATAATCGTCTTCGACCAGGGCTTCCCAATTCGGGTGAACCACGTCGAGATACCATGACCAGACATAGACAAGTCCGTCGGAACTTTGTGCGATACAATCATCCCAACATTGCTTATCTATCTGATTATGAGTTAAATAGCGTATCATGACTTGTCGAGGGCATAGTCGAGGATTCTTCTGTATAGAGCCTTCCAACCTGTCCAGCGTTTCTCGTCGCTGAGCGTCTCGTTATGCCACAGAAGGATGAAAGTTCCGTTCACGTTTTTCACTTCTTGAATGAGTTTTACGGCTTTTTCATACGATTCTTCGATGTTCAACTCGAGATAATCGCGCATGGTGCCGTCCATTACTGCGAACGGGTGGATATTGAGATTTGTGATGTTGTCGTGTTCAAGGTCGTAGAAACGGAAGGTGTCGGCGATGCCTGCACGGAAACCTGCTAGCGAGGCATAACCCATTGTGTAGTCGTCAGTTATATCCAAATCGATAAGGATCTGATAGCTGAGCGGCATGCGAAGTCGCAGGAAATGTTGGCGGCTCGTGGTGATTTCGCGGTTCAGCACTTTCGACAGCTTGCCAAGCTCCGTCTTGACTTTTTCCTTGTTCAGATACGAATTAAACGACGGATGGATACCCACTTTTGCGTAATCGCCGAGGCGTTTTATCAAGTTCTGGAAATTTGTGTTCCTGAGAGAAATATTTTTGTCGTTGATGTCGTATTCTCCGCAAAGGATGAAATATAAAGGTTTGAGTTTCAGCTCTTTCTGCAGCTGAATCTGATAGTCGAAAGTGTCGAATGGGTCTTGCTCTTTGCCTAAAATAACGTTCCATCTTTTCTTAAACTCTTGAAAATCAAGGTTTAAAAGGTCGCGAGCTGACGATGCCAAGGTTCTGAATATACCTTTGTTTTTATATGACCAGGCAGCATCGACATCGTAGGTCGGAATGAAAGAGAACGACTTCTTTTTCAGCTGTAAATCCGGGTAAATTGCCTTTAAAACATTTCCCAGTTCAATGGCCCAAATGTTTACCAATGGCTTCTCTAACATATTCATTTTGAATAAGATAGAGTCTTTTGCCTGGAAGCGGTTGTACTTGTCGTTGATGTGCGGCAGATACTCCTCGTAGCGTGTCACAAGGTAAAAAGAGGCGGCGAAGATGTCGAAAGGAAAAACTGACTTCTCGTTGTAAACTGGGAAGAACGCTTTAACATCTTTATAATCAATGATTTTGAGCTCTTTTTCAGTGATATCGTGCTCAAAAAGCAGGCTTGTGGCTTTCTGGAAAGGCTCGTTCCAAAACTGGTTGTTGCCGTAATGAAACTTTGGCCCGTTGAACGACGTAAACGTCTCGTTGTCGGTTGTAAATTTAAATGAAATACCAAGTAAGTCTTTGATAATCAAGTCAAAGATATAATGCAGACGGTTGGTCGTTTTCGGTACTAAAATGAGCATATCCATATTGCAAAGATACAATTTTTCTAAAAAAACAAGCTAAATTTCAATTTTTTCTTTCAGACGTATGTCGTCAGACGAAGCGCCGACCATGATTGTGAACTCGCCTGGCTCGAGATTTTCCGTTGGGATTGTGAATGTAAAATGTTTAGTCTCACCCTTTAGGATGAAGATACGTTTAAATCCTTTGAGCAGTTTCTCGGCTGGGGTGATGGAGGCATATTCGTCGCGAATGTAGAGTTGAACGACCTCATCGCCGTGATAATCGCCAATGTTTTTGACATCGACGGAGACTTCTATTGTATCATTTAATTTATTGACAATCAGATTACTATATTCGAATTTTGTATAGCTCAAACCATGGCCGAAGCAGAACAGAGGTGTGCTCTCGCATTCGACGTAGTCGTGAGGTTTCGGTTGTGAATAATAAATTGGAATTTGACCTGTGTTGCGAGGTTGCGATATCGGCAAACGTCCGGCAGGGTTGTAGTTTCCGAAGATTATGTCAGCGATGGCATTGCCGCCTTGTTCGCCAGGGTAGAAGGCGGTGAGAAGTGCGTTGGCGACCTCATTGGCGGTGTTTTTAAGCAGCGGGCGACCTTCTATGTAAACAATAATCAATGGTTTATGCAGCTTTGCGATTTCTTTTATCAAATCTTCCTGCAATCCTGATAGTTCGAGTGAGACTCGGTCGTAGCCTTCGCCGCAGTCCATGTCGGAGATGTGGTCGTTGACGACAGCGGCGCCTGTCGATTCGTACGATGTCTTGAAGTCGCGGGCGCTTGAACCTCCGACCACCAAAATGGTGACATCAGCTGATTTCGCCTCATTAACAGCCTCTTTGAAATCAGCATCTGTTGTGTCACGCACAGAGCATCCTTTGGCGTAAAAGAAGTTGGTTCCATCTTTGGCCCGGTTAATGATGCCATCAAAAACGGTAACGATGTGGTTGGGATTCTGTGGTGCGGTGTAATCACCCAGTTGGTTGTACATATTGTCGGCATTCGGTCCGATAATGGCAATTGAAACGATATCATGTGACAATGGCAGGATGCCGTCATTTTTCAATAAAACGATTGATTTTTGCGCCGTTTGCAACGTCTGTTGAGACGCACTGCCGTGCGTCTTTACAACGTCGTTGTCAGGAACGTCAATATACGGATTATCAAACAACCCGATTTCATATTTGAACCGTAAAACCCTGCGAACGGCATCATCGACGTTTTCGATTGGCACTAAACCTTGTTCGACGGCAGTTTTCAGATATGTGCCGTAATTTGATGCACCGAGGTCGATATCAACGCCCGCGTTGATGGCCTGTGCTGTCGCCTCCAGCTGGCTCGCTGCTGTCCTGTGTGTGCTATGCAACGCCCAGATGCTTCCGAGGTCGGAGAACACCACGCCTTTGAATCCCCATTGTTTGCGTAGAACATCTTTCAAAAGCCAACTGTTTGATGTACAAGGTACTCCGTCGATGGAATTGTATGATGTCATGATGCTTTTTGCACCGTTTTTTACTGCGATTTCAAAGTTTGAGAGGTAATCCGACATCAGATAATTCGGTCCCGTCTGTGCGGCGGCGCCGTTATGTCCGCCTTCCGGGATGCCGTACGCCGCAAAATGTTTCACCGTCGCTCCGACGTGCTCCTGCATTCCGCGTATCATGGCACTGCCTAATGTTCCCGAAAGATACGGGTCCTCGCCGAAAGTCTCTTCCACTCTCGACCAGCGCGGATCTCTTGCAATGTCGAGCACCGGACCGTATCCGAACTGAGCGCCTCGGCCTGCGGCCTCGGCCCCTATCGCGTCACCTACTTTATACAATAACTCCTCGTCCCAAGTCGCAGCCATTCCAAGTCCCGTCGGATACACTGAGGCACCAACAGCCATCAGGCCATGCGGACACTCTTCGGCAAAATAAATTGGAATGCCAAGACGAGTGTTTTCAACAGCATAACGCTGCATCTCATTGTAAATCAATGCTGACTCACGAGCGTCAGGACCAGTCTCAAGGGTTTTCTGCGACCACGGGTCGGCACGCAATACAGCCCAGAATCCGCCGACAGGCAAGGTGTCGATGAGTGCTTTGTACGATTCATTGTCGTAAAGATTGAATCCAATCGGACAACACAACTGGCCGATCTTCTCGTCTAACGTCATCTGACTCAATAAGTTATCGACTTTTTTGTCGATATCATCTTTCTGTGGCGCTGTGCACGAAATCAGCAATGACAGCAATAATATGATGTAAATCTTCGTTTTCATACTACAAAATTACAAAGAAATCCATTTCGATGTGAAATTTTTGCAAAAAAAAGCACCTATTTGTAAAAAAAATTGTACTTTTGCATTCTTTTATTAAACGTAATCAAAGTAACTGAAAACATAACTGATATAATTGATCTTTAAAGAATTAGGTAAGTATGAGTAAAATTTTAAATTAAAAATTAAGATGATCTTTGAGACTAAATTCAATGTTGGAGATGATTTTTGGGTTATGACAAATAATAAACCCACGAAGTTTACTCTTGATGCAGTTTATATCAGTATTAAGAGCAAAGGCATACATATTTCATACGAAGCAAAGCATAGGAGTTATGATCGTGATGCTTTTACGTTTAATTCGTATGATTGTTATGCTTCCAAAGAAGAATTGATAAAATCATTATAGATTAACCATTAAAATTTATAAAATGAAAAAAATTACGTTTTTTGTGCTTCTGTCGATAATGAGCATGATTACTTTCGCTCAGACAGTTGAAATGACTTATCACTTTGATAATCCGAAAGTTACAGAGCTTCGTGGTTATCAGCAAATCAACTTTGCCGGCTGTTTGCAGACCGCTGTCGCCGGAAATCCGTCACTTCCATATCAGATGGTGAGTTTGGTCCTGCCACAAGGTGCCGAAGCTGAATCAATCGAGGTTGAACTCTCTGATTTTCAAGAGATTGAAGACTCGATGAGTCTTTTCCCATATCAGCCGTCAAGAACGATGAGCGATAAGGGACAAAAAGAATTGGTGATAAACGATGTCGTGTATGCTTCAAAGAGTGTGTATCCAGCTGAAAATCACGGAGTTGTGACAACTCAATACAAGAACGGATACGGCTTCGCTTTCGCTTCATTCACTCCAGTGCAGTATATCCCTTCAGAAGGTAAGGTGATGTATGCTAAAACAGCGAATGTGCGAGTAAACACTAAGGCTTCGAAATACGACCATAGCAATATGCTTTGGGATACACAGGAAATCAAAAATACTGTGAAACGTCTCGCTCAGAATCCTGAGATGGTAGAAAATTACCAGACAAAAGGTCGCGAGGTGACAAACTACGATGTTTTGATCATCACAGGCTCGGAGTTTGTTAGCGGATATGCCGAATATTGTGAGTACTACAACAGCATCGGTATGCGTAACCAAATCGTTACCACAGATGAAATCTACACCACGATGTCGGGTATCGACAATCAGGATAAGATTCGTAACTACATCATTCAAGAATATCAGAACAATGGTATCGTTATGGTCGTTCTGGGTGGCGATGTCAATATCGTGCCTTACCGCGGCTTCTTCTGCCAGGTTCAGTCAAGCAGTCTTTATGAAAGCAACGACATCCCGGCCGACCTTTATTATTCTGGTCTCGACGGTACTTGGAATGATAATAATGACGGTCATTGGGGCGAGCCTGGTGAGGACGACCTCATGCCTGAAATCGGTGTCAGCCGTATGTCATTCAAGACAGCAACTGAGCTTCAAAATATGATTCACAAAACCTTGTCATATCAGCAAAATCCAGTTATGGGCGAGTTCCACAAGGTGATTTTGGCAGGCGAGCATCTTTATGATAACCCGAATACAAACGGCTCTGATTATCTCGAACTTCTCATTGGAACACATGACGACAATGGTTATACAACTGTCGGATATCCAACGACTTACGACTTTACTAAGCTCTATGAGGAACTTGGCACTTGGAGTGGCTCGGCATTGAAGCAGGCTATCAACGCAGGTACAAGCTATGTGCACCACGACGGACACGCTAACTCGGGCTACGTTGCTGGTTGGTATGGCGTTTCGAACAGCGATTTCTCAGGTGCTAACGGTGTTGACCACAACTACACATTCTTCCATTCACAAGGCTGTGACTGCGGCGCTTTTGATGAAAACTGCATCCTTGAAAAGATGGTGACAATTGAGAACTTTGCTGTAGCCGTCATTGGAAACTCACGTTACGGATGGTTTAACGAAGGTCAGACCGAAGGTCCTGGCGCTCACCTCGAAAGAGAGATGACCGATGCACAGTGGGGCGACCGCATCGGATGGCTCAGCGTGGCTCATGCTGATGGCAAATGCATGACAGCTCCATGGGTTACAGCTCCTGGTCAGTTTGAAGAAGGCGCATTGCGTTGGAACTTCTACGACATGAACGTCCTTGGTGACGGCGTTGTCAACGTGTGGCTCGACGAGCCTATGACAGCTGTCGTCGATGCTCCTGCACAAGTGGTGATCGGAACTCAGTCGATTGACGTGAACGTGACCGACGAAAACGGCAACGGCTTGATGCACTACCGCTGTCTTGTTTACATGGATGGCGAAGTCATTGCAATGGGCTTCACCGATGAGAATGGTGTGGCTGAAATTGAATTCGAAGGTGGCTTGCAGAGTGTTGGCACTATGATCATGAAGGTGTCAGGTGTCAACTCATATCCTCAGGATGTCGAGATGATGGCAGTGCCAAGCGACACACCATACGTCGTTTACGAAAGCTACACATTGAATGGCGGCGAACAGATAGAATACAATGGAAACTATAGCTTCAACATGGTTGTGAAAAACGTTGGTAGCGTGAACGCAAACAATGTGACGGCGACTATTTCTTGCGATAACGAAAATGTTACTATCAGCCAGCCGACAGCGACTGTTGGTAACGTCAATGGCAGTCAGAGCGTTACACTTGAAAACGCTTTCGCTTTCACAGTGAGCAATAATGTTCCGAACAACACCAATGTTCGTTTCAACATCACTTGCACCGACGGCACCGACACATGGGAGAGCCATTTCAACGCAAGAATCTATGCTCCTGAGTTTGTGTTGGTTAGCGCAGTTCTTGAGACTTCAACTGGCGGCGCTTTGAATCCTGGCGACAGCGGAACTGTTCATTTCACCTTGGCAAACAACGGCGGAGCAGCAGTGCCATCAGCTGTGTTCAGAATCTACAACTCACACGGCGATATCAGTATCAACACCACAGAGTGGACTTATGGTGAAATCGCTGCTGGTCAGGAGTTTACAGCCGACATGGAATTTACGTTGAGCTACAGTGTTGAGGTCGGCACTATGTATCAGCTGTTCTATGCAGCTATTTATGGCAATTACAGCACCACTGACTCTTATTACATCTCTGTCGGACAATCGATGGACGGCTTTGAGACTGGCGACTTCAGTGCTTTCAACTGGCACAGCGCAAGCCCGATTTACGCATGGGAAGTGACAACTCAGAACCCTTACGAAGGTATGTACTGCGCTAAATCATCAGCAATTAATGATGGTGAGACATCAGCATTGTACATCACAGTGGAACTCGGCACCGATGGCGAAGTGAGCTTCTATTATAAGGTGTCGTCAGAATCAAACTACGACAAACTTCACTTCAAGATTGACGGTGTGGAGAAAAACAACTGGTCGGGAGAAGTTTCTTGGGCGCAGGCTTCTTATGCCTTGACACCTGGTTCTCACGAGCTTAGATGGGAATATTCAAAAGACGTTTCTGTGTCGAGCGGCTCTGACTGCGCTTGGATCGACAACGTGGTGTTCCCTCCAACAACAATTATCACTGATGTTGAAACCGTCGTTGAACACAAAGTGACCGTTTATCCTAACCCGATGAACGATGTTTTGAACATCCAACTCGGTGACAATCAATCTGATGTGGTGATTTACAATAGCCTCGGACAGGTTGTAAGACGTTATGACAACGTTTCAGGCGACATGCAAATCAACGTTGAAGACCTCAACGCAGGAATGTATTTCATTAAGATTTGTGATGAGGTAATCAAGGTTGTTAAATAATAAACAACGATAACGAAAACATTGTAGGGGCGAATCATCATTCGCCCCTTATTTTATTTATAACAAATAACCGACAACAAAATATAAAACAAGAAAACAAACGGCAACGCCACCGATTTCAAAACGATTACCGCGACGATGGCGAAAATCACCACGAAGTAGCGCAAAATGTTTTCTCTAAATTTCAGGTTTTTAATCTTAAATGAGAAAAACGGCACTTCGCTGATCATCAGCCAGCTGAAAATGGCAACTGTTGCCAGTAAAAAATAAGGATTTACGACAAAATTGTAGAGCGCGCTGTCGTGACCGATATTGAAAAGCATGAACGGCAGTGAAGCGATGAAAAGTCCGACCGCCGGTACGGGAAGTCCGATGAATGATGTCGTTTGACGCGTGTCGAGGTTGAATTTCGCGAGACGAACGGCTGCGAATGCCGCCAAAATGAAAGCCAACAACGGGAAGACGTTGAAGTTGTGGATCCACCAGCCAATGCCTGTTTCCCCGAGAAACCACGCCAAGATGAACGACGGCGCCACTCCGAATGAAACGACATCCGACAATGAGTCGAGTTCGCCGCCGATTGGCGATTTTGCGTTAAGCAGTCGGGCCGCGAAGCCGTCAAGAAAATCGAAGACAGCAGCGACAAAAATCATTACGGAAGCCCACAAGATATGATTATTGCATGTGAAAAGTATTGACACACAGCCGCTTAACAGATTAAGGCATGTGATGGTGTTCGGAATGTGCTTGACTATTTTCATAACTCAAATTTTTGCAAAAATAATATTTTTTTATTTCTTACGATAAGAATTCGGCGTGTAACCAGTGTGTTCCTTGAAATATTTATAGAAAAATGGATGGCTCGGGAAGTTGAGCTGGTCGGATATCTCCTTGATACTCAGGTCGGTATGACGCAAGAGATGCTGCGCTTCGAGAATCACATATTTATTAATAACATCAGGCGCCGAAAAACCGCTTACACTTTTTACAATTTGTGACAGATATTTCGATGAGATGCACAGCTTGTCGGCGTAAAATCCCACCGAACGTTCCTTGTTGTGATATTTTCCAACCAAATCGATGAACGACTCGAACAACCTTTTTTGACGCGACGACATCTGATTTTCATCGTTTTCCTCAGCAGCCTTAAGTCGTTTCATGAGCATTCCGCCGATAAGATAAAACACTGACGTGAGCAGATAACCGATGCTGTCGTTGCGATATTCGGAGTCTGTATTTATCACATTATCAATGAGTTTGAAATATTGCATTGATAGTTCAACCTCTTCAGGAACCATCTCCATGATTGGGCTTTTCAGCATGTTTATGGCATTGACAAAGATTTTGTCCAAGTCGGAGCTGAGCGTGTTCATGTATTGCGGCGACACGGCCACTATCGTCAGCTCAACAACGTCGTCGTTGTGGTCGGCAGGCTCAAGCTGTATTATATTATTAGGTGTGTTTACGGCCAGCATTCCGTCGTGAATCTCATATTCCGTAAGGTTGATGGTGCATTTGAAATGGCCTTTCCGGCAATACGCCGCCACGAAGCCGTCGATACGACTAGGAAACTTAAGTAATTTTAAATCAACGTCGTTTGTCTGCCTTGCAAGAATAAAATCATCCCCAATGCTGACAATATCGTCCTTTAGAAACAGCTCTTTCACTTTCGAAAGAGTGAACTTGTTGTACATTTTATTATCCATTTGGAAATAATTTTCGACAAATTTATACTATTTTATTCATATGTTGTAAATATTTTTTCAAAAATTCGACCTTTAGATAGTTTTTAGTCCCTTTTAGATACCTTTGGTTTGAAAAAAGTGTTGTTATTTTGCAAAGTGAAAATTGAAATGGGATATAAAATTATAAAAACAATGAAAAGTGTAACAATTAAAAGAACTTTAGCGATTCTTGCCTTGATTCTGCTGGCGGCCTCTCCAGTGTGGGCGCAGCGTGTCGTGACGTTGCAGCAATGCCGCGACATGGCTCTTGAGAACAACAACAATCTCAAGATTTCGCAGGAGAAGGTCAACATGGCGAATTACGACAAGAAAATCGCAAGGGCAAACTACTTCCCGACGATTTCGGCTCAAGGAACGTACATGCACAACGAGAAACAGCTGCAGCTGCTGAGCGACGACAAGCTCAACACCATCAGCACTGTGGGCACAACGCTGCAAGGCGACGTGAACGGTTTCATCGACCCGATTATCAGCAACTTGATGCAGAACCCGCTGATGTATCAGCTAATCATGAACAACCCTGAGTTGCAGGCACTCATTCAGGATTTGCATCATATCGGGGCTTTCGAGACGCTTGACGCGATAGGCGAGGAGGTTGCGAAGAACTTCACTCTCGACACACGTAACGTTTACGCCGGAATGATAACTGTGATGGAACCTGTTTATGCTGGCGGTAAGATACGCGCTTACAACAAAATGGCACAATATGCCCAGGACCTCGCACAGATGCAGCTCACCACCGAACAGCAGGAAATAATCGTAGCGACCGACAAAGCCTACTGGCAGATCGTGTCGTTGGCCAACAAACAGAAACTCACCGAGAACTATGTTGAGCTGCTCCGCACCATGTCCGACAACGTTGAGAAACTTGTTAACGAAGGCATGGCAACCAATGCCGACAAGCTTTCAATCAGAGTGAAACTCAACGATGCCGAGTTGACATTGGTCAGGGTGCAGAACGGCGTGGCACTTTCGAAAATGCTTCTCTGCCAGAGCTGCGGACTTCCACTCGACACCGATATCATTCTCGAAGACGAGAATCTTGAAGATGTGGCGGTTCCGGCTTACAATCCTGAGTATACCGAGGATGACATTATGAATAATCGTCCTGAGTTGCAGAGTCTCCAGCTTGCCACGAAGATTTACGACAAGAAAGTGAACATCGCGCGTTCGGAGTTCCTTCCGACAGTGGCGGTTTTCGGTAACTATGTCGTGACAAACCCTTCGGCATTCAACGGATTTGAAACCGAGTTTAGAGGTTTTTACAACTTCGGTGTGGTCGCTAAGGTGCCGCTGTTCCATTTTGGCGAAGGCTACAACAAAATACGCAAGGCGAAATCCGAGGCGATGATAACTCAGCTGAAACTCGAAGACACCAAGGAACTCGTGATGCTTCAGGTGAATCAGTATGAGAAACAGATTAAAGAGGCTGAGTCACGACTTCAGATGACCACCGACAAGATGTCGGATGCCGAGGAAAACCTGCGCATGGCGACGGTTGGTTTCAACGAGGGCATGATTCCGTCATCGACACTCGAGGCTGCGCAGACAGCTTGGATGCAGGCACATTCAGAATATATCGACGCCAAAATCGACGTCATCATGGCTAACACATATCTTAAAAAAGCAGTTGGAAATTTAAAATAAAGAATTATGGCAACAGAAAGAACACAAAGAATAAACACTTTCATCGCATTGGCGGTGTTGGGTATTGTTATAGCAACCGTATGTGTCATCGGCTCAATCACTTACGGTAAGACAAACGAGATTATGCAGGGTCAGATGGAGGTCTCGGAATACCGAGTCTCGAGTAAGATTCCTGGCAGAATCATGGAATTCAGAGTCAAGGAAGGCGACAAGGTGAAGGCTGGCGACACGTTGGCAATCATCGAGGCACCTGAGGTGATGGCAAAGAAGGCTCAGGCCGAGGCAGTGAAGACCGCCGCTGTTGCCTTGAACGACAAAGCAGAGGCTGGCGCTCGTGAGGAGCAGATTCAGGGCGCTTACGAGCTGTGGCAGAAAGCCATCGTCAACCGCGACATCTGGGAAAAATCATTTAAGAGAGTATCGAACCTTTATAAAGAAGGTGTCGTGAGCGAGCAGAAATACGACGAGACCAAGGCACAATATGACGCTGCTGTCGCCACCGAAAAAGCCGCGAAATCGCAGTATAATATGGCTGTGAAGGGCGCTCAGAAGGAAGACAAGGAGATGGCAGCCGCCAAGGTCGAACAGGCTAAAGGCGTCGTCGAGGAAGTCGATTCGTACATCCACGAGACCATTTTGCTTGCCTATGCTGACGGCGAGGTGACAGACATCTTCCCGCATATCGGCGAGCTTGTCGGAACTGGAGCTCCAATCATGAACATCGCTATGATGGACGACATGTGGGCGACATTCAACGTTCGTGAGGATCATCTCAAGAAACTGCCTCTCGGAAGCCGTTTCACAGCTGAGTTTCCTGCTCTCGGTGCATCAGTCATCATGGAAGTCAACTACATGAAAGACCGTGGCGACTATGCTGCTTGGAAAGCAACGAAACAGACAGGTCAATACGACCTCAAGACTTTTGAAGTGCGTGCCGTGCCTGTCACAAAAGTGGAAGGCTTGAGACCAGGTATGACTGTGATTTACAGAGTAGGTGAGGAGCACAAATGAAAGCATTAAAACAAGTTTTGGCTATCGCGAAACGTGAGCAGAAGAGGATGCTCCAGCGTGGTATCTATACGTTTTGTATGGTGCTCGCGCCTATCATGGCATTCCTTTTCTTCACCACGCTGATGGGCGAGGGACTTCCGTCGGAGCTGCCTGCGGGCGTCGTCGACGAGGACAACACCGCCACCACGCGTGAGGTGATACGTAACCTCGACTCGTTCCAGCAGACGAACATCATCGAGCATTACGCCGATGTCGCCGAGGCGCGAAAAGCCATGCAACAAGGAAAGATTTACGCTTTCTATTATATCCCGAAAGGCACGACGCAGCTCGCCATCTCAGGCAAGCAGCCGACGGTGTCGTTCTACACCGCCGCCTCGTACCTCATTCCAGGCTCACTGGCATACCGCGACATGAAAATGATGTCGGAGTATGCCTCTGGAGCCGTCGGACGGGCTACGTTGTATGCAAAAGGATACACCGAAGACCAGGCCATGGCGGTGCTGCAGCCTATCAAGATGGAGATGCACGCCGTCAACAACCCGAGTCTGAACTACTCGGTTTATCTGTGCAACACATTGCTTCCGGGAATCATCATGCTGCTGATAATGCAGGTTTCAATCTACTCGATCTACGTCGAGTTGAAGGAAGAGACCTCCAAAGAATGGCTCGCGATGGCGGACAACGACATCGTTAAAGCCTTGGCTGGCAAGCTGTTGCCGCAGATTGTGACATGGTCGCTGATGGGCTTGTTCTGTCTGTTCCTGCTTTATGGCGTGTGGAAGTTCCCATTGAACAGCGGAATCTGGCCGATGATACTGAACATGTTTCTTCTCATCAACGCCTCGCTGGCGCTCGGCGTCTTCTTCTGCGGTCTCGTGCCGTCGTTGCGTTGGGCTCTGAGTCTGGCGACGTTATGGGGCGTGCTCTCGTTCCCAATCTCCGGCTTCTCGTTCCCGATGATGGCGTTTCCCGACACTCTGAAAGGCCTGTCGTGGCTGTTCCCGTTGCGTCATTACTTCCTGATTTATGTGGATCAGGCGTTGAACGGACTGCCACTGTATTATTCGTGGCTCAATATAGCTATCCAGATAGGATTTTTGGCATTGCCGATTTTGGTGATATGGCGTTTGCAGAAATTCCTGCTTGAATATCATTACACTCACTAATTTGAAGATTATGAAATGGTTAAGAAATACTATTGAAGTCTGGGCGTATGAGATGAAATGCGCGTTGCTCGACGAGGGCGTGATAGTCTTCTTTGTCATCGTGCCACTGCTCTACCCGCTTCTTTATGCATATTTGTATAGTCACGAGAGTGTGCGCGAGGTGCCGACAGTGGTTGTCGACAACAGCCATTCGCAGCTGAGCCGTGAGTTTACACGTCGTGTCGACGCTTCCGCCGATGTGCAGATCATCTCGCATTGCCAGGATATGGAAGAGGCTCAGCAGATGATTCATCGTCGCGACGCTTACTGCTTGATTTACATACCGAAAGACTTCGCCAAAGATGTGGCGGAACACCGTCAGACAACGGTGGAATTGTACTCCGACATGAGCGGACTGCTTTATTACAAAGCCGTTTTGAGCAGTTGCACCGAGGTCTCCCTCGACATGAACAAGGAGCTTAAGGCGCAGATGATTCCTGGCGCGACCGAGGAGCAGATTTCGGTGTTCCAGTACCCGATTGAGTACAAATACGTCCCGATGTTCAACACACAGAGCGGTTTCGCCACGTTTATCATCCCTGCAGTTTTGATGATGATCATTCAGCAGACAATGGTTTTGGGGGTTGGCATGATGGCTGGCGAGGAACGTGAGAAGGTGCGCAAGGGCATCGCCGAGCCGCACATCATCGGGAAGAACCCTGTCGAGGTTTTGATGGGAAAATCGACGGTCATCTTCACAATTTACGTGATTATCGCGGTTTATCTGGCATGCATCGTGCCTGTGCTGTTCAACCTTGTACACATCTGGCGTTGGCAGACTTTGCTGGCGTTTATGGTGCCATACATCGCGGCGTGCACCTTCTTCAGCATCTCGATTTCGTCAATAGCACACGACAGGGAGTCGTTTATCATAATGTTCGTGTTCATCTCCATCCCGTTGCTGTTTGCGAGCGGCATCTCGTGGCCTGCCAGCAATATCCCGATCTTCTGGAAAGGCTTCTCGTGGCTGTTCCCTTCGACATTCGGAATCAACGGCTTCGTGAGAATCACTGAGATGGGGGCTACATTGGAAGATGTTCAGCATGAGCTCAACGCACTGTGGATTCAAACAATTGCGTATCTTGGAATCTCTTATTTGGTTTATAAGAGAACTTATGGAAAACAATTGTGGGCGTAATTAAAAATTTCGTATTTTTGCAATTTATATCGATTGCAAATTATGTGGGATAAAATTGCCAATTACATATTAAAACGTCGTGTTTTAAATCTTATAATCGTCTCTATCTTGTTGATATTCTTGGGATTGAAGGCGTTTAACGTGAAGATGGGGCATAACGTAGCCAGCACTCTTCCGGATTCTGATACCACGATGATTGAATATCGGCAATTCCTTGAAAAATATGGGCAAGACGGTCGCAGCATCTTCGTTGGAATGTATGATGAAGACCTTTTCACGCTCGAGCATTTTCAGGATTATTACGACCTCAATTCGAAGATTCGTGAGATTGAAGGTGTTGTCGAATGTCTCTCAGTTACAAGGGTTTACAATCTTGTAAAAAACGATAGCGTCAAGAAATTCGAGCTGACGCAGGTGGTGAAAACACGTCCTGAGACGCAGGCTGAGGTGGATGCTATCAGAGATGAGATCATGAGCCTCGCGATGTACGACAGACTGCTTTTCAACTCCGAAAAACACTCGGCGATGATGCTCATTTCCCTTGAGGATGAATATGTTAACTCGAAGAAACGTGTCGAGCTGGTAAAATCGCTGAGGTCTCTCTTGGATGATTTCGGCAAGGCTCACAACATCGAGATGCGAATCTCAGGAATGCCTTACATCCGTGAGATCACCACGCAGAAGATGGTTAAGGAAATCGTCGGGTTCACGGTGTTGTCGATTTTTGTGGCGGGATTTATTCTTTTCCTGTTCTTCCGCTCCTGGCGACCGCTCGTCTCTGTCGTCGCAATCGTCTTAGTATCAGTGATTTACATGTTCGGAATCATGGTGCTGCTCGATTTCGACGTGACTATTCTCACCGGCGTTCTTCCTCCGTTGTTGATTATCATCGGCGTGGAAAACTCCATTTTCATGCTGAACAAATACCATCGCGAATATGACGCTTGTCACGATAAGATGCAGGCTCTGAAAAACATGATTGTGCGCATCGGACCGGCTAATTTCCTGACAAACACCACCACAGCGGTCAGTTTCGCCTCGTTCATCATCACGAGAAACGTTCTGCTGGTGCCATTCGGAATCCTCGCAAGTATCTGTATCATGCTGACTTACGTGCTGACGATGGTTCTTATCCCGACATTTTTCAGTTATCAGAAAAACCCGGAAGGGAAGAGCGTCAACTACATGAACGGCAAGCGCATAAGCTATATCATGGAGAAGGTTTCGGCCTTCGTTTTAAGCAAGAAACGCGTGATTTATGCGGTTTTGGCTGTTCTGTTGGTCTTATGTTTTGTGGGCGCCATGAGGATGACGACATCCGGCCGAGTGGTTGATGACATCGCCAAGAACGACAAACTATACAAAGACATCATGTTTTTCGAGGAAAACGTGGGCGGAGTGATGCCTTTTGAGATTTCCATCGACACCCGCAAACCTAAAGGCGTGATGAATGCCTCGTTTATTCGCAAAGTTCAGCAATTACAGGACACTCTGGCACTTTATCCTGAATTCAGCGAGCCGCTGAGCATCGCCGAGGTGGTGAAATTTGCTCGCCAGGGATTCTTCAACGGCGACCGTAGCCAGTATAAGGTTCCGAGCAACAACGAGTTCGGTTTCATCATGAAATACATGCCAGAGACCAAGGGCGGCGAGCTGCCGAAAATCTTGACTCAATACATTGACAATCAGATGCAAAGCACTCGTATTTCAGTTCAGATGGCCAATGTGACTACACCTGAAATCGATGCCATCAGCAAGTCGCTGCGCCCGAAAATCGACCGGATTTTCCCGAAAGAGAAATACGATGTGGTGATGACAGGCAGCGCCATGGTGACACTGCAAGGCACCAACTACCTCATCGTCAACCTGGCACATTCGTTGTTCCTTGCTTTCATCGTGATCGCGCTGTTGATGGCAATCACTTTTCATAAATTTAAAATGGTCGTTATCTCGTTGATACCCAATCTGATACCACTTTTATTCACCGCTGGCGTGATGGGCTTCTGCGGCATCCCGCTGAAGATGTCGACCATCTTGGTGTTCAGCATCGCACTCGGAATCAGCGTCGACAACACAATTCATTATCTGGCGAGATACCGCCTGCAGATGCGCTACAACAACAACGACATCCGCAAATCGGTGATGGCGGCGATTCTCGAGACCGGACCGAGCATGATTTACTCGGCCAGCGTTCTCATCTGCGGCTTCCTCATCTTCGCCTTCTCATCGTTCGGCGGCACGAAGATTGTAGGATTCTTGGTCCCGTTTACATTGCTTATTGCGTTGATAACCAATATTTTAGTGTTGCCAGCCTTGGTTTTGACCTTTAATAGAAAAAAGATATGACATCTGTTGAGAAAATTCAGGAAAAGATAACTCAATTCATTGAGAATCAGGATTTTATGGGAACTCCTAGCGAGCTTTACGCTCCTATCGACTATACGATGAGTCAGAAAGGCAAACGTATGCGTCCGACTTTGGCGTTGCTTGCTTGCGAGATGTTCGGCGGCGACATCGACGAATGTCTCACTCCTGCAGTGGCTGCTGAGATTTTCCATAATTTCACCTTAATTCACGACGATATCATGGATGAAGCGCCTCTGCGTCGCGGATTGGAGACCGTTTATCACAAATGGAACTCAAATATCGCTTTGCTTTCGGGCGACACCATGCTTATCAAAGCGTTTCAATATGCGTTGAGTACCAATAAGATATACTCGCAGACGATCCTTGCTGAGCTTTGCAAAGTCGCTTTGGAAGTTTGCGAAGGACAGCAATACGACCTGAATTTCGAGACTCGCGATGATGTTACTCTTGAAGAATATATCGAGATGATTCGTTTGAAGACTGCTGTTTTGCTCGGCTCTGTCCTGAAAATCGGTGCTATCGTCGCTGGTGCTGACGAGAAAAACATGCAGGCTGTCTACGATTTCGGTATCGACCTTGGCATCGCTTTCCAACTTCAGGACGATTTATTCGACTGCTACGGCGACGTGAAGGTTTTCGGCAAGATGCCTGGTGGCGACATCGCTGACAACAAAAAAACCTATCTCTATCTGAAGGCTCTCGAACTCGCTTCCGCAGAAGATAAGAAACGTCTCGAAGACTATTTCTCAATGCCAAAAGGTCGCGACGAGAAGAAGCAACAAGCTGTTTTGGACATCTTTGCCAAATACAACGTCCGCGAAATCGTCAACAACGTGATGACAGATTATTACAATAATTCGTTGAAACACCTTGACGAGATTGATGTTCCTGAAGGAAATAAGATAGTGCTGAGATATTATGCGGATTATCTTTACAATCGCATAAAATAATACGATTGTAAGGGCAAATAATTATTTGCCCCTACGGAATGAATAAACACGAATCCCCGTAAGATAAAAATCTGAAATCATGCTCCAGAGCGAACTTGTACGCCTCTTTCCATTTTTTACCAATTAACGCTGAAACTAGCAGCAAAAGCGTGCTCTTCGGCTGATGGAAGTTGGTGATGAGCGCCTTTGTCATCATGATAGGGCAGGAGGGCGCTATCATCAAGGCGGTGGTAGCATGCAAAGCATCGAGATGATGCATCTCAAGATATTTTAATATCGCTTCGAGACTTTCTTTTGCCGAAGGCAATTTTTCTCTGTCTTGATACGGAAACCATTGATTTACATGGAGATTGCGCTCTTCGAAACCTTGTTCGAGCAACATAACTCCAATCCAATACACCGACTCTATGGTGCGCATGCTGGTAGTGCCAACAGGGATGATGGTCCTGCCAATGTTATCTCTCAGATTTTCAATACATTGCTTCTTCACAATGATGGATTCCGAGTGCATCTCATGCTCGCCGATAGTGTCAGTCGCCACCGGCCGGAACGTGCCTGCGCCGACGTGCAGCGTCACCTCTTCGATGGTGTGTCCCTGCTCTTTAAGCTTGGCAATCAATGGCTTGGTAAGATGTAACGACGCCGTTGGTGCCGCGACCGAACCTTCGTATTTCGCAAACACCGTTTGATAACGGTCTCTATCGCTCGGCTCCGCCTCGCGATGCAGATACGGTGGCAACGGAATCTCCCCCGCCGTTTCGAGCACCTCCGCAAAACTGATGTCAGCTGGCTCCCATGAGAAACGAACCACCGAATATGCGTCGGTTTTCTCAATGCGTTCAGCTTTTAAAATCACGTCTTTACCTTTGATATCCAATGGCATTGTGAGGAGTCCGTCTTTCCAACGACGTGAGTTTCCCACCAGACAATGCCACTCCACTGGCGATCCTGCCGAAAACGCCAGTTGATAATCGCCGTTGCCTGTTATCGGTTCGAGACAAAAAACCTCGATTGCCGCGCCCGATTCTTTCACGAATTGCAATCTCGCGCGAACGACCTTGGTCTCGTTGAAAACCAAAACAGATTTCTCAGGCAAATAATCGCCTATATTGCGAAAATGATTTTCAGATATTTGATTGTCCTTGAGAATCAATAATTTCGATGCATCTCTCTCTGCCAGCGGATATTTCGCAATCCTCTCATCCGGCAGCGGATAATCGTATTCGGCAATATTTATATTTTGAACGTTGGATATCATCAATCTTCTCCTTTTAGTTTGTCGAGAATTCTTCGGTCTTTCTTTGTTGGACGTCCGGCGCCTCTGTCACGATATTCTGCCTTGTAGGCGTGCATGAACTCGATGCGCTCGTATTCCTCTGTCGGAGTGCGGTCAACATAGATATTCGGCACATCTTTCGGCGACACACGACTCTTCGGGATGCTCAAAACCTCCACCACTTTATGCAACTGCCCGAGCTGTACGCCAATCACCTCGCCGATTTTCACGTCGTGTGAAGGCTTCATCGATACGTCGTTGACCTTCACCTTGCCTCCTTTACAAGCATCCGCCGCCAACGTCCTGGTCTTAAAAAGCCTCGCGCACCAAAGCCATTTATCAATTCTTAATTCTTCGTTATCCATATATTTTTTGCACGCAGATTTCGCAGATTTCGCAGATTTTTTCTTTTCTACCTATTTTTAATTGCTCGCAGGCGAGCTGATCTCGCGGAAGTCATCTCTGCGGATTCTGTTCGCTTGCGAACTATTCTATTGTGGAAGAATAGTTTCTGCGTTATCTGCGAGATCTGCGTGAGACTATTTCTCTCTGAAAAATAATTGAATAGGCACTCCGTGGAAGTCCCAAATGCTCCTGATCTTGTTCTCCAAGAACCTCACGTAGTTGTCCTTCACGTCCTTCGGAAGGTTGCAGAAGAATATGAATTGTGGGGTAGGGCTCTTGAGCTGTGTTATATATTTGATTTTCAAGTATCTGCCACGTGATGCGATTTGCGGCGGCTGACTGTTGATGATCTCCAGCATGGTGTCGTTCAGCTCACGAACCGAGACCTTTCTCTCACGGTTTTCATAAACCTTGTGTGCCATCTCCAGCACCTTGAATGTTCTCTGACGATTGATAGCCGAGGTGAAGATAATCGGATAATCGACAAAAGGAGCTGTCTTCTCGCGAATCATATTCTCAAACGCGAGGTGGGTATTGCTGTCTTTCTCCACCAAATCCCATTTATTCACAACCAAAACCAAGCCTTTCTTGTTTCTCTCGATGAGCCTCAAGATATTCATGTCTTGCGAGTCGAAACCTTCTGTCGCGTCGATTATCAATATTGCAACGTCGCATTCCTCGATGGCTCTGATTGAACGCATTACCGAATAGAACTCGATGTTTTCGTAGACCTTGCTCTTCTTGCGCAATCCTGCGGTGTCGACGAGCATGAAGTCCATGCCGAAAGCGTTGAAATGCGTGTTGTTGCTGTCTCGCGTTGTGCCAGCGATATCTGTCACGATGTTTCTCTCCTGACCCAAAAACGCGTTGATCATTGACGATTTTCCGACGTTCGGACGACCCACAACGGCGAATCTCGGCAATTCGGAATAGTCTTCTGTTGTGTCGCTCGGCAAATATTTCACCACCTCGTCCAAAAGCTCGCCTGTGCCTGTTCCTGTCATTGCTGAGAACGGATAAATCTCACCAAGTCCGAGTGCATAAAACTCTGCAGCCTCGCCGAATTTGCTCGGAATATCGGTCTTGTTCACGCCGAGAAGCACTTTTTTCTTGCATTTACGCAGAATCAAAGCCACGTCTTCGTCCAAGACATGCACTCCGGCTTGTCCGTCAACCACAAAGATGATGACATCGGCCTCATCGATGGCCAAATCGACTTGTTTTCTGATTTCTTCTTCAAAGATATCATCTGATCCGACCACATAACCGCCTGTGTCGATAACGGTGAACGACTTTCCGTTCCAGTCGCTGTGTCCATAATGACGGTCGCGGGTCACGCCGCTGCTTTCCTCAACAATCGCCTGACGTTTCTGCACCAAACGGTTGAATAATGTCGACTTTCCGACGTTCGGACGGCCAACAATTGCAACTATATTTGACATAATTCAATATTTTTTTCATTCTGTTGGCATAAGGCATGCCTTGTCCTATGCCTCATATCCAAAATGTTTTAATTCTTCTTCGTTATCACGCCAATCTTTATCGACTTTCACTCTCAAATCCAAGAAAATCTTCTTTCCGGTGAATTCTTCGATATCGGCTCGCGACTGTATTCCCACTTTCTTGATTGCTGTGCCGCCCTTACCTATTAATATAGCTTTCTGCGACTCGCGTGAAGCGAAAATCGTCGCCTTGATGTTGATGAGCTTCGCGCTCTCTTCGTATGCATCCACCACAACCTCAACGGAATATGGGATTTCCTGCTGATAATTCAGCAAAATCTTCTCACGGATGATCTCCGTCACGAAGAAACGCATCGAGCGGTCGGTGAGCTCGTCTTTCGGGAAGTAAGGCGGACAAACCGGCAGTTTCTCGATGATGCTCTCAAACACAAACTGAATGTTTGCCTGATGCATGGCTGAAATCGGGAATACTGTGGCTGCTGGAAGTGCGTTGCGCCAGTATTCAACGGCTTTCTCCACTTCTTCCTGTGTCGAGAGGTCAATTTTATTCAACAAAACGAATACCGGAACCTCCATTTTCTTGATGCGTTCGACCGTATCTTCGTCGATTTTCTTGTCGGTGATGTCGACCACATACAGTATCAAGTCGGCGTCGATAAACGCCACGTTGATGTACTGATTCATGATTTCGTGCATCTTGTAGGCCGGATTTTTGATGATTCCGGGCGTGTCGGAGAACACGATTTGGAAGTCATCGCCGTTCACAATGCCCAAAATGCGGTGTCTTGTGGTCTGCGCTTTCGACGTGATGATGCTTATTTTCTCGCCCACCAAATCGTTCATAAGCGTTGATTTTCCTACGTTTGGCTTGCCAATGATGTTGACGTAACCTGCTCTATGATCCATATTTTATAAATATTTCAAAATTTTTTCAAAAAAATCTTGACACGAGAGCGAAAATGTTGTAATTTTGCACCCTCAAATCACGATGCGGGGTGGAGCAGTCCGGTAGCTCGTTGGGCTCATAACCCAAAGGTCGGTGGTTCAAATCCGCCCCCCGCTACTAAAGGAGGTCAAAAGGCCTCCTTTTTTATTTTATCTTCTTCTCAGCCGCCATCCAAACCTGTCTGGTGTTGTGGTCGGTAATCAAAGCCACGATATAAAACTCCTCTGCATTGTAATCCTCATTCACCGTGAACTTCATGTTCGTGATGAAGTTGCTTCCTGCGGAAATGCTTTCAGCACTGCTCAAAACTCTTCCCCATGTCAAGCCATCAGCAGTGCCTCTGAACACATGACGGTGAACGTAGTCGTCGACAACACCGTCAGATGTAACCTGTTTTCCGATGATGTTGTTTTCCATCATGCAGATGGTGAGACGCACGTCGTCGCTTGCAATATCTTGCAGGAACTTCGAGTGGATGCTGAGCTTCAGCTCTCTCGTTGCATCATCGTATTCTGATTTGACGATGAGTCTGACAGGAGCGTCACCATCGATGGCGTTGCTGACTTCTGTTGCCCAAGATGCCGAACCAATGGCTGCCTGACGATTCACAGTGCCTGTCGGATATGCCGAGATGTTGAAATAGTTGTTCCATTCATTACCATCGTCGGTTCTGAAATCAGGGAAGCCGCCGGCTGGACTCTGCAAAGCTGATTTCGGGTGAACGCCCAAAACAATGAGATGCTCGCCATACTGTGCCTGCAGATTCGATGCAATCTCAGCTGCAGCAGGACAGTTGACGCATTTCACGCCAGTGTAGTCTTCGAGAAGAACCACGACTTTGCCGTCGAAATTCAAAGTGTCGGCTGCCTCCAAAGCTATCGTATCACTTTTCTGCACAACAGGTTCTGTGAAATAAGGCTCTTCCAGTTTATCGCACGACATCATCCCTAAAATGATTGCCGTCATTGTAAGTATTATTGTTGTTCTTTTCATTTATCTAAAGTCTAAGGTCTAAAGTCTAATGTCTTTAAAACGATGTTGTTATTGTTAATGAAACTCCACTTGATGCTGGTACTTCACGGCACACGCCGCCTACACACACCAGGCCTTGGCTCTGACGACCGCCGCTGATGGCGATGCGGGTCTGATCCTTGATATAGCCGAACGATCCGGTGAAATAATGGTCGCGGTTGTCGGTTATCGGGTTGCCGTAGTTGTATTTGTCAGCCACCGAGACAAACCACTTCGGGGCGATGGTGTATTCCAAAAGGAATGCGAACCAGTTGCCGCGTTTCACGTAGTTCTCCTCTTGCAGTGGGTCGATTTCCTGATCTTTGCTCACGTTGTCCCACATGTGCTGCATCTCGAGACGAAGACTATGTCTTTTGTTGATTTTGTAAATCACCTCGCCGAATGCGAAATGTGCTTTTACCGGCTCAGCTCCAGGGTGTCCCTCGATGGTCTCCATATCGTAATACAGATTGATATACATCAAGGTAAGATTCCAGTCTTTGCTGATTTTCTTCTCTATTTCGAAGTTGAAGTCACGGTAGAACATCTTGTCGCCGATTGCGAAGAATGGCGAATCGTAACCTTTGGTGCCCATCATATTCATTGTGTTGACACCGTTCACCATGATTGAATCGCGTTTGATGTCGTTCACCTGACTGTAGTTGAATGCGAGCTTGGTGCCGTATTTTCCACCGAGAACGGTCTTCTTCGGGATGGTGTAGTTCACCTGGAACTGTATTCCCATCTCGCCATTTGGTTGTGTGGCGTATGAGAACATGGAAGGCAGACTGTGCGAATGTGTGTAGTTGAGCGGCGGAATGAATCCGATGTCAAGTTTGTTCTCTTCTTCTGTGCGTTTCGACTTGAAACTCATGTTGTCGACTCGTTTTGCCTGCAACACGATGCCTAGTCCTTTCTGCGAATATGACAAAGATGCCAGCAATTCCTGACCATCACGGTAAATCCAGTTGTTAAACGCCGATGGGTCGTTGATTTTTCTTGCATATTCCGCCGAGAAACCGAAACGTCCGTAGCCGAGGTTCATTCTTCCTGCATAAGCGCCGACATTTTGAGGTAATTTGTAAATGTTATCACCGTAATTATACTCTTTGTCAGCTTCATATTTGCTTACAAAACTTGCGCCTAACGTGGCTTTGAGTTTTGCGCTATTCCATGCTTTAATGCTTTGGTTGATGTCCCATTCGCCATCGATACCGCGCACCAAACCGTGGTCTTCGTACGATTCCCAGTAAAGACGCTGCTTTCCGTAAAGTCCTTTGATTGTGACGCCTTCAGTCGGACGAAAAACCGCGCGGATGCCTCGCAACGAGTTGTCGAATCCGAGTGTCCATTCTTCGTAAGTCCTGAAAATCAAGCCGTTACCGAATTGATCGTAGATGTCACCGACGGTCACGCCTATCGTTCCGTTGTCGTAAGTGGCGAAATAATTAGCCAATCCCGTGCCGTTTAATTCCGTCGGCATACCTGTCATTTTAAAGATCTGATATGACTCAAAACGGATTCCTGCGGTGAAATTTCCCAGTTGGTACTGAACTTTTCCGAATCCGTATCCTCCGAATTTGTTGCCGTTGATGTCTTCTTCGGTGATGCCTATGCCCTCGTCTTCCCAGTAGTAGTTTCCGTCAATCTGGAAACTGCCAGTCACCTTAGATTTCTCGAAGATACCTTGACCGAGCATCGCAGTGGTTCCGAGCACTAAGGCAATTAAAAATGTTAATCTTTTCATTCTTAAAACTTTCAACTTTAAAACTACTCTAAACTTTACACTCTCAACTCTAAACTATTTAGAAATCTTAAGGATTTCTTCATACAAATCCTCTTCACCTCCATCCAAATATCCGGTGTGCTGCCAAACGATCTTGCCTTCACCGTTGAAAAGGAAGGTGTGAGGCGGGTTGCTGACGTTCATTGCGCGTGCCAAATCCTTGTTCACGTCGAGCAAAATCTCGAAAGGCCAGCCCTTGCCGTCGACGAAAGGCTTGATTTTTGCTGTCGAACGTGCGTCGTCTATTGAAACTGAGAAAATCTTCACGCCGGTTTCTTCTACCCAGTCGTCGTAAACCTCAGTGAGAGCGTTGTGTTCCTTCACGCACGGACCGCACCATGTGGCCCAGAAGGTCATCACGAACGGTTTGCCGTCGTTGTTTATCTCGGCGATGTTAACTGATTCGCCGTCAAGGTTTTTCAATGTGATATTCGGCAAATCTGAGTTCTGAGCTGCCAGCCCGAAAAACATTAAGCCGAAAAGTAAAGTTGCCAATAATTTTTTCATGATATAAATTTTAAATGTTAAACAATATACGTTTCTAATATTTTGCAATCTTCTAATGCTTTGATTTCCACTTTGTTAATGACGTTTGGTATCAAGATGCACTCGCCGATGTTGACGATTTCCTCGCCTCCGTCGTATTTTAGACTGAAGCTGCCGCCTACACTCATCAAAATCACGAACGAATCCAATTCCGAATAATCTTTTAATAACCCGTAGGCAAAAGGCATGCCTTTTGCCCCACTAAGATTGATGAAATTGGTAGTAAAGAATGGGCATTCCACCATTTTTACTGTAGCGTCTTTCTTGTCGCGTTCGTATTCGGTGCGGTAGTTGTCCTCGTGCTTGTAATTCAACGTGAACAGCGACTGCGGAATATGCAGTTCGCGGTACATTCCGTGCTGATCGAGGCGGTCCCAGTCGTAAACACGATAGGTGGTATCGCTCGTCTGCTGAATCTCCGCCACCATGCAGCCCGGACCCAAGGCATGAATTCTCCTTGCTGGGATGAAAAACACGTCGCCGTCGTTAACTTTCTCATAATTAAGGACTTCCGAAATCTTCTTCTCGTAAATCAGCTTCTCCACCTCGGCTTTTGTCACCTCACGGTTGAAACCTGAAACGAGTTCGGCGTCTTTTTCGGCGTGCATCACATACCACATCTCGGTTTTGCCGTTTTCGAGCCCTATCTTCTGTGCAATCTCATCGTCGGGATGCACCTGCACCGACAGCCATGTCAGCGGGTCGATAATCTTTATCAAAAGCGGAAAAGTCTCGCCATATTTGTCGAAAACGCTGTCGCCCACGAGGTCGCCCATAAATGTTTCGACCAAATCGTTGAGCTCGTCGCCCTCGAAATTGCCGTTAGCCACCACGCTGTTCTGACCTTCGACGCCCGACAGCAGCCACATCTCGCCGCAGTTCATCATCTTGCCGAAGTCCTTGTGCAGCAATGTCTTAACGTTCTGTCCGCCCCAAATCTTCTCCAAATATATGGGCTGAAACTTTAATGGATATAGCACGTTCATTTTATTATCTATTAAACTCGCAAAGATACAAAATTTTTCTTAATTTTGCGGAATAAATTTTTGAAAAATGCAAAACATCAAAGAATTAAGGCAGTTGTTGCATGAAAACGCCGAGCTTTCGGGCAAGGAGGTGAAGACGAATGCCATTTTAAATGAGTTTCTTGAAAAACTGAATCCGGATGTGCATATAAAAAACATCGGAGGCAACGGAAATGCTGTTGTTTTCAAGGGAAAGAAGCCCGGAAAACGCATTTTGGTTAGAGGCGATATCGATGCACTGAATATCCCTGAGGGGAATCGTCACTGCTCACATCGTTGCGGTCACGACGGACATGCTTCGATTTTGGCTGGTTTGGCTCAGAGATTAAGCGAAAAAAGTCCTGAAAACGGTGAGATTGTGCTGCTTTTCCAGCCGGCAGAGGAGACCGGACAAGGTGCAAAAGCCGTCATTGCCGACCCTCAGTTTGAGCAGATAAAACCTGATATGGCGTTTGCTTTGCACAATATCCCGGGATATGCGAAAAACAAGATTTTGTTGCGAAAAGGCTGTTTTGCTGCTGGCTCACTGGGCTTGAAACTTATCTTCGACGGTGTGACGGCACACGCTTCACAGCCTGAGACAGGTCACAGTCCGCAACACGTTTTATCAGCGATGATTGACATTTTCGGCAAGAAAGCGGAGATGCTTCGCGATGAAAAACCGCTAACCATGATGACGATGACGCATGCCGTTTTGGGCGAGGAGACTTTCGGCGTTGCGCCAGCTCATGCTGAGATTTGGCTCACTCTGCGCTCGTACGACAACGAGAAACTGCAGCATCTCACAGCCGACGTGGTGCAGCTTTGTGCAATGGTCGCCGAGAAGCAGGATTTCCAGTTCGGAAGCAGCATCCACGAAGCGTTTTCGGCTACAATGAACAACGACGAAGCGGTGCTCGCAGTAGAAGATGCTGCAAAATCGTTAGATCTTGATTATCAATATCTTGATGAGCCTTTCCGTTGGTCGGAGGACTTTGGTCGTTTCGCTGATGTGTGCCCGATTTGCCTGTTCGGATTAGGATGCGGAGAGGAGCATTTGCCGCTTCATAATCCGAAATATATTTTCGAGGATGAGATTATTGAAACAGGAATAAATATTTTCGAGTCTTTAGTTGCTAGTCTTTAGTCTTTAGTAATTTTTTTTGACTAAAGTCTAAAGTCTAAGGTCTAAAGTCTAAAAAAATTCGTATTTTTGCAAAAATTTGATAATGAAAAACATTTGTGTTTTCTGCGGAAGTAGCATGGGCTTCGACAACCGCTACGAGGAAGCTGCGGCACGGCTCGGTGAGGTCCTCGCTGACAACGGCTGCACCTTATATTACGGCGGCGGCAGTGTCGGACTCATGAACGTCATCGCTAACAAAATGCTCGAACATGACTGTGAGGTTGTTGGCGTGATGCCTGATTTCCTGCTAGCTCACGAAATCGGTCATCCTACAATCACCAAAATGATTCCGACCAAGACCATGGCTGAGCGCAAGGATATCCTGATGCGCGAATCGGACGCTTTCATTGCGATGCCTGGTGGCTTCGGCACCCTTGACGAGTTCTCGGAAGTCGTTGTCGCTGATCAACTTAGGCTGATGGAAAAACCAATCGCGCTGTATAACACTCTCGGCTATTATGACGATTTGGTGAAGTGGATTGATAGGGGAGTGCGTGACGGTTTCATCCGTGGAGATCACAATAAAAATATCATCGTGTCCGACGATCCGAAGGAATTATTTGCAAAAATGAGCGAATATAATCCGGTCAAAATCGAGAAATGGATTCACGATATTAAAAACGAAAAAAATAATTAAAAACCATGAATATAATAGGAATTACTGGAACTCTCGGTGCTGGAAAAGGCACAATAGTTGAATATCTCGTAGAGAAAAAAGGCTACATTCACTACTCGGTGCGCGCGTTTTTATCTGAAGAGGTGAAACGTCGTGGTCTCGAAGTGAATCGCGACACTTTGACATCGGTAGCTAACGATTTGCGTGCCAACAACTCACCAAGTTACATTGCTGAGCAACTTTACGACCGCGCCTACAACAACGGCAAGGACGCTGTAATCGAGAGCATCCGCACCCCTGGTGAGATTCAGGCTCTGCGTGCCAAAGGCAACTTCCATCTTTTCGCTGTCGATGCTGATAGAAAGGTGCGTTACGAACGTATCACTGAGCGTAAATCTGAAACAGACTCAGTGAGTTACGAGACTTTCGTGGCCAACGAGGAGCGTGAGATGAGCAATGCCGATCCTAACAAACAGAACCTCGGTGAATGCATTCATCAGGCTGACTATGTGTTCCAGAATAACGGCACTATCGAAGAACTCGACAAGAGGGTTGAGGAAGTATTGCAAGATATTGAGAATCAGAAATATAAACGTCCTTCGTGGGATGAATATTTCATGAATCTGGCCGACACTGTTGCTGAGCGTGCCACCTGTGATCGTGGCCGCAGTGGCTGTGTCATCGTCAAAGATCGTCAGATTTTGGTGACAGGCTACGTGGGATCGCCACGCGGACTCCCGCATTGCGACGAAGTCGGGCACTTGTTCCGTAAGATGATTCACGCTGATGGCCGTATCACCGAGCATTGTGTGAGAACCGTGCATGCCGAGCAAAATGCCATAGCACAGGCTGCAAGACGCGGCATTGCATTGGAAGGCAGTACCTTATATTGCAGGATGACACCTTGCCGCACATGCGCCATGCTGATCATCAACTGCGGAATCGTGCGGGTTGTATGCCAGCGCAAATATCACGACGGAGCCGAATCAGAAGAGATGTTCCGTCAAGCAGGAATCAAATTGGAATACGTTTACGACGAAGTGCAGACGTACGAACGTCAATGACGATTATTTAAAATATCAATCGCAAGATATATCGCGTGCCTCATTGCTTCGGGGTCCGCGATATTTTTATTTGCGATATCGTATCCTGTGCCATGAGTTGTGGATGTGCGCACTACTGGCAATCCTGCGGTGAAGCTGACGCCACCATCGACGGCGAGGACGCGGAACGGCGTAAGTCCCTGGTCGTGGTACATGCTCAAAATGCCGTCATATTTACGCCATGCGTCAGAGCCGAAGAATCCGTCGGCAGGGAATGGTCCGAATGCCATAATACCTTGATCCTTAGCGACTTCCATTGCTGGCTGGATGATTTCTTTTTCTTCGGTTCCCATGATGCTGTTGTCGCCTGCATGTGGGTTGAGACCCAAAACAGCAATCTTTGGCGCCACAATGTTGAAGTCTTTTATCAAAGAGTTGTGCATTAGTTTTAACTTCTTGATAATCAATTCTTTGTTGATGGCACTCGGCACTTCTTTCAACGGAATGTGGTTTGTTACGAAACCGATACGCAGTTTGTCCCAAACTAAAAGCGTAATGTATTCACTTTCAGGGAAAAACGACTTGATATAATCGGTCTGTCCGTTGAATTTATATTGTTCTGATTGTATGTTGCTCTTGTTAATCGGTGCCGTCACCATGGCATCGATGAGTCCGTTTCGCAGGTCGTTGGTGGCCAGTTTCAATGCCGCAAACGTCGCTTTTCCTGCTGTAGGCGTCGAAAATCCCGGTTCCACCTTCAGCTCCTCGTCCGTGTGGTTGATGATGTTGATGCGCTTTGGCTGTGCCTGCGACGCATCACGAATCACAGTGTAAGACATTTCTTCCATGCCGAAATTTTTCTTGTAATACGAAAAAACTTTCGACTGTCCGTAAACTATCGGGATGAACGAATCAAGTACGCGTGAATCAGCTAAAACTTTGAGAATCACTTCATAACCAATGCCGTTAATGTCACCTTGTGTGATACCAATCTTCGGAAGATTCGATGTCTTAAATTGTGGGGTCATAGTGGGGGCTCGTTTTTAAAGCGTCAAAATTAGAAATTATTTTTCAAAAATCCAAATATTTTTCAATAAATTTTTAAAAATCAATTATTTATGTGAAAATTTCGTAAATTTGCGATATGCAAAACGAAGGGTATACAATAAGACAAATAGCCTCTGTTGTTGGAGGTCAAGTAATTGGTAATCAATTTGATACAATTATAATTAAAGACATTTTGTTCGACAGCCGGCTGCTGATTGACGCTGATAATACATTGTTTTTCGCGCTTAACAGTGGACGCAACGACGGTCACAAATATATCGCCGAATTGTACGAAAAGGGCGTTCGAGCCTTTGTAATTTCGCAAAAAAACATTGAAAATTACGTAGATGCGACGTTTATCGTTGTCGACGACACCCTTTCCGCTTTGCAAAAATTGGCTGCCCATCATCGCGCACAATTCAACATTCCAGTCGTCGGAATCACTGGAAGCAACGGTAAAACCATTGTCAAGGAATGGCTTTATCAGATTTTGTCGCCTTCGATGTCGGTGTGCCGCAGCCCGAAAAGTTACAACTCGCAAATTGGTGTTCCATTATCGGTTTGGCAGATGAATTCCACCAACGATGTGGCGTTGTTTGAGGCAGGAATTTCCCGTCCGGGCGAGATGGAAAAATTACGTAAAATCATCAAGCCGACGATAGGCGTTTTTACCAATATCGGACCTGCTCATGGTAAGAATTTTGAGAATATTCAGCAGAAAATAGAGGAGAAGATTAAATTGTTCGATTGTAGGGACGCGGCGCGCCACGACCTTACATTGGTTTATTGCAAGGATAATTCTGATATTGCAAGAATTGTCGAGGAACATAAAATAAATGGATTTGCATGGAGTAAGATTGATAAGAATGCTGATTTATTTGTTTCCTCTATTGAGACCTCTGAGAACTCAAAGATATCTGCGGTTTTCAAAGGCAAAACAATTGCCATCACCATCCATTTCATCGACAACGCCTCAATTGAAAATGCCATCAATTGCTGGTGCGTGGCGCTGTTGCTGGGTGTTCCGAACGACGTCATTGCGGAGCGTATGGCACATCTCGAATCGGTTGAGATGCGAATGGAACTCAAGGCTGGCGTGCGTAATTGCGTGATTATCAACGATTCATACAATAACGATAGAAACGCTCTCGCCATCGCCCTCGATTTTATGAATGCGCAACATCACGACAACAAGGTGCTGATTCTTTCCGATATCCTCCAAAGCGAACTGAAAGAAGAAGATCTCTACAAAAATATTGCTCAACTCATTGAAAATAAAGGTGTTGATACCTTCATTGGCATCGGTCCAGCAATATCGAAATATATGTCAACCCGTAGGGATAAGGCATGCCTTATCCCTACGGGAACAATAAAATCATATTTTTACAAAACCACTTCTGATTTTCTTGCAAACCACCCGATGAAAATGTTTGAGAATCAGATAGTTCTGTTGAAAGGTGCCCGTAGCTTCGAGTTTGAGCGTATCATGAAGGTTTTGCAGCAGAAATCACATGAGACTGTTCTCGAAATCAACCTCGACAACCTGGTCAAAAACCTCAACTATTATCGCGGAAAGCTGAAAAAAGACACCAAGATGATGGTGATGGTGAAAGCTTTCGCATACGGCAGCGGTAACTACGAGGTTTCAAGCACTCTGGCATTCCATCATGTTGATTATCTTACTGTTGCGTATGCCGATGAGGGCGTCGATTTGCGAAATCGTGGCATAAAACTGCCAATCATGGTGATGACACCGGAGACAAATACCTTCGACATCATCATCAAACATGGACTTGAGCCTGATATTTACAGTTTCCGTTGCCTCTCGCAGCTGGAAGACGCTATAAATCAATTGGATACGGAACTGAAGGAACCTGTCGGAATCCATATCAAAGTGGATACCGGTATGCATCGTCTCGGTTTCTTGCCAGAGGACATCGATGCTCTGATTGAGCGTATCAAATCAAATCCGAAACTCCGAATCAAGAGTGTTTTCTCGCATTTTGCGACGAGCGACATGCCTGAGGAAGACGATTTTGTGATGCATCAGATTTCACAGTTCGAGTTGATGAGCTCGAAGATTGTGGCAGCGTTCCCATACAAGATCATGCGTCATCTTTTGAACACAGCCGGCATCTCGCGATTCACTGATTATCAATATGATATGGTACGTCTTGGCATCGGCGTTTACGGCGTTGCGATTTGCGACGAAGACCGTGGCAAGCTGCACAATGTGATGTCGCTGAAGACGACCATCAAACAAATTAAGGAATACGGTCCTGGCGAGACCATTGGTTACGGTCGCCATGGAAAGATAACGAAACCTTCAAGAATAGCAGTGATCCCTATCGGTTACGCTGATGGATTACGCCGACAATTGGGCAACGGCAAGGCTTGTTTCTGGGTCAACGGAAAGCCTGCGCCAATCATCGGAAACATCTGCATGGACCTCACCATGATCGACGTCACCGGCATTGATTGTCAGGAAGATGACACCGCAGTGCTCTTCGACGACAACCATCCGATTGAAATCATAGCGGAAGCCTGCGACACGATTCCTTACGAAATCATGACGCGAATCTCTCAGCGTGTTAAACGAATTTATGTGAAGGAATAATTATATTTTCTTCAGCAAAATCAAATAAACCGGAAAATGGTCGGAATAACCTCCCAGCCACACTCCGCCGGCAAATGAACGCCACGGATATCCGTTGTAGCGGCCATCGTGCTGTTTCAAGAATTCTTTTGAGTGCACCATCGGTTTGAACAGCTGATATGTCGCAAATGGATCTTTTTCGTCTTTCAGCAATGCCGGAGTGATGATGCATTGGTCGAGCACGCCTTTCACGTCGCGGTAGTAGTTAGTGCCCTCGCCGTTTTTATGCATCTTCCACATAGGGTTGAAGAAGTCGTCGCCTTGCATGTCCTCGACACGGCCTTTTGCGCGAAGTCCCTCGATGATACTCTTGTTGGTCGGATAGTCGTTGTAGTCGCCCATCATCACGATTTTCGCACCTGGTTTTTCGGCCAAGATAGAGTCGGCGATATGACGGCAGAGGTTAGCCGCAGCCATACGTCCAGGGAGTGAGCGTTTCTCGCCGCCGTAACGTGATGGCCAGTGCATCACGATGAAACTCATCTCCTCATCGTCGAGAATGCCTGTCACAACAAGCTGATCGCGGGAGATGAAGTTCGGCTGGTTCGGAACAACCAAACGGTATGATTTATGATTTGTCACTCTGAAATATTTCGGGTTGTAGAGCAATGCCACGTCGACACCACGGCGGTCAGGGGAGTCGTAATGCACGATTTGATAGTTGCGGTCGGCAATCTCAGGCTGTTTCACAAGGTCTTCAAGCACATGGCGATTCTCAATTTCCGACACGCCAAGCACCATCACGCCGTCAGGTGAGTAGTATTTGTCGCTCTTGTCGGCACCGATGGTTGAGATGGAATAAGCCATGTTATGAAGCTTGGTGATATATTTCTCGGTATTCCAGGCATTCTTGCCCTGAGGTAAAAATTCCTCGTCGTTTTTATTCGGGTCGTTAATTGTATCGTAAAGATTTTCAAGGTTATAGAAACCGACGATACTCATTTTGAATTGTTGCTGAGCATTGATTGCGGTGATGGCGAAAAGCATCACAACAGCTAAAAAGAATGATTTTTTCAACATACATAGATTTATTTGGGTACAAATTTAGATAAAAATTCTCAATTCACAAGAAAAATTTCAAAAAATAAATTTTCACCTTTTTTAAAAAGTGTGGAAAATAATTCGTAAATTTGTGCGGTTAAATTTTGTTAAATGAAAAAGTATCTACTGTTAATTCTATCTGTCGCATTCAGCATTAACCTGATTGCACAGGAAGTCGTGACTGACACCGTCAGTGCAAACACGACACTGCCGACAATCGTCATGATTGACACTGAGTATGACGAGACGAACAGCTCGACCGACATTTCGAGCTTCCTTCAGTCGTCTCGTGATGCGTTCAGCAACATTGCGGCGTACAACTTGAGTTCGAGGAGATTCCGTATTCGTGCATACGACTCCAAATACACCGATGTGATGATTAACGGTGTGATGATGAACGACCCTGATGGCGGTCGCCCGTACTACTCAAACTGGGGCGGATTGAATGATGTGATGCGTAACTCTGTCATCATGGTTAATAGCGGCGTCACTTATGAAAGCTTCGGCGGTCCGGCTGGTGTGACGGCGATCTCGACAAGAGCAAGTAACTATCGCAAGCAGACTTCAATCAGCTATTCGTTGTCAAACCGTTCGTATGCTCACCGTCTGATGGCATCGTACGGTACTGGCATGATGAAGAACGGCTGGGCACTTGCACTTTCAATATCAGGACGTTACACTCCGATGAACAGTGAATTGAGCTGGAGCGAGGGTACTTGGTATGCCGGAACAAGCTATTTCTTGTCAGCTGAAAAGAAGTTAAACAGCAAACACTCACTCGGATTCCTCGTGTTCGGTTCACCATCAGAGCGTGCTGGCTCGTCACCTGCAGTGCAGGAGACATTCGACTTGCTCGGCGACAGCTATTATAACCCGAACTGGGGTTATCAAACTGATGCCAACGGCAACCGTTTCGCTCGTAACGCTCGCGTGAGTTCGTATCACCAGCCTATGTTCCAGCTGCAGCATTACTGGACTCCAAGCGAGAAGTTGCAGATTAACACAACTGCATATTTCTGGTTCGGCAAAGGCGGCTCGACATCTCTCGAATGGGGCGAGGCTCCTGACCCACGTCCGGATTACTACAAAAACCTGCCGAGCTATTATTATAGCCAAATTGGTAAGCCTAACTCTACCAATACAATTGAAGGCTATTATGAATATATGAGAAATTGGATTAACGATGACAACATGCACCAGATCAACTGGGACAACCTCTATGCATGGAACATGGTTAACCTGAAGACTGTCAACAATGCTAACAACACTGCTGGCAATACAATCCAAGGCATTTTCTCGAAATATATCATCGAGCAACGTCGTCAGGATAAACAGCAATATGGTCTCGTAAGTAGTTTCAAGTATGAATTCAATCCTAACCTCCACCTGTATGGCGGTATTAAGGCTGGTATTTCAAAGACACATTATTATAAATTGGTGGCCGACCTTCTTGGTGGTGATTATTATCTCGACATCGATAAATACGCAGACGGCGAAGCATTTGAGATTACCGACGAGCAGCAGGTTAACATCCGCAACAAGAACCATGTGGCTACAGTTGGCGACGTGATTGGATATGACTATATCGCCAACGTCAATAATATCTTGGGCTTTGCAGAGTTGACATGGGTGAAGAACCGCTGGTCAACTTACGCAGGTATTGAGGCTGTTTACACACAGATGTACCGTACAGGTAACTTCGAAAACGGCCGTTTCCTCGGCGAGCTTTCATACGGCGATTCGAAGAAAATCAACCAAATCAACGGAAGTTCAAAGATTGGCGGAAGCTACGCTATCAACGGTCGTAACTACATCGTGGCAAACGTTATGCTGAAGAGCCAGGCTCCTGAATTCAGAAGCGTTTTCGTAGCACCACGTGTACGTAATACCATTGTGAACGATGTCGATAACGAGAAGATTTTCTCATTCGACCTCGGATACGAATACCGCTCACCATTCATGAAAGCACGTTTGAGCGCATATCGCACTCAGTTCCAAGACCTTACATGGAACCGTTCGTTCTACTATGAGGCTTCTGGCAAGTATGTCAACTACATCATGAACGACATTAACCAATATTCACAGGGTATCGAACTTGGTGCCGACATCAACATCACTCCAACCATCAGCGCGCAGCTGGCTGGCACATGGGGCGAGCATGTTTATTCAAACAACCCGAAAGTGTATGTCTATGAAGACAATAACGCAAGTCCGATTTACGAAGGTGAGACAGTTTATCTCGAAAACTACTACGTTGGCGAGATGCCGCAGACCGTCGGTTCGGTCGGTTTGAAGTACAACTCACCAAAATACTGGTGGATCAGCGTTAACGGTAACTTCTTCAGCGAGTATTACTTGGCCGTTAACCCGACCAACCACACAACAGAGGCTATGGAACAGACAGCCGAGGCCGACAGAGCACAGCTCCTCGAACAGAAGAAGCTTGATAATGCTTTCACTCTCGACCTTTATGCAGGCAAGTCATGGAGTTTCAATGGTTATCAATTGCTGCTTAACGTGAGCGTCAACAACATCCTCAACGACCAGAGCATCGTTCTTTACGGTTATGAGCAGCTCCGTAGCGATTACACCGACCTCGACAGATTCCCAGAGAAATATTCATACCTCTACGGAACTAATTTCTTCACAAGTTTGACATTAAGATTCTAAAGAAAATTAACAAAAGTATTAACTAATAAAATCTAATTATCATGAAAAAGAGCTATTTATTATTAATTATAGGTGTAGCCTTGATGGTTTTTACATCTTGCAAGAAAAAAGACCCGGTTATTCCGCCTGTAACACCTACTCCTCATGGCGGTGAAGTTCAGTCAATGCCATACACACAGTCGTTTGCAACCGATTTCGGAACCTACACAACACAGGACGTCCTTGGCGATGAATCATGGGTTATTGATTATCAGACAGCTAAGATGACAGGTTATGTCGGTGGTGAAAACAAAGAAGATGAAGACTGGCTCATTTCTTCACCAGTGAAAATTACTGGTGTTGAGCATGCGAAATTTGTGATGGAATACATTTGCCGTTATTTTTCAAATGTTAATGAAGATATAACATTGTGGGCATCAGAGGATTACTCATTCGGTAATCTGCCTGAAACAGCAACATGGATTAACATTCCTGCAACATGGACAGAAAGCACCAACTGGTCAGATTGGAAGACAGCAGAAATCAGCCTTGACGATTTCGTCGGTAAGACTGTCAGCTTGGCTTTGAAGTATGTTTCAACAACAACAAAAGCTGGTACAATCGAAGTTAAGACTATCACCATTGAAGAAGGTGCAGTGACTCCAGGTCCAACGCCTCCAACACCAGGACCAGGTTCAGGTAGCGGTACAGCTGACGATCCATACAATGTAACTTCAGGTATCGGTCTGCAAGGCAATGCTCAAAATGTTTGGACACGCGGTTATATCGTTGGCGCAGTGAAAAACGGTTTAAGTTCTGTTTCAAGCAACGACGATGTGAACTGGACAGCCCCATTTGATTCATTTACAAATGTTGTGATTGCAGACGAGGCTGATTGCAACGAGATCGCAAACTGCATCATTGTCAACCTTCCTTCAGGCAAACCTCTCCGTCAGATGGTTAACCTTTATGATAATCCAGACAACTTAGGCAAGACCTTGGCAGTGTTAGGTACATTACGCACCTACTTCGGTCAGGCTGGTTTGCGCGACAGTGGCGGTACAGAAGCTGACTTTGTTTTGGAAGGCTATGTTCCACCAACACCAGGTGCGACAATCTTCTCAGAGACATTTGCAAACGGTCAGGGTGACTTCACAATTCAGGATGTCCTCATGCCGGGTGATATTACATACGTTTGGGCACACGCATCACAGTATTCATGCATGAAGGCCAGCGCTTTTGTTAGCGGTCAGGCTTATGAGACAGAAAGCTGGCTCGTTTCACCTACAATTGATTTGACAGGTGCAACAGCACCAATGATGAGCTTCAGCCAGGCTGTTAACTATGCTTCACCAGAGAGCGCTTTGTCAATTATGATTTCAACCGACTATGCGGGTGATGTCAATACAGCCAACTGGAATGAGATCAGTCTCGATCAGTGGCCGGCAGGCAACAACTGGACATTTGTCACATCAAATGCTGATTTGACAAGTTATGTCGGTCAGTATGTGACTATCGCATTCAAATATACCAGCACTTCAAGCACTTCCGCAACATGGGAAGTGAAGAACTTTGTTGTTGAAGAACCAGCTGAGTAAATACAATAAATTAAAGAAACATGAAAAAACTATTGAAATATAGCTTGTTAGTATTATTCATTGCAGGAGTTTTAAGCTCCTGCATGGACAAGAACGCAAGAAAGAACAATTATCCGGCTCCGAACATTGAGCTGCCGCCAGTTGGAGATACAATACCAATTGATTCTCTTTATAAAATTTGGATAAATGCAGGTTCTCTTGCTGACTATGCTAATGATACCATCTTTAATCATGATTGTTCTGTGTTTGGCATCATTACCGCTGATGAGACCTCGGGAAACCTTTACAAGGCAGCATTTTTGCAGGATAGAGCCACAGGTAAAGCCATTGAGCTTTACATGAAGAGCGTGACGGGACTTCGCATTGGCGACTCGGTGAGAGTATGTCTAAAAGGCGCTGTTCTCGGCGTTTACAGAGGCACTCCGCAGATTCAGAACATTGAGTCGAATAAAGTTGTAGTTTTAGATAACTGCAAGTATATCGACCCGGTTGTTACTACTATTGCAAATATTGAAAGCCAACAGCATCTTTGCCAGTTAATCACTCTTGAAAACGTCCAATTTGCAGACCCATCGCTGGTTTGGGCTGAGAAAGAAGTTGGCAGCACAAGCAATTATTGCAACCGTACTTTGTATCAATATGATGACAATTGCAATAAAATAGGTGAAATCATCGTTAGAACGAGTACCTATGCGGCCTTTGCAAACCAGCAATTACCTCAGGGTAAAGGCAGATTGAATGCAATTGTTACTGTGTATCAAACTCAAAATAACCAGACTTGGCAGTTGGTGATGCGTGGAGTAGGTCCGGCTGAAGTTTCGATGGACGGTCCGCGTTGCGAATAATTTTTGGAGATTTAAAATATGGCAGAGAATTTAGTAATCATCCCGACGTATAACGAGAAAGAGAATATCGAGAAAATAATCCGATACGTCTTCAACCTCCCGATGGCATTCGATATTTTGGTTGTCGAGGACAACAGTCCTGACGGCACCGCCGATATCGTGAAACGCCTCATGCAGGAATTTCCAGACAGGCTTTTCATCGAAGAGAGAAAAGGCAAATTGGGTCTCGGTACAGCTTACATCCACGGCTTTAAATGGGCTTTGGAACGTGATTATCAGTATGTTACGGAGATGGATGCTGACTTTTCGCATAATCCCGACGATCTCATCCGCCTGCACGACGCTTGTGCTAATGGAGCTGATTTGGCTATCGGCTCACGTTACAAATGCGGTGTCAACGTTGTCAACTGGCCGATGGGTCGTGTCTTGATGTCGTACTACGCCTCGGCATACGTCCGTTTTGTGACGAGAATGAAGGTGCGCGACACCACCGCAGGTTTTGTGTGTTATACTCGTAAAGTGTTGGAAACCATCGACTTCGATAGAATCAAATTCATCGGATACGCTTTCCAAATCGAGATGAAATACACTGCCTGGAAATTAGGATTTAAAATCGAAGAAGTGTCAATCATCTTCACCGACCGACGCGAAGGAACCTCGAAGATGTCGGGTGGTATCTTCAGAGAGGCTATCTTTGGAGTCATCAACCTGAGATGGAGAGGAATGTGGGGCAAAATTAAACCAAGACAAAAATAATGGGATACATCATTAAAAACGCGACACTTGTCAACGAAGGGACGACCACGTTGGCAAGTGTCGTTATTTCAGACGACAAAATCACACAAATTTTGCCAGGTAAAGACGCGATTAATCACGTCTCCACGGAAACAATTATTGATGCCGAAGGGAAATATTTGATTCCTGGTATAATTGATGAACACGTGCATTTTCGTGAGCCTGGATTGACACAGAAGGCTGACATTTACACCGAGAGCCGTGCTGCCGTTGCAGGCGGCGTGACATCGTTCATGGACATGCCGAACACCAATCCGCAGACCACCACATTGGATCTGTTGCAGCAGAAATTCGACATCGCGACACAGAAATCAGCGGCGAATTACTCATTTTATATTGGAGCGACAAACGAAAATATCGACGAGATAAAGAAAATCGACCCGAAAAAGATTTGCGGTGTCAAGTTGTTTATGGGCTCGAGCACTGGCAATATGCTGGTGAACGACAACGACATGCTTGTGCGCATTTTCAACGAGTCGCCATGTTTGATAGCCGCACATTGCGAGGACGAGCAAATAATTCACGAAAACACCGTGTGCTGCAAGGATTTGGCATCGAAAGGCGAGGTCATAGCCGATGCGAGCATACATCCTTTTATCCGCACCACCGAGGCTTGCTACAAATCGACAGCGAAGGCGGTCGATATGGCTGCTAAGTTCGGCGCCAGACTGCATGTGATGCACATCTCGACGAAGTCGGAGCTGACATTGTTTAGAAACGACATTTCGTTGAAAGACAAGAAGATAACGGCTGAAACTTGTCCGCATTACTTGACGTTTTGCGATAAGGATTACGAAGAAAAAAGCTTCGCCATCAAGTGCAATCCAGCAATAAAAATGGCTTCCGACCGCGACTTGTTGCGTCATGCGATAAACGACGGTCATATCGACACCATCGGTACCGACCATGCGCCGCATCTGTGGCATGAGAAATTTACCGACGACTATTTCACTTCGAAATCGGGCTTTCCGTCAATACAAAACAGCCTCGACATGATGCTGAATCTTTATCATCATGGCGTGATTTCGCTGGAACAAATCGTGAAACTGATTTGCCATAATCCAGCAGAATTGTACCAAATAAAGGGCAGAGGCTTCATTCGTGAAGGCTATTATGCCGACTTGGCACTTGTCGATTTGAATCATGAAAAAGTGATTAAAAACGCCGATATGCTCTACAAATGCGGCTGGACTCCTTACGACGGAATGAAAGTGAAATCGCAGGTGACGCATACATTTGTGAACGGAAAACTCGTTTATCACGACGGTATAGTTGAAGACAATATTATTGGAAAACCTTTGGAATTTGATCGATAAATCATGAAAAAGTTATTGGTAATCATAGCGTTAGTGGTGGTTTTTGTTTCATGCCAAGATAAAACCGTGCGTCATGTGCAGAAAGTGGCTCATTATTATGCTGAGACCGACCTTCCGTGGGTGATTTATTATTACGACGTGGTTGGCAAGGACTCGACTTTGGTTGAAGAGAGATGGTTTCATGAAAACGGTGTGCTTCAACTTGAAGGTAAAATCGTTGATAATCAACGTGAAGGCGAGTTTAAGGGCTATTTCCCAACTGGAGAGCTGATGAGCGTAGGTAAGTTTGTGAAGGGCAAACGTGAGGGGAAAGGCAAAATCTATCATGAAAACGGAATGGTCAACGTTGAAAACGAATACCGCGACGGAAAACCTTATGGTATCTGGAAATATTACGACGAAGAAGGCAATTTGGTTGACGTAAAAGAATACAAATAATGTTGTCAGTCTTTTCTGATGAGAATTACATGCGACAGGCTTTGATCGAAGCTCAAGCCGCTGCCGATGCCGACGAGGTGCCGGTAGGAGCTGTCATCGTCGTTAATGATAAGATTATCGCCCGCGCACATAATCAAGTGGAGCTGCTGAGCGATGTTACTGCACACGCCGAGATTCTGGCCATCACCGCGGCATGTAACGCATTGGGAACCAAATATCTCGACGATTGCACCTTGTATGTCACGCTCGAACCTTGTGTGATGTGCGCGGGCGCTTTGGAACATTGCCATATCAAGAAAGTGGTGTGGGCGTGCGACGACCCGAAAAACGGTTTCCAGCGTTTCGGCAACCTTCTTCATCCGAAAACCGAAATAAATACAGGCATCCTCAAAGAAGAATGCCTGCAAGTCTTGACCGATTTCTTCAAAAAGAAACGGTAATTATTTCAACATATCTCTGAAAAATCTCATCAGCAGCCTCACGTGGATGCCGACGCCGCCTTTAGGTTTGTAGCTGTCGGCTTTCTCAAGGAACGCTGTTCCCGCAATGTCGAAATGCACCCATGGGTAGTCGGTGAAGTGTTCGAGGAACTTGCCCGCTGTGCTTGCGCCGCCGTATGCTCCTCCGATATTCTTAATGTCGGCAAGGTCTGACTTGATCATGTCGCCGTATTCCTCATACAACGGGAACTTCACGAGGCGTTCGTATACGCGTTCGCCAACGGCTTCGAGCTGTTTGTAGATGTCTTCAGCATCGTGTTCCATAGCCACTGTAGCCACTGGACCGATGGCTCTTGACGCTGCTCCTGTGAGTGTGGCGAAGTCGAACACCATCATCGGGTTGTATTTCTTTGCGTAGGCGAGGGCGTCGGCAAGGATGAGACGGCCTTCGGCGTCGGTGTTAAGAACCTCAACGGTGGTGCCGTCGTACATGGTGATGATGTCGCCGCAAACACGGGCGTTGCCGTCGATGCGGTTGTCGGTGGCAGGCACGAGGGCGATGACATGAAGCGGCAACTTGGCCTTTGCAACGGCGTAAACTGTGCATGCTACTGTAGCTGCGCCCGACATATCGTCTTTCATGTCGTCCATGAACGATGAAGTCTTGAGGTTGTAACCGCCAGTGTCGAACACAATGCCTTTGCCAACAAGCACTATAGGTTTCTCGTTGATATGCTTCTCAGGATTCCATTCAAGGATGGTGAACGTAGGCTCGTCGATGCTTCCTGCGTTGACGGCGAGCAATCCGCCCATCTTCAGAGCCTCAATCTTCTTTTTGTTTAAAATCTCAGCGTTTCCGCCCACTGAGCGTACTTTTTCGCTGATGAATTCAGCCAAACCTGAGGCGTTGAGGTGGTTGACAGGCTCGTTGATGAGGTCACGCGCCATCAAAGTGGCTTCAACGGTGATGTTTAGCTTCTCAACACAGTCTTCGCAAGCTGTTCCTTCAAGGAAGTAGATGGTTTTCAAGGTGTTAGCCTCGGTATCGGTCTTGTATTTCTTGAACTCGTAGTTTGCGAGCATCATGCCTTCGGCTGTCCCCATCTTCACGCAACGTTTCTCGCCGAGGTTTTGAATCAAAACTTCCTCGTACTTATTGGTGTTCAACCACTTGCATATGGATGCGCCTTTCTTGCGGCACTTCTCCATGAACTTGCTTTCGTCAACGGTGGTGTCGACGATGAAAATATGATAACACTCTGTGTATCTGTTGATTACGACAGTTTTAGTTTTGTCGTCATCGTAACTTTTCTTAACGTAATCGGCTTCTTCTTTGCGGAGACCGATTTTCTCAATCTGTTCTGCCGACTCCAAAATGAAGACCTTAGCATTCACTTTGTCGTCGTTTCTAAATTTTAATGTTGTCATGATAAATAAACCTCCAAAACCTTCATTGTTTTCTCAGTAGCGCCAATCTTTTCTGCCACATATTTATGGCAAATATTTGCTGCTTTCTCGTGGAAATTCTCATCATTTATGAATTTGTAGAAAGTCTCCTCGAGCTCGTTCTGATTGTTGATTACGAATGCTCCTTTCAGCTTGACGAGGTCGACAGCTTCTTCAAATTCATGATATTTCGGTCCGAAAACCACAGGAACGTCGTAGACGATAGCTTCTTGAATGTTGTGAATTCCATCGTAGAATCCGGCGCCGATATAGGCGAACTGAGCGTATCTGTAAATCTTTGACAGGATTCCAATTTTATTGATTACCAATGTTTTACATTTGTTTGAAGGATCAAAATTTGTATATAATTGATAATCGGTGAGATGTGATTCGATTTGTTTGATGTGTGATTCGGAGATGTCGTGCGGCACCATGATGAAACAATAGTTCGACGGCATGTCTTCGATGAAATGATAAAGGATTCTCTCGTCTGACGGCCAGCTGCTGCCTGCGATGATGCATTTCCTGTCGCCGATAAACTCTTCGATGTCAGGGAAACGTTGTGCCTGATGTGCAATGTCGTAGACTCGGTCGAAGCGTGTATCGCCTGCTATAGTGATGTTTTCAAGGCCCAATTTTGAGAGAAGAGTTGCCGTTTCCTTGTTCTGTGTGAAGAAATATTTCACTTTTTTGAAATGATTCCTAAACCATTTTCCCCAAGGTTTGAAGAAATACTGGTTCGGGCGGAGCAATGTCGAGATGTAGAACAGAGGAATTCTATAGTCTTTCAACACCCTGATATAGTTGAACCAGAACTCATATTTTACAAAGAAAACCGCTTTGAATTTGAAGTTTTTGACAAGTCTCTTGGCGTTTTCCATCGTGTCTTGAGGAAGATAAGCCACTTTGTCGGCCAAAGGGAAGTCTTTCTTCACCTCGTAACCGGAAGGCGAGAAGAATGTGAGAAGCAGTTTGTATTGCGGATACTCTTTCTTAAGTGCCTCCATGATTGGCAATCCTTGTTCAAACTCGCCAAGAGACGAGACGTGCATCCACAGCCATTTGTCGTCGGGGTTGTCCGACTTCAGTGTTTTCCACTGGTTTTTACGTCCTTGGCACCATAATTTCGCTTTTTTGTTTCCTAAATAACTAGCAAGGTGAATGATGCCTGTATAGCAACGGATTATTAAGGTATAAAGAAATCTCATGTTTTAAAAATAGTAGTATTCTGCAGGTTTGCGTTTGTAAGTCGGGATATAGATAGCGGCTCTGATGCCGATATATTGGTCAATGTAAGTGTTGGTGTCTTTTTTCATGAGATTGAAGTCCCACTTGCGAAGAGGAGTTGTGTAAGCCTGAGTAAACTCTAATGAAAGCGAGAAATTTAGCACTCTCGAGTTGCTCAAAAAGATGTATCCGATTTCGGCTGACCAGGCAAAGCCGCCGCGCATTCTGTCGTATCCGTAGAGATAGTCGCCAGCCAATGCCGGAGGTGGGGAGGCATACGATCCGAATTCCGTCCTGATTCTATTGTAAAGATAGCCTAAACCGCCTTGGACGAAGAATCCGCAGTTGGGATTTGGCGATAAAACAGGGAAAATCTTTCCTACTCTGGCTTGGAAATGAGCGCCTCTCTCGAAAAGCGCGTAACTTCCGTAGATTCCGTCACCAGTGATGATCTCGCCGTTGTTGTCGAGCAAGTCGCCAAAAAGCTCCTGACGTGTAATGCTGACGGAGTTTCCTGTTATGAAATTGCCGTTAACGCTGAAAATCCAGTTTTTTTCGGTTTTGTAAAACACGCTGCCGCCTAATGAGTTATTGTTGCCAAACAAAGTCTTAGTATCCATCCCAGGAAACTGATAAGCGTAGGTGACCTGAAACATCCAAGTCGAAATTTTATCGTTTTTGATGTCATATTGCGCTGTCGCGATAAAAGGCAAAAATGCTAAAAATATGATTATCAGTTTTTTATACCTCATGGCGAAGAAATTTATTTATCTGCAAATATACTAAACGTTTTGGTTTGAAGTTTATTATTTTGAAAAAATGTTTATTTTATTAAAAATTATTAGTAATTTTGCATTTGAATCATCTTAAAAATTAAGCTTTATGAAGAAAAGTTTTGTAATTATAGCATTGATGTTCAGTGTGTTGACGATGTTGGTTGTGTCATGCAAGCCTAAAGACCCAACTCCGGAACCAGATCCGGAACCAGTTATTAACATAGTTTCACCTGATCCGGAACCGGGCGGAATTTTGCCAAGCGAGGTTTTGCCGGATTCGTTGGTAGCCGCTGTGACTCAATATTTTACGATTCATTCGGGCGAAAATCCTATGTTGATTGAGGACGGACAATTTGTTTCAAGACCGCATGTCTTGCTGTATTCAACACTTGAAGATGATACGATTCCTGTTTTCAACGACCGTTATGTGGCTTTCTTTAAAAATCATGAATATATTGATTTTTATGGAAAACAATGGGATAATGACGCAGAAGAGTATTATACCGAAGCATTAAGAAAGCTTAGAGTTATTGGCGAAGGCGATAATTTCACATGTTACTATTTTGTGGATGGTTATCCTCACGGCTGGTATTTGAAGATGTCGACGATTTTCAGCGGAAGATGGGATGAAAGCTATGGCGGATTGAAAGACTTCCAGGTGGCAGTGATTATGTTGGAGAACAGTGGTGACACACTCGTGGCTCCAGTTGGTTCAATACGTGTGCTCGGCGATGGCGACGGATTGGCTCAGGACACCACTTGGATGGGTGGTAAGAGCGGGTCATTCGAAACGAATGAGAGTTCAGTTAGCGACCCGTTCAGTATTTTTAGAGTGAAATAAAAAATGTCAGACGAAAAGATTATTTCGCAAGAAATTTTATCGAATGGAATAAAGGTAATTCACCGGCACCGCGCTGGTGAATTATCGCATTTAGCCTTGATGGTAAATGCGGGAATGCGCGACGAGAAAGAAGACGAGAACGGACTGGCGCATTTCATCGAACACCTTGTTTTTAAAGGGACCAAGAGACGCAAGGCATATCATATTTTGAGCTGCCTCGAGAACGTTGGCGGTGAGCTTAACGCATTCACTACCAAGGAGGAGACGTGCATCCATGCATCGTTTTTGAAGGAACATATCGACAAGGCGATGGACCTTTTTGCCGATGTCATCTTCAACAGCACCTTCCCGGAAAACGAGATGGAGAAGGAGAAAGAGGTGATTCTCGACGAAATCAACTCATACCGCGACACGCCTGCCGACGAGATTTTTGATGAGTTTGAAAATCTTATTTACCGAGGCCATCAACTGGGTCGTAACATATTGGGGACCATCGACTTGGTGAGCGGATACACTCGCAACGACATCGTTAAGTTCCGTAATCAGCATTATGCGCCCGACAGGATGGTGCTGGCATGCATCGGAAACATCTCGTTCGAAGCGTTTTTAAAACTTGCCAAGAAGTATTTTGCTGATTATCAAGGTAATGCGTTGCCGTTTGAAAGAGTGCCGTTTGTCGAAAACAAGCCAACGGTGCGCACTGAGGAACGCAAAAACCACCTCACTCACGTCATCATGGGCGGGCTGGCCTATCCTTACAATGACGAACGTAAGCTGAAACTGATATTGCTGAACAACATCCTTGGCGGTCCGGGCATGAACACGAGGTTGAACCTCAATATCCGTGAGAAATATGGTTTTGCGTATACCATTGAGTCACAATACAATGCGTATTCCGACACAGGCAACTACACAATTTACATGGGCGTGGACCCGCATTCGCAAGATCGCTCTATTGAGCTGGTTTACAAGGAGTTGAACAAACTCATGACGCAGAAACTCGGCACCTTGCAGCTTTCCAATGCCAAGAAACAGCTCATCGGTCAGGTGGCATTGAGCAACGAGTCGGGAATGAACGATTTGTTGAGCATTGTTAGGGCTGGATTCTTTGAAGAACACATCGAGACATTGCCTGAAACGATAGCGAAACTGGAGAAAATCACGTCAAGCGACTTGCTTGAAATCGCTAACGACATTTACGATAAGAATAAAGTTAATCTGTTGATTTTCAAAGGACAGGACGACTAAAACTCTTTTTTGCGGAGTTCGAAGTTAGAGCCGAGATAATGGCTGCGCACGACAGGGTCGTTTGCCAGTTCTTCCGGAGTGCCTGCCTTAAGCAACTGACCTTCAAACACTAAGTAAGCACGGTCGGTGATTGACAACGTCTCGTTGGCGTTGTGGTCGGTGATCAAAACACCGATATTTTTGGTTTTTAATTTTGCCACAACACGTTGGATGTCTTCCACAGCGATAGGGTCGACGCCTGCAAATGGCTCGTCGAGGAGGATGAATTTCGGGTCGATTGCCAGTGCGCGTGCAATCTCGCAGCGACGGCGTTCGCCGCCTGACAGCTGGATTCCCTTGCTTTTTCTGATATGTTGGAGACCGAACTCATCGAGCAGTGACTCGAGTTTTTCGGCACGTTGGGCTTTCGTCATGTCTTTTTTAAACTGCATCACCGAGTAGATGTTGTCCTCGACCGACATCTGACGAAACACCGATGCTTCCTGAGCGAGGTAGCCGATGCCGATCTGTGCGCGTTTGTACATCGGGAACTTCGTAATTTCTTCATTATCAAGGTAAACGTGACCTGAGAAAGGCTTGATGAGACCCACAATCATGTAGAAAGTCGTGGTCTTACCGGCGCCGTTAGGACCTAAAAGTCCGACGATCTCACCTTGGTTGACCTCGATGCTGACGCCCTTGACAACGGTGCGCTGCTTGTATTTCTTGACTAAAGTATCGGTTCTGAGTAACATTATATAATTCCTTCCTTGATAATATCGTGAATGTGAATCATGCCGACGTATTTGCCGTTTTCCATGACTGGAAGCACCGAAATCTCTTTGCTTTGCATGATGTTGAGCGCGTCGGCCGCATGTGCGGTTTTCTCAATGGTGGTCGGGTTTTTCGTCATGATTTCTTTGACGGTGACAGCCTCGATGTTAGGATGTTTCATCAGCATTCGGCGGAGGTCGCCATCAGTGACGATGCCAACAAGTTTGTCGTTGTCGATAACTGCAGCGGCGCCGAGCATCTTCTCGGAAATCTCGATGATAGCCTGTGTCATGATGTCGTTAGGTTTCACTTGTGGCAGTCCGTTTTTGACACAGACGTCGCCTACGGTGAGGTAGAGACGTTTGCCGAGAGCGCCACCTGGGTGGAACTTCGCGAAGTCGTCGGCAGTGAATCCGCGCATTTTCAGCAAAGCCACCGCCATAGCGTCACCCATCACGAGCTGAGCTGTGGTTGAGCTTGTAGGCGCCAGGTTGTTTGGGCAAGCCTCGCGCGGGACGGTGGTGTCCAAAACAAAATCGGCTTGGCTTGCAAGATATGAGTTTTTGTTGCCAACGATGGCAACGAGTTTGTTCTTTCTGATCTTAATCAAAGGAATCAGCACCTTGATTTCAGGTGTCTCGCCGCTTTTTGAGACGACAATCACCACGTCGTTGTCGCGGATGATGCCCAAATCGCCGTGGATGGCGTCGGCAGCGTGCATGAAGACCGCGGTGGTGCCTGTTGAATTCAGCGTGGCGACGATTTTTTGCGCTATGTTTGCACTTTTTCCGATGCCGGAAACGATGACGTTGCCCTTCGAATTATAGATTAATTCGACCACTTTTTCGAAATCATCGGTAAGGAGAGATTTTAATCCTAATATCGAATTAGCTTCATTATCAATGACTTGCAGTGCAATTTCGCGCAAATTTTCCATTATCAAAAAATTTTTTAAAATTTTCTTGCTTTATTAAAATGAAAAGTTATAACTTTGTAAAAATAACGATGCAAAGATAAGGATTATTTTTAAATGCGTTAACTATGGCAAAAATTGATGAAAAAAGTTTACATGATTTACTGAAGAATGTCTTCGGATTCGACCAGTTTAAGGGTAATCAGAAGGCCATCATCAAAAGCATTCTCTCGGGAAACAACACTTTTGTGCTGATGCCGACGGGTGGCGGTAAATCATTGTGCTACCAGCTGCCTGCCTTGATGAGCGAAGGTACGACGATTGTGGTTTCACCACTTATTGCCTTGATGAAGAATCAGGTCGATATGATTCGTAACTTCGGTGCCGATACAGGAATCGCCCATGTGATGAACTCATCGCTGTCGAAAGCCGAGCTTATGCAGGTGCGCGAAGACCTTGTCAACAAGAAGACGAAGCTCCTTTATGTGGCTCCGGAATCGCTGACGAAAGAGGAAACACTGGAGTTTTTGCGCGGCTTGGACATCGCTTTCTTTGCCATCGACGAGGCACATTGTATCTCCGAATGGGGCCATGACTTCCGTCCGGAATACCGCCGTTTGCGCCCGATTATCAATGCGATAAATCCGAAATTGCCTATCATTGCATTGACTGCCACAGCAACCGTGAAGGTGCAGCAGGACATCATGAAAAACCTTGAGATTCAAGATGCCAAGATTTTCAAATCGTCGTTTGACAGACCAAATCTTTATTATGAGGTAAGGCCGAAGACGAAAGATGTTGTAAAAGATATCATCAAATATATAAAATCGAACCCTGGAAAATCGGGAATCGTTTATACTCTGAGTCGTAAAAAAGTGGAGGAACTTGCTGAGACTCTGCAAGTTAACGGTATCAAGGCATTGCCATACCATGCAGGTTTGGACAGCCAGACACGTCGCGAGAACCAGGATAAGTTCCTGATGGAGGAAGTTGACGTTATTGTCGCAACCATCGCATTCGGAATGGGCATCGACAAGCCGGATATCCGTTTCGTTATTCACCACGACATCCCGAAGAGCCTTGAAGGATATTATCAGGAGACAGGACGTGCAGGTCGTGATGGCGGTGAAGGTAACTGCATTGCTTTCTACGATTACGAAGACATCCATAAACTCGAGAAATTCAACAAAGGCAAGAACGTTGCGGAGCAAGAGATCGCGCGTGAATTGCTGAATGAGACCGTGACATATGCCGAATCGCCGGTGTGTCGCCACAAGCTGTTGCTCCATTATTTCGGTGAGGAATACGAAAAGGAAAACTGCGGCGCTTGCGATAACTGCTTGAATCCGAAGGTTCGTTTCGACGGTCAGGAAGACATTAAGCTCGTGATTGAAGCAGTTTTGGCTACGAAACAGTTGTTCAAGACCAAGCATATCTCTGAGCTCCTTGCAGGAAAAGAGACTGGCGATATCAAGACAGCAAAACACGACACCAACGAATATTTCGGTGCCGGAGACGACCACGACGAAAAATATTGGACTTCGATAATTCGTCAAGCCCTTGTAAATAAATTACTTACGAAGGATATCGACAACTACGGAATCCTGAAGGTGCCGAAAGAAGGCAAAGATTTCATCAAGAAACCATATCCTGTGATGGTGGCTATGGACCACGATTACGACAAGACCGACGATGATGAGTTTGACGAGGAAAGAGTGGCGCTTTCGAAGGATTCGGGTACCGACAAGACCCTGTTCTCGATGCTGAAAGACCTTCGTAAGACCATAGCGAAGAAGAAAAACCTGCCTCCGTTCGTCATTTTCCAAGACCCGTCGCTCGAGGATATGGCAATCCAATATCCTATCACGATGGAGGAGCTGACGCAGATTGCCGGTGTCGGCGCTGGAAAGGCACAGAAGTTCGGTCAGCCGTTTATCGACCTCATCAAGGAATACGTCGAGGAGAACGAAATCACACGTCCGAACGACATGGTGGTGAAGTCGGTTGTTAACAAATCGGCATTGAAAATCAGTATTATACAGAATATCGACAAGGAGATTCCGCTTGAAGACATCGCTTATTCGAAGAACCTCGAATTCGATGAATTGTTGACTGAAATCGAGAGCATCGTGGCGAGCGGAACGCACCTCGATATCAGCTATTACACGAGAGACAACATCGATCAGTATCATCAGGAGGATATCATTCAGTACTTCAAAGAGGCGGAATCCGATGATTTGGAGACCGCAATGAAGACGCTGGGTGAGAATGAGTATGAAGAAGAGGAAGTGCGACTGATGAGAATTCAGTTCTTGTCTGAAGTGGGAAATTGATGAAAAAGTCATTGTTTTTGTTGTTTGTCATTTGCTTTTTCTTCAGCTGCAGCAGCGAAAAGAAAAAACAAGTTCCATCTGTGTTTCTCACTGAGTCTCAGATGGTTGACGTGTTGACAGATGTGCAGATTATGGAGGCGACGATAAGCTACAAGAAAAACGCCAACCAGAAGACCGAGTATCTGAAAACTATTGGTTATGACACGCTTTTCGCGCATTACGGCATCACCGATTCCATTTTTAAGGATAACATGACTTATTACAATGAGGTTGAGCCTCAGACACTTATCAGGATAGCTGACTCGGTGGAAGCGAGGTTGCTGAAGATGAAAAACTAGTGAAAATGGTCGTAGACGATTTTTGCTTTGGCTGGACCGATAATCTCGCTAAGACGTTGTAAATCAGATTCTTTGATAATTTTTACAGATTTCAGTTCGAGAAGCAGTTTCTCGGCTGTGGTCTTTCCTATGCCTTTGATTTCGTTGAGTTCGGAGTGCACAAAGCCTTTTTCGAATTTCTTGCGGTGAAAACTGATTGCGAAACGATGCACCTCCTCCTGAATCTGTGAAAGCAGATGGAATGCGCTGGAGTTAGGTTTCAGCTGCACGACATGAGGCGGAAAACCGAATAAAAGCTCGTTGGTGCGGTGACTGTCGTTTTTGGCGAGACCGGCAATCGGGATTTCGATATGTAATTCATCCTCAATAACTTGGCGAACGACTTCCATTTGTCCTTTGCCACCATCGGTGATGATGAGATTCGGCAGCTCTTTGCCTTCCTCGATGAGGCGCGAATAACGGCGGCGCACTACCTCGCGCATTGAGGCGTAGTCGTCGGGACCTTGTACCGTTTTGATGTTGAAATGACGATAGCCCGACTTGTTTGGCTTGCCGTTCACGAATTGCACCATGCCTGCAACGGCGTAGTCGCCTTGGAAGTTGGAGTTGTCGAAACACTCAATGACGGCTGGTAACTCGGGAAGATGCAAGTCTTTTTGAAGCTCTGTTAAAATACGTTTCGAATGACGCTCGGGGTCAACCAATGAACGCAATTTCTCGGTTTCGAAACGATATTGTTTGGCGTTGCGTGTTGAAAGAGCTAGAATCTCGAATTTCTCGCCTTTTTGCGGAACGGTGAACTTTACGTTTTCAAGCTCCATGTCAAGTTTCAGCGGCACTATGATTTCGCGAACTGAGCTCTCAAAACGCTGACGTAACTCAATGATTGCCAATGATAGCAACTCTTCTGGAGTTTCTTCAAGGCGACGTTTCATCTCGATGGAGAACGACTGGATTATAGCACCTTGGATGATGCGCATATAATTGACGTAGAACGAGCTGTCGGCATCGTCGAAAGAGAAAACCTCCATATCGTGAAGCGTATTGCTGCTCACGATTGAACGCGCGTGATAGTTCTCGAGCAAGTCGTATTTCCGTTTGATGATTTGCGCCTGCTCAAATTCAAGACGTGAGGCGTAATCCATCATCTGCGCTTTCAAATCTTTCAAAACTCCTGAGATATTGCCTTTTATGACTTCTTTTGTATTGGAAATCATAGAGTTATAATCCTCTTCGGAGATGAGGTTGGCGCATGGAGCCTTGCAGTTGCCGATATGATATTCGAGGCAAGGACGATTCATCAGATGCTTGCAGGTTCTTAATGGATAAACCTGTTTCAAGATGTCGAGCAATGTTCTTGCAGTCATCACGGAAGGGTAGGGGCCGTAATATTGAGAGCCGTCGTTGACCTTTTTACGGGTGAGAAAAATTCGCGGAAAACGCTCGTTTTTAATGCAAATCCAAGGATAGGTCTTGTCGTCCTTGAGCATGATGTTGTAGCGCGGCTTGTACTGCTTGATGAAGTTGTTTTCGAGCAGGAATGCCTCTGCTTCGCTGCCCACCACGGTAAAACGGATATCAGCGATTTTGCTGACTAAAAGACGTGTCTTGCCAGTCTGTTCTTTATTGAAATAGCTTGATACTCTGCGCTTTAGGTTTTTTGCTTTGCCGACATAAATAATCTCGCCAGACTCGTCGAAGTACTGGTAAACACCCGGTGAAGTCGGGATTGTTTTTAATATCGAGGTTATTTTGTCGTTCATGTTTTATTTTTTTATTATTTCTCACGCAGATTTCGCAGAATCCGCAGAATTTTTCTTCATATATTATTTGATTGCTAAAGCAATCGGATCTCGCAGAGCTGTACTTCCATTTCTGCGAAATCTGTTCGCTTGCGAACTATTGTTGTGGAAGACTGTTTTCTGCGTTATCTGCGAGATCTGCGTGAGATTTTAAAAGTGCTTAAACCCTTGGGCTTCAAGCGGGATTTGATGATTATCAGGTGTGATGAGGTTCGCTTGGCCTTCGTCGGCAGTCATGTAGCCGATGATGCGGACATCGTCCAGATCCTTCACTTTCTCGTAGTCGCTTTGCGCGACGGTGAACAGCAGTTCGTAGTCTTCGCCGCCGTTCAAAGCTGCTATGCTTGGCACGATGTTGAAATCTTTTGCCGTCTGTATTGTCTTCTGGTTCATAGGGATACGGTCTTCGTAAACCTGACATCCCACCTTCGACTCTTTGCAGAGATGCAGCACTTCTGAAGCCAATCCGTCAGAGATGTCGATCATCGAAGTCGGCTTCACCTTGATTTCCTTGAGTTTTTCGACGATATCGCGACGAGCTTCAGGTTTCAGCTGACGTTCCAAAATATAATCGTATCCGGCAAATTCAGGTTGCATGTTCGGGTCGGCCATGAAAGCGGCTTTTTCGCGTTCGAGGATTAGCAATCCGGTATAAGCTGCGCCGAGGTTTCCACTCACGCAAAGTAGGTCGTTAGGTTTTGCTCCGCTACGATAGACGATGTCTTCTTTTTTCGCTTTACCAATCACCGTCACCGAGATGAAAAGTCCTGATTTTGAAGCTGTTGTGTCGCCACCGACGAGATCGACATGGTAACGGTCGCAAGCCAGACGGATGCCGCGATAAATCTCTTCGATCGCCTCTACGGAATATTTACTGCTGATGCCGAGTCCAACGACAATCTGGGTGGGGGTGCCGTTCATCGCATAGATATCCGAGAAGTTGACCACAGCTGCCTTGTAGCCGAGATGTTTCAGCGGGCAATACGTCATGTCGAAGTGCACGCCTTCGCAGAGAATGTCAACGGAGACAAGCGTCTGCTCGTCTTTATGGTCGATAACAGCCGCATCGTCGCCGACGGCTTTCATCGTTGAGTCGTTGTAAATCTTGACGTTTTTGACGAGTTTGTCGATGAGCGCGAATTCGCCCAATTCCGAGAGATTGGTGATGTTTTCCTGATCTGCCATTTTGTGATAAAATTTTATGCAAAAATAGCAAATTTTTTGAAAAAAGCTGAAATCAGACCAGAAATACATTTCTAAAGTCTGATTTCAGCTTTTAAATATTATTCCTATAAGGAATTATTTCGCGACGACGATTTTCTTGTTGATCGTTTTGCCGCTTTCTGTTGTTCCTTGGATGATGTAAACTCCAGTGTTGAGTTCGTTCAAGTCGTTGCACTGGATAACTTGTCCGTTGACATTGTAGATTCTCACCACGTTGACGATTTCCTCTTCATCGCTGAAGATTTCCTCGATGCCTACGCCATGACCCATTGTTCCGTCAATGCCGAAGTTCTGACCGTAGATTATGTTCTTGTCTAATTTGCCCCATGCTATGATGTTTTGTCCGTTATGGAAGCCAGAGATTGTTTCGGGAACAATCTTGGCATAATTGTTGGAACAGAGTTGTTTGTTCCACAACACATTGCAGTTTATGTCATAGCCAGCCGCCTCAATAGTGTATTTTTTGGTATCCCAGTTATCGTCGAGTCTGAAATAGGTCACAGCAAACCCGCTGCCGTCTTCGAAAGCGGAAATGCTTGGAGTGGAGAGTTGATAGAGAGGATTTCCAGCTTCGTAAACCAATAAACCTTCGTCCCAAACGCGCTCGCCTGTGGCAGTGATGCGGTTGGCATATACTTTGTTCTCGTTATGATCTGTATTTGTCTGTAAATAGGCGATGAGCAGGTCATGAGTGACGGGATCAACAGAGACATAAGGTATTAAATAGTAGTGATGAGGGTCATCGGAGTGTACATTGGCTCCGTATGGGTCGCTGATGGTGCTGCTGCCATTGGCATCGTGGTGGAACACAAGGGTTTTGAACGTAGGATTTATGGAATCGCATACAACTGATATGTAGGCGTATGCACCGCCCAAGCCGTCTGGTTCCACAGAGTGGTTGTATGTGGTTATGCAATCCACCATTGGCAACAACACGACATCGGAAATGGTTTGTGTGCCATCAACGGCGTAGCCGGTGAGATGAATCTCCTTGGTTCCCCAATTTGAATAGGAACCTGGTTGGACCCAATTATGTTCGTAGGTCAGGAAAACGCTGTTGTCATCGCGGAGAGTGAGTTTCCCGAACATGTATTGGATGGTGTCGTTGTCCGGTTCGATGGTGATGAGCGGGTTCAATGTGCCGTCGGCGTTGACATATTGCAGATAAAGATTTTCGTTGTCAGATCCTAAAGTCCATGCGCCGCCGTCGCTGCCGGCGATGATTTCAGCACGATAACCGCCGTTGCCGCCGAAAAGGGTGATGCCTTGTTCGCCCCAGGCGTAGGTGCCGTCGGGATGGAAACGCAAAGCCACGGTTACGTGGTCGGCAGTGGAGAAACAGCTCAAAACATCATGGTTGGGGGTGATGGCCAAAGAGACACCTGCCGAATGAGTAGAGAAATTGAATTGACTGAAGCGGATGCCGCTTTCGCCCCATTGCGGCGTGCCGTCAGCGGTGAGACGTTGCAATGTAGGGGCAAAGCCGTTGCCGCCCCCCATAGAGAGCCATTGGACGTAAGTGTCGTTGGTCACCGCGTCGGTCATGGTGTGGATTTCGGAGAGTGTGATACTTTGTGTAGTGTCATTGATAGCGATAATGCTGTTTTGGGCCGGGTTGTCGGTCCACTGGGCTTGTAGCGCAAATGCGGCCACCATAGCTATGAACAGTAAAGATAATTTTTTCATAATAATGAATTTTTATGTTAGTAATTAGTATTCAAATAAAAGATGAATTCAACTTAATTGATAACAGCACCGCCAACAGCGGTTCTGCTTCCGTCGTATTGGTTTATTATTTCGTTAAAATGATTTTCTTGTTCACAATCTTTCCGTTCTCTGTCTCTCCCTGGATGATGTAGACACCGGTGTTGAGTTCGTTCAGGTCGTTGCACTGGATAACTTGTCCGTTGACATTGTAGATTCTCACCACGTTGACGATTTCCTCTTCATCGCTGAAGATTTCCTCGATGCCTACGCCGTGACCCATTGTTCCGTCAATGCCGAAGTTCTGACCGTAGATAATGTTCTTGTGGTAGTCGGCCCATGCTATGATGTTTTGTCCATTGTTGAAGCCGGAAATTGTTTTAGGAGTATGCTTGGCTTTATCGTTGGAACATATATGTTGGTTCCACAACACATTGCAGTTCATGTCATAGCCAACCGCCTCAATGGTGTATCTGCCGTTATCAGCATTAGTGATGTTGTAGAAATAGGACACAGCGAATCCATTGCCGTCTTCGAAGGCAGAAACGTTAGGACTGGAGATTTCATGGTGTTGACTTTGAGAGTCAATGACTAATATACCGTCGTCCCAGACGCGCTCACCTGTGGCAGTTATGCGGTTAACAAATAATTTAGGATAATACGCAAATGAAGTTGACTGTACGTAGGTGACGAGCAGGTCATGAGAGACTGGGTCGATGGAGACGCCAGGGACCAAATAGTTGTGATGAGAGTCTTCGGGATGTACAGTGACTCCGTATGGGTCGCTTATGGTGCTGCTGCCATTGGCATCGTAGTGTAATGCAAAGACTTTGAACGAAGTTCCCGTGGTGTCACCTGCCAGCGAAACGTAGGCGTATCCTCCACCCAAACCGTCGGGTTCTACAGAGTGGCAGTATGGGATTACGCAATCCACCTTTTGCATCAACACAATATCTGATATGATTTGTGTGCCATCGACGGCGTAGCCAGTGAGATGAATCTCCTTGGTTCCCCATTTTGAGTATGAACCCGGTTGGACCCATACATGTTCGTAGGTCAGGAAAACGCTGTTGTCATTGCGGAGAACGAGCTTTCCGTACATGTATTGGATGGTATCGTTGTCCGGCTCGAGGGTGATGAGTGGATTCAACGTGCCGTCGGCATTGACATATTGCAGATAAAGATTTTCGTTGTCAGAGCCTAAAGTCCATACACCGCCGTCATTGCCGGCGATGACTTCAGCGCGGTAGCCGCCGTTGCCGCCGAAAAGGGTGACACCTTGTTCGCCCCAGGCGTATGTGCCGTCGGGATGGAATCGCAAAGCCACGGTTACGGTATCGGCAGTGGAGAAGCAGCTCACCACGTCATGGTCGGTGGTGATGGTCAAAGCGTCGCCTGCCGACCAAGACAAGAAATCAAATTGATTGAAACGGATGCCACTTTCGCCCCATTGCGGCGTGCCGTCAGAAGTGAGACGCTGCAGTGCAGGGGAAAAGCCGTTGCCAGGGCTTTGGGAGGTAGAGTTCCATTGTACATAAGTGTCGTTGGTCACCGCATCGGTAATGGTGTAGACTGAACCAACTGTGGCAGAGTGTGTGGTGTCATTGATAGCGATGATTGAGTTTTGGGCCGGGTTGTCGGTCCACTGGGCTTGTAGCGCAAATGCGGCTACCATTGCCAGAAAAAGTAAAGATAATTTTTTCATGTTTTTATTTTTAAAATCCAAAACACAAAAATACAAAAGTACCCCCATACATATGAATGCGTAGATACGTGCATGGACAAATTGTGCGGTAAAAAGACAAATTGTGCGGTGCTTTATTCCTTCGTTTCGCGGAATTCTGAAGGGGAAATTCCGAATTTTTCCTTGAAGCTGCGGCGGAAGGAGGTCGCATTTGAAAAACCGCTTGCCAGACACACTTGTTCCAAACTCATTTCAGGATGTTCGTTCATGAGGCGGACGGCATGGTTTAGACGAAGCTCGCGCACAAGGGCGGTGAGCCTTGCGTGTTCGCTGCCATGTGAGAATGCGGCACCGATGCGTTCTTTCGAGAGACCTGTACGGTCGATGAGCGTCTGACGGTCGAACAAAGGATTGAGATACAGCTTCTCATTTTCGATTAGAGCGCAAAGGTAAGATGAAAGCTCGGCGTCTGAGAGTGTAGAGTTTAGAGTTGAGAGTTTAGAGTTGTTTTGAAGTTGAGAGTTTTGAGTTGAAAGTTCTCTATATTTCTCCTTGTATTCCACTGCATCTCTTATCTGTTGGGCAAGGATTTTATTCTGCTTATTCGTTTTGCGCCACTGCCATAAGACATAAATGGCGAACAGAAGTATCAGGAGACTCACAAAACCTGTCACTTTGCGTGACTCTTTAGCCCGTTGTGCGGCATCACGCTGGCGCTCGGCCTCGAGCTGCTGCTGCAAGGCGTTGTAGCGTGCTATGTGTTCTCGAGCCGTGGCCTCGCGCACAACGTCTTCTATCTGGCGGAAAGCCGTGAGCATATTGCCATGATCACCTAACGACGCGTAAGCAGCAGCGATAAAATTCTGTGCCTGATTGCGGTAGAAACGGATATAGTCGGCACGTTTCTGGTCGTTTTTGGGCTCGCGGTGGCTGTTGTCGTGGTATCTTTCGGGGTTTGACTCGTAGTCGTCGAGCCGTTCTATGATACGGCGGGCCAAAGGCAGCGTCTCAGCATAGCGGTCGTGCGAGCCGAGCATTGTAATCTTGCGTCGTGAGGCTACGATGAAGGCGTCAAGCTCGTTGAATCTACCTTTATCACTGAGTATGGCCAACACGCTGTCAACTTTCGCCATGCCTTCTTCTTCATGACCCATGGCATAGAGTGCGGCTCCGATCTCCGCTTCCGTGCGTAGTGCGTCAGTCTCCGCCTCCGGACCTATCTGACGGCACACATTGACCAGCTGTCGTGACCGGTGGAGCCATCCCAAGGTATCTTTCTGTATACGCTCGGTGTAAGCCAGAATCTCATACACATCGCGAAGTCTTTCCAAGTTGGTCTTGATGGATTCATTGGTGAGCAGGCGCATGGCTATGACCTGCGCCGAGTCTAAGCGGATGTCTGTCGGTCCGCCAAGCAGCGAGTCCATCTGTTCGCGCATCAGCGTCATGCCATAGATGCGTGCCCGGCACTGTTCGGCTTGCACCTCGTCGATGTTGCCCAAGATGAGCGCCGAGTCGATGATCTGCAGCGCTTGCACAGGCTGGTACCCATAGATGCTCATAGCCGCCCTTAGGGTGTGGATGGTGTCGTTTGCATTTGCAGCTCGTGCTGTCATCACAACTGCGAAAGCAAATATTAATATGTATGTTATTTTTTTCATAGAATCATGTCGCAAAAACAATAAACGCCAGCAATTTGTATAAATTGTCGGCGTTTTTTGTGCTCCCACTAGGACTTGAACCTAGGACCAACTGATTATGAGTCAGCTACTCTAACCGACTGAGCTATAGGAGCTGGAAAAATTTCCGGCTGCAAAAGTACAAAAAAATATTGAATGTAAAATATTTTTTAATTTTTTTCTCATGCAGAAATCGCAGAAACCGCAGAAACAAATCTGCGAGATCCGATTGCTTTAGCAATCAAAATAAATATGGAAGAAAAATTCTGCGGATTCAGTGAGATCTGCGTGAGATTAATAATAATTTTCAATTTCTTCGAGAATTTCCGTCACTTCCGCTATCGTCGGCACTTCCATTAGCTTCATTTTGAATTGTTTGAAGTTCGGGAATCCTTTGAAATACAGACCCCAATGTTTCCGCATCTCGATGACGGCGTAGTGCTCGTCTTTGTAGTTTAACGAGTCGTTGAGGTGCATCTTAGCCACTCTAACGCGTTCCTCGACGGAAGGTTTCTCATCTTTGACACCTTTTTCAAGATAATCGTGAATCTCCTTGAAAATCCAGGGGTTTCCGTATGTTGCGCGACCGATCATGAGACCGTCAACACCGAAAGTGTCCTTGAAATATTTCGCCGACTTGCCATCTACCACGTCGCCGTTTCCGATGATTGGAATCGTCATGCGAGGGTTGTTTTTCACTGCCCCGATGAGCGTCCAGTCGGCAGGTTCGCCCCATTTGGTGGTGCGGAGTCGTCCGTGGATGGTAAGCGCCTGAATGCCAACATCTTGAAGCCGTTCAGCAATTTCTACAATGTCTTTATGCTCGCTGTCGTAACCCAATCTGGTCTTCACCGTAACCGGCGTTTTTACTGCTTTTACGACGGCCTCAGTGATGGCGACCATCTTCGGGATGTCGTTCATTATTCCCGAACCTGCGCCTTTTGATGCCACTTTCTTCACTGGACATCCGAAGTTGATGTCGATGATGTCGGGGTTGTATCGTTCGGCATATTGCGCTGCCTCGACCATTGGCTGTACAGCGTTTCCAAAAATCTGCACTCCAAATGGCTGCTCGCTTTCTGTGTATCGTAACTTATTGATACTCTTAACTGCATCGCGAATCAGACCGTCTGATGAGATAAACTCCGAATAGACGATATCAGCGCCGTACATCTTGCACACATGCCTGAATGGCGGGTCGGTGACGCCCTCCATTGGAGCTAAAAGTAGCGGATATCGATCAAATACCAAATTCGCAATTTTCATGCGACAAAGTTACAAAAATGTTGAAAAACTTAAGACTTTTTTATTTTTTTCCGTAAGGTTGTTGTTCTTCAGCTGCTTTTAAGCAATCTTCATTAGCAAAATCATATTGCTTTCTTGCAACCATGATAATGTCTTCACCAAGAGCTGAGCTTATGTGTGAAATGGTGCTTATTGTGAAATTGTGCCTTCCGGTAAGCCATTTGCTTATTTCTGATTCGCGTTTGCCGAGCTTGTTGGCCAAATCACGACGAGTCATGCCTTTTTGTTTCAGCACTTCAACTATTCGTTCGGCAATAGCAAACGACAGCTCTAATTCTGCCATTCGATCTTCGGGTATATCAGCCAAACATTCTCTGAATAATTTATTCTGTATCATATCTCATTTCCCTCAAAACTAATAGAATACAAACAAACTATTTCGTTTTGTTCAATTGTTTTTAAAGTCATTTTTTAGTCGTAGCTTCACAAATTTTAGTTTGCAAATATACAAATAATTTTTACAACTTCACTTAAAAGTGAAATATTTTTTATAAAATAATCCTAAACCTGAAACATTTTTCGTTTCGGTTCTTGCTGCAAAGATACGAAATGTTTTGGATTAAGTGAATGCTTGGATTAAAATAATTTCAATGATATGCAAAGAGACGGCCATTCGACCGTCTCTTCTTGATGATTTTTTAAACTTTTTA
>CAMYYD010000002.1 GCA_947303395.1 uncultured Bacteroidales bacterium
CCTAGTTCACAAAAAACGCCGACATTCTGTCGGCGTTTTTTTGTTTATATCGTCCTCTCAAATCAACATTCGGAAGTAGCATTGTCCAAACGTTTCATCATCGAGAACATGAACACGGCTGATATCACGCAAAGGATAATCAAAACTCCCCAAATCATCACCAACGAAAGACCTGTGTTCCAAATCGAGCTGATAACCGAAGTGAGATAATTGCCTATTGCGGTCGCTCCAAACCAAAGTCCCATCATCAAGCCTTTAAGCTTTGGAGGTGCCACTTTCGACACGAAAGAGATTCCCATCGGGCTAAGAAGAAGCTCGCCAAAAGTCAATACTAAATAAGTGGAAATCAGCCAATTAGGAGAAACCAAGATATGGCTCACGCCGCCTGTCGCCGATAATTCCTTTGGTGACGGCAATCCGAATGAAGCAGCCGCCATCACGCAGTAACCTAAAGCAGCCACAAGCATTCCCAAAGCAATCTTTCGTGGTGCCGACGGCTCCTTGCCTTTCTTTGCCAAAGCGCCGAACAACGCCATCGAGACTGGTGTCAATGCTACCACAAAGAATGGGTTGAAATGCTGGAAAATCTGAGGAAGCAGGTTGACTTGTTCAGCAACATGAGCTGCTTTGTACCAAACACCTGCAACGCATGCAGCCAACAGCAATCCCGACAATGTTTTGCCGCGTTTTGTATCACTCTGGAACACTCCAAACAAAGCATAAACGCCGACTGCAATCATTGCCAAAGTAAACACGTCAAATCCGATTCTTGTCCACCCAGTGGCCACCGATGCCGTGTAGTCGCGTGCGAAGTATGTCAATGTGAGGCCAGCCTGCTGGAATGCCATCCAGAAGAAAATCACGACAGCGAACACAAGACACAGAGCGACAACACGTTCTTTGGTCTGTTTTGGAGTGAGTTCAACGACTTTTTCCTCTTTTGCAGCCTGCTCGCCTTTACGTACGTCGACATGTTTGAACGATTTGCGGAAACCGAAATAAATCGCGATTGAAAGTATCAACGAAATACATGCGATGCCGAATCCGTAGCTGTAAGCCACTGATAATGAATCGATATAATTCTGACAGAAGGCCGTCATGTCGCCGCCGAAGCTACTTTGTGCAGATGCGAGACCCTCAAGACGTGTCATTCCGTCGGCAGTGATGGTGCCGTCAATGAACTGATGCGCCAACGAAGGAATGTTGGCATCGTAAGTGAGACCGCTCTTGCCCAAAAACATATTGGTGACTGCCGTCGCAGTTGTCGGAGCAAACATAGAGCCGATGTTGATTGCCATGTAAAACAGGCTGAATCCGCCATCACGTTTCGCAGCATATTTCGCGTCGTCGTAGAGGTTTCCTACCATCACCTGGAGATTGCCTTTGAAAAGACCGGTTCCGATAGCGATGCAGAGCAAAGCGATGATCATCATGGTGAATGCCATGCCGCCAGTAGCGTCTTTCTGCGTGAACAGCAGCAGATAACCGGCAAACATCACCATAATACCAGTAACCACAGTCTTTCCGAAGCCCCAGAACTTGTCGGCGATATAACCTCCAAGTATAGGCATGAAATATACCGCGGCTAGAAAAATGCCGTAAAACTGTCCCGCCGTCTGTGCGGTAAGTCCGAATTTTGCCTGCAAAAACAATACAAATATCGCAAGCATTGTGTAATAGCCGAAACGCTCGCCAGTATTGGCTAAAGCGAGAGCGTACAAACCTTTTGGATGACCTTTAAACATATTCTTATTATTTTATTGTTTCATTTATTTACTAAAAACATCTTGCTGATATAGTTTTTCAGGAGTTGTCTCACTACCTTTGAACGGACGCAAACGGAATGTATATTCGTATACATCATTCTTAATCAGATACTTATCGAGTGCGCCTGGTCCACATGTGGCTGTACCAAGCGGTGCTTGTTTGCAATCGATATTCACAGTCCAGGACATCGCCGGAACAATCTGATTGATTCGTTCAGCTTTAGTCAAATCGGCATCTGAATACCTGTAAATGCTGAAGTTCAAGTGATCTTTACCGCTCACATATAGTCCGTTGCCTTCTTTATTTGTCACAGCGAACCATCTGACTTCCGTGCGATTTCCGCTTTCCTGTGGTTCCTCGTGCATTTCAAAGAGATTTCCAGACGATCTATTGTACACTCCCACCCTGCCTGATGAGTTTCTATCAGGATAATTCTCAGTATCCTTGCCGAAATACTTCACTTTATTATAAGCAAAAGGCATCACCAGCTGAGTACCGATTTTCGGGAATGTAACAACTTTATCCGTTGGCGTCACTTTCATCGTGACGACCACATCGCCATTACCGTTTACTTTATATAACTGATTGGTTTTCAGTACTAATTCACCTTTATTGTTTAAAAATTCAAGATCAACAGTCACCAAAACATTACCGTCTTTCAGTTTTTCTACGTTAAATGTTTTTTTACCAATCGTAAGGCTGTCCAGACCAGCGGCCTTCCACAATCTCTTTGCATTCCAATCGACATCGTCGTTTAGCGTCGGAGCACGCCAGAAATTAGGTCTAATCGGACTCTCCAGAAGTTCATCACCTTTATAAATAAACGAGGTCGGAACACCTTGTTTTTTGTCAATTTTGAAAGTAAAGTCTTTGTTTTTCAACACTATAGCAGCATTGTTATTCTGAACTTCGATTTTCGGAGTATTTGTTACTTTCACAGGGTCTTTCTTTCTGATATTCAACTGAATCTGGTCATAAGCTACTTCATAGCCATCAGAAAGCAAGCCGTTACCTTTCTTGATTCTGAATGAGAAATTGATAAAATACTCCTGATTCGGGTGCACTGGCATAAAAGACTCAGCTTTATATGGATCTGGAATGCCGATTTGCACAGTCTGCGACTCTCCCGGTTTACAGTTCAACTCAACTCTTCCATCAACGAGTTTTTGCTCGTTTGAGAAAATGGTGTAAACACAATCAAAATCACTTAAGTCAGTGAAAATGTATTTGTTATCAATCTTGAACAATCCTTCGTCGACATCAATTGCTATGACTTTGATATTTTGATAGCATTTTTTCACCTCTGCCATATGATTATGAGGCTTTCTATCGCTGGTAATCAATCCGTTAACACAGAAACTATCGTCATCACCGCAATCTTGAATAATGCCAAGATCACCACCGGCGGCATACCACTCAGTCTTCATTTTCTCATCATATTTCACAATCGACTGGTCGACGAAATCCCAGATGCAGCCGCCTTGTAGTTGAGGATATTTCTCAAAAACATCCATATAATCTTGTAATCCGCCACAGCTATTACCCATCGCGTGACAATATTCCACCATGATAAACGGACGATTTTTCTTGTCGGGATGCTCTTCGGCGAATTTTGTAAGATATTCTACGCCAGCGTACATCAGTCCGATGTAGTCGGTATTATCGTCATAGCCGGCACGTTCGCAGATGACAGGACGTATGTCGCGTTTTTTCATCCAATCGTAGCAATACTTGGTGCAAACGCCGTTGCCGCATTCGTTTCCTACCGACCACACGATAACCGACGGATGGTTTTTGTCGCGTTCAACCATGTTTTTACACCTATATAAAAATGCCTCTTTCCACTCATCTTTCTTGGCGAGGCTGTTTTCCTCATAACCTTGCGGATGCGATTCGTTATTCGCCTCATCGATGACGTAAATGCCATATCTGTCGCACAATTCATACCAATAAACATCATCAGGATAATGACTTGTGCGCACTGTATTGATGTTGTTTTCGAGCATGATTTGAATGTCCAGCTCCATGGTTTTTCGATCGACGTATTGGCCAGTGGTTCCGCTATGTTCGTGACGGTTCACACCTTTCACCATAATAGGTTTGCCGTTAACCTGAAGAAGTCCATCCTTGATCTCAACGGTTCTGAATCCAATATTTGTGCTAACTTTCTCAATTTCAACGCCTTTCTTATCCTTAATCCTAATCGTCAAAGTATAAAGATTAGGTTTCTCCGCCGACCAAGGCATAATATTGGGGATAATCGATTTTTCAAACGTCACAGTATATAACTGCTTGTCTTTGAACTTCTTAAGGTCTTTTTTACGCAGGTTTTTAACAAAAGTCTTCTTCAAACTATTGCCGTTTTTATCCACTCCAGATATCTCAACCTCCACATCGAACTTGCTTGGTATATTCTTCGGGTCGAAATTGATGTCGGCGGTCATCTCGAAAGTTCCGTTCTGATAACGGCTGTCGAGACCGGCTTTTACGTAATAATCAAATATGTTAAGCGTTGGTTTTGAATAGATTATGACATCTCGAGTGATGCCGCTCATGCGCCAATAATCCTGAGCCTCGAGGTATGAACCGTCGCAAAAACGCAAGACTTTCATCGCAAGCATATTCGGCTCACCACATACTACATAAGGTGTGATATCGAACTCTGCCGGCGTTTTTGAGTCTTCAGAATATCCGACAAAATTGCCGTTAACCCAAAGATACATTGCCGATTTCACAGCGCCGATGTTGATATAAATTTTTCGTTCATTCCAAGCTCCAGGCACTTTAAACTCAGTGATATAGCGTCCTACAGGGTTGTATTCTGTCGGAGCATAAGGCGGATTCGGCTTGAACTCATTTGCTACATTCACATAAACTGGCGCACCGTAGCCATTCATTTCCCAATTGCCCGGCACCGGTATTCTTTCCCATCGTTGTGAGTTGTAGTCGGTCTCATAAAACCCATCCATCTCTTCCATCGGAGTCTTGCAGTAATGAAATCTCCACTCGCTGTTCAGGCTTTGCGAATAACTCTCGACAGGACTCGGAATCACATTGGTACGAGGTTGCATTTTGTTGACCTGGAAAACCGACAAATCGTTCCACCAATCCTTAATTTCGACATTCTGTGCTTTCGCTGCGAGAGTTAACAATATGATACTCAACAATATAGAAATCTTTCTTTTCATAAGATAAAACTTTTGAATTTATTTGAAAATGATATTGCGAAATTAAGCTTTTTTTTGAAATAAAAATTGAAGTATCAAAAAATTTTGTTATCTTTGCAAGTTAATCATTTTAATCATGAAAAGATTTTTGGCTATATTTCTGCTGATTTCGGTAGTGGCAGTACTTTTCTTATCCTGCGAAAGAAACTGCTATTGTAAGAATCTTGAAGACGGCTCGGAGGGCATTATGTATGGCGCATATTCAAAGAAAGAATGCCGCGAAACAGAGGATTATTACAACGAGCTTTATAATAAAGATATTTTCGAATGTACTTATAAGTAATTGATTATGAAAGAGAAACTGCTTTTCTTCAGCATAAAGCACCCGCTGTTGTATATATTGACGCTAGCGATAGTCGTAAGAATTCTGGCTGCAATATGCACCAACGGATCGATTACAAGTGCTGTTGATTTCAATTATTATAGAATACCGGAACATTGGCTTTCTAATCCATGGATTGTTTATAGTTCACGACTTATACTTGGAGCTTTCTCTTTGTTAATCATAACATTAGCTTATAGAATCACGAAACTCATTGCTGATAAGACTACGGCGCTGGAAATCGCAGTTTTTGCGGCTGTTTTTTGGGTCATGCCGTATGCAAGTGTGCATCCAATTTCCACAATGATTGCGCTTCCTTTTCTGCTTTACGGCACACTGCTAATTTTGAAACAACATATCTTATTGGATAATAATGAGATAGAAAAATTTCACCGCACAACATTCATCATCGCAGGATTCTTCCTCGGACTTGGCTTTGCAGTTTGTTTCCAAAGTCTCATTTATTATATAGGTATTGTTTTAACGCTGCTTATCCTGAAAAATTGGAAAGGCGCCCTTATGTCATTGATTGGCTACGTCATCGCTGTCGGCATCACACAATCTGTTGTTGATTTGGTTATTTACCATAGACCTTTTGTGGCAATGACGGAATTTTTCCAAACCCCATTGTTTACAGGCATTAACGGCAGTTTAACAATAAACTTTGTATTATTTTGGCTAATTCCACCGATGTCGCTGATGCTATTATTCGGCTTTTTCAGAGTATTGCGCAAATACATATTGTTGGTGTTGCCGGCATTAATTACGCTACTCTGCTCTATTTTCATGTATGATATTGACTTTCTTATGATGATAATGCCTACTTATCTTATTGCAGGATATGTCGGATGGAAGGAATTTCATAAAAACTCAGCATTTTGGACTAAAAACAAATGGTTATTGTTGACATGCTATGTAATATTTGCATTTTTGAACATAGCCATGATTGTTTTTACATACATTTATCTGTAAGATTATATGACTAAAGACGAGGCGAGAAAACGAATTGCAGAACTTAGCGAAGTTATTGATAATCATAACTATAAATATTATGTTTTAGCTCAACCGAGCATCAGCGACTATGATTTTGACATGCTGATGAACGAGCTTATTTCTTTGGAGAAAGAATTTCCGGAATTGGCATTGTCAAGCTCGCCGACGCAACGCGTCGGCGGCGATATCACTAAGGAATTCCCTACCGTAAAGCACAGATATCCAATGCTTTCGCTAGCAAATTCGTATAACCGCGACGAGATTATCGAATTTATTCAACGCATTGAAAAAACAATCGAAGAGCCTGTTGAATTCGTTTGTGAACTGAAATTCGACGGTGTTTCAATCAGTCTAACATACGAAAAAGGAGTTTTGGTACGCGCTGTCACGCGAGGCGACGGAACACAAGGCGATGAAGTGACTGCAAACATCAAGACGATACATTCCGTTCCGCTTAAACTTCGTGGCGATTTCCCTGAATTCCTTGAGATGCGCGGTGAGGTGATAATGCCACACGACAGTTTCAACAAGGTCAACGCCGAGCGTGAGGAATTGGGACTGCCGATGTTCGCTAACCCGAGAAATGCCACAGCAGGCACCATAAAACTGCAGGATTCGAAAGAAGCCGCAAGTCGTCGTTTGGACAACTTCTGCTACTACATGATGATGGACAATTTGCCGTATCAAACTCATTATCAGAGCCTTATGGCGGCCAAAGAATGGGGATTCAACATCTCGCCATACATCAAAGTGTGTAAAAACATCGATGAGATTGAGAGTTTTATCAACTATTGGGACGTTCAAAGAAAGAACCTGCCGTTCGATATCGACGGAATCGTCATAAAAGTCAACAGTTTCGCGCAACATGAGGAACTCGGAATGACTGCAAAGTCACCACGTTGGGCTATTGCATACAAATTCAAAGCCGAACAAGTAAGCACCAGGCTCTTAAGCATTGATTTTCAAGTAGGTAGACACGGAACAATAACGCCTGTCGCTAATCTCAAGCCGGTGCAACTTGCAGGAACAACAGTCAAACGCGCCACTTTAAACAACGCCGATTTCATAAAACAGCTCGGTTTGCATTACGACGATGTTGTAAAAGTTGAAAAAGGCGGTGAAATCATACCGAAAATCGTCGGAATCGACCTCGAAAAGCGTAAAAACGACAGCAAAGAGGTGCAGTTTATCACAAAATGTCCGGAATGCGGTGCCACTTTGGTGCAAAATGAAGGTGAAACCGCATGGTACTGTCCTAACAGCATTGGATGCCCTCCGCAAATCAAAGGACGCATCGAGCATTTCATCAGCCGAAAAGCCATGAACATCGAAAGTTTAGGCGAAGGCAAAGTCGAGGTAATCTTTGATAATCATTTGATTAACAACTACGCCGACCTTTATGATTTGACATACGACAAACTCTACGGACTCGAAAAAGTGGAGACTTTCATTGATGAATCAAGCCTATTCCCGGAAACGGTGACGAGAAAAGTTTCGTTTAAAGAGAAGACCGTCAATAATATTCTAAATTCGCTGATAAAATCACGTGAAGTGCCATTTGCGAGAGTGCTTTATGCATTGGGAATCAGAGAGGTAGGCGAAACGACCGCTAAAGTCATCGCCAATAAGATGGGCAGTATCGACAACCTTATCAATGCTTCTTTGGAAGAGTTACAGGAGATCAACACTGTCGGTGAGACCATTGCGCGAAGCATTAGAGATTTCTTCGATGACGAACACAACATTGAGATTATCAACAGGTTAAAAGCATTTGGATTGCAGTTCTCACAAGAGAAGAAAGTCAAATCTGAAAATCAAGTTTTAGCAGGGAAAACCATCGTGGTCAGCGGTGTTTTCGCCAACTTCTCAAGAGACGGAATCAAACAAAAAATTGACGATTTGGGAGGCAAAAATTCAAGTTCAATCTCATCGAAAACCGACTTTGTGGTCGCTGGCGATAAAATGGGACCTGAAAAGCGGAAAAAGGCAGAGGAGTTAGGAGTAAAGATAATTAATGAAGAAGAATTTATAGAATTAATCAATGATCGATAAGGATTTCTCCACTTCGGTCGAAATGACAATAAATATGTTAAGAAAATTACGAATATTATTCGCGACGATCAGTTTTATATTGATTACGTTGTTGTTTTTGGATTTCTCAGGAGTGCTTCACGCATATTTCGGTTGGATGGCGAAGCTTCAGTTTGTTCCAGCATTGCTTGCCTCGAGCATAGTAATTATAATCGCGATCGCTGTAATTACTATACTTTTCGGGCGCATATACTGCTCAGTCATCTGCCCTCTCGGAATCTATCAAGACGGCATTGCGCACATTGCTGAAAAGCGAAAAAAGAACCGTTATAGTTTCAAAAGAAGCAAAAAATATCGCTATTTTATCGCACTCGCATTCTTCGTATTGATTGCTTTCGGATTCACATCAATAGCGATTTTCATTGAGCCGTACAGCATATTCGGGCGTTTCGCGTCGAACCTCTTCTCTCCTATTTATAGATTGATTAACAATGTTTTAGCATATTTCGCTGAACGTTGGGACAGCTACGCATTCTATCATGTTGATGTTTATATCAAGAGCCTTTCGATGTTCATTATCGCAATAGCATACTTCCTGATAATTAGTATATTAGCCCTAACAAACGGCCGTTGGTACTGCAACAGTATCTGTCCAGTCGGTGCAGTATTGGGATGCATGTCAAAATTCTCTTTATTCAAGCCTCATTTCGATGAAGAGAAATGTGTCAGCTGCGGTCTCTGCGAGAAAAATTGCCGCTGTTCGGCGATTGACGCCAAAAACCATATTATCGATTACTCGAAATGTGTGATGTGCTTCAATTGCGTGAGTGGCTGCAAGAGAGGAGCGATGGAATATGGTGCAAGTTTAAAAAACTCAGAAAACTCAAATAATTTGAAGAACTCAGAGCGCACTGGAAAAACCTCGCGCAAAACTTTTATAACCACAATTGCAACGTTAGCTGCCGCATCAACTTTGAAGGCACAGGAAAAAGTCGTTGACGGCGGTTTGGCCACAATAGTTAAAAAGAAAGCACCAAAACGCGAAACACCTTTAAAACCTGCAGGTTCAGTGAGTTTGGACAACTTCACTTCACGTTGCACGGGCTGCCAATTATGCGTACAAAACTGCCCGAATGATGTTCTTCGTGCCTCATCAAAACTTGATACTTTCATGCAGCCGGAGATGTCGTTTGAACGCGGTTATTGCCGTCCGAACTGCACAACATGTTCTGAAGTCTGCCCTGCAGGCGCAATTCAAAAGGTTACACGCGAGCAGAAAACAGCAATACAAATCGGTCATGCAACATGGATTGGACAAAACTGCGTACCTCTGCGCGATGGCGTGGAATGCGGCAACTGTGCGAAACACTGTCCATCAGGAGCAATCACGATGATGCCTTACGACCCGGAAGATAAGACATCGCCTAAAATCCCGATAATCAACGAGGAACGCTGTATCGGTTGCGGCGCATGCGAACATGTGTGCCCTGCCAGACCTTTCAGCGCAATATTTGTCGAAGGAAATTTAGTACATAGGAGCATTTAATATGAAAAAAAACAATATATCAAGAAAAGAATTTTTACAAGTAATTGGCGCAACGACAGCAGTGTCGGCAATAGCGCTAAGTGGGTGTAAATCAGATAAATACAATAATGAAACGACATATTCCTTGGGCGACATCCCTAAGGATAAGATGATATATCGCATAAACCACAACACCAATGACCACGTGTCGATTTTGGGTTACGGCATGATGCGACTGCCATTTAAAGACGATGTCATCGACCAGGAGATGGTCAACAAACTGGTGGATTACGCCATGGAGCATGGTGTCAACTATTACGACACTTCACCAGTGTATTGCCGCGGAAACTCCGAGGTTTCCACAGGTATTGCCTTGAGCCGTCATCCTCGCGAGAAGTATTATCTCGCCACAAAACTCTCGAACTTCGCGCCTCAGTTTTGGAGCCGTGAAGCTTCGATAAAGATGTACCACGACTCGTTTGAGAAGCTGCAAACAAATTATTTCGACTATTATCTGCTGCATTCCGTGGGCAACGGCAGCAAAGGTATGAGCGGCTGGGACACCTTCCAGAAACGTTACATCGAAAATGGCATTATCGACTTCGTACAGGACGAGCGCAAGGCAGGCCGCATCCGTAATCTTGGGTTCTCGTTCCACGGCGACCAGCGCGTCATCGAGTGGCTGCTCGACAATCACGAGAAATATCACTGGGATTTCGTGCAGATTGAGATGAACTACATCGACTGGAAGCACGCACACGATGTAGACGAAGACAATGTCAATGCCGACTATCTCTACAAACGCCTGACCGACCTGAATATTCCGGTCGTCATAATGGAGCCTCTGCTTGGCGGAAGATTGGCCAACTTGCCAGATGTTTTAGCAAACACATTAAAACAGCGTACTCCAAAGAACAGCGTGGCATCGTGGGCGTTCCGTTTCGTAGGCACCTACCCTAACGTGCTCACCGTTTTGAGTGGAATGACCTACATGGAACATCTTCAGGACAACCTGAAAACTTATTGTCCATTGCAGCCGTGCACCGAAGAGGAACTCGCACTTTTGATGGAGGTAGCGAACACCTATCTGAGATACCCATTGATTCCTTGCACCGCTTGTCAGTATTGCATGCCATGTCCTTACGGCATCGACATACCTACAAATTTCAGTTTCTACAACAAATGCGTAAACGAGGGCGCCATCATAGAAGATTCACAATCAAAGGATTACAGACAAGCACGTCGTCGTTTTCTCATCGAATATAACAGACAACTTGAGGCCGACCGTCAGGTGGAGCATTGCATCGGGTGTAAACAATGTGTTTCGCACTGCCCGCAGCACATTAACATTCCGGAACAATTAAGCAGGATTAACGAAATCGTTGACAAGCTAAAATAAAAAAAATCGGCTTTCAACCGATTCTGTATCTTGTGCCCATGAGAAGACTCGAACTTCCAAGAGCGTCCGCTCACTACACCCTGAATGTAGCGTGTTTACCAATTTCACCACATGGGCTTTGGGTGGAATTTCTTGGATTCCTAAGTGCCCAGGACAAGAGTCGAACTTGCACGACGCAATCGTCACTACCCCCTCAAAGTAGCGTGTCTACCAATTTCACCACCTGGGCAAGGGTCTGCATTTGATTTCTCAAAAGCGTTGCAAAATTACATATATTTTCAATACGTTCGACAAAATTTTTAAAAATTTTTTGATATATTGATTATCAATAAATTAACTATGAATTATGGTTATTTTTGCGACACCTTTATTAATATAACGAGAAAATTTCTAATTTTGCAGCGTAAAATCCACGAAATGAGAATAGATATTATCACAATATTTCCCGAAATGTTCGAGGGTCCGTTCACAGAATCGATAGTGAAACGAGCCATCAACAAGGGACTTGTAGAGATTCATCTTCATAACCTCCGAGATTACAGCAACGACAAGCATAAACGTGTTGACGACTACCCTTTCTCGGCCGGTGCCGGAATGGTGATGATGATTGAACCTGTCGACAACTGCATCACGAAGCTGAAATCAGAACGCGATTACGACGAGGTCATTTACATGAGTCCTGACGGGGAATTATTGACGCAACCTGTTGTTAATCAATTATCTTTGAATAAAAATTTGATTATGCTCTGTGGTCATTACAAAGGAATCGACGAGCGAATCAGAGAACATCTCATCACGAAAGAGATATCAATAGGCGATTACGTTTTGTCGGGCGGAGAACTTGCAGCCGCGGTGTTGACCGACAGTCTGGTTAGGTTGATTCCTGGCGCTTTGAGCGATGAAACTTCAGCACTTTCCGACTCATTTCAAGACGGAATGGTGTCACCGCCGGTCTACACAAGGCCTCGCGAATACAAAGGATGGGCAGTCCCAGAGGTACTTTTATCGGGCAACGACCAAGTCATAAACGATTGGAAATACCAGCAAGCACTGGAGAGAACAAAGATTCGCAGACCAGAGATGTACGAAAAAATAAAAAAAATAAAATAATTGTTGTTGGTATTCAAAAATTTTGTATTTTTGCATGCTTTTTTAGAGGATAAAAAATAAGATAAAAAAATACAACAGAAATGAAAAACGCGTTAATCCAATTTGTTGAAGATCAAGTACAAGTAAAAGATTTTCCACAGTTCAAGTCAGGTGACACAATCACCGTTACTTATAAGATTGTTGAGGGAAACAAGGAACGTTTACAGAAATTCCAGGGTGTTGTGTTACAGCGCGCAGGTGAAGGCAACCGTGCCACATTCACAGTAAGAAAGATCTCTAACAACATCGGTGTTGAAAGAATCTTCCCTATCGCTGACCCAATGATCGACAGCATCGAAGTGAACAAGCAAGGTGCAGTCCGCAGAGCAAGAATCTACTATCTCAGAGGTCTCCGTGGAAAGAAAGCTCGTATCAAAGAAGTTCTCAAGAAAAAAGAGAATTAATAAGGTACTTGGAAATCAAAAAAATAACGTCACGCTGCAGCATGACGTTATTTTTTTATGCGGACAGACACTGTCTGTCCCTACAGCATTCGTTGTCGCACGACCTCGAATGTGACGATTCCTGTTGCAACGCTGACGTTGAGGGAATCGATGTCGCCAGGCATTGGGATGACAAGATGGTCGTCGACACGTTTGAGATACGCCTCGCTTATGCCGTCTTCCTCCGAACCCATCATGATGGCGATCGGACCTGTAAGGTCGGCCTGCCAGATTGTCTGCTTCCCTTTTTCAGAAAAAGCAATCACTTTCAAGCCACTAGCTTTCAGGAAATCGATGGTATCCTTGATATTTTCGACGCGGCACACATTAATTAATGATAATGCGCCAGCAGAAGTCTTCATCGCATCACCGTTGATGAGAGCGCTTCCACGCGACGGAATCACTATGGCATCGACGCCAGCAGCGTAGCAGGTACGGGCGATTGCGCCGAAGTTACGCACATCGGTGACACGGTCAAGGATAACGATGAAAGGCATGCGGCCTTCGTCATACACCATCGGCACCAAGTTTTCGATAGTCTGATATGAAATCGGGCAAACAAATGCCACAATCCCTTGATGATTCTTACGAGTCATGCGATTCAGCTTTTCAATCGGGACAAATTGTACCGGAACTTCATGTTCCTTGGCGTATTTCACAATCTCCGAAATCTGTTGCGAGCGCAAACCAGATTGCACAAAAATCTTTTCCAGCTCCTTCCCCGCCTTGATGACTTCCTCAATGGGATGAACGCCGAAAACCATGTTATCGTCTTCTTTTTTATTAAAACTCTTCATATTAAACAAATTATTCTGTCATTTCGAACGAAACGAAGTGTAGTTGAGAAATCATGATTTCTCGAAAAGCTCGAAATGACGATGTGCACAAAAATATAAAATTTTTGTTAATCATTAAAAAAAATTGTAAATTTGCAGTGTTTAAACAAACGAATACATCTAAATTATGAAAATCTTTAAAATAACAACCTTTTTTATTGCATTGATAATCATATCAATAAGCAACAATCTCAATGCCCAGACAAAATCACCGGAACCGAAATCAGGATTCGCATTGACGAAAAAAATCATACAAAATCATCTTATATATCCAAAGGAAGCGCTTGACAAAAAAGGCGGCAAAATAACAGTTTATTATGATGTCGACGCTGAAGGAAACGCCAGCAATTACAGGGTTGAGAACGCTTTTGACGAGCAATGCGCCGCTGAGGCCATCCGCCTGGTAAAGATGATTGAGTGGAACCCGGCGTTAAACAACGGAAAACCAGTGAGTTACAAAGATGATTACACCGTTGAATTCTCACCAAAGAGTTACAAAAAAGCGGAAGAGAAAAACCCGCGACTGATGTTGCCGGAGCAGGAACATCCAGCACAGAAAAGCAATAATGTGTTCGAAATCAAAGATTTACATCAAGCACCGAAGCCATATTTCGCCAATCCGCAGGTTAACATGGCCGCATACCTGCGCACCAACCTGCAGTTCCCAGATCAGGCAAAACAGTTTGAGATTCAAGGCACTGTGACATTGAGTTTTGTGGTTGAGACAGACGGAAGAGCGTCGAACATCATTGTTGAAAACAGCGTCGGCGGAGGCTGTGACAATGAGGCTATCCGATTGATACAGAATCTGGTATGGACTCCTGGAGTGAAAAACGACAGTCTGGTGAGAACGCGAACGACGCAGGATATCACGTTCCAAATTGGAGAGAGAAACTATCATGACGGAAATAATTATTAACTAAATTTAATAATATGAAAAAGTTATTTTTACCTTTAGTTGCATTGCTGCTTTCGATGAATGTGGCATTTGCGCAGGATGCTCCGGCATCACCTTGGACACATGGCGGAAACGTCGGTTTTAACATGGCTCAGAGCCATTTCGACAACTGGGCACCAGGCGGACAGGACAACATCAACTTCCTCGGCCTTGCCAAGTATGACATCAACTACAAGAACGGCAACCACAAATGGGACAACAACATTGATTTACAGCTCGGTTACAGCTATTACAACCTCGACAAGAAGCCAATCAAGACTGATGACAGGATTTATGCAAGTTCACTCTATGGTTACAACGTCAGCAATGAAAAATGGTTTGTGACAGCCAATCTGACATTCCAGAGCCAGTTTGTCAATGGTTATAATTATGCGTCCGGAGATACTGTAACACGTATTTCTGGTTTCATGGCTCCAGGTTACTTCACTTTGGGTCTTGGTGTTCAGTGGGTTCCGAACGAGCACTTCAAAGTAAACTTCGCACCTCTCACAGCTAAGATGACTTACGTCAATGACCAGAGACTCGCTGACGACGGCGCTTTTGGTGTGAAGAAAGCTGAATATGAATTGGATGAAAATGGTGAACCTGTTATTGATTCACTTGGCAATAAAAACTTGCTGAAACACGGTGAGAAGATCCGTTGGGAACTTGGTGCTCAGTTGACAGCAGAATTCAACTATGAAATCGTGAAGAATGTTACATTCTCATCGAAACTCATTGCATTCTACAACTATCTTGGTGGCAACGAGAACGCTCTTGGCGAGAAATACACCTGCCCCGTCGACTTCGATTGGGATAATGCACTGATTATGAAGGTCAACGACTGGTTGAGCTGCAACATCACAGCTCGTTTGGTCTATGATGAGGATATCGCTCCATTGAGCCACGTTGAAGGCACCACCTTCCGTCAGTTCAAAGAAGTGATGAGCATCGGCATCTCATATAAGATTCCGTAATCATGAAGAAAATAGGATTATTGTCGGACACACACGGATGGCTTAATCCTGCGGTTTTTGAGTTTTTCAAAGACTGTGATGAGATATGGCATGTCGGCGACATCGGTGGAACCGATGTCGCCGACAGTCTTTCAGCTTTTAAACCACTGAGGGCTGTTTACGGCAATATCGACGACCAAAAGATACGCCTCATGTTCCCGAAAATCAACATCTTTACTATTGAAAACGTCAAGGTGATGATGACGCACATCGGAGGCTACCCAAACCGTTATGAACCTGGCATTAAAGAACTGATAATCAAAGAGAAACCCAACATTTTCATCAGCGGGCACTCACACATCTTAAAGGTGATGAACGACAAAGACCTGCACCTACTCCACATCAACCCGGGAGCAGCAGGAAACACTGGATTTCACAAAGTGATAACGATGTTGAGATTCCAAATTGATGGAAGTGACATTAAAAATATGGAGTTGTACGAAAAACAGCGCAATTATTAACAATTGACGTTCTAACGAAGTCTGTCTACCGATTTCAGAAGGTCGATATCTTTTTTGATGCCACGGATGGCAAGGATTTCAAGGACGAGGTTTACCAACGGGAATGCCATGCCGATGAAATAAGCTACATCAAGAGTGTATGAATCGTTCTCGACTGCTTTGATAACACCCAAAATATCACTTTCATAGTAAACAAATACCAAACCTATAAAAATGATATTCAATAACATATTAAAACGGCACAATCTAACTTGCAACTCGCGTTTTTTATAAAGGAATATGGTAACAAGCGGAGCTATTGTCATTAAAACAGTCAACACGACAAGTGGCCATGTGTAAGTCTTTGACAATGATAGTGTATCGATTGGATTTTTAATTCCGAAAATGGTAAAACGCATAACATCACCATTGGTATCAAATGACATCAACGGCATAAAAAACAGCAAAACACTAGCGATTGCTGCCAAAAGCATGAAAATAGTCTGTCTTCTCTGAATCATTTCTAAATTTTTTGGCAAAATTAAGAAAATTTTTGTTTGTGTGAAAAAAATTCGTATCTTTGCATCGTCGAATGAACAAAAGACCATTTAAGTTTTTGTTACATTTCAATGAAAACAAGTCTGTTTTCGTACAAATCAGATAAAAATTCTTAAAATTCAAGTCTAAACAAATTGACTTTTTATGTATGATATTTTTGAACTAAACGACAAATCCATGGCTGAGCTCAAGGAAATCGCGTTAAAGCTTGGTGTGGAAAATGTCAGCTTGCCAAAGGAAAGCCTTGTGTACAGCATCATCGAGAAACAATCCTCATCGCAGGAAACACCAGCAGTTGTTGAGAAACCGAAAGGCAGACCAGGCAGAAAGAAAAAGGTTGTAGAAGAGGAAAAAGTAGAAGAGGCGGCAGTTGTCGCACCAGTGGAAGAGGCTCCAGCAGCAGAAGCTCCTGTTGCAGAGGCTCCGAAACGCGGCAGACGTCCGAGAATCGGCAAGCGCACTGATGTTATCAAGACCACTTTTGACAGCAGCAGCGACGAGCGTGAGATGACACGTCACGTGTCGTATCCGAAGCCGAAACCGGCAGTTGTTGACATCGCCAATGAGATACTCAACGAAAATAACGAGGAAGAACCAACGATAGAAACTCCTGAAGTCGACGAGACAGTTCCTCCGATGTTTGAGGAAAAACAGGAAGTTTATGAGGTGAGACCGCAGCAGCCGCAACCACAGCCTCAGCAGCAGCCGATGCCACAACGTCACGAAGAGATGATATCGGAGTTTGACGGCGTGGTGCAAGCTGAAGGCGTCTTGGAAATCATGCCTGACGGCTATGGATTCCTGCGTTCGGCCGACTACAACTACCTCAACTCACCTGACGATATTTATGTGTCGCAGTCGCAGATTAAGCTTTTCGGTTTGAAAACTGGTGACACCATCCTTGGAATGATTCGTCCGCCAAAGAACGGCGAGAAATATTTCCCATTGGTGAAGGTCGACAAGATCAACGGACGTAACCCTGACGAGGTGCGCGACCGTATACCATTCGACTTCCTCACTCCTCTGTTCCCGGACGAGAAATTCAAGATCACGGGACATCAAGGAGGCACTGTTTCCACGAGAATCATGGACCTCTTCGCCCCTATCGGCAAGGGTCAGCGTGGTTTGATCGTGGCACAGCCTAAGACAGGTAAGACTGTGTTACTGAAGGAAGTGGCAAACGCAATCGCGGCAAACCACCCGGAGGTATACCTTATTATATTATTGATTGACGAGCGTCCTGAGGAGGTCACCGACATGGCACGCAGCGTGAAAGCCGAGGTTATTTCTTCAACATTCGATGAGCCGGCCGACAAGCACGTGAAGATTGCAAATATCGTGCTTGAAAAGGCAAAACGCTTGACAGAATGCGGTCACGACGTGGTGATTCTGCTTGACTCTATCACACGTTTGGCACGTGCTTACAACACCGTATCACCTGCATCAGGAAAGGTGCTTTCGGGCGGTGTGGAAGCCAACGCATTGCAGAAGCCGAAACGATTCTTCGGTGCCGCACGTAACATCGAAGGCGGCGGCTCACTCACTATTTTAGCCACAGCACTTATCGACACAGGTTCTAAGATGGACGAGGTCATCTTTGAGGAATTCAAGGGTACTGGTAACATGGAGCTCCAACTCGACCGCCGTCTGTCGAACAAGCGCATCTACCCTGCCATCGACATCGTGGCATCAGGTACACGTCGTGACGATTTGTTGGTTGACGAGAGAACTTTGGCACGTGTTTGGGCTTTGCGCAACCACTTTGCCGACATGACACCTGTTGAAGCGATGGAATTCTTAAAAGACAGAATCTCGAAGACGGTGTCGAACGAAGAGTTTTTGGCAACAATAGACAAATAAAATGAGACGAATTGCTTTCCTTCTGATGATCATCACATTCATTTCATGCACAAGAAATGAAGAAAATGGTTTTGGAAAGTATTTTATTGATAAAACACTGAGAATCAATCTTGTACACTCAGGAGACGCCAATAGCGAGACGTTCAAACTCGACAAAATTTACGATGACGGGCTTTGGTACGGACGCACGAAAAACATGGTGAATCCATATCGTTTAGGCGCATATTTCTTTGAAGTTAGAGATCTCGGGACGAATGAACTGCTCTACTCCGACGGCATAAGCACTGTTTTCAGCGAATGGCGATTGACAGAGGAAGCGCAGAAGGAAAAGAAGATTTTTTACGAATCAATTCGAATCCCCTATCCTGTTAAAAATGCCAAACTTACGATGTATAAGATTGATTCTCTAGATATTACAGACATAGAACCAGTCTGGGAATATGTAATTGACAGAAGAGCTAAAGCATTGGTGGAACCAACAAAAAATCACAACAACAGGCTTTTAAGATTGCTCGACAGCGGCGACCCGAAAGAGAAAGTCGACATTGTGATTCTTGGAGATGGTTACACCTTAAATGAGATACACAAATTTGATGCTGACGCGCTTCATTTTTACAACATTTTCATCAATTCAGAGCCATATCGCGACAGAAAAACAGATTTTAACGTTCATGCCGTTCAGGTGCCACCTATTGAATCAAGAAACAGTTTGAACACCAGCGGAGGAACTTTTGGACATGAACAATACGCTTTGGCCAATAATGAATGGGCTTTCCGTGAATATGCAACACAAGCTCCGTATGATTATGTTTTGATTTTGATGAATGACGACAACAGTTACGGAGGCAGTCTGTATAATCTATACACTACTACCGCAATCCGCTCACAATCAGATGATTACGTCATAAGGCATGAGTTTGGGCATCAAATTGTGGGCAATGCCGACAAGTATTATTCTGACGAGATGACGAGTGATACGACGGCAGTTTCAAATTATTATTATGATTTCAACGAACTGATTAACAAAATTTTAGATTTACACACGAAGTAATATGTTACATGAAACCATTAAAAAAGCAAGGATGTACTCGGGAATATCTCAGGCTAAGATAGCGAAAGAGATGTTCATGTCACAATCAAAATACAATAGAAAAGAGAACGGAAAGGTAAAAATCGAGCGCGACGAGGCAATAAAACTGGCCAAAATCCTTGATTTGAACGAAAAAGTCATTGTGAGATATTGGATGGCCGACCAATTATACGAGTTGATGCAATACGACAAAGACCTTGTGTATGATGCATTTAAGATTGTTGAGGAGCATTTCGGCGATTATGAAACATTTGTCACCTTACCCCAACGCAACTCAAGTTACAGCAGTTTGGCCGAGCGTTTGAAACATCGAAAAAAGAAATAAAAAATCTCCAAACCATTTGTAAAAAAACAAATTATTTCCTAATTTTGCGAGCAGAATTATTGGGTTAAAACGATAAGAATATGACATTGTTTGTTTTCTTGAAACTTTTAGGATGTCTTGCGCTCCTTATGTTTGGTATGAAGGCAATGAGTGATGCCTTGCAGAAGATGGCCGGTCCACAGTTGCGCCATGTTCTCAGCACCATGACCACCAATCGTTTCACGGGAATGTTGACTGGAATATTCGTCACGGCCGCGGTGCAGTCGTCGACCGCCACCACCCTGATGACGGTGTCGTTTGTCAATGCAGGATTGCTCACGTTGACACAGTCAATCTCGGTGATTATGGGAGCACACATCGGAACCACTGTGACGGCGTGGATTATGTCGTTAGGCTTCTCATTCAATATTTCAGACTTTGTTTATCTTGCGTTTTTTATCGGTATCATCCTGCTTTATATGAAGAGACGCCGTATCATCGGTGATTTCCTGTTTGGTATCGCATTTCTGTTTTTAGGTTTGGGAACTTTGAAAGAGACCGGTTTTGCTGTGGTACAAGACCCAAATGCAAACGCAGCTATCAGCACGTTTTTCTCACGTTTTAACGACCCAACATTCTGGAACTCACTGTTTTTCCTGCTGATGGGAACAATTTTGACGCTTTGCGTGCAGTCGAGTGCAGCAATTATGGCTATCACAATGATTTTATGTACGACAGGCGTTTTGCATATCGATCAAGGTATAATGCTTGTGCTCGGTGAAAATATCGGAACGACAATCACAGCCAACATCGTGGCAATTGGCGCTAACACACAAGCACGACGAGCGGCATTTGCGCACTTGAGTATCAATGTGATAGGCGTTACTTGGGCTTTGATTTTGCTACAGCCGTTTGTAAATATGGTTTGCGGTTTTGTCGGTTTCGACAGACACATGTTACCGAGCGACCCTGGATATGCGGAGAATTTAGCCATGATTTCAGTGGTTTTGGCTACCTTCCACTCCACTTTCAACGTGGCAAACACCTTGTTACAGATTGGATTTATCAAATATATCGAACGATTTGTTAGCAAGGTGATCAATCCGAAAGTATCGGAAGACGACGAAGAATCGAGACTGAAATTCATATCAGGCGGTTTGCTTTCGACAGCTGAACTTTCTGTTTTGCAAGCCCAGAAGGAAATCAGCCTATTCTCATCGAGAACAAATAAGATGTTCAGTTTCATTCCAAATCTGCTTTTTGAGACAAAAAATGACGAGGATTTCAGCAAATTATACGCAAGAATCGAGAAATACGAGCAGATTTCCGACAATATGGAGATTGAAATCGCGAATTATCTCAACAAGGTGACTGAAGGACATTTAGGTCCTGAGACGAAGACCAAGATCCGTTTCATGCTTCGTGAAGTCGGTGAGCTTGAGAGTATTGGCGATAGCTGCTTCAATCTCGCGCGCACCATCAATCAGAAACACACCAAAAACGAACATTTCACTGACGAGCAGAAAGTTCATATACGTTATATGTTCGAGCTATGTAAAAAAGCACTTGAGCATATGCAGAAAGTGTTGGACGACGACCAGAATGTCATCGACATCAACGAGTCGCTGAACATCGAAAACGAGCTCAACAACTACCGTACTCAACTTAGGGAAGCCAACGTGATAGACATCAACGAGCGCCGATATAACTATCAGGCAGGAGTTCAATACATGGATATCATCTGCGAATGCGAGAAGTTAGGCGACTACGTCATTAATGTTGTTGAGGCCCATGCACACAAAAAGCTGACGTAAAACGCCAGCTTTTTTTTTATTTCACTGCTTGAAAATATACTATTTTCCAGTTAAATCGTGATATCTGCGACGTGCAGAAGTGTAGGTAATCTGTCTGTCGGTAATAGCGTTTTGTGCCTGGAGAAGCAATGCGTTGGCCTCGAGAACATCGGTTAGGGTGTTCATTCCCGCGCGGTAGTTCAATTCAGCGAGACGGTAGTTTTCCTGAGCCATTTCGAGAGCCGCATTGTCAGAACGCAACAATGATTCAGCCTCAATCATCTGATTATAAGCCTGTTTTTCCTGCAGTGACATCTTTTCTGTCAGGTCTTGCTGCATAATTTCGTATTGTTCAATCTTCAGGTTGTGCTCCTTGATTTTGTGAGATGTCTCCCACCATTGTGTAAGAGGCACCGACACTTTCGCAAAGAAGATAGCGTTGCCTTTGTAATTAGGCTGGACAAGATTTCCGTAGCTCACCATTGCACCGATGCCGATTTCAGGAAGAGCCTCTCCCCTTGTCAGTCGCTTATAAAACGTCTCAGCGTCAATCTGAAGCTGGAGAAGTCTTAATTCAGGACGTTCGAAGCTGTCATTTTCAACAAAAACAGTACCTTTTTCGAGGTCATTTTCAAGATTCAGGCCGCCTTCAGGATATTCGATTCCGATTTCCTGGCAGAGAAGCCGTGAAGCAAGGACAATACCGTTGTTAAGCTGCATCTGCTTGGCCAAGAACTCATTGCGTTTCAGGGCAACACGCAGCTGATCGTTTTTTGTCACGAGACCAGCCTTCAGAGCCACGTTGACTGTATGGTCGAGCGAATCGATCAATGCCATTGCAGAATTCAGCGTAGCAACTTTCGACTGGAGACCGATCACGAGATAATACGTCGATTCAATGCTTTCGAGCACATCGCGTTCAGAGACTTCAGCTTTGAGTTCGGCAGCCTCCACTCCCAATTGAGCCAGTTGATTGCCATTTCTAATTCTTCCACCAGCATAAACCGGCTGAATCGCCATAGCGCTGACACCCTGACCTTTCTGCATAAATTCCACACCAGTCGGAAGATTCATTCCATTTGCATTCAATGTCTCGACGATAGCCTTAAGGATTTCGCCAAACTCATCATGAATGTCATCAATTCCGTACTGAATAATAGGATTTACCGCATAATAACCGATATAATCGAGGCTTACCTGAGGGAAAAACTTGGTAAATACCTGTTTTTTAACCTCTTGAGCCTTTTCTATCTCGATTTTATTCGTCTTGAACTGTGCATTGTTGGCTCTCGCAAGGGCGAAACACGAGTCAAGTGTCAGAACGTCAGCGTTTTGCGCTGTCAAGCCCAGATTCAGAAATGCAAAAGCTATTATTAAAATATATCTTTTCATAGTCTTAATTCTCTAAAATGTTTTCTTCCATTCTGTTCAATTTCTCGTTTCGTCTGTCGCGTCTGTCAAGATTTCTTAAGAAAATCCTGTTGATACTTTCAAAAAACTTCTTATCGCGTTCGCCAGCATCGAAAGCAAGGCAGTAAGCAACTGGGAGAACTGTCACGACAAGCGGGAAAGTGATGATTGTTCCGAAACAGATAACAACGCCCATTGGCTCCCAAAGCAATGTCTTAGCCAAAATCATCGGGATAACGCCGAGAGCTGTTGTTGCTGAAGTCAAGAAAATTGGGCGCATACGACGCATACCCGCTTCATAAGCAGCCTGATGCACCGACAGATGTTCTTTTGCGCGTAACTCAGCGGCATAGTCGTACATGATAATCGCATTACGCACGATGATACCGATAAGCGAGATGACTCCTAAGATTGCAGTGACCGACAAATCAAGTCCGAACAGCCACAATCCGAATGTTGCGCCAAAGATGCAAAGCACTGACACTGAGAGAGATAGGAATGAAATACCGATCTTAGCATAGTGAATAATCAGAACGATGAACATCACCACGATAGCAGCCACGATTGACTGAATCATTGAAGGCATTGTCTCTCTGGTCACTGCCATTGAGCCGCCTTTTTCAATAATCACATCATCAGGAATGTTCAGGTTATTCTCGATATATTCATCGATTTTTCCGAACTCGTTGAGTTGGCCTGCTCCCGGAATCACATCGGCGGCAACAGTGATACATTTCATACCATTACGGTGAGGAAGGTTGCAATTTTTGAATTGCGGAACCAACTTCGCCACTTGACGTAAAGGCACCCATTCGCCTGGTTTAGATGTCGGTATCAACATATCACCAAGTCCTTCATAATCAATATGATGAGCACCTTCTGTATAAACAGTGGTATGAAGGTTATAGCCACCTTCCCACAAAGAAACTATGCTGCTTCCCGACAAGGCGCTTGCAAGGTACACTGACAGAACAGACTGTGTAACACCGAGACGGCTAGCCTCTTCCATGTCAAGATTAACTTCGATAATCTTTTCTGTCTCATCGAAGTCAGAATGGACGTAGAACAAGTTAGGACTGCGTTTCATAAACGCTTTGATGGAATCGTTGATAAGACTGAGAGTTTTGTAGTCGTCACCTTTGATATAATACTCAACTGGCGCGTTAACTATCTGATAATCCATCTGTTTGAAACGAATCTGCGCTATCGGGAAGATGTTCTCATATTTCTTAGTGTATTCGTTCATCATCTCCTTCGTCGCGTTTTCCGATTGGGTTATCACGATAAACTGAGCGTAAGCGTTTGTTGGAGTCGGCTCTGGAGCGTATGTCATGTGGAAACGCGGAGAAGACATTCCAAGGAATGCTGTCACAGATTTCACACGTTTGTCGGCCTTCAAAATCTTCGTCAGCGAGTCGGCAACAGCGGCTGTCTCCTCTATTGAGCTACCATATGCGAGATGAATCTCGACCGCGAAACTGTCACGTTCGGCCTTCGGTAACATCTGAATATTGATCTTTGTGAACAATAAAACTCCGACAAACACCGAAGCTAAAGCCACTAAAACGGTAGTCCATTTATAGCGGAAGCACAGGTTGAGAAGCTTTTTATATCCATTTTGAAGGATGTCGAAGAACTTGGCCTGAATTTTCTCGAATCTCGAGCGTTTGTTAGGGTTTGAAGGAGCTATCATTCTCACCGACATATATGGAATCACCCATATTGCGTAGAAGAAACTACATGCCAGCGTGATGAAGATTGCCCATGGGAACAGCTTGATGAAATCGCCCATGTTAGTGCCTTGCATGAGAGCCAGCATCGGGAAGAACATACACGAAATCGAACATGTAGCGATGAGCATTGATGTCATGAGGCTCTTTGTTGAGACTGCAGCTGAATACCATCGCGAATGACCTTCGTTGAGCATGTCGGTGTAGCCGTCGATGACCACCACCGAGTCGTCAACAATCATACCTAAAACGACGATAAGAGCGGCCAAAGTCACGGTGTTGAGCTCCATTCCAAGAAGATACATTATAGCCCACGCAGCGGCGATACACACCGGCACCGAAGTCGACGACACCAAAGCGGTTCGCAACGGGAACAGCATGAGCATCACCAAGATAACGATGATGATAGCTTCGATGAGGTCTTTCAAAAACGACATCACTGACTTATTGACAACCACTGGCTGGTCGGTGATGCGGTGCACCTTGATATCAGGTGGAGCTGTCGCAAGGAAAGCGTCGATTTTCTCATTCACTTCGTCACCGAAAGCCACAACGTTATAACCCGGACGCATCTCCATTGAGAACATCAGGCAGCGGTTGTTGTTGACGAGGCTGTCGGAATATTGGATATACTGTGAAGCCTCCTGATAGCGGCGTTCGATGCGTGCAACATCGCGCAGTTTCACAGTCTGTCCAGTTATCGGGTCAGAGAAAACGACGAGTTCGTAAAGCTGATACATATCGTCGATAGGCACATCGACATGAATCAAGGCATTGCCATCGATGTTGTCAACTTTGCCTGACACTGTGCGCAAACTATGAGCTGCAAGTTCTGCCGTCACCATTGAAGGCGATATGGCATATTGAGTCATTCGCGCAGGGTCCATGTAAACAGCTATCTCCTCCTTCTGCTCGCCAACAATCTTAATGTTACCCATAGTTTTGATTGTGCGCAGTTTCTCTGAGAGTTTATCAGCAAACTCACGCAATTCGCGCGACGAGCGCTGGTCACTTTCAATTGCAAGGAGCAATGATGAAGCGTTTCCGAAATCATCAATAACCGCAGTAGTAATAACGCCTTTCGGCAAGTTGGTCTGTTTAAACAACACCAATCCCTGACGGATACGCGACCAGGTCATCTTAGCATCATTGCAATCAGGATTGAGGTTGACAATGATAATAAGCATTCCGTCCTTGGAATACGAATAAGTCTTGTTTTTATCCACGTCGCTGAATGTGAACAGATACTGTTCTGTCACTCCAGCCACCCTCTGCTCTATCTCGTCGGCAGTGGCGCCAGGATAAACGATAGCGACCACACCTGTACGAATCGTCACATCCGGAAACTCGTTTTTCTTCAAACGAGGAAGTGCGATGAATCCGAAGATAACGATTGCCGCCATAAAGAAGAACACCAGATTGCTGTTCCTCATAGCAGCTTCAACCATATTTCTTTTACGAGCCATAAATCTCTATTTTATTGATTATGAATTATTTACAAGAGACTTTTGCTCCGTTGTAAAGTTTCTGGTAACCCACTGTAACAATGGTGTCGCCATATTCAAGTCCATCGCTGACGAGCACTCCGTTTTTCACGAAATCGCTAACCTCGATGATGCGACGATACGACTTACCGTTTTTGACAGCCCACACCGCCAATCCGTCGGAAACCGTCTGAACACATGATGCCGGCACTATAATTCCAACGAGAGCTGTGCTGCTGAGACGAATCTTCACAACCATTCCTGGTAATGCGTCTTTTCCGTCAAGGTTAATCTTAGCTTTCACCGAATATGTGTGTCCGAAAGGATTGGAAACGATAGACTTGTCGAAAATTGTAACTTCTTCATCGACAACGCCTAAAGCTTGAATCTCGGCGATAGCCTTATCACCTATTTTAATCAATCCAACTTCCTTTTCCGGAACGGAGAACTCAACGACCAGGCTGTTCATGTCGATGATATGGCAGAACGCCTCTGACGGACGCATATATTCTCCTGTAACACGATCACCCATGCTGATGATGCCGTCCTGAGGAGCGTAAATTGTGCAATCCTCAAGATGTTTGCGTGTGGAAATCTCAGCCTGACGAGCTTTTTCAAGGTCAGTCTCCATCTGAACCCAGCGCACGTCGCTGATACCGCCTTCCTCGTGAACTTTTTTCAGACGAACATAGCCGTCTTCTGCCTGATTCAACGAAGCCAATGCAGCATCGTGCAAACTTTTTGCCGTTGTCTCGTCAACCTTTGCGATGATATTGCCTTTCTTGACCTTCTGTCCGTTGTGGACGTAAATGTCAGTAATGCAGCCGCCTAAAGGAAACGAAAGCGACATTCTCACTTCACTTTTAATCGTTCCGATATAATTGCGGAAATTAGTGTCGTTAGCGAAGTCGACCGCAGTAACCTGGACAGGAATAACCGGGTCATACTTCTGATTTTTATCTGATTTCTCACCACATCCTATCAATAAAATTGATAAAGGAATAAACATCAAATGCTTGAGTTTCATCGTATTAAATTAAATCTATATCAAAAATTATTCAATTCCCATGTTGTAAAGTATGAAAGCGTAGATATCCGCTTGCTCCTCGATGACCTTAGCCATCGGCTTACCGCCACCATGACCGGCTTTGCTGTCGATGCGGATAATCTTAGGCTCGTCGCCAGTTTCAGCGGCCTGCAATGTAGCCGCATATTTGAATGAGTGAGCTGGGACAACACGGTCGTCGTGATCAGCTGTAGTCACCATGATTGCCGGATAATGCACATCAGCACCGCTCTTGATGTTATGCAACGGAGAATAAGCGTACAAAGCCTTGAACATCTCTTCGCTATCCTCGCTGGTGCCATAGTCTGATGCCCAGTTCCAACCGATTGTGAACAGATGATAACGCAACATATCCATCACACCGACCTGAGGCACAGCCACTTTGAACAGCTCAGGACGCTGGTTGACGACTGCGCCTACCAACAAACCGCCGTTTGAGCCACCGTTGACTGCAAGATAATCAGGTGATGTGTATTTCTGATCAATAAGATATTCAGCTGCTGCGATAAAGTCATCAAACACGTTCTGTTTCTGTAACTTAGTGCCTGCAAGATGCCACTCCTCACCGTATTCGTTACCGCCACGAAGGTTGGCCATTGCATAAACGCCGCCCATCTCGAGGAACGGGATACGATTCACAGAGAAGCCAGGATTAAGAGTGATGTTGAATCCGCCGTAACCATAAAGCAAGGTCGGGTTCTTGCCGTCTTTCTTGAGATTTTTCTTGTAAGTCAAGAACATCGGGACGCGTGTGCCGTCTTTGCTGGTGAAGAACACCTGCTCTGTTGTGTAGTCTTCCGGATTGAAGTCGACATTAGGAGCACGGAACACCTCTGATGTATTTGCTTCAATATCATAGCGATAGATTGTAGTTGGGAATGTGAACGAGGTGAAAGCGTAGAAAATCTCAGGTTCCTCGTAGCGGCTGCTGATGCCTGTCGAGCCGAATGTCGGGAACTGAATCTCATGCAACATCGTGCCATCGAGATTATAAACGAAAGCATGGTTCGAAGCATCCTGGTCGTAGGTCACAATCATCTTGCCTGCTCCGAGCTGAGCACCGACCATCACGTTGTCGCTTTCAGGAATCAAAACCTCCCAGTTTTCAATAGATGCCTTGTTCAAATCATCAACATTTACTACACAAACCATACCTTTCGGAGCGTTGTAGTTTGTCATGATGTACATCTTTCCGTCGATAATGTCGATTACGTCATACTGGTAATCCATGTTGAAGGCAATCTGCACAAACTCGCCTTTCGGATCGTTCATGTCGCGAATAAACAAGGTGTGTCCAGCACCCTGACCGCTTTCATACAAGAACATGTAACGCTCTTTCTCATCGACGCTGACGCCGTGGAAATAACGAGGCTGAGCAGGATTCTCATAGAAAAGCTTGTCATTATCCTGTGGTTCACCGAGTTTATGATAGTAAATCTTATGATTTTCATTGACATTCGAGAACTCCTTACCTGCAGTCGGTTTGTCGTAAGCGGCATAGAAGAATCCGTCTTTATACCAACTTGCACCAGTGAATTTTGCCCATTCGATATGGTCAGGAAGCAGTTCTTTTGTTGCGATGTCCATCACATAAATCTCTTGCCAGTCGGAACCGCTACGCTGGATGGTGTAAGCCATATATTTTCCGTCATTCGAAAAACTCATTCCGCCAAGCGAAACAGTGCCGTCATCCGACAATTTGTTCGGGTCGAGAAGCACCACAGGATCGCTGTCGAGAGCGTCCTGCATGTAATAGACACTCTGGTTCTGCAGACCGTCGTTTTTGCTGTAGAAATACTTTCCAAAACGTTTCCACGGAATGCCATACTTCTCATAATCAGCGATTTGCGTCAATCTGTCTTTCAATTTCGCTCTTAACGGGATATGGCTGAGATACTCGTTTGTGAGAGCTCTTTCGGCTTCAACCCAAGCGTTTGTTTCGGCTGAAGTGTCGTTTTCAAGCCAACGATATGGGTCAGCGACTTCTGTTCCAAAATAAACATCCACGACATCGTCGCGCTCTGCCTTCGGATATTCTTTGATCTTATAACGTGAATCGCAAGATGATAACATCGCCATTACACCTATTAATAATAATACTGATTTAAATGCTTTCATTATCTCTTTCCTTTCATGATTTCAACAAATGGATTGTAATAGTTTTCACCTTTTTGTGTAACGCCTTCGAGACCTTTACCGCCGTTCTTCGGACGTTTCACATCACCGAAGATACCTTTTTCGAGAGCGGTGAACAAGCCTTCTTTCACGATTTCCTCGAGAAGTGCGATTGTGTTGTTAAGCACTAACTTAGCACGCTCACGGCAGATACCGCCTTCACGGAACTGCATCTCTTCGCCGATGCTGTGCATGTTGTTGAAGATGTATTTCGCGTTCTCAATTGAGAGGTAACGGTCGCTCATGAACGGGGTGTGGATAGCCTCAGTAGGCATACCGAGCAACTGGATTCCCTGATGTGTCCAGATACCAATCATGTTGAACAGAGCATCCTGGATGTGACCGCGGAAGATGTTACCTGTCATGAACTTGGTCGGAGGCATGTATTTCAATGTTGCCTTCGGGAAGATCTCACGTGTCATCTGAGCCTGTGCAAGCTCAAGGAGGAAGCCGTTTTCAAGCATCGGGTCCATCTCAAAAGCGTGACCTAAGCCCATCTGCTCTTCTTTCAAACCTGCTGAGAATGCAAGCTGTTCGTTGATAAGGTCTGATGCCAAAACCGTGTGAGCAGCCTCAACAGCGTCAGCGGTTGTCAGGTAGTTATCCTCACCGGTGTTGATGATAACGCCAGCAAATCCGTTGATGATACGGCTCATGTACTGGTCGATCAATGTACGCTGCATGTTGATATCACGGAACAAGATACCGTACAAAGCGTCATTCAACATCACGTCCAAGCCTTCGAAAGCACCCATGACAGCGATTTCCGGCATACAGAGACCTGAGCAGTAGTTACACAGACGGATGTAACGGCCTAGCTCCTCGCCCACCTCGTCCAATGCCTTACGCATGATGCGGAAGTTCTCCTGGGTTGCGAAAGTACCGCCGAAACCTTCTGTTGTAGCGCCATATGGCACATAGTCGAGCAACGACTGACCAGTAGTACGAATCACAGCGATGACGTCAGCACCCTGACGGGCACCAGCCTGTGCCTGAACCACGTCTTCATAGATGTTACCGGTTGCCACAATGATATAAAGATATGGCTTCGGACCTTCGCCTATGGTGTTCAGATAATGATCACGTCTGTCGTGGCGAGCACGAATCTTTCCGACGTTCTCATCGATGACCGGCTGCAATGTTTCAGCAATCTTTTTCTGGTCGCGTGTAACGACTTTTGTGATGTCGAGCTTGCCTTCTGCCACCTGTTCAGCAATCTGCTGTGGCTTCAAGCCTGTCTGAATCATAGCGTTAGCAATGAAGAACAGCACGCCTTCGCTCAACACGCCTTTCTCTTTCAGAGTGTCGACCACCACGTTCGGCAGCGGCACCTGGTTCTCATCCACGCCATCAATGCCCATCAAACGGCTCAGTGTACGCTCAACAGCTACTGTTGTATACTGTTCAACAAATTCCTGCACCTGGTCAGCAATCTTCTTTGCTAAACCTCTTGCATACTCAACTTTTGTAAAATCAAGACCTAATTTGCTTGTCATAGTTTTATATTTTTAATTTATTCTTTTATTTTCAAAATTTCACGGGCTTTTGAAATCCATTCCTTATCTATTCCCAAGCTTTCAGCAATATTCAATGCTTCATGAGGAACTTCACCGTCTTTGACTTCAATAAGCTCATAGTTCATTTTGCCGTCTTCGAATCCTTTAACTTTAAGTCTGCGGGAATCAGTCGGCTCAATATCGTAATGCGTTGTCATGACGAGGCTGACGTTCTCAACCTCAAGCACTTTCACCAACGAAGAAACCAATGCCGTTCCCTCTTTCGGGTTCGTGGTCCTCGCTGGCTCGTCAATAAGCGCCAATATTTTTCGTTTTCCACGCGATGCCTTAATCACAGCATCGATATTTTTCATTTCCGCCGCAAACGACGACAGCCCCTTCTCTATCGACTGCTCATCGCCAATACAGAAATAGATTTCATCTTTCAAATCAATTTTGGCTTTTGTTGCAGGAATGCCAAATCCAAACTGGAACAGGTACTGGCAAAGCGTCAAGGTCTTCAAAACGACTGTCTTGCCGCCCATGTTGGCACCAGTAATCAAAGTTGGCTTGTTCCAAAAAGCGATTTGCACAGGCTGGAAATCACGTTTGCGCAACTCGAGCGCCTCTTTCACTTCCGGATTGAACAACCCATCGTATTCCGTCTCGCCATTGTCAGCTATCGTCGGAAAACAAAGGTTGTATTTTATCATCTGGAACGCCTTGGCAAGGTTTAAGTCGATGAATCCCAAGGCTTTCTGCGCTGCTTCAAACTCATCGGCATATTTCGAGAGCTGCATCGACAACTTAGCACGAATCTCATCTTCAATGGCAGTCGCCTCGCTGAACAACGCCTCGTCGAAGTCGTCTTTCGCTTTCATCTTTCTGCGAAGTTCGCTCAACTTCTCGGAATACGAGTCGTAGATGTAAAACGATGCGATCTTCATCCCGTCAGGGTCGAGAATGCTCACCACTTCTTCCAAATTCGGGATAAAAATGCTCTCGCCAAGTTGCAAGTTGTCCATCACCACTTGTGTCTCGCCGGCAAGCATCGCCAAATGCTTCACCTCGAAAAGCTCAATGTCATCCAGAACGTATTTGTTCCTCAGATGGGTAATCGTGCCTCCGATCTCCTTCAGATTGCAGAGTTTAAACTGCAGGTTGTTGATCTGGTTTTGGTTCTCTTTAACATTAACAACATCATAAAACTCCTTTAGTATCTGATAGTTAGTCTGTATTTCCTTAGCATCCGTCGGCATCTCGGTGTCGAGAATCATTCGCCTCGCAAAACCCGAATGGGTGTCGAGGTTGTCAATCATATATTTCAGACCGCAAGGTTGCTCTATGAGTTGTTTCAGTCGCATTTTTTCAAGTCATAAACCGGAAGATTAATCGCTTCCGACATTGTTTTACATAGTCTGTCCGAGTCGAGCACCATGCCGTTGGGTGCCGTCGGGTTCACCGTCACAGCGATGAGCTTACTTTTCATCATCACACTGATCTTGCCTCCTCCCCTCACAAACGCCTTATATAAAATAGGTGTAAGGAAAACTTTCGTAAAATCAGTCACCACAATCTCCGTCTCCTTAAAGACCTTCTTCGTCCGAATGTGCTCCATGAAGCCGTCTGTCAGCGCTCCGCTCATATACAGCGTCTTGACATGCTCGATGCCTTCAAGGTTTATTTTTGTCGATAACGACGATGTCACTTTCAAATCATGCATCTCGTCATTATCGTCAACCGCCCAAACACCTGTGTGTATATCATTGAACCTCAACCGGTTTTCTTCCGATGTCAAATCAAGGTTTATCATATCCACCACGAATGCCGTCTTTTGCACCAGGTTTGTTATGTTCGCCGAATAGGCCGCTCCTGTTGCCAGAATCATCGATTCGCTCGTTGCCGGCGACGCCAGACTCATTCGCGAAAGCGCTCCGTCGATGATAATCAAATCGATGTTGTATTTCTCCATCGACGTCTTCCAACGCCTCAGACCGAGGTTTGACGACGGGCCTGACAGCAGTATCTTGCCTTTGGTCAGCGCCCTGGCTGTCACTATCCTTCCTAATGAAGTGTTCTCATCGCTCACTTCAACAAGTTCCGAAACCAATCTTCTCTGCAGATAGTGTTTCTCGCTTGTCCCGAAATATGTGCCTTCTTGTATGGTTATCTCAGGCTTTGCCGTCTTCGTAACCTGGTCGGTCGTCTCGCCGTCGATACCTATGGAACTCAATCCGATACGCATTCTGTCGAGGGGCAAGCGGCCTAAAACATAGTTTAGACTCACCGTTTTACCGGTGTTTTTCGCCAGCCCCACGATAGAACAACTTCTGTATTTTATAAGTTCCTCAATAAAAGGCATAACTTATTGAACGTCATTAACATCAGTGTTATTATTTCTATTCTTTTTTCTAAAGAATAAAAGATAAAAAACATAGCATAATAATGCCAAAAGTATTGTTTCAACCAAACTCAAGAAGATGTTGGTCATCCAAGTAAACATGAAGAAGTTCGGTTGTGTCTTATAAACAAACGACATCAGTATGTTCACCATCCAAATTACAAGAATCAAGATAAAGATGATCTTCCAGTTTGATACTTTCTGATAATTCTCGCTCATACAGCTTATTTTTATTTGTTATGTTTTTGTCTCTCGTGACGATAGAGATGAGCCGGTTCGATGTTCATCTTCTCGCCTTCGAGCAATGTGATGACGCCGTCAACAGGTTTGTTTCTGTCGACTTCTTCCACTCTCTCAGCCTCGAGTCTCTTCTTAAGTGCCTGGCACTCAGGGCAGTTGCACTCGCTATGATATTCTGCCGGCTCGGTGTAGGTTGTGATAACGCCTTCGAAGTTACGCAGCACCACTCTGCCTGGTGACTGTGAGATGACGTACTGTGGCATGACTGGGGTCTTGCCGCCACCGCCTGGAGCATCGACGACGAATGTCGGGACGCAGAATCCTGATGTGTGGCCGCGCAAGCCTTCGATAATCTCGATACCCTTCGAAACCGGAGTTCTGAAGTGCTCAAGACCCATCGAAAGGTCGCACTGATAGATATAGTATGGACGTACACGCATCTTCACGAGTTCGTGTACGAGGTTACGCATCACGAACACGCAGTCGTTGACGCCACGGAGCAACACGCTCTGGTTACCTAATGGGATACCTGCATTTGCCAATCTCTCGCAAGCTGCGAATGACTCTGGTGTCACCTCGTTCGGGTGGTTGAAGTGTGTGTTGATCCAGATTGGATGATATTTCTTCAGCATGTCGCAGAGCTCAGGAGTGATACGCTGTGGGCAGACCACAGGTGTACGTGTTCCCAGACGAACTATCTCGACATGTTTAATCTGACGGAGACGACCTATGATGTATTCCAACTTCTTGTCGCTCACCATCAAGGCGTCGCCGCCCGACAGCAACACGTCGCGGACACATTCTGTCTTCTCGATGTATTCCAATGCTTTCTCGATTCTGTCGGCCGGTGACTCGTCGTCCTTCTGACCTGCAAAACGACGGCGTGTGCAGTGACGGCAGTACATTGAGCACATATCGGTGATGAGGAACAATACTCTGTCAGGATAACGGTGTGTCAATCCCGGGACCGGTGAATCCTCGTCTTCATGCAACGGGTCGAGCAAGTCAGCGCGTGCGATGTGTGTCTCAGCAGCCGTAGGGATGCACTGACGGCGGACCGGATCAGCCGGGTCGTCAGGGTTGATGAGGCTCAAGTAATATGGAGTGATAGCCATACGAAGAGTTGAAAGGGTCTTCTTCACACCTTCTTCCTCGGCTTCAGTCAATTTCACATATTTCTTCAAGTCCTCAAGTGTCTCGATGCGGTTCTTGACCTGCCATTTCCAATCGTTCCACTGCTCATCAGTGACGTTCGGAAACATTATTTTTCTTCTTGATTCTCCCATAATATTAGACTTTAGACTCTAGACTTTAGACTTTAGACTTTAGACGATAACCCAAATGGCTAAGGTCTAAGGTCTAACGTCTAAGGTCTAAGGTCTGGATTAAGCATAAAGTTCTTCAAAAATCTTTCTGAGTTTCGGGCTCTCGCGGAGTTCCTGAAGTGTGAATTCAGCGTGACCTTTGGTGTAGCCGTTACCCATGATCATGTTGACGTCTGAGCCGATACCTTCAGCGCCCAATGAAGCCTTTGTGAAGCTTGTTGCCATTGAGAAGAAGTAAACGATACCGTCGTCCTTTGTGCAGAGGACTGCTGTCATCTCCTGATCCGGAACGTTCACGCAGTTGATTGTCACGTCAGCCATCTTGCCGTTTGTGAGTTTCTCGACGAGTTCATAAACCTGAACTGGTGTCATACCTGCAGCGCTCTCGACGATGTCGCAGAAGCCGAGATCTTTAATACGCTGTGTTGACTTAGGGCTGTTGGCAATGCCGATCACCTTACCTGTCACGCCGACGCGTTTCTTTGCCTCGTAAGCGCAAAGCATACCTGATTTACCACCAGCGCCGAGGATGACGACTGTCTGACCATACTGGCAGAGTTTTGCTGTCTGTGCTGGAGCACCAGCGACGTCCAATGCTGACAATGCGAGTTTTTCTGGCATGTCGCTCGGAATCTTAGCGTAGATACCGCTTTCGAAGAGGATAGCCTTACCTTTGATGTCAACCTGGTCAACGTCTGGACGGATGGCGATGATTTCATCGATGCGGAGAGGTGTCAGTGACAAAGAGACCAATGTAGCGATGCGGTCGCCTTCTTTGAGGTCGATCTTGCCTTTCAAAGCGTCACCGATCTTCTCGACTTTACCGAGGAGCATACCGCCTGAACCTGTACGACGGTTGCGGTGTTTACCCTGCAACTCAACGTTGAGGAACATTTCTTTCTTCACCTCTTCCATGATCTTTTCCTCTGATGCGCCAGGACCTGCCTGCTGTTTTGCATAGTTGTGGATATCGGTGAATGATGCTGAGTCGATATTCAAAGTCTGGACGTCAATCAAAATCTCGTTGTCCCAGATTTCGTCCATGTTGTTGTCGAGTTTGTTAGCTGGTTGTGGAAGAACGCCTTTTGGTTCAATCACGCGGTGTGTACCGTATTTATTACCGTGTTTCTGCATTTTATTAAATTTTTTATTGTTAATAATTTCGTTTTTTATCGGACACATTCGATGTGTCCCCACATGTTATTTTCTTGGTTTTAATCCGAGGATTTCTCTTGCTTCATCCGATGTTGCGACTGGTCTGCCTAATTCTTTTGCCAATCTCACGACTTTTTCAACTAATTCGCCGTTTGATTTAGCAAGAACGCCTTTCGACAGATAGAGGTTGTCTTCGAATCCGACGCGTACGTTGCCGCCCATGGCGATAGCTGCTGCTGCCATTGGGAATGCGTTACGTCCGACGCCTGTCACTGTCCATGTCGAGCCTGCCGGGATGCCGTTGACGAGCCAGCAGAGGTTTGCCACTGTTGCAGGGGTGCAGCCAGGAACGCCAAGCACGAAGTTGAACTGCATCGGTGCGCCCGGGACTTCACCCTTGCGAGCCATGGTCAAGATGGTGTCGAGGTGACCCATCTCGAAGCATTCGTATTCCGGCTTGATGCCACGCTCGATCATGCGTTTGCCGAAAGCGCGCATCGTTGGCATTGTGTTGTCGAAAATCTCATCGCCGAAGTTGCATGTTCCGCAGTCGAGGGTTGCCATCTCTGGACGTGGGTTGGTGTCGGTCGACTGGAGACGTTCGTCTGGTGTCATACCGACTGCACCACCTGTCGAAGGAATCAAAATCACGTTAGGGCATACTTTGAGGATAGCCTCTTCGCACTCCTGGAAACGGCCACGGTCCTGTGTAGGTGTGCCGTCGTCCCAGCGGACGTGCAAGTGCACGATGGCGGCACCGGCGTCGACAGCCGACTTTGCCTCGCGAACTATCTCCTCAACGGTATAAGGAACATTAGGATTCTGTTCTTTTGTTACTTCTGCGCCGCAGATAGCAGCTGTGATTATCAGTTTATCCATAATTATTTATTTTTTCTTTGGCAATCTTTTGGTGTAACGCATGTGCCTGAAGCGCGGCAAACCAAGATAGGCTCGTCGAGCTCGTCAGCAGCCGATGGAGAGATGTCCGGACGGGCTACAGCAACCTTGCGAGCCTCAAACAACATGTGGCGCGATGTGTTGCCTTCGCGGTCGATCCAACCTTCAGCTTCGATAAAGTCACCTGCATAAACAGGGGCTTTGAATTCAATCATGTCGTATGCGCAGAACAGACCTTCGTCGCCGTCACGCATAATCAAAAGTTCAGTAGCCACATCACCGAAGAGGTGAACCATGTGAGCGCCGTCAACCAAATTGCCACCGTAGTGAGCATCCTTCGCACTCATGCGAAGTCTAATCTTTGTTCTATATTCCATATTTCAAATTATTTTTCAACGTAAATACCATCTACATAAATACCTGAAGCGTGAACATGTTCAGGAGCGATTTCTCCAACCTTCACGAGTTTTTCAGCCTCAACAACCACATAGTCGGCTGCTGTAGCCATCAATGGGTTGAAGTTGTTGGTTGTTCCGAGGAACACCATGTTACCGAACTCGTCAACGATGTTGGCGCGCAAGAAAGCGATGTCAGCCTTGAGAGGTTTCTCGAGGATGTAGTCTTTTCCGTCAACTTTCACGATGTCCTTGCCATCCTGCATGATGGTGCCGAGACCTGTTGGGGTGAGGACTCCGCCGAGACCTGCGCCGTAGGCTCTGATGCGCTCTGCCAATGTGCCCTGTGGTACGTATTCAACCTCAAGAGTACCGGCGTTCTTCTGTGCCGCTGTCTCTTTGTTGGTACCGGTGTGCGACACGATAGCTTTCTTCACCTGATGGTTTGCAACGAGTTTACCGTGGGCGATGTTGTCGTAAGCTGTATCGTTGGCGATGATGGTCAAATCTTTCACACCTTTTTCAACGATTTTGTCGATGATTTGCACTGCGCTTCCCACTCCGAGGAATCCGCCGAACATAATTGTCATGCCGTCGTGAACTTTCTCAACGGCCTGCTCCAATGTAATCTGCTTATTCATAGCCATTTATGTTTGATTTGTTTAATTTTAATTCAAATAACCTAATTACAAAAAATTTGCGTGCAAATTTACGGATTATTTTCGAAACTTGCAAGACATAATTAATAAATATTTTATAAGTAAAAATACTTTAAAAAGAATGCAGGGATATGAAAAAACGCAAGTCCTTCTACACCCTAAAATCCAGCGATTTTACAATATCTCCCGCTATCATCGACTCCATGCCGAGCTTTTCAGCGGCTTTATCCCCTGCTCTGCCGTGCATGAAAACGCCAATGATTGCTGACTCTTCAGGAGTGTAACGCTGCGCGAGAAGCGACAGGATGATTCCAGTCAGAACATCACCACTACCGGCTGTCGCCATTCCCGGATTGCCTGTCGTATTGACAAAACAACGTCCATCATGTAGCATGGTTGTAGTGCCAGCTCCTTTCAAAACGATGATAATCTTGTATTTTTGAGCCATATCACGCTGAAGTTCAATGCGTTGCTGCTTATCTTTGCATTCTCCGAACAATCGATCAAACTCTTTAACATGTGGCGTCAGAATTGTGTTTTCTGGCAAAATCGATAGCAATTCTTTGTTTTCTGATATGATATTCAAAGCATCGGCATCCAAAACCATCGGCACCTTAACCTCGCGAATCAGCTGTTTCAAAGCGTTAACAGTTTCAGCTGCTTTTCCTAACCCAGGACCTACTCCGATTGCGTTATACGGCTGTAAATCAGGGACTTGCGAGAAGTAATTATCTGATTTATCCGGACTTATCATGGCCTCTGGCAAATATACTTGCAACGGCAGCATTGCCTGTTTTGGCAAATGTGTGGTCAGCAAACCGACTCCCGAGCGCAAACACGCCTTCGACGCCAGCAACGCAGCTCCGGTTTTACCAGTCGAGCCTGCGATAAGCAATGCATGACCGTAAGTGCCTTTGTGCGAATCCGCCTCACGTTTGTGCAACAATGGCTTTACATATTTTATATCAACTGTCGTAGCTTGAATATTCATAATTTTATTTTTTGCAAAGATAATATTTTTGTAATTTTGCGGCATGAAAAAAATTAAGCAGCCACAGTTTATTGAAGACGTCGAGATCATCGACGCGGGAGCGGAAGGCATGAGCATTGCCAAACCGAAAGAGAAAGTGGTGTTCATCCCATTCGGAGCACCAGGAGACATCGTTGATATTCAAGTGTTTAAGAAGAAATCGAATTGCTTCGACGGCAAGATTATCAACATAAAAAAGGAATCTGACAAACGCATAAAGCCTGTTTGCCAGCATTTCGGTCTCTGTGGCGGATGCAAGTGGCAACATCTTGATTATCAATGGCAACTGTATTACAAACAGAAGCAGATAAAAGATAATTTCGATCGCATCGGCAAGATTGAATATCCCGAAATGATGCCGATTTTGGGCTGCGAGAAACAGTTTTACTATCGCAACAAGCTAGAATACAGCTTCTCGAACCGCAAATGGCTCACCGACGGCGCTCCTGCAGGCACTTACGGCGAAAAGGATTGCAAAGGTTTCGGTTACCATCTGCCGGGCTTGTTCGACCGCGTGATCGACATTGAGAAATGTTATCTGCAAGCCGATCCATCGAACGATATCCGCTTGTTTATCAAGGACTTCACAATGAATCACAAGCTCTCTTATCATAACGTGAGAGCTCATCAGGGCACAATGCGTAACGTCATAATCCGCTGTAACGGAAAAGGCGAATTCATGGTCATCATAGTCATCAACGAGGAAAACGAAATCGTCCGCAACGAGCTGATCCCTGCCCTTTCGATGAATTTCCCGCAGATAATCTCGATAATGCTGGTCATAAATTCTAAGTTCAACGACACTATCTCCGATTTGCCGTTCGAATGTCTGAAAGGCGAGCCTTATCTGGTGGAAACGATGAAATCGCCTCGTCCGGGTTTTGATGATTTGAAGTTCCGTGTTGGTCCTGTATCGTTCTTCCAAACGAATGTGTATCAGGCGGAAAGACTCTACAAAGCGGCTTTCGACCTCGCCAATGTGCAGGGCGACGAGCTGATGTACGACCTCTACACCGGAACTGGCACAATCGCCTTGTATTTCTCGCGTTTCGTGAAGAAAGTTGTTGGTATTGAATATGTTGAAGAGGCTATCGTGGATGCTAAAATCAACGAACAGTTTAACAATATCTCTAACGCCGAATTCTTTGCAGGCGACATGGCCAAGGTGCTCACCGACGAGTTCATAGCCGAACACGGCAAACCTGATTTCATCGTCACCGACCCACCTCGTGCCGGAATGGCCGATAAAGTCATCGAGCAGCTGAAGAAGATTCAAGCTAAAAAGATTGTTTACGTGAGCTGTAATCCAGCCACGCAAGCTCGTGATTTACAATTACTTGATGATTTGTATGCTGTTAAAGCTGTGCAGCCTGTCGATATGTTCCCGCACACTCAGCACGTCGAAAACGTGGTGCTGTTAGAGTTGAGATAAATAATTCATCACCTCTTCGATATCAAAGTTCTCGCCTTTTACAATCAAATCGGCCTGCTCATATATCGGCAGTCGCGAATTGTAGTGATTTTCAACGTATTGGCGGAGTTCATCCTCTGATTTTCCATACACCAGCGGACGTTTGCGTTTCGCGTTCATGATCCTGTGAAACGATGTCATCGGACTGATTTTCACAAATATAGTGGTGCCGTTTTCCTTCATCCACTGCATGTTATCAAAAAAACAAGGCGTTCCGCCGCCAGTGGAAACTACCACTTTGTGCATCTCGCCTGTCTTTTTCAAAATCTCCGATTCAAATTTCCGGAAATATTCCTCACCGTATTTTTCGAAGAAATCCTGAACGCAGATATGATATTTCTCCTCGAACATATCATCGGTGTCGAATGGCTCATAACCCAGTCTGGCCGCCAGCTTCCGCGAAATCGACGACTTCCCGGAACACATATAACCGATAATGTATATCCTATCTGGTAACATATTTTATTCCTCACAGATTTCACAGATAATCACAGATTTTATCTATTTAAATCAGTGTAATCTGTGAGAGTTTATTTATCTTTTTCTCTGTGCTTGTTGTTGTTTCTGCAGTTCTTCAAGTCGCTTCTGGAATCCCGATTTCTTCACAGGTCTCTGCTTTGCGAGTTCGATTTTCTTGCGCAGCTTCTCATCATCCATAAACACTCTGAACAAGTACATCTGCAGGAATGTGATGATATTCACCAGCATGTAGTAATAGCTCAAACCTGCGGAATAGCTGTTGAAGAGACCAAGGAACATGATCGGCATGATGTACATCATCACCTTCATTCCCTTCATACCTTGCTGGTTGGTTGCAGCCATCTGCTTATTATTGATATAGGTATAGAGAATGGTTGTTACAGTCATCAACAAGGTGAATAAACTGACGTGGTCGCCGTAGAACGGGATGTTGAAACCAAGGTCGAGGATGCTGTCATAAGTCGAGAGGTCGTCGGCCCAGAGGAACGGCTGCTGACGAAGCTCGATACTCGACGGGAAGAAACGGAAGATAGCCCACAAAATAGGGAGCTGCAGCAACATCGGCAAGCATCCGGCTGTCGGACTGGCACCTGCTTTCTTGTAGAGGTCCATGATGGCCTGCTGTTTCTTCATGTTGTCCTTCTCGTCAGGATATTTCGCGTTGATTTCGTCGATTTCAGGCTTCAAAACACGCATCTTGGCTGTCGACTGGTATGACTTGAATGCGAACGGCATCAAAGCTATCTTGATTATGATTGTAAGTACAAGAATCACAATACCATAGTTCCATCCGTAGCTTCCAAGCCAGTTGAAAACATTGACAACAATATATCTGTTTATCCAGCCTACAAACTTACCTCCTAACGGGATCTGTTTGTCGAGGTCGAGATCATATTTATCCATGATTTTCAGACTGTTAGGTCCGAAGTAGAACTGCATCGGCATATCGTTTGTTGCGCTTAAACCATCGAACGGAACGTCGACAGTGGCATACATGGTCTTGAGGTAACGCGGATTCTGCTGTCTGATGTCGGTCTTCATTCCGATGACAGCCGAGTTGAAACTCTCTTTCGAAATCAAAGCATAGCTGAAGAAACGCTGCTTGAACGACAACCATTTGAGGTTCGCGCGGAGGTCTTTCTCACCGTCTTTCTCGCCGCCTCTGTCACCGCTAAGTGATTCAACATCATCGCTTAAGAACTTATAATAAACGTTCGAGCCATTGTAACGGTCAACAGCTTTTTCCTGTTTCAAAATGTCGGCATACCAGTCAATTGTAACGAAATTGGTGTTCGACGCTATCACATTTTTCATGTTGACAGTCTTCACATCGAAATCGACCATGTACTCGTCTTTCGTGACGGTATATCTAAACTCAATATATTCATCCGGATTCAGCTGGTCGCCCAAATCATCAGCAAAAGCTCTGAAACTCAACACCAATGGTTTCTCGCCAACTACTAATTTTTCTTCTCCATCATACGGATAATTATTTAAATATGGAGTAAAATATAAATCAATAGTATTGATATTTCTGTTTGAAGCGAAGAACGAAAGATTGAACTTGGTTGTCTTCTCGTCAAAGCCAATAAGTGGAAGCGAATCCCATGTTTTGTAATCTTTCAGCTCCACTGTTTTCACGAAAGCGCCTTTCGATGTGAAAGTCATCTTCATCACATCGTTCTCGACTGTAAAGATCTTCTCCTCTCCTGTTGCTGTAGTTGTGAAAACGCCATATTTATCACGCATCACAGCGTCTGTCACTTCAGCATTTTCCTGTTGATAAACAAGCTGTTCCGACTGTTTCTGAGCCTCAACAAAACGGATTGAATCCTGAATATAGCGCTCTCTGTTTGCACGATAAATCGAATCCTGATATTCTCTTTGTCTGGCTATTTGCTCTTTCGACGGAGTCATCCAAATCGACCATCCGACTAAAATTCCAATAATAAGGATAATTCCAATAATTGAGTTTTTATTCATATAAATAGATTTTCCTAAAAATTAAGGTGCAAAAATACTAATTTTTAGTCATCATTCAACACACGCAGCAAACTTTTTTTCGAACGTGTCTTTAATTTCTTCAAGGCTTTGTCCTTAACTTGGCGCACTCTTTCGCGCGTCATGTCCATCTTATAGCCGATTTCCTCAAGAGTATAAGCATGATTGTTCGAGTCGAGCCCGAAATAATATTCAATCACCTTTCGTTCTTTGTCGTTAAGCACTAATAATGAACGTTTTATCTCTTCCGATTCGGTCTCCGAAACTATATCATGATCAGCATTGTAATTATCTTCAGGCACCACAGTGTCGATAAACGACAAATCGTCATCATCGCCAACCGGAGCGTCCATCGAAACCTCTTTCGCGTTGATTTTCATTATAGCTTCGATTTTTTCCTCAGGCATATCAAGCTCATCGGCGATTTCCTTAATCGTCGGTTTGCGCTGATAAAGCTGCTCAAGATACGATGCGGTCTTCTTCACACGACTCAAAAATCCCACCTGATTCAGCGGCAAACGCACCATTCGCGACTGCTCGGCAACAGCCTGCAAAATCGCCTGACGAATCCACCAAACGGCATACGAGATGAATTTGAAGCCTTTCGTCTCATCGAAACGTTGAGCAGCCTTAATAAGTCCGACATTGCCTTCGTTAATCAAGTCAGCAAGGCTAAGTCCTTGATTTTGATATTGTTTTGCAACCGAAACCACAAATCTCAAGTTGGCTCTCACCAATCTGTCAAGCGCTATTTGGTCGCCCATTTTTATCTTTTGAGCAAGTTCGACCTCCTCTTCGGGAGTTATCATAGGCTCCTTGGCGATATCGGCAAGATACTTGTCAAGCGCCCCCTGCTCACGGTTTGTAATTGATCTGGAAATCTTTAATTGTCTCATATCTTATTGTTTTTCACGACAAATTATCTCGGATAATCTGTCAAAGTTACCTTAATAGTTTTCTCTTTTCCGTCACGTTTAATCTTCACGTCAACCTTGTCACCCGGACGATATTGTCCCACTGCGCCCATCAGCTGTGCTCTTGTATCAACAGTTAATCCATTGACGCTCAATATAATATCATCTTTCATAATGCCTGCTTTCTGTGCAGCGCCGCCTTCAAAAACATCTGCCACAAAGACTCCCGAAAGCAAATCAAGACCTTTGTACTTCGCAAATTCGTCAGTGATTTCAATCATCGAGATGCCAAGATAAGCACGCTGCAACGAGCCGTAAATCAAGAAATCTTCGACAACTTTCTTAGCGATATTTGAAGGAATTGCAAACGAATAGCCTTCGTAACCGCCTGTACGTGAAGCGATTGCAGCATTGATGCCAATCAGTTCGCCGTTTGTGTCGACTAAAGCGCCGCCACTGTTTCCCGGATTGACAGCAGCGTCAGTCTGGATAAACGACTCAATGGTACCTTCACCTAAAATATTGATATTCCTTGCTTTAGCGCTCACAATACCGGCTGTCACAGTAGAAGTCAGATTGAATGGATTGCCGACTGCGAGCACCCACTCACCCACTCTAACTTTGTCGGAATCACCGAACGACAGGAACTCCAGATCTTTAGCATCGACTTTAATCAATGCGATATCGGTGGTCGGATCAGTGCCGATTATCTGCGCCTCCCTCTTATGTTTGTCGTTGAAAGTCACCTCGATTTTACGGGCGTTTTCAACCACGTGATTATTCGTAACAATATATCCGTCAGGCGAAATCACGACACCCGAACCGAAGCCAACTGACACATTGTCAGGGATTTGAATCCTTCCGCCATAAAGCTGTTCAAGTATATAACCGTAAAAATCATAATAACTATTTCCACGTGTCACAATCTCCGTCCGGATGTGCACCACCGTATTCACCGTTTTTTCGGCAACATCAGCAAAACCAGCATTTTGCGCTCTACCAGTAAGAGCGACAAACAAAACTCCAATTAAAAAAAATGTCTTTTTCATAATACAAAAATGATTAAGTTTCTTATTGCTATAACGCAAAAAAATAAATATTCTTATTCTCTTTTGAAAAATTATTGATTTTTTTATTATTTTTACATCAAATTTCTTGCCAAACTTCATGATTTGGCAAATTATTTTTTAAAATCATGCAAAACATTGATAATCATAGTTTTAGATTTAGCAAATATCATGGTGCCGGAAACGATTTTGTCATGATAAATGCCATCAAAACGCCTGTCAGTCTCACCGACGATGAAGTTAAGGCTGTTTGCGACCGCCGCACTGGCGTCGGAGCCGATGGCTTGATCATGGTATTACCGTCTGAAAATTACAATTTCAGGATGAAGTATTACAATTGTGACGGTCACGAAAGCACTTTCTGCGGAAACGGCGGCAGATGTATCGCCGCATTCGCTGTTGAAGAAGGACTTGCACCGCAACACATTGAATATAAAGCAATTGACGGCATACACAAAGCATTGGTAACCAAAGATTCTGACAATGAATTCACTGTTTCAATCACCATGCGCGACATCGAAAACTATAATTTGAACGAGGAACGACTACTCATCAACACCGGCTCGCCGCATTATGTTACAAGAGTCAATAATCTTAAAGATTTCGACGTGAGAAAACACGGCGCCGAAATCAGAAACGATAAAAACATCTCAAAAGACGGCGTGAATGTCGATTTCATGGAAATAATTGATAATCAATATCATATCAGGACATTTGAGCGTGGCGTTGAAGATGAGACCTTGGCTTGTGGAACCGGAGTAACTGCTTCTGCGATAGCGGCCGCATTATGGTACGGAGGCGACAACATCAACATCCGAACCACCTTGGCGACACTCAATGTGAGGTTCGAAAAATCAGGAAATTCAATCAGAAACATAGTTTTATCCGGTCCGGCGACACATGTTTTCGACGGAAATTATATCTTTGCAAAATGATGTTCATAAAAAACGATAAAGTCTCTTTGCGCATGGCTGAACCCAACGATGCCGAAAACATCTACCGTTGGGAAAACGACATGCAGGTATGGCGCGACAGCGAGACACGCGTTCCCTTCTCGATGCGCCAAATCGAGCAGTTTCTATTGAACAACAACGACTTAGTCAGCGAGCAACAACTTCGCCTGATTGTTGAAGACGCAACAAACGGCGCTCAAGTCGGCTGCATCGACCTCTACGATTACGACGAATTCAACTCCCGAGCAGGCATCGGCATCCTGATTGATGAAAAATATCGCGGACAAGGTTATGCCAAAAATGCAATAAAACTATTATTGGAATATTGTTTTAACACATTGTTACTCAATCAGATATACATCTTAGTATTAGCGACAAACGTTGAGAGCATGTTACTGTTCGAGTCGCTGGGATTCGAGAGATGCGGCGTTAGAAAACAATGGTACAAAACAGCCGACGGCTTCATCGATCAGGTTGAATATCAATTTATTAACAAGAAATGAGCAGCTACAGAACGTCATATAAAGACCGCAGAAAACAAGATAGAATCAGAAGGCGAAATCTGCTGCTGATTTTCCTTGTGGTGATTGGAATTGTGGTCGCTTTTTTCGCACGAAACTATCTTTACATCTCCAAACCTATAGTAAAAACTGCCGATGGCAAAGACATATCGCTTTACATCCCTACCAACTCCGATTATAAATATGTCAGAAACGAGATTTATTCGTTGAACGTTTTAAAAAGCAAGAAAGCTTTCGATTGGCTGGCGAAAAAGTCGCATTACGACGAAAAAGTGCATGCCGGACGATATATCCTAACCGACGGAATGACTAACCAACAGTTAGTCAACATGTTACGCATGGGATACCAGGCTCCTGTCAAAGTCGTTTTTAACAATATGCGCACCGTCGAGCAGCTTGCGGGACGCATCAGCGAACAAATCGAAGCCGATTCGACATCAATTATAGAGGAGATTCTCAACAACGAAGAAGTTGACGCAACTACTTTTATTCCAAACACTTACGAGTTTTATTGGAACACTGACGCGGAAGATTTCGTCGCGAAAATGATTGTTGAACACGACCGTTTCTGGAACGAGACAAGATTAAACAAGGCAAAAAGTTTAAAACTCACTCCACGACAAGTAAGCATTTTGGCATCGATTGTCGACAAAGAGACGAGAAAAGTCTCGGAAATGCCAAGAATTGCAGGCGTTTACATCAACCGATTAAACAAACGCTGGCCGTTGCAAGCCGACCCAACACTCGTTTTTGCTATCGGCGACTACAATATACGCCGCGTTCTCGACGTTCATAAGAAAATCGATTCACCTTATAATACTTACAAATACCCAGGACTGCCACCGGGACCAATTTGCATACCTTCGATAGCGGCTATCGACGCCGTTCTGGACGCGGAAAAACACAATTATTTCTACTTCTGCGCAAAGGACGACCTCTCGGGATACCATGTATTTGCAAGCAATATCAACGAACATAACCGCAACGCAGAGAGATATAGAAAGGCATTAAACAAAAACAAAATATACAAATGAAAGCATTCAAAGCATACGACATCAGAGGCGTTTGGGGCACTGACCTCAACGAAGAAATCGCATACAGAATCGGCTATTTCCTACCGGAAGTATTACCGGCAAAGACATATTTGGTCGGACGCGACATGCGTCTTTCATCAGACACAGTATTTGTAAATCTCGCTAACGGATTGAAAGACAGAGGCGTAAACGTTGAAAGCGTCGGATTATCAACCACCCCTATGATTTATTGGGCAACAGCAAAATACGGCTACGAAGCATCAGTGATGATTACCGCTTCGCATAACCCGTCAAATCATAACGGCATGAAAATCAGCGGCAAAAACGCTATTCCTGTAGGTTACGACACCGGATTGAACAAACTCGAGAAACTTGTAGAATCAGACATCAAGCCTGTAGCTGTCGACAAACCAGGAACTATCAGCGAAATCAATTTGTATTCGGAATACATTGAGTTTCAACAGCAATTCATAGGAAACATTGACAATTTGAAGGTCGCTATCGACTGCAGCAACGGCGCTTCGAACATCTTCATAAAGCGACTGCTCGGCGATACACCTTATTATATTAATGATACCTTGGACGGTCGTTTCCCAGGACATGAGCCGAATCCGCTCGAAGCAGAGAATCAGGAGCAGATCAAAGAACTGGTTAAGGAAAACAAATGCGACATCGGTCTCCTCTTCGATGGCGACGCCGACCGTATCACCTTCATCGATGAAAAAGGACAGTTTATCTCACCTGATTTGATCATCGCGTTCCTCGGCAACTATTTCCTTGGTGAGAAAAAACAGAAAGGCATTGTGCTTCAAGACATTAGATCGTCACGAGCCATTCAGGAATATCTCGGAAAACTCTATAACGCAAAAGTCGAGACATGGCGTGTCGGTCGTGCCTACGCTGCATTGAAACTTCGCGAACTCGACGGCTGCTTCGGTGGCGAACTCGCCGGTCACTATTACTTCCGCGATTTCTACTATTCCGATTCAGGAATCATGGCAGCATTGCTAGTGCTTCGTCTGTTGGCAAAATTCAAGGCTGAAGGCAAGTCTATGTCAATGATTGTCAAAGAGATATCAGGGTATTACAACTCTGGCGAAATCAACTTCACCATCGAGAAGAAAAAAGAAGCCATGGATGCCGTTCGCGACAATTTCATGAATCTCGAAAAACCTGAGCGTTTCCTCAATTTCGACGGTTATCGCCTTGATTATCAAGACTGGTGGCTGAACATCCGTCCTTCGAACACCGAGCCTTATCTCAGATTCTTGTGCGAAGCGAAAAACGAGAATAAATTGAAAGACATCATTGAAACGGTAACTGGAATCGTTAAAAAATTTCAATGAAAAAAATCATTTTAGCGATATTATTTATTCTCAGCGTGTTATCCGCATCAGCGCAAGACACTTTGCGTGATGATGCGAGAGTCAGGCGAAATGTAAAAATCGTGCTTGGCACGGAGGCGGCGCTGTATGCAGCTTCGATGACAGGTTTGTATTTCGCCTGGTATGCCGATTATCCGCAGTCGAGTTTTCATTTTTACAACGACAACGCCGAATGGCTACAGATGGATAAAATCGGACACGGAGTGACGTCATACCTTGTCGGCACTGGTGGTTACGAGCTACTCAAGGCTGCCGGTCTCGATGAGAAACGCTCAATATGGCTCGGCGGCACTCTCGGTCTCGCTTTCCTAACAACTGTTGAGGTTTTCGACGGTTTCTCACAGGGCTGGGGCTTTTCGTGGGGTGACATGGCGGCAAACACCTTAGGATCAGCGTTTTTCATCGGACAACAATTTTTATGGCATGAACAACGCATAACGCTGAAATATTCTTTTCACACGACGGAATTCCCCAATTATCGTCCCGATTTGCTAGGGTCAAACTTCATCCAGCAGACCATCAAGGACTACAACGGTCAGACATATTGGGCTTCATGCAACTTTAAGTCATTGTTTCTCAACAAGGAAAACAAGTTTCCGGCTTGGCTCAACTTCGCCTTTGGCTACGGAGCTACAGGCATGACCGGCGGTTTCGACAACGCATCGGAACATAACGGCAAGCCTATCCCCCATTACGACAGGGAAAGACAGTTTTATTTTTCGTTAGACGTTGATTTTACAAGGATTCCGACAAACAATAAATTTTTAAAATACACGTTTAAAGTATTGAACATTTTCAAATTACCATTCCCGACAATCGAATACAACACTGGTGGTGAATGGGTTTGGCATTGGATTTATTTTTAATCGATTGAATATGAAAAAGACATTGATTTTTGCAAGTTTTGCTTTAGCATTTTTGATGATCAGTTGCGGACCGAATCCTGAAAAATCGAGGATGTATCTCGACAATGGCATTGATTATCTTTACACTTCGCAATATGACGAAGCCATTGAGTTTTTCGACAAGGCCATCAAATGCGATGACAGCAACTACGAAGCATATTATTATCGCGGATGCGCCTACAGCAATAATTTCAAAAACGACAAAGCGTTCAAAGACTGGAACAAAGCAATAGAATTAAAATCAGACTACCCTGACCCGTATTTCAATATCGGATTGATTTACAGACGTCAAAACGATTACGCAATGGCCTGTTATTACTTCAAATTAGCAGAAAAATACGGCCGTCAGAATATGGAAGATTATTTGAAATTCTGCGAGTATTATTGATCTGAAAGACCATATTTATCTACAGAAATCAGATTCCCTTCAGGATCGTAGGTTTTCCATTCTCCGAATTTGACGCCATTTTTATATTCGCCTTCAAATTGCGGAACTCCTGAATCATAATATGAGCAACTATAACCTTCGAGAACACCGTTTTCATAAGTCTCGACAAGGATTAGTTTTTCCGAATTTTCGTCAAAATAACGCCATTCACCGGTGCGTATTTTATTGTGATACAATCCTTTAGCTATCACTCTACCTTGAGATGAATAAACAGTAGTCTCAGCATCAGCACCATTGTTTGAGAATACTTTTTTGGCTTTCAAATCGCCATATTCATCATAAAAATAGAAATCTCCGACAGGAAATCCGTCTTTGAAACTGCCTCTCATTCTCACTTTCCCATTATCATGATATTCAATCCATTCACCCTGTCGACGACCCTTATTATCACTCTTATTCTGGGCAAAAATATCTCCAAAAGTGAAAACCAATAAAGCTATTAACAAACAAATGCGTTTCATTACTCAATTTTTTTGCAAAAATAACAATAAAATAACGTATTTTTGCAAAAATTGTTTTGTATGGCTGAATATTCTTCGGTTTTGTTGGAAAAAGCGGTCGATGAGCTCGCGAAATTGCCTGGAATCGGGCGAAAAACGGCATTAAGGTTGGCGTTGCACCTCTTGGGAGAGGAAAAAATGGTTACCGACTCGCTTTCACAATCGCTGCTCAACATGCGTAACAACATCGTTTTGTGCAAACGTTGCTACAATATCAGTGACGAAGAGCAATGCTCAATTTGTTCTAACCCGAAGAGAAACAACGAGTTACTTTGCGTTGTAGCCGACATGCGCGACGTGATGGCCATTGAAAGAACCGGCTCGTTCAACGGCATTTACCATGTTTTAGGCGGCGTCATCGACCCGATAAACGGAATATCTCCTAACGACTTAAGAATCAAGGAGTTGGTCGACAGAAGCATCAACGAAGATATTAAAGAAATCATATTAGCGTTGCCAGCCACTATTGAAGGCGACACCACTAACTATTACATTTTTAAGATGTTAAAACATTTTGAAGGACAGATAACCACCATCGCGAAAGGTATCTCTGTCGGCGACGCTTTGGAGTTTGCCGACGAGGTGACGCTCGGTCGCTCAATCAAGAACAGAATACCGTTTAATCGTTAATCTCATCAAACAGATTCAATTGATTTTCACAGAGATACAATTCCTCCGGCACACCATATTCATAGTGTGAGATGAATCGCTCTATGTTTTTCTTAATCAACTTGATAGGCGTGGTTCTACGCGCCTTGCAGTAATTTTTGAGCGACCGATACTGACCTTGCGACAACTTAAATGTTATCGCATGATATTTATAACTACGATGGTGATGTTTTTTCATATTTACATCATTTTCTTTGCTTCATCAAGCATCATCTGTGCCAATTTATCAGCTTCAGCTTCTGATTTGCCTTCTGAATAGACACGGATGATAGGCTCCGTATTCGATTTGCGGAGATGTACCCATCCGTCAGCGAAGTCGATCTTCACACCGTCGATGGTTGTCACCTGCTCATTCTTGAACTTGTCGGCAAGTTTCGCCAATATGCCGTCGACATCTGTTTGAGGCGTGAGCTGAATCTTGTTTTTCGACATATAATACAGAGGGAATTTCTTCTTAAGTTCCGACACAGTGCAATGATTCTCAACGAGATATGTCAGGAACAGACCAACACCGACGAGAGCATCGCGACCATAGTGAATCTCAGGATAGATGACACCACCGTTGCCTTCACCACCGATGACGGCACCGACTTCCTTCATCTTTGCCACCACGTTGACCTCGCCCACTGCAGCTGCTGAATATTTTCCGCCGGCAGCGTTTGTCACATCGCGCAAAGCACGTGTAGACGAGAGATTCGAAACCGTATTGCCTTTTTTGTGTTCCAAAATATACGAAGCGACGGTCACGAGAGTGTATTCCTCGCCGTACATCTCACCTTTTTCATTGATAAATGCGAGACGGTCGACATCAGGGTCAACAACGATACCGAGATCAGCACCACATTCCTTAACTTTTGCGCAGGTATCGACAAGATTCACTGCCAATGGCTCAGGGTTGTGAGCGAATTTTCCAGTCACTTCGCAGTTCAGTTCGATGACGTTTTTCACACCTATCTTCTTGAGCAACATCGGGATAGCCATGCCGCCAGTTGAGTTCACGCCATCGACAACGACTTTTAGATTAGCTTTTTCGATGAGTTCTTTTTTAACCAATGGCAACTTGCAAACCATGTCAGCGTGGCGTTCAATCCAGCCTTCAGCAAGTGTGTAAGTTCCAATTTCATCAATTGGAGAGAACTCATATTCGTCTTTTGCAGCCTTCTCGAGCAGCCATTTTCCGTCGGCAGCATCGATGAATTCACCTTTATTATCAAGAAGTTTGAGAGCATTCCATTCTTTCGGGTTGTGCGATGCTGTCAAGATAACTCCGCCGTCAGCTTTCAACTCGGTTACAGCAATTTCAGTTGTAGGAGTTGTGCTCAATCCGATATCGATAACATCGGCACCCATTGCCTGTAAGTTACCGCAGACCAATTGGTTAACCATCGTTCCTGAAAGTCGGCCATCGCGACCAACCACGATACGCGGGCGCTGAACGCCACCACGTCTGATCAAACAAATAAATGCTGAAGTCAGCTTGACAATATCTATCGGGGTCAACCCGTCGTCCGGTCTGCCACCAATAGTGCCGCGGAATCCGGAAATTGATTTAATTAATGGCATATACTTAAAATTTTTCGCAAAGATACAACAAAAACCATATTTTTCAAATAAATTTCGTAATTTTGCAAAAAATAATTAAGCATGTTCGACGACGACAATTTCATGGACGACGATTTTGATGTGAAAGAGCTGGTTAACCGTTTCGAGAAGATGGTTAAGCAGCATCAGTCATGCTATTTCGACGCCGATGAGTTGAACGTCATTTTGGAGCATTACCTCCAGCAAAACAACATTAAAAAAGCCAATCTGGCTGCCGACATCGCTATCAATTATCATCCTAACAACCCGATAATCAATATCATAAAAGCAAAGCAGCTATTGGCGAATTCCAACGCACAAGAAGCCCTCTCAACACTCAAAAACGCCGATTTGGATCGCGAAGACGCCGATTATCTGCTCACTTTGGGCGCTTGCTATTCCGATTTGGGCGAGCATCAGAAAGCCATAAAAGCTTACATGAAAGCCGCGAAATCATTCGATTTCAAAGATTGTGAGGATATTTACAACTTCATTGCTGTCGAATATGAAAACCTTGGTGAAATTGAGAATGCTCTGAAGTTTTTCGTTTTAGGAATCGATAAAGCAGAAGATATTGATAATCAGTATTTTGAGATAAGAAATTGCTATTCACTGCTTCATAACATGGACGATGCGATAGCGTTTTTCCGCAAGGAAATCGATAAAAATCCATACAGCGTTTCGGCTTGGATGGCCCTCGGGAACTGCTATGTGCGCATAGGCGATCTTACAAACGCCATCGAGCAGTTTGAATACGCGATTTCCATCGACCCACATTATAAAAAAGGATATATCGACATCGCGACGGCTTACAACGAACTGGACAAATTCAAGGAAACCATTGAAATTGTTGAGGAAGCCAAGCGTTACAACGCTGAATCGGCGCTTTTGCTTTGTCTTTACGGTGAGGCACACGCAAAACTCGGCAACAACGAGGAAGCACTTAAAATTTATCAAAAAGTGCTGAAAATGGATGACAAGATTCCGGAGGCATACGCCGGAATCGGCTTTGTGCTCAGTGACGAGAATAATCCGCATTCAGCCATAAAATTCCTGAAACACGCACATATGTTGTCGCCGTATAACACCGATTACATGTACGTTCTCATAGAGGAATACAACAAAATCGAGGAATACGACAACGCGCTGAAGTTTGTGAACGAGATTTTGGATTTGAATCCATACGACGAGAACGTCTACATCTCGATGATGGAATGCTACGTTTTGAAAGACGATCCCGACAACGCCATGGAATCGCTCGAACGCGGGTTGAGGATACTGCCGAACAACGCGCCCATGCTCTATCGCAAAGCTTTTCTCTATTTTGCGCAAGAAAAAGAGGAATCAGGACTTCTGACACTTGAAATGGCGCTGAGTTCCGACTACGACGGTCATATCGAGTTTTTGAATTTCGACGCCGAAAACCTCACCAGCAATCCTAACATCATGGATTTGATAGAAGAATACAGAAGAAAACAATCATGAGAAACTACATTTACATTTTCCTTATAGCTATGGTGCCGCTCATCGAGCTGCGTGGCGCAATACCGGTAGCTTACGCCATCCACACAGCTGATCCGGAATCCAGTCTGCTTTGGAGCTACGTCATCATCGCAATAGGCAACATACTGCCAGTCCCTTTTATCTATTTATTCGCCCGCAAAGTACTTGAATGGGGCAAGGACAAACGCTATATCGGTAAGTTTTTCACATGGTGCCTCGATAAAGGCGAAAAAGGCGGTCAGAAACTGCAAGCCAAAGCCGGACGCGGACTCTACTGGGCATTGGTGCTGTTCGTCGGCATTCCGTTACCTGGCACAGGCGCGTGGACAGGCACTCTGGCAGCCAGTTTCTTGGATATGGGCTTCAAGAAAAGCGTTATCGCCGTCATCGGAGGCGTAGTTTTGGCCAGCGTAATCGTCGGTCTGGTGTGCACACTGGGATTTGGGGCATTTTTTGGAATAAATTAACATGATACGATACTACGGACTCATCGGTCATCCTCTAGGTCATTCATTTTCAAAGGCTTATTTTGAAGAAAAGTTTAAAAACGAACATTTGGACTGCCGTTTCCTGAATTTTGACATTGAAAAAATCGAAAAAATCAAAGAAATTACAGCACAATATCCTGATTTACAAGGTTTTACGATTACATATCCTTACAAGGAAAAGATTTTTCCATACATCGATGAGATTGATGAAAACGCCAAAGAAATCGGGGCAATGAATATGGTTAAAATCACCGACGGAAAACTCAAAGGATTTAACACCGATCACATTGGTTTTCAAGGACTTCTGGAATCAGCCATCAAAGATAAAAAGATAAAAAAAGCATATATCTGCGGAAGCGGCGGGGCCTCAAAAGCAGTGCGATTCGTATTGAAAAACAAGAACATCGGTTTTGAGATTCTGACCAGAAAAAACGACTCATATCAAGAATTAAACAGCAGAGGTTTTCAAGATAACGAATTGATTATCAACGCCACTCCAGTTGGAATGCATCCAAAATGCGATGAGATGCTTGATTTACCTTACGCTACAGCTAACGAGAGCAATGTGTTTATCGATTTGATTTACAACCCTGAAGAGACGATGTTTATGAAAGAAGCGAAAAAACACGGCGCAATAACGTTTAACGGATTGAAAATGTTACAGTTACAAGCGGAAGCAGCATGGAGAATATGGAATTTGTAAATAAAATATCTAAAGAGTTTGGGGTCACGACGAGAGTGGCTGAAAATGTTATAAAGTTACTTAGCGAAGGAGCTACAGTGCCTTTTATTGCCCGTTATCGCAAGGAGATGACCAACACGATGAACGAGGAGACCGTGGCGGAAGTGAAGAAACGCCTTGAGCAACTCGACGAACTTGAGAAACGCAAGGAATTCGTGCTGAAATCCATTGCCGAGCAAGAAAAGCTGACACCTGAACTCGAGAAACAGATAAACAGCGCCGAGACATTGCAGGATGTAGAGGATTTGTACCTCCCCTACAAACCAAAACGCCGCACCAAAGCCGAAATAGCGCGTCAGAAAGGACTGGAACCATTGGCGAGAATGATCATGTCGCAGAACAACGACGACGTGGACGGCATGGCTAAACGCTTCATTAACAAGGAGAAAGAAGTCAACAACGAAGAAGAAGCGTTGAAAGGCGCATGCGACATCATGGCGGAATGGATTTCCGAAAACATCAACGGGCGAAACAGAATCCGTAAGATTTACCACCGTGATGGAATCATTTCATCAACTTTGGTTAAAAGCAAAGAAGCTGAAGCTCAGACATATAAACAATATTTCGACTTCAAAGAACCTATCGCAAAGGCGCCGTCACACCGTATTTTGGCACTGTTCCGCGCTGAAGAAGAGGGACTTCTGAAGGTAAAACTCAGCATCGAGGCTAACGACGCACTGAATGTTCTCGACAGCATCTTCCTGAAAAACGACAACGCATCGACTGATTTGGTTCAGGATGCCATCGACGATGCTTGGAAACGTCTTTTGGAGCCGTCGCTTGAGACCGAAATGCGTGCGCTTTACAAAGAAAAAGCTGATGAAGTAGCCGTTAAGGTCTTCGCCGAAAATCTTAGACAGCTTTTGCTAGCAGCTCCATTGGGTAAAAAACGCGTTCTTGCCCTCGATCCAGGTTTCCGCACAGGTTGTAAGGTGGTGATTTTAAATGAATTAGGTGCTTTAATACACAATGAGACCATCTACCCTCACCCACCGCAAAACGAACACGGAAAAGCCGCCGCAAAGATCGCTCATTTGGTGCAGGCGTATAAAATCGATGTCATCGCCATCGGCAACGGCACTGCGGGAAGAGAGACTGAGGACTTCATCAAGAGCATCCGATTCGACAGAGACATCACTGCGGTGATGGTCAACGAGAGTGGAGCCTCGATTTATTCGGCAAGCAAAGTGGCAAGAGACGAGTTCCCTGACTACGACATCACCGTGCGTGGTGCGGTTAGCATCGGAAGACGACTCATGGATCCGCTGGCGGAGCTGGTAAAAATCGACCCAAAATCAATCGGAGTCGGACAATATCAGCACGATGTGAACCAGAAAATGCTTGGCGACGAGCTGAATTCAGTTGTCGAGAGCTGCGTCAACGCTGTGGGCGTGGAACTCAACTCCGCAAGCGAGCAACTGCTTTCATATGTGAGCGGTGTCGGTCCGCAACTTGCAAGTTCCATTGTGAAATACCGCAACGAAAACGGAGGCTTCACCAGCCGCAAACAACTAATGGAAGTGCCTCGTTTGGGCAGCAAAGCTTTCGAGCAATGCGCCGGATTCCTCAGGATTCACGGGGCAAAACAGCCGCTCGACGCAAGCGCGGTGCATCCGGAGAGCTATCACATCGTTGAAAAGATGGCAAAGAAACTAGGAGTCAATGTATCGGAACTTATTGGTAATGAAGAACTTATCGCAAAGATAAATCCGAAAGAATTCATCGAGAAAGACTTCGGAATCGAGACTATCAACGACATAATCGACGAGTTGAAAAAACCTGGACGCGACCCGAGAAAGAACTTCGAAGTTTTTGAATTCGACAAAAACATCAGGACTATCAACGACTTACGACAAGGCATGCAACTCGTCGGAATCGTCACAAACATCACGGCGTTCGGATGTTTTGTCGATGTCGGTGTGCATCAGGACGGACTCGTGCACATCAGCCAGATGTCGAGCAGCTACATCACCGACCCGAATCAGGTGGTAAAACTCAACCAGAAGGTGAAAGTAACCGTCACCGACGTCGACATTCCAAGAAAACGCATAAGTTTAAGCATGAAATAATATTTTTATGATTATCACGTTATAAAATCATGAAAAAGTACATTTTAATAGGATTATTTATCATATTCGCAGCCTTGACGAATACTTCAAAAGCCCAGGTTTTCTTGGGAGAAGCGTTTGTCGGATACAACATCTGCCAAGTTGACGGCGACCAGATCATGGGATATTTCAAACCAGGTATCAACGCTGGTGTCGGTGTCATCACTCCAATTTGGAGAATAAACAATTTCAGCCTCGAGCTGTCGTTGGAAGTCCTTTATAATCAGAAAGGTGCAAAGCAAGGCAGAAAATATTGGGACCATAAAATCGACTCTCTCACTGGTCATGAAATCACTGGCGAATACAACCTCAGCATGAGTTACGGCGAGGTTCCGTTCATGATTTATTTCACCGACAAGAAACTCATTTCGGCTGGTGTCGGTGTCTCATACGCGCGACTGATGAGTCTTTCTGAATACGAACATGGTGTAAAAACGGGTGTTACGGCCACAAGCGGCGAATACAACCAGAATGAATTCAACATCTTGGCCGACATAAAGCTACGCATCTATAAAAGATGGAAAGTTGGCGTAAGATACTCCTATTCCCTGAATCCAATCAGAGAACGCGAATATTTCAATATCGCCGGCCAATCATTAGGCGTTTTCAAGCAGTACAACAACATGTGGACCTTCCGTCTGACCTACGTTTTCAACGAAAAACTCGAGGATTTGCAGCGCGAGGAATACCGTTACACTGGCGACAATCCAAAATACCACGACAAAGCCGTCGAGCGGCAGCTCAAGAAGTTGAAGAGAAAACAGGAACGCGAAGCAAGAAAGAACCAACAATAATAAAAAAGGACGCACGATTATATGCGTCCTTTTATTTTGGATTAAACAATTGTTATTCAATCACTGTCACAATCTTTTCAAGTTCCTTCATCGTCTCATCGTGACCTTTCTTGTCGACGTAGCCGAGACCTGGAACGAAAAGTTCGATGTTATGACCTGCGTTGAGGAACTCCATCAAAGTATTCTTGACGCAGTATTCGGTTGCTATACCGCTGATAACCAAATCTTTACCTACACATTCTGAAAGCATTCTGCCGTCTGGACCGACTGCTTCAAAGCCAGAATACTGTTCCTCGTCAACTTTCTCACCTTTGTAGAAGATATTTCTTGCCGGGTCAGGACGATTTGCAGGATTGATAACGTCGGTATAGAAAGCCTCGTGGATAGCGCCGCCGCGTGTTCCCTGGACGCAGTGAACTGGCCAAATGCCTCCGAAATCAGCAAATGAGCTATGGTTTGCCGGATGATGGTCGGCAATGTAGATAACCTTCTCATCAGGGTGTGCGTTGATGTATTTCACAACCTCATGCACAGCGTTTTCAGCGTTTCCGCAAGCTAATGAACCGTCGATGAAATCGTAAAGCATGTCGACGATGAGGTGCTCAGGAGCGTCGTGGTTTTCCTCAACAAAGCTGTAGTTCTTACCGTAATCGAGATGCTGTTTCAAGAAGTCGCATGGATAATTGACTTGATAATCAACAACTTTACCATGTTTCATAACCGGAACAATGTCAGGATTGATGAATCCGCCGTAAGGTTTCAATCCGAGAGCATCGTAACGTTCTTTAACCTCTTTGTGGAGATCGAGATCGATTTTCACAGCGTAAGTCTCAATGAGGTTCTTGCCTGCTTCATAGTCGCCTTCTGACTTAACACGTTGAATCTCAGCGAGTAACTCACCAAATAAGCCACGAAGTTTCTCGTAGTCGTTGATAACGAAATATGTCTTGCCGTCGCGCACTTTCTTCTCGATGACGTTGTCTTTCAAACCTTTTTCATAGCACCACCAGCTGATGAGAGCGCGGTCTTGCATATGCGACTCAGTGATGTTCTTGCCAAGTTCGATGCGTGCGAGCTGGCTCATGAGGCCGTTACGGATGAAGTCGCAATACTGTGCTTTGTAGCATTCCATGTTTGGAAGAATGCCGAGTTCAACCATCTTAGGATCAGCGCAGTAATACAGGCCAAAGAGGTCGGCACGGGCTTCTTCGAGTGCTGAGTTATACTCTTTCAATGAGTTAGGCTGTGTTGTCGGGAGCAACTGACCTGAACCATGACCGAGGCATTCATGCAAATCGGTGTGCAAAACATCGGCGATGCTGCTGTATTTCTTGCAGAGGTCGATTTCTTCCTGTGAGTAGGCAAACTCAGCCAAAACACTCTTCGGTGATTCGTTGGCGGCCTTGTCGTATGCGTCCATTAGGTTGGTGATTGTCACTGACTTAGAACCGTAATCTTTGCGAATCCAGTCGGCATTCGGCAAGTTGATTCCGATTGGAGGTGCCGGGAAGCAGTCGCCAGCCAAAGTGGTGACGATGATGCCTTTAGCGCTCACGCCCTTGCATTCTTTCTTCTTGAAACGTGAATCAACCGGCGAGTTATCCTCAAACCATTGGGCATTAGCACTGATGATTTCCGAACGTTTTGTGGCTTCCATGTCTTTGAAGTCGACAATAGCCTCCCAAGTGGCTTTCATGCCCATCGGATCGCCATAATCCTCAATGAAACCGTTCACAAAGTCGATGTTAGAAATTGAATCCTGAACCCAAGCGATGTTGTATTCGTCCCATCTCTTGAGGCAACCTGTTGTGTAATAATCGATTAACAGATTTGTGTAGTTACGCTGGCTGTCGTTTTCTGCAACCTCGTTAGCCTTCTTGAGCCAATAGATAATCTGCTCGATAGCCTTTCCGTAAAGACCGTCAACCTTGTAGACATCCTCACGCAACTTGCCGTTTTCCTTGACAAGCTTTGAATTCAGACCGTAAGAAATAGGCTGTTCGTCGTTAGGTTTGCGCTGAGCATCGTAAAATGCCTCGACTTCACCTTTATTAATATTGCCTTTGTAGAAATTGACGCATGAGTTTTGGATGATATCCTCTTCCCCGCTGCGGCGCATTTTGTAAAGATCTTTGTCGAAAATCACAGGAGTGATGAAATTCAGGAAGTCTTCAACAGATTCGCCATTAGCTAATGGAAGATATTGAATATCAGAGTTTTTCACCAGCTTAGCGAAATATTCCTGAGAAATCTCTGGGAAAATCTTATCCTCTGCATAATGATGATGAATGCCGTTGCTGAAGAACACGCGCTTTGCATAGACCACAAAGTTCTGATAATCAGTGCATTCCTTATTTCCATCGTATGAATTCAAAATAGCCTCGAGAGTCTTGCGAACTGTCAGATTATACTTGAAATTCTGGTCAGCAAGGATGTCGCGACCGCATTTTGCAGCTTCACCGAGATAATAAATGTACTCTTTCTGCTGTAAAGTCAGATTTTCCCATTCAGGAATCTGATAACGCATCACCTTAAGGTCGGCAAACTCGTCGACAAGATACTTGAATTCTTCGTTTTGGACTTTCTTTTCGCCTGATGAACAAGCTGTTAGAAGTCCTGCAATACCTAAAATCATGATTATTCTCTTCATTATTTTAAATTTAATTTATATTTTAAAAATAAGATTGCAAAAATATCGTTTTTTTTATTATCTTTGCAGAAAATAACAAATTAAATTATTAAGACATGGAATACACACAACAGTCTGGTTATCAACAGAATAAGCCATCAAACAACAAGAAATACGGACCATTCATCCTGATTGGCGTATTGGTTTTATTACTCATCATTTTCTGGAGCCGCATCACGGTGACGATTCCTGCGGGACACGGCGGCGTGCTTTACCGTTTGTTTGGCGGCGGTATCGACACTTCGAAGACTTACGAAGAAGGCTTCCATTTCATCGCTCCATGGAACTCAATGACGCTTTATGAGACACGTCAGCAGGTTGCCGATGAGGAAATGAGCGCTCTTTCATCTAACGGATTGGAAATCAAAATCGAATTTTCGACTTGGTATCAGCCATTGTGGCAAGAACTCGGTCAGCTTCACGCAACAATTGGTACTCAATATCTTACAAGAGCTGTCTATCCGGCAATGCGTTCAGCTGCGAGAAGCGTTCTAGGAAGATACACTCCAGAGCAGATTTATTCGACAAAACGTGATGCTATCCAGGAAGAGATTTTCATCGAGACAAAGAACCTTCTTGAAGGCAAGCACATCCAGCTCAATCAGGTGCTCATCCGTTCGGTCACGCTGCCTCCGACCATCAAGTCGGCTATCGAGAGCAAGCTGAAACAAGAGCAGGAAGCTTTGGAGTATGAATTTAAGCTCGAAAAAGCATCGCAAGAGGCTGAGCGTCAACGTGTTGAAGCTGAAGGTAAAGCCAGAGCAAACAACATCGTCAGCGCCAGTATCAACGACAAGATTTTGCGTGAGAAAGGTATTGAAGCGACTTTGAAACTTGCTGAGTCACCGAATTCCAAGATTGTCATCGTGGGCAACAGCAAGGACGGCATGCCGCTGATTTTAGGAGACATCAAATAATGGCGAACAAGGTCAAACAGGTTAGAATAAGCATCAAAAACAAGCGTGCGTCGTTCGAGTATTTCCTCATCGACAGATACACCGCAGGCATAGTCCTGACAGGCACTGAGATAAAGAGCATACGCGAAGGAAAAGCAAGCATTGTGGAGTCGTATTGCTCATTTATCGGCGACGAGTTATGGGCGATTGGCATGCACATTGCCGAATATGCTTTCGGGACATACAACAACCACGTTCCGAAACGCGACCGTAAGCTCCTGCTCACCATGAAGGAACTGCGCAAACTCAAGGCTAAAAGCTCGGAAAAAGGCTTCACCATCATTCCTATCGAGTTGTTTATCAACGAGAAAGGTCTGGCAAAACTGGAGATTGCGCTGGCAAAAGGAAAGCATTTCTACGACAAACGCGACAGCTTAAAAGAAAAAGATTCGAAAAAAGAAATTAGAGAATATTAATTCCACGGATAAACAACAGAAACAAATGAAATTTTCTGCTATTTCAACAATTTCTGCGTGAGAAAGCGAATAAAAATGAAAAAAATATTATTTGGAATAATAGTTTTAATGGCATTGCCGATTTTCGGTAACGCCCAGAAAATCAATTGGATGACGTTTCAGGAAGCAGTCAAACTGAACGAGACGACACCGAAAAAGATATTCATCGACGTCTATACCGACTGGTGCGGATGGTGCAAGAGAATGGATCAGACCACCTTCCAGAACCAAGAAGTCGTGGCTTACATGAACGAGAATTTCTACGCCGTGAAACTCGATGCCGAGATGAACGACACCATAGTTTTTTCGGGTTACACCTTCGTCAATGAGGGCGGCAAAAACGGAAGAAAAGGCACACACCAGCTGGCAGCGGCACTGCTTCAAGGCAAGATGTCATACCCTTCATATGTCTTCATGAATGAGAGCAATCAGCTTCTGACAGTGGCTCCGGGATACATGGAAGCCAAAGATTTTATGCCGATTCTGAAGTATTTTGGCACCGATGCATATCTGAATCAAACATTCAAGGATTACATTAAGTAAAGATGCGTAAACTACTGTTATTCATAATATTATCAACAACGATTTTAGCAGTTTCATGTCGCAAGGAACTGAAGTATTCCAACGACTCGTCGAAGAACATAAGTCTATCGACCGACACCATCGCCTTCGACACCGTTTTCACCAGCATCGGTTCGTCGACAAGAGTTTTGATGATTTACAACGAGAACTCTGAAAACCTGAAAATCAATTCAATCAGGCTCGAGAAAGGCAGCTCGTCACCTTACAGTATCAACGTGGACGGACAGCCAGGAACATCGTTCAGCGGCAAGGAAATATATGCCAACGACAGTCTTTACGTGTTTATCAAGGTCACTATTAACCCTAACGACGACAACAGCCCGTTTTTTGTTGAAGACCGCCTGATTTTTAATACCAACGGCAACGAAAAGGTTGTAAATCTGACAGCTTACGGACAAAACGCCCATTACATCATCGGCCGTAAAGGCATTTTCCCTGACCAAAACGGGCATTACACCAATTATTACGTGGCAATAACTGATTCGGTGAATAAAGACGTTCATTGGACCGCTGAGAAGCCGTATGTCATTTATAATGTGGCACTTATCGACTCTGACGGCACTTTGACAATCGAGCATGGAACACATGTATATTTCCACGGAGGCGCCGGTTTATGGGCATGGAGCGAAGGTCAGCTCATCGTAAACGGCACTGCAGAGAATCCTGTTGTGTTTCAAGGTGATAGGCTCGAGTCATTTTATGCCGACCAACCTGGACAATGGGACAGAATCTGGCTCATGGAAGCTCGCGAAGGTCACGGACATATAATCAACCACGCAATCATCAGAAATGGCTTTATAGGCCTTCAAATCCAGCGAATGCTCAAGGATAACATGGAGCCGACGTATATCACCAACACAATCATCGAAAACCACACAGGAATGGGCGTTTATGCCAACTGCTACACCATCGGAATGTCGAATTTCATTGTGAACAATTGCGGAAACTACTGCGTGGCGCTCACTGGAGGCGGTGATTATCTCTTTACTCACGGCACCATTGCCAATTATTGGACAGGCTCTACAAGAAAAGCTGAAGCATTGTTTTTCAATAACTTATACACCAATCCTACAGATGGTCTAACGTATGCCGTACCGTTTGAATGCGACATCATCAACAGCATCGTTTACGGCAGTAAAAACAACGAATTCGGAACAGACTTTTACCCTGTTTCCGACACATTGTATAAGTTCAAAAACTGCTTGATTAGCTCGCAAAGACCGAAACTTGATCAGCTTTACGAATCGTGTGTGTTCAATAAAGCTCCAAATTTCAAAAACACTGCTGAGTTTGATTTCCACCTCGACACGTTGTCATCAGCTGTCGGAATCGCCAATCCTTGCTACTCAATAGGTGATTTACAGTATGATTTGGACGGCGTGGCAAGAGGCGGTCGTCCCGATGCAGGTGCCTACCAATACGTTATTCCCGAATAATGTTGTAAATACGTCGTGTTTCATTGCCAACACAGTCAGTAACAACGATTTCCATCTTATTATTTCCTTTCTTCAGATGCTCATCGACATCGTAGTATAAAAGGTCGTTTTTTGCATCATAAGCACCAATAACCCATTTTCCGTTAAGGTAAATATCATATTTATCGACACCCGACTCGGCATCTTTTATTTTGATATTCAACCGCTTACATTTAACAATCTTGGTATTGTTCTTAAAGTTTTGAGGAGTTACCTGAGGCTTGACATTGTCAACCGCCAAAGCGTAAGTTCCTAGCGAACGCACTTTTGTGCAAATCATGCCATCAGATTTCTTGCCGCCTTGAGCCACAAACTTACCGTCTTTCGCAACAGAAACCACATAAAGTTTGTCGGAATCAGCATATTTTTCCGCTGGACGAAGTTTTATCTCGATGTTTTTTTGAACTGGAATATCCTCAGAACCAAGCACATACGCATAATCAGAGGCAATATTCATGATGGTGTCAAGTTGACGTGCCAAGATATATTCAAAACGGTAAAACGCCTTTTCAGGGATTATTGCCATAAAACCATCAAGACCGACCTCTGTCTCGGTCTTGCCATCAACGCGATAATAAGCTCTACTGTATTGATTACCAGTGAATTCCGTCAAAGGTTTATCGCCAACCAAAGTAAATCTCAAAGTCGAAGTGTTGCCCCAAAAATCTTTCACAACATATTTCATCTCAACCCTATCGCCCTCTTTCAAAGTCACAAAACCATCCTTTTCGCCATATAAATCAAGGATATTGTACTCGTCGACCTCTGTTCTGACATATCTGATTTTATCGTTATAAAACTTACTGTAATCGATCAAACTGTTTATATAACGCGTCTCGTCGTAAGAATATTCATCAAATAAAATATTGAATATCAATCTGTTATCTGCATATAAATCAATCGAATAAACACCATTTTTATTATTGGCGCCATCTGCCTGATCACATGTTGAGATACCGAAATATACTTTCCCATTAACTTTAATCTCTTGATTATCAACAGGTTTAAAATACGCATTGTAATCAGAGCCATTCACCGATGATTGTTCGGTAGGATAAACGGCAAAACCATTGATAATCGGCTTGATTTTGTCATTCACCTTGAAACCGAAAAGATACGGATTCACCGGATGCTGTTGGGCATCGCGAAGTTCATAATGCAGATGCGGACCGCCTGAACCGCCACTGTCGCCGCTATATCCAAGAATATCACCGACTTTCACAGGAATCTCACCTTTTTCGAGGAACAGATTTTGTTTAAATGACTTGCTTTCGTATTGCTTCTTGCGAACATACTTTCCTATCTTATCGTTAAAGCCTTCGAGATGCGCGTAAACCGACATAAACCCATCATTATGAGTAACATACACCACGTAGCCGTAGCCATATGGCGACACTCCGATGCGGCTCACATAGCCATCAGCGACAGCATATACGCGATAACCAGTCTTGCCATTCGTTTTGATATCGATGCCAGCATGAAAAGCGTTAGTACGCAACTCTCCAAAAGTCGCCGAAAGATAAATCGGAATTTTCACCGGATTGGGATATATCGGATAGTTAGACTGATTTTGCGCTCCTAAAACATTGGTAATCAATAATAAACAAAACAAAAATTTAAATCTCATTTTCAATAAATTTGATTTACAAAATTACATTTTTTTTATTATCTTTGCGGAAAATAATTTTATGTTTTCGAACAAGGAACTGCCACTTTGGAAAGTATTTGTCATCCGACTCAGCGTGATGTTACTGCTGCTTGCGATAAGCAGATGGCTCCTGTTCCTTTTCAACACCGGCAACTTCCCGGGATTAAGCATCGGCGAGCAGTTGAAATTGTTTTTCATCGGGATGCGGTTCGACATCTGGACGCTCATAATCACCAACCTCCCATTCTTGGTTTTTTACGGCATTCCGCTTGAATTCAAGTATAACAAATACTATTGTAAAACCATTGATATCCTGTTTGTTATAACGAATACATTAAGTATTACTTTAAATCTTATCGATGTCATTTATTACCGCTATATCGACAAACGAATGACCTCAGAATTATTCGGTTTCGCCCAACACACCGATGACAATCAGGGCGGATTGATCAAGCAGTTTCTGGTAGATTTCTGGTTCATGGTGGTGATTTTTGCCGTTTTCTTGATAGTAATTATCATTTTAACGAGAAAAACCAGGGTAAAAAAAGCCGTTATTATCAACAGACCATATTGGTATACAACGAGTTCGCTAGCATTTTTGATACTTATAGCAGCATCTATAATCGGACTCAGAGGAGGTTTACAAAACAAGCCGATAAGCATTATAACAGCAGCAAACTACTCTAAAACACAGAACATTCCGTTGGTTTTGAATACGCCGTTTACAATCGGACGCGGCTCATCGGGAACAGTATTGGAACCGATACATTTTTACGATGACGAGGAGATTGAGCGGCTCTACTCTCCTATTCATAATGATTTGAAAACCAATCGTTTCATTGAAGGAAGCGCAAAAGATTACAACATTTTCATCATAATCTTGGAAAGTCATGGACAAGAAATGGTGAAGTTTTACAATCATAAGCGTGAAACAACACTTACACCATTACTTGATTCATTGCTATCTAACAGCTTGGTTTTCAATGGTATGGCTAACGGTCGCCAATCAATTGAAGCGGTAACATCAATCCTATCCGGACTGCCTTCACTGATGTCGAAAGACTATGTGGAGTCGCGTTATGCGGCCAACAGACTCGACGGAATCGGCAATATTTTAAAGAAACACGGTTATACCACGGCGTTCTTCCACGGGGGCAATAATGGCACCATGAACTTCAACGCCTCTGCCCTTTCAGCCGGTTTCGACAGCTATTACGGACGCAATGAATATGGTAATGATGACGATTACGACGGCACCTGGGGCATTTCCGACATGCCATTCCTGCAATTCACAGCGCAAAAGGTAAATGAGATGAAAAAGCCTTTCGCTGCTGGTGTTTTCACACTTTCGTCGCACCATCCGTTCAAACTCCCGAAAGGTTACAAGCTGCCTGACGGCGACTACAAAACCGATTTCGAGAAGACTGTCCGCTACACCGATGACGCGATGCGCCATTTCTTCGAAACAATGAGCAATTACAGCTGGTTCGACAGCACCATTTTCGTCATCGTAGGCGACCATGTGAACCCGGAACATCGTTTCGACAACTACCTCAACGGCTACGGACAATATCAAATTGTGACTGCATTTTATGCGCCAAACATAATCAAACCATTGAATACCAATATTTTAGCACAGCAAACCGACATCGGTATCAGTCTGTTGGCAGCGCTTGGTTACAACGACACAATCTTCACCTTCGGCAGAAACGTGTTCGATAGTCTGCAAGAGCCTTGTTTTGCTAGCTATCTCAACAATATTTACCAGTATTCCGACGGCAAATATATGCTTCAGTCGGACGGCCAGAACATAACAGCGATTTTCGATATTGAAGAAGATCCATGTCTGTCGAACAACCTCTACAACGAAAGCGAAAAAGAAATATGGGACGAACTCAACGACAAGTTCAGAATGCGTCTCCAACAATATAATAACAGAATGATTAACAATAAGTTATACATAAAATGAAAGAGAAGATTTTGTTTATTGTCAACCCGATTTCAGGTCATCACGACAAGTCGAAATTCCCTTCAATTGTTGAGGAATTGATTGACAAGGACAAATACGACTACACCATCACGTTGACTGAATACGGTGGTCATGCCGCCGAACTAACCAAGCAAGCCATTGATAATGAATACGATATCATCGTAGCTGTAGGCGGTGACGGCACCATCAACGAGGTGGCTACGACAATGATTGGAGCGCGTCAGACTTTTGCCATTGTGCCTTATGGCTCAGGAAACGGTCTCGCACGCCATCTGCATCTGCCTTTAAAACCTAAGAAAGTTATCACAGAGGTGATAAATAAAGGCGTGAAGGCTAAAATCGATACCGCCACCATGAACGGAGTGCCTTACATCAGCATTGCAGGCGTAGGATTCGACGCAATCATAGCCGATTATTTCGCAAAAGACCCGAACAGAGGCCTGAAAACATACGTTAAACTCGTTACAGAGAAGTATTTTAAGTTCAAACCCGAGAAATATCATCTGATTCTTGACGATAAAGAAGAAATCGACTGCGAGCCGCTGTTTATCTCGTTTGCCAACAGCAACCAATTCGGTTTCAACGCAGCGGTCTCCCCTCACGCCTCGCTCAACGACGGACTTTTGGACGTCTGCGTCTTCAAAAAACCAAATCTTTTGGCTGTTCCTTACGTCGCCGAACGTCTTCTGACTCAAAGAATCGACAAAACGCATTATGTCGACATCCATAAAGCCAGCAAAATCAAGGTTTTAAGAGAAAAAGAAGACTTTGCGAACATCGATGGCGAGGCCGTTATGATGTCGAAAGATGTAGTAGTGGAAATCAATCCGCTTAGCTTGAATATTTTATTACCAACAGATAATAAATAAAACATTAACAATATGATTACCAAGTATTTACACATTATTGAAAAACTTTTCCTGGGAATGCGTCTCGATAATGAGATTGCAAGAGATTTAGCTCAAGGAGTTGGTGTCATCACCCTTCTTGTAGTAGCATTTTTCCTGTTTTTTGTGGCAAAGTTCATTTTGAAAAGATATGTCGGAAAGTTCATCAGAAAGACAAAATTCAAATATGACGACTATTTTCTCGGCAAGAAACTGGAAAGACGCATAGCTTTCCTCATCCCTGTTTACATGATTCAAGGTCTGATTTACGCCGTCGCTCCTGATTTGGACATGTTAGACGCATTCATTCATGCGTTGGCACGAATTGGCGAAATAACCACATTTACAGGTATTGTCATTTCCATAACCGACTCAGTATCTGATATTTACAATTCTTTCGATGTCTCCAAAAACAGACCGATGAAAGGTTTTATGCAAGTCGCGAAAATCATTGCAATCATGATTTGCATTTTGCTGGTAATCGGAGTCATTATCAACAAAAACATGGGCGACATTCTGGTTGGATTAGGTGCTTTATCGGCAGTGATGATGCTCATTTTCAAAGACCCTATTCTCGGTTTTGTCGGCGGTATCCAATTGACTTCCAACGACATGGTGCGCATCGGCGACTGGATTGTGAAAGGTGATGCCGACGGTAACGTAATCGACATCGGCTTGACCACGGTGAAGGTTCAGAATTGGGACAACACCATCGCCACAATCCCGACATATTCGATGATCACCGACCCGTTCATCAACTGGCGTGGTATGACCGAATCGGGAGGCAGAAGAATATCGCGTTCAATCATCATCGACCTCGATACTATTAAATTCTGCACGCCGGAAATGCTTGAAAAATATAAGAAATTCCAGCTTGTAGCCGATTATATCACCAAAACAGAGGAAGAAATCACAAAATACAACCAAGAGAATAAAATCGACACTTCTACCCTCGTCAACGGTCGCCGACAGACCAACCTCGGCATTTTCAGGGCTTATCTGACTGAATATCTCAAGCAAAATCCAAATCTCAATCACAATCTGACAATGCTTGTGCGTCAGAAAGACCCGACAGAATTCGGTGTCCCAATGCAGATATACTGCTTCAGCTCAAAAACAGATTGGATTTCATACGAGGCAATTCAAAACGACATCTTCGATCACATCTACGCAGTGATTAATCAGTTCGACCTGAAGGTATACCAAAGACCTTCGTCGCATTCAATTAACTTAATGAATGACAAATAGTTAGATTATTTTTTGTTCCAGAATGTAGGAGTAAAAATCAGCAACACTGTGTAGATTTCGAGACGACCCAACAGCATCAAAAACGACATCACCCATTTTGCTGTTACAGTAAGATCTGAGAATGTCGTTGCCGGTCCTGTTGACTTGTAACCAGGTCCCATGTTACTGAGCGATGTGATGGTGTTAAACACACTTTCTTCGAATTCGCATCCGCTTATCGAAAAAACGATAACGCTGATGATGCAGATTATCACATAGAAGAACAGGAAATTCAGCGTTCTGAGAAGAATTTCGTTTGACACAACCTCTCTTGAAACTTTCACAGAGAACACAGCGCTTGGATGCATAAACTGCTTGATAGTGATGCGGATAGACTTCAGGCACACCATCCAACGGATGATTTTTATACCTCCTGATGTTGATCCAGCACAAGAGCCGCTAAGCATCAGCAAAAGCGTCGGGAAGAGGAATAATCCACCCCAAAGAGTGTAATCGTAATAGGAACCTTGGAAACCTGTCGACGAGACGATTGCCACAACGTGGAACAAGGCTGCACGGAACCTCGATTCAAATGTCGGCTCAGGATATGCTGAAGTGTCGGTGGCAATGGTTTGAACGCTAGGAGCATAGTAGAATAAAGCCGTCATGATGGCCACCATTATCACGATGACGCCGAAAAACCAGCGCAATTCCTCATTCTTCAAGACATCCTTCACCTCTCCTCTCGTAAGGAAATAATACAAGGAGAAGTTAATGCCCGACATTATCATGAATAGGACGCAGAAATACTCCACATAGCTCGAGTTGAAATATCCGATGCTCGACTGGTGGGTACTGAATCCGCCGCTCGACATTGTTGTAAGTGCATGACACACAGCGTCGTAGAGGTTCATCGGACCTGCCCAGTAAACCAAAGCGCAAACCACTGTCAAGAACATGTAGATGAGATAAAGATGACGTGCTGTGACAGCCATCTTCGGATGTAGTTTCTTCACGCTAAGGCCTGACATCTCTGCCGAATACAAAGTCGTTTTGTTTGATTTTTTGTTCAATGCAGGAATGATGGCAAGGAACAACACGATGATTCCCAAACCGCCCAACCACTGTGTAATGCTTCGCCAAAATAATATTCCATGTGGTTGAGAATCAATATTATTCATGATTGTTGCACCAGTGGTGGTGAAGCCTGACATCGATTCAAAAAAGGCATCGGTGATATTGTCAATGGCACCAGTGAAAATAAACGGAAGCATTCCGAACACAGCAAAAAGCACCCATGCCACAGTGACGAGGACGAATGAATCCTTCATCGTGAGGTTGTCGATTTTCTTGACACGATCGTCTCCCCTACGAGCCTTCTCTCGTCCTGCCGAGAGAAGGATGAATCCGAAGATTCCGGTAATCATAGTGGATGCCAGCAACGACACCACGTCTTTCTCACCGCAGTGCACGTTGTAGTAAAGCGCCACCATCGAGGCGACCAGCATAAAAAACGCCTCAACAAGGATAAAGACACCGTAAATCTTCGCTTTCATTTTTTCAACAAATGTGCAACTCGCAAAAATACAAAAAAGTTTTAAATGTTACGAAAATTATTGAAAATCGTGAACAGAAAAACATTATCTTTGCAGGTTATTATTAATAGGTGTGAAAAATAAAAATATTAGGATAAAATGTTAAGATTGAAGAGTTTATTTACAACGGTTTTATGTCTTACAATGGTGTTGACGTGCAATGTCAGCAAGGCTCAGCAGGCGCAGGATTCGCTCATTATCAGCCTTGATCAAGCCATTGAAATCGCCCTTGAGGAAAGCAACAGCATTAAAATTGCCGACCTCACCATCGAGAAATCGGGATATGCGAAAAAAGGCACTTATGCTGCGCTGTATCCAAACATCTCAGCATCAGGCAGTTACCAGCGCACATTGAAGAAACAGGTAATGGCCATGGATTTCGGCGGACAGTCGATGGAGATTTCGGTTGGTAAATGGAACAACGTGAACGCAGGAATCAGCGCATCGATGCCACTCATCAACGCACAGCTGTGGCAGTCGCTGAAGCTTTCGGCATTAGACGTGGAACTCGCCGTCGAGCAGGCCCGCTCATCGAAAATAGCGATGGTATCACAAGTAAAACAGGCTTATTACGCAGTGTTGTTGGCGCAACAAGTTTACAACGTATACAATGACGTGTATGAAAACGCCGCCAAAAACTTCGAACACACCGAGCAACTTTATAACGCCGGCAAGACCTCTGAATACGAGTACCTACGCGCTCAAGTCAACGTGCGCAACGCCGAGCCTAACGTTTTCAGCTCACTGGCTGCTATCGACCTCGCGATATGGCAACTCAAAGCCGTGATGGGCATCGACCTGAACACAAAATTAGGCGTAGCTGGCGAGATAGACATGTACAAAGACGAGATGATGGCATACAACGCAGACCTCATGACACCTAGCCTCGACAACAACAGCACACTCATGCAACTCAACATCCAAAGCCAACAGCTGGAACGCACATTAAAGATGACGAAATACCAGTACATCCCTACCCTCGCGGCCTCGTTCGCATATAACTACATAGCTATGGGCGACGACTTTAAGTTTAAATGGAACCCTTATTCAGTGGTTGGCCTCAGCCTCAACATCCCAATCTTCGACGGTTTCTCAAAGCATAATAATATCAAGCAATTCAAAGCTTCGCAAGACATACTTCAACTCAGCATTGAAGACACTGAACGCAATCTGCGCATAGCTCTCAAGAATTACAATAACTTGATTGACACATATATCAAAAATTACATGGCAGCTGAGTCGACATTGGAGATGGCTCAGAAGAGCTACGATATAGCAGAGAAGATGTATGAATTGGGAAAAGCCACACTGGTGGAACTCAACGACGCTCAGCTAGCGCTCGTACAGGCACAGCTCACTATGAGTCGAACAGTTTACAACTTCATGGTGACGAAAGCGTCAATGGAAGAATTAGCAGGAAACGAAAATTAGTTTAAAGTTTAGAGTTTAAAGAAGAAAAGATATAATATGAAAAGAGCAAACGTTTTATTAATCGCTGCTGCCGCATTCATGATGATGTCATGCGGACAGCAAACCACAAACACCCAGCAGCAGGTAACGATGGAGAACCCGAAAGTGACCGTAGCAACAGTAAATGCTGAGTATGTATCACAGCTTCAGGTCTATCCGACAACCATCGAGGCCGACATCGTGAACAATATCGCGCCACAATCGGCAGCCCGTATCAGCAAGATTTATGTTGAAATCGGCGACAAAGTCGAAGTTGGCAAGACACTCGCTTTGATGGATGAGGTAAATCTTGAAAAATCCAGACTTCAGCTCATCAACGACTCCATCGAATTCGGCCGCATTGAGCAGCTGCATAAGATTGGCGCCACCTCCCAGTCGGATTACGAGGCAATGACGCTGAAATATGACGTTTCAAAGAAAACTTATAAGAATCTTCTGGAAAACACAGTGCTGAAAAGCCCAATCAGCGGAATCGTGACAGCTCGTAACTACGACGAAGGTGACATGTACGCAATGGCTCAGCCGCTCTTTGTAATCCAGAAAATCAACCCGGTGAAGATGCTCATCAACATCTCGGAAAGCAAATATTCACAGATTAAGAAAGGCATGGAAGTCGACATCACCACCGACGCTTATGGCGATCAGGTATTTAAAGGCGTGGTCGACCTCATCTACCCTACCATCAACTCGATGACACACACTTTCCCTGTTGAAGTGAAGTTCGCAAACAATGATTTAACCTTGCGTCCTGGCATGTTCGCTCGCGTAACCGTCAACTATGGCGACAACTTCCGCGTTGTCATCCCTGACAGAGCCGTTATGAAACAAGTAGGCTCAGGCGAACAATATGTCTACGTCCTTAACGCCGACGGCACAGTTACTTACACCGTCGTTGAACTCGGTCGCCGTATGGGCAACAGATACGAAGTCATCAGCGGATTGGACGACAACGCCACCGTCGTGCTGACAGGCCAGACAAAACTTAAGAACGGAATCACCGTCGACGTAGTGAAATAATCTTGTAAAATACTGAGAATCATGAGTTTATATAGAACATCAGTAAATCATCCGGTCACGGTATCGTTGATTTTCATCACGGTAGCGATTCTGGGTGTTTTCGCACTGAGCAAGTTGTCGATCAACCTCTTCCCTGACATGGGAACGAACTCCATCATGGTGATGACATCATATTCAGGAGCCAGTGCGGAGGATATCGAGACAAATATCACCAAGACTTTGGAAAACACCTTGAACGGCGTGAGCGACCTCAAACACCTCTCGTCGTCATCAAAGGAAAACGTATCAGTCATCACACTTCAATTTGAATATGGCATTGATATTGAGGAGGCTACAAACAACGTGCGCGACAAACTCGACATGGTAAAACAGGTGCTTCCCGACGGTGCTGGAAACCCTACCATCTTCAAATTCAGCATGGAGGATATCCCGATTATGTTCCTCTCAGTCACTGCTGAAGAAAGTCTTTCGGGTCTTGACAAAATACTCGACGACAAGGTAGCTACGCCATTGGCACGTGTCTCAGGCGTTGGTACAGTGTCAGTTTCAGGTGCACCGAAACGTGAGATTCAGGTCTTCGTCGACCCTAACAAACTCGAGGCATACAACCTCACAGTTGAGCAGATTTCACAGGCATTGGCATACGAAAACCGCAACACACCTGCAGGAAACATTGACATCGGATCAAACACTTACGCCGTACGCGTTGAGAAAGAGTTCAAGTCGGCAAAAGAGATGCTCGACGTTGTTGTCGGCACATTCCAAGGCACCCCGATTTATCTGAAAGACGTGGCCAGAGTGAATGACGGCGAGCAAGAACGTCTGCAAAAAGTGTTCTCCAACGGCATCCAAGGCGCAATGATCACAATTCAGAAACAGTCAGATGCCAACTCAGTCCAAGTTTCAAAAGGTGTTAAGAAAGAACTGGCAAGAATCGAGAAGACTCTGCCTTCAGACGTGCAAATCAACATGATCAACGACACCAGCGACAGCATTATCAACACCATCAACTCGTTGAAAGAGACCATCTTCATCACTTTTATGGTTGTTATGCTGGTGGTCTTCATATTCCTCGGCAGATGGAGAGCGACAATCATCATCGTGTTGTCTATCCCGATTTCGTTGGTAGCATCCGTCGTTTATCTTTTCGCGACAGGTAACACATTGAATATCATATCGATGAGTGCTCTTACCATTGCTATCGGTATGGTTGTCGACGATGCTATTGTGGTTTTGGAGAATATCACATCACATATCGACCGAGGCGCAAAACCAAAAGAAGCCGCTGTGCATGCCACGCAGGAAGTGTCAATTTCCGTTATTGCCTCTACCCTCACCATGTTGGCGGTGTTCTTGCCTCTCACTATGGTTAACGGCGCCGTCGGCGTGTTCTTCCACCAACTTGGCTGGATCGTGAGTATCATCATGATCGTGTCAACATCGGCTGCTTTGACTTTGGTGCCGATGATGTGCTCGAAGATGCTGAAAAGAAATCCTCGCTCACACGCATGGCATCGCATCGTGTTTACACCTATCAACAAAGGTCTCGATGCACTCAGCCGCGGTTATGGCCGCCTCATCAACTGGGCAGTAACACACAGAGCCTTGACTCTCCTCATCGCCATCGTGGTCTTTGCAGTGACTCTCATCACCACCTTGCCAAGCATGAAAACCGAATACATGCCGAGCATGGACCAAGGCCGTCTGACCGTCAACATCGAGTTACCCGTTGGTACTCAAGAAGATATCACAGGACAGCTTGGCGCTGAACTTGCCGACAAATACATGCAAGAGATTCCTGAAATCAAAGTGATGAACTACCGCTACGGTGTCGCTGACGAAGACAACGCCTTCGCTTCGATGCAGAGCAACGGTACACACATCCTCACCATGAACCTCAACCTCGGCAGCAAGGAGATTCGTAAAAGAAGCACACAAGAGATTGCGGAACAGATTCGTAAAGACTTGAAAGACAACGCTTTAATCAAGAAATACAACGTTTCGGAAGGTATGGGCATGGGCTCGACCACAAGCGTAAAACTCGAGATTTACGGCTACGATTTCATCACTTCCGACAGAATTGCAAAGGATATCGCCGCCGAGATGCGCGAACGTCAAGAAATTTCGCAGGTTCTCATCAGCCGCGACGAATACACGCCTGAAATTCATGTCGACTTCGACCGCGAGAAGCTGATGCTCAACGGAATCAACATCACAACAGCATCGCAATACGTCAGAAACCGCATCAACGGTTCAATCATGACATTCTTCCGCGAAGACGGCGACGAATACAACATCCGTGTGCGTTACGCTCCTGAGTTCCGCAAAGGCTATGAAGACATTGAAAACATTGTACTTTACGGCTCTTCAGGACAGGCAGTACGCCTCAGTGAGGTAGCAAAAATCGTGGAAGGCCGCACCCCTCCTACTATTGAGCGTAAAGACCGTGAGCGTATCATCACCATCACAGGTATCGTTTCGAAAGGCTACGCTTTGAGCGATGCGGTGGCAGTTTGCGAACAGTGCATCGACGATGCCGAGATTCCTGCCGAGTTTATGGCAAAAATCGCCGGTGACTATGAGGATCAGCAAGATGCGTTTAAAGATATGTTCACGCTCATCTTATTGATTATCATCCTCGTTTATGTGGTGATGGCCTCACAGTTTGAATCGCTCCTCGACCCGTTCGTCATCATGTTCTCAGTCCCATTTGCCGTCACCGGCGTGCTCATCGGATTGAAAGTTCACGGAATGGCTCTCGGCGTTATGGCTCTCATAGGTCTTATGATTCTTATGGGTATCGTGGTGAAAAACGGTATCGTGCTTATCGACTACACAAGATTATGTCTCGAACGCGGCATGGGTGTAAACGAATCAGTGGTCACCGCATCACGCCAACGTCTCCGCCCTATCCTAATGACAACACTCACCACCGTGCTCGGTATGATCCCAATGGCTATCGGCACAGGCGAAGGCGCTGAGATGTGGAACGGACTCGGCGTGGTCGTCGCATGGGGTCTTTCGGTGTCAACACTCATCACCCTCGTGCTTATCCCGACACTGTATGCGGTGTTCATCTCAAGAAGAATTAAACGTAAGGAAAGAAAACTTGCAAGAATATGACAGCAATATTCATAGCCTATAATCAGGCATATTACGAAGAAATCTCCGAACTCCTTGAAAAACAGGGAGTTCGCGGATTCACTCGTTGGAACGAAATAACAGGACGTGGCTCTGAAACGGGTGAAGCTCATTATGGCACCCACACTTGGCCAACATTCAATGATGCCATCCTCACCTTCGTCGACGACGAAAAAGTGGACAGCATCATGAATATTTTGCATGAACACGACCTTCAGACTCCGGAATTAGGACTGAGGGCGTTCTCTTGGAAAATCGATAAAACTATCTAAGTATAAATCTGTAGACACAAGTGTGATGATATTCTTCACCTGGACGTAAGACTGCGCTCGGGAAGTTCGTCTGATTAGGTGCATCTGGGAATAATTGTGTCTCAAGAGCAAACGACTCGTGTTTGAGCAATGGTTTGCCATATTTTCCTGTCGATTTGCCATCAAAGAAATTGCCGCTGTAGAACTGCATTCCAGGCTGGTCAGTCGACACCTCCATCAGCCTGCCTGATGTCTTTTCATAAACAACAGCAGCCAGACCCATCTTACCGATAGGCTTATTCAAAACCCAGTTGAAATCATAGCCACCGCCATTGGCCATCTGCGGATGATATTTCTCGATATCTCTGCCAATCTCCTTCGCCTCCATGAAATCCATCGGAGTGTTTTTAACAGAAATGAAATTGCCAGTAGGAATGAGATGTTCGTCAATCACAGTGATAAGCTTTCCATTGATCATCAACTCATTGTCAAGAATTGTACCATTGCCCTCGCCTTTCAGGTTAAAGAATGAGTGATGTGAAAGATTACACACCGTAGGAGCGTCTGTAGTAGCCAGATAATCAACGCGGAACTCATTATTTTGAGTCAATGTGTAAGTCATGGTGATGTCAAGATTTCCTGGGAAACCGTCCATTCCGTCAGGTAACACGACATGCAAAACAATAGCAGAATCGCTCACCGACTGCACATCCCAAACCACTCTGTCAACACCAAACTCGCCACCATGAAGAGTGTTGCCGTTATCATTTTTGTAAAGCTCATATTTCTTGCCGTCAAGCGTAAACTCGCCATGTCCGATACGGTTTGCATAACGTCCGACCACTGCACCAAGATATCTTTCACCTTTATTATTAATATAACGGTCGATATTGTCATAACCCAACACGATATCATCGTAATTACCTTTCAAATCAGGAACCCACAGCGACACAACACGACCGCCATAGTTTGTCACCTGCATGGTAAGATTTCCGTTTTTTAAAGTGTAAAGCGACACTTTTTTGCCATCAACTTCAGTATTAAAATCATTGACATTCATAAGATTAACCTCTCTTTTCTTAGTACATCCGATTAAAATCAATGCGCTGAGCGCTAAAATCAAAAGTTTTCTCATATTTTTCAAAATTATAACGCAAAATTATAAAATATTTCTGACATATACTGATTTTTTAGTAATTTTGTGACGATGAGAGAATTAAAATTCATAGGCAAACATTACGAGAGTCGCGTCCGATGGGAAGCCGTGGTGATATACGTCATGTCGATCATCATCTGCGCCTTCATGATTTATTACATCACTAATCTCAAGAAATCAATTCTGAATCAACGAGTTGCAATTGACAGGAATGAAATGGTTCTTAACTTCACCAACGAACTGATTCAAAATGTCAACGAGGCTCAGTCGCATGCCCAACTCTACACAATATCAGGAAATCCCGAGCATCTGATACAATTCAACGAGAATCTTCAACGAACAGCCGCAATCAAGGATTCAATCATTTTTTATTCAGAAAACGACATAAAAAACGAGAAACTTCTCAACGACATTGTTGATTTATTGAATCGTAAAGAAAACATTATCAAGGATATAACTCATCAATACGACATTTTCAATCCTTACGATGAAATCTACAAGATTCTCATGAATTACAAGCCGAAAGAGAAAACCACAAGAATCGTTGCGGTCTCAAAACAAGATACAATCGTCAAAAAAGGCGAAAAGCAAGGCTTCTTCCAGCGTGTTTTCTCATCTGAGACTCCTCGCGACAGTGTTATTTTGGTAACTACAACCACCTACGACACCATCACCGAGGAAACGCCAGCCAGTAGAATCGACCTGATGGAAGGCATCAAAATCTATACCGACAAGGGCAAACAAGAGTATCTTGAGCGACTGCAAACAATTGAAAATCAATATCAAAGCTTTATTCAATCAGATCAAGAGATTTCCGAGGAAATTTCCGACCTGCTTATCGTCCTTCATAAACAAACGCTGACATCAGTGATGCTGGCAATCCAAAAAAGCGAGTCGATAATCCAACAAAGTCTCGACTATTCGATTTACGGAGGAACGGTTGCTCTGATAAGCATTCTTTTATTTATCTTTTTGATTTCCAGAGATATAAAACGTGTTTCAAGAGCAAGAAGAGCTACCGAGGAAGCTAAGAAACGCACAGAGGAAATCATGGAGAGCCGCCACAAACTGCTGCTTTCAGTGTCGCACGATATCAAAGCTCCCCTATCTTCAGTCATCGGTTACATCGAGTTGATGCAGATGGAAAAGCACAACGAAAATGACGTTCAGCGCCTCAACTCCATGAAATATTCGTCACAGCACATTCTCTCGCTTCTGTCGAATTTGCTGGAGTTCTCGAGCCTCGAACAAGGAAAGCAGTTCATCAAACGCGCCGACTTCAACATATCGGAGCTCTGCGACCAACTCGCTTCTATGTTTCAACCTATCGCGACAAACAAACAGCTCAAGTTTTTCTATCATAAAAACATCGCCGACAATACTTATATCAATTCCGATGCATTGAAAATCAAGCAAGTAGTGAGCAACATCATCTCAAATGCTTTGAAATACACTATTGAAGGCGAAGTGCATTTCGGCGTTTATCTAATCAACAACAAACTGATTTTCAATGTAATAGACCAAGGAATAGGTATCCCGAACGAAAAAATAGAAGAGATGTTCAAACCGTTCAGCAAAGCCGAAAATAACACAGGATTAGCTGAAGGCAACGGCTTCGGGCTCTTTGTGGTGAAAGGACTTCTTGAGATTCTCGGCGGTAACATCAAAGTGATGTCGGAACTCGAGAAAGGCAGCCATTTTGAGATTACCATTCCAGTTAAGATGGCTGAAAAAGCTGTCGAAAAAGCTCACGAACAAACTGATAATCAGGTAGTTATCAACAAAAAGAAACTTCACATCCTTCTCATTGACGACGACAACAGTCTGCTTGCGGTAATCAGTGCCATGCTCAATAAAATCGGGCACACTTCGGATATTTGCCGCTCATATATCGAGTTCAACAAATATATCAACGAACTCGACAACTACGACATGGTGCTCACCGACCGCGAAATGGGCACTTTCTCCGGCAACGATGTCATGAAGACCATAAAATCGGTCAACAAAGAGAAAAAAGTGGTTCTGATGACGGCAAGCGATGAGTATACCGAGAAATTCGCCATCAACGAAGGCTTCGATGGATATATCAAGAAACCTTTCAGCATCAGAGACTTAGCCGCATTGTTAAATGTCAACATTAACGAAGAGGAACGTCAGAAATGCGAGTTTTCTGATGATTTTCCACAATTGTGCGCCATGTTCGACAATGATAGCAACTCAATCCGCGAGATACTTCAGACTTTCGTCAACACCACATCTGATAACCTCGTGATTCTCAACGATGCCATCACCGAGCATGATTTCGCTAAAGCGCAAGCCGTATGTCATAAAATGCGTCCGATGTTCATTCAACTGGAGCAAGCTTCCGCACAGTATCTCACCGACATGGACAGTCGCCGCAGTCAGGATGCTTCCACCCTCCCCGACTGGGAAGAAAAAGGCATCGAATTCATGAATCAATCCGATGCCCTCTTGGCTATGCTAGCCGACAAATATGATATTTCCGATTAGTCGCTGACCTCTTCGCTGTGACGGCCGCTTCTCTTGCGCTCAATCTCATCAAGGATAATCTTACGCAAACGCAGGCTCTTCGGAGTCACCTCGAGATACTCGTCGTCGCGGATATACTCCATGTATTCTTCAAGCGACATTCTTACTGGCGGGATGAGAACTATCTTATCGTCTGAACCCGAAGCACGGACGTTGGTCAAATGCTTGGTTTTGTTGATGTTCAACACGATATCGTTTGCACGAGTGTTTTCACCGATGACCTCGCCCATGTAAACATCTTCATTCGGCTGAACGAAGAACTTACCGCGATCCTGCAACTTCCACAAAGCGTACGGAACAGCTGTACCTGTCTCCATTGCGATAAGCGCGCCAACTTCGTGAGTGTCCATCTCACCTTTCCAAGGCTCGTAATCTTTGAAACGGTGCGACATCACGGCCTCACCCTCAGTGGCAGTAAGCATTGCGCTTCTCAAACCGATGAGACCACGAGCCGGAATGTCGAAGTCAAGATTCATACGATCGCCCTTTGGTGACATATTGGTCATCTCGCCTTTGTGCTGTGAAGCCAGCTCAATGACACGACCCGCAAAGTTTTCAGGCACCTGCACGTTCATCACCTCGATAGGCTCGCATTTCTTACCGTCGATTTCTTTCAGAAGCACCTTCGGCTGTCCAATCTGGAACTCATAACCTTCACGGCGCATTGTCTCAACAAGGATACTGAGGTGTAGAATACCACGACCGTAAACCATCAATGAATCTGGTGATTCGGTGTCTTCAACCTTCAAAGCAAGGTTCTTCTCTGTCTCTCTGTAAAGACGCTCGCGCAGATGGCGTGATGTAACGAATTTTCCTTCTCTTCCGAAGAATGGTGAGTTGTTGATGGTGAACAACATGCTCATTGTAGGCTCATCAACATGAATTGGCGGCAAAGCTTCCGGATTCTCGAAGTCAGCAACAGTATCACCGATTTCGAAGTTTTCAAGACCCATCACAGCGACGATATCGCCAGCCATCACTGGCTTTTTCGTTCTTTCTTTGCCGAGACCTTCGAAAGTATAAAGTTCCTTGATTTGGTTCTTTTCAATCGAGCCGTCGCGTTTCACCAAAGAAACATTCATTCCAGCCTGAAGAATACCGCGTTTCAGACGACCCACGGCGATACGGCCCACATATGAGCTGTAATCCAATGAAGTGATGAGCATCTGTGGTGTTCCTTCTTCATATTTTGCTTCCGGAATTGTATCGATAATCACATCCAACAGATAAGAAACGTCGTTTGTAACGTGTGTCCAATGATCCGACATCCAGCCTTGTTTTGAAGAGCCGAACACTGTCGGGAAGTCGAGCTGATCGTCGCTTGCGCCAAGGTTGTACATCAAATCGAACACAGCTTCCTGAGTCTCTTCAGGTGTGCAGTTTGGCTTGTCGACTTTATTAACCACCACGATTGGTTTCAATCCGAGCTGAATAGCTTTTTCGAGCACGAAACGTGTCTGCGGCATAGGACCTTCGAAAGCGTCGACCAAAAGCAACACGCCGTCGGCCATATTTAAAACACGCTCTACCTCACCACCGAAATCGCTGTGGCCAGGAGTATCTATAATGTTGATTTTCACATCTTTATAACGCACTGAAACGTTCTTCGACAAGATAGTGATACCTCGTTCACGCTCAAGGTCGTTGTTATCCAAAATCAAATCTCCATTGTCTTTATCTTCTCTAAAGAGCTTGGATTGATACAGAATTCTATCCACCAAAGTGGTCTTTCCGTGGTCAACGTGAGCGATAATCGCAACATTACGAATACTTGTCATTTGCTTGTATTTATTTGATAATCAATAAGAAAAACCCGATTTTTCAGCATTTTTATTCATACCAAAAAATCGGGTGCAAAATTACGAAAAAAATCTCAATTATTATTAATCTTTTTTTCGAATTTTATTACTTCTTTACCATCCTACTCGTCTCTGCTTTTTGAAGTAACTGCAGGTCTCACCTTTTTTATAGAACGGCATTCCAACACTAATCATCACCTCAAAACTCCTATTGTATCTACCTCCTGACACATTGTACGCATGCACGTTTGCCGACTGTACCATATCATCCAATTCTTTCTGTGAATATGTGTTCAGAAAACCGTGATTATATGCTCCTTCAATCTTGATATACAGATACCTCTTGTCCATGGTAATGTCAAACCTGAAACCTATTCCAGCCATCACACTCACGTCATACCTGTTAATATTTGCGTCGCCAATCTCAACCTCGCTATTTCCCATCTCTCCATCAGGCTGATCCAAGTTTATCTTGCCACCTAGCACATAGCTAAAGTCAGGACCAAAGAACACATACGGCTTGAACACGTTGCTAGCCACCCAGTAGAACTGCAATGGAATACGCAAATCTATCGACCTCGAGTTCAATCGGTAGTCTGTCTGAGACCCCATCCACATGCATGACACCGTTGTACCTCTCTGCATGAACATAATCTCAGGCGACACTGAGAAAAACTTCGCCACTGGCAGTTCCACATATATTCCGCCCACCGGATGTATCACACGCGAGTGATTCATATCCTTTACCTTCTCGCCTGTAAATTCCATAACGGCGTCAGCAGCACCGAGTTTAACTCCCATCGACGCTCTCTTCGACACCATGACTCTGCTGTCGTTGAACATCCTTATCTGGCCAAGCATTTCAGTGCTCATAGCCAGAAATACAATCAACAATAATATTGTTCTTCTCATCACTCTTACCTTTCTCATTCGTTATACCAGTTTTCTCTTCTAGCCAGACCGTCTTCATCTTCATAGATAAAGTATGTTCCGACCGGATATGTATCGATAAATCCAAATGAATTATCCTCAACATCCATGATTACACTCGCATATTGCAAATATCTGATTCCGTCTTCCGAGATACGACCTGAATATATCAAACCTCTTTTGACTTTAACTTTATACATTCCATACTCAATTTCCTTGTCTTCAATATGATAAGCCATAAATCTCTCACCGCTACCTTTCAAGAAAACAGTGTCAATCTCGGTTATAAACTCCTCATAATGAATCATTGTCGCCACTCTGTTGTGCTGATCACTGAATTTCAAACACACATTGGGCTCATACACATTCAATGGCCAATATTCCGGATTGACGTTTGAACAGACTCTCTTCTTTGGTCCGAATTTATACTCTCCTTCTATCTTTGGAGGAATATTTCCTTCATAGATTCTCAATTTGTCTTTAAATTCATTAACCTGTGATGGTGGAATAACTGCCAAAATATCATTAAAATATTTATCATAATCAACAACATAGCCTTCATTTCCGAGCAATGTTATAGTCGTATCATTATTCTTAGTGCAGCTTCCTAAAATGAATGCTGTTGCAAATAATAAAACAAATAATCTTATATTTTTCATATTTCCTCCGATTATCTTTCAATTATAATATTCTTAAATATTCTTCCGGAATTAGTCTCTATCAACAAGATATATGATCCACGCGGCAATTCGCTCACGTCCATCCTCACCTTATCTTCACCTTCAAAACTATCGCATTTAACCTTCTGGCCATATAATCCGAGAACGGTTGCCTTAACAATGCCTTCGCTCTCAATCATAATCACACCATTAGTAGGATTTGGATAGACATCAGCATCTATCATCTCATACTCATCAACACCATAGAATCTACCTGTAATTTCAATCTCACGATCTGTGTAACTACATGAATTCTCTGCTATCACTCTCAAAGTATAAGTTCCAGGCGTTGTCACGACAACATAGCAGGTATTGCCTTCAGGCTCAACAATCCAGTCATCAGTACCGATCACCTCCCATCTGTATTCGTTACAATATGTTATAGGATCGATGGTATATTTATATCTACCTGTCTGCAAGTTAGTCGAGACATACACATTCTGGTATCCATTAATCTCGCTATCGCCAAAATCAAACACTGGGAGCACATTCAACACGAGTCTCACGATACTGTCACAACCATGGATAGAATGCAGGAACAAAGTGTCGCGTGTGACTCCAACAGGTGGATTAACGAAATGGAAACCATATTCATCATAATCCTCTCCGTTACATATTGTTGCACTTATCTGTCTGTTGTACAATGGCCACACACGCAGTTTCATGCAAATCAAACTATCACAGCCATTAACAGTCTGGTAGAACAGCGTGTCTCTGTGCAAACCTACAGTCGGATGGATGAATTCAAAGCCATAACCGCTATAGTCCTCGCCATAGCAAATCTCCGCATCATACCATGTCTCATATACAGGATTTACGGTCAAAGTCAGATACAAGGTACTATCGCAACCATGGATAGTTGTCAGATTAAGCGAATCGTGATGTACTCCTACCTCAGGTTTAATGATATTAAATCCATTTGCGACATAATTTTCACCATAGCAAAGCTCACCCTCGAAATATGCAGTAAATTTAGGATTGATTGTCAAGTCGAGATAAACCAGACTGTCGCAACCATTAACCGTCGTCAGATACAAGGTATCGTAATATGTTCCAGCTGCTGGCTGAATCACCTCAAAGCCATGCAATGTGTAGTCATCGCCTTGGCATATCTCGTCAACAAACAAAGTATCGAACACCGGATTAACAGTGAGTTGGAGACTTACAATACTATCGCAACCATAAATATTGTTCAACGACAGCGTATCGTAATAAACACCAACTTCAGGATTTATATAGTTGAATCCGTTATCGTCGTAACTATCGCCATAGCAAATCTGTGCCGAGATAAGTGTATCGTGAACCGGATTAACTGTTAGCGTCAGATAGAACGTACTGTCACATCCATTCATGGTCGATAATACATATGATTCTTCAATCACACCAACTGCAGGATGCAATATCGTAAATCCATAATTCTCATAATCTTCACCGAAGCAAATCGAATCAGTATAATATGTATTATAGATTGGATTCACTGTTAATGAAAGATAAACCGTACTGTCGCAGCCATAATCATTTGTCAGGAACAAGGTGTCATATACCATACCAGCTGTCGGCTGTATAATATTGAATCCATTACTTGTATAATTATTTCCTTCACAAATCTGCGGCATCAAGAAGGTATAATTGATAGGATTCACTGTGAGTTCGAGATAATACATGGTGCATCCGTCATCATCTCCCACAAGCAATGTATCTCTGTAAACTCCAACTGATGGCTGAATAACAGTAAATTCATTATCAATATAGTCATCGCCTTCACAAATCTCAGCCACGACGAGCGAATCCATCAACGGATAAACTGTAAGATTCAAATACGTCGTACTGTCGCAACCCAACACCGTCTCATATCGCAATGTATCGATATATGTTCCAACTGCTGGCTTAATATAATTGAATCCATGTTCAGTATAATCCTCACCATAGCAGATAAACTCTGTGAACACTGTATCATATTCAGGAAGTCTTGTCAATGTGAGATATACCGTACTGTCGCCTCCAAACATATTTGTCAGGAACAAGGTGTCGTGAACAATACCCGGCTCGCCATGCAACACCACAAATCCCTCAAGCAGATAGTCGACGCCCTGACATACAGTATCTTCGATAAACACTTCCGGTTCTGGCATAACCGTCAAATTAAGTTTAACCATACTGTCACATCCGTGCTCACTATTATATAATAAGGAGTCATGGTAAATACCAACTCTAGGCTGGATATAGCTGAATCCGTTATCAATATAGTCATCACCAGAAACAATCTCAACGTCAAACACCGTCTCAAATTTCGGATAAACCATAAGATTCAAGCTCACAACACTGTCGCAGCCATGCGAACTAACAAAAGTCAACGTATCCAAATGCAAGCCTAACGACGGTGCAACTATATGGAATCCATTGCCATTGTAATCTTCACCCTCACAAATCGATTCAACCACCACCCTGTCAAATGTCGGATACACCTTCAAATCAAGCATCACGGCACTGTCACATCCATACATATTTGTCAACCACACTGTATCGCGAACCGTTCCGACCTCAGGCTGTATATATTCGAAACCATTGTCGATATAATCCTCTCCATGACAGATAGCCACATCGATTATTGTATCATGGCGCGGCTTTACATGCAATTCAAGATAAATCGTACTGTCGCAGCTATTAATCGTGCTCAAGAACAATGTATCGTAGGTGTCACCCATTGCTGGTTGAATAATATTAAACCCGTATGAAGTATAATCTTCTTTATAGCAAATAGTGTCAACAATAACAGAATCATACACCGGCAACACTGTCAAATCAAGGTAAATGACACTGTCGCACGAATGAATCGACTGTAGCACCGTCGTATCCTGATGTCTTCCAACTCCCAATGTCGCACTATTAATCACAAATCCTGGTCCAACATAAACATCACCATAACATACTGAATCAGTAGCGTGTGTCGCAAATGTCGGATAAACTTCAAGACTCAAATTAACAATACTGTCGCAACCATGAATTGTTGTCAAACTCTGGGTTTCATCATAATGACCTGCAGCAGGTGTTATATAACTGAAGTTATTCTCAATATAACTCTGGTTGTCGCAAATAGTGTCATAGAATGTGTAGTTGTAAACCGGATTCACGTCAAGTGTCAAATAATAAACCTCCGAAACAACCTGATGCTCATCGTAGTATACAAGAGTACTATCGTAGCTTCCTACTGCTGGCGAATAGAATTCATATCCCGGATAAACAGTGTAATCCTCACCTTCACAGATAGAATCATGCACTGTAACAAATTGTGTGTCAAATACATCCAGATTCAATCTAACCACGCTGTCACATCCCATTATCGTATAATACAATGTATCTATATGATGCATACCGGCACTTGGTTGGATTACGTCAAAACCATGTCCGTGAAAGTCATCGCCTATGCCGATATATTCTGTAAACAATGTATCGTATATAGGATTTACTGTCAAATGCAGATATGTCGTGCTGTCGCAGCCATGTATCGAAGCTCCCAACACATCAAAATCATTGTTACCCACGCCCAGAGCTGAAGCTGAAATTTGAAAATGATTCACGTCATTGTCATAATCCTGACCCTCACAAATCTCATCGTACAAATGAACTTCAAAAATCGGATTCACGTCAAGTGTCCAGAAATAGACCAATGTCGGAACCTGATTCTGATCGTAGTAAATGAGAGTATCCTCATAGCTGCCAACTGCAGGTGTATACATCTCAAAGCCCGGATAAACTGTGTAATCCTCACCTTCGCAAATCGAGTCGTGCACCGTGAAATATTGTGTCGGGAACACATTAAGATTCAGTCTCACCACACTATCGCAACCATGAATTGTATAATACAATGTATCATAATCATGTATTCCTTCACCAGGTTGGATAACATCAAAACCATGTCCGTGATAATCCTGATTTAATCCGATATATTCAGTAAATGTGGTATCATACACAGGATGCACTGTCAAATGCAGATATGTGGTACTGTCGCAACCATATCTCTCCGACATCATCATTGTGTCATAAACATATGTTCCAGCAACATTGTTTTCAATATGGAAATTATATCCGTCATAAACATCTCCCTCACAAACCTCGCCATAAACATCAACTACACTTAATGGATTAACTGTAAGATAAACGCTAACATTATCAAGGCATCCATGGATATTGTATGAAGATGTGTCATTATAAATATTATATGATGCCGGTGTTGTAAGATTCGGGAATGTTTCAGCCACATTGATATTGAAGCCATGTTCAGTATAAGTGTCATTCCAGCACACAACTTCTTGATATGCTTGATAACCACCGGAATACACCTTCAATGTCAGGTTCACGATACTGTCACATCCATACTGCGATTGAAGCGGCAACGTTTGGTACAATGTTGTCGGATACATCGGTGTAAGATTAAATCCGTTTTGATTGTACACATCACCCAAACAAATTGAATCAAGGATATTGGTGACATATCCGTCATAAACATCAAGGTGAAGATAAACCGTGCTGTCGCAACCAGTCACCACTGATGACAAATCCAACTGGTAATTATGCGGTCCAATTTCGTTCACAGTCTCGTTAAATCCGTAATTTGTATAAGGTACTCCTACGCAAGCAACATCGTATAATGTAGTGTCTAACAATGGGTTACCATACAAATACAATCTCACCAGACTGTCGCAGGCATATATCGAAGGATATGTAGCCTCATAAGCATGCAAGCCGGCTAAAACATTAGTTACAGTAAAATTATATCTATTATAGGTTGAGCCTTCGCAAACAGTATCTCTCAATTCTGTATATGGTGCCTCATTAACCTTCAAACTGAGTCTGACAATACTATCACAATCATATTGTGAATGCGGATTAATCATATACTCATCGATGTGCCAACCTTCTGATGGATTTTGAATATTAAAGCCATTTAATGTATAATTCTCACCATAGCAAACCGAATCCACAATCGTATAATCATAAACTTCACGAACCATAAGTTCAAGAGGCACAACACTATCGCACATTAAACCAGATGTCAGGAACAGCGTATCTCTGAACAAACCAGTCTGTCCCGGAATCGTATCAAATCCATTCAAATCATAACGTTCTCCAAAACAAATCTGTCCGGTTACCGGTGTATTATAAACCTCCTTAACTGTCAATGACAACTCATAAATACTGTCACATCCAAAAACATTTGTCACAAATGCCTTACTGTCATTAACTGTTCCAACTTCAGGATGGATTTTATTGAAAAACGGCAAGCTGTCGTTATGATAATCCTGACCGTAACAAATTTCATCAACAATTGGAATCAAGTATGTCGGGGCGACCAGTAAACGAAGGTTAACCGTGCTGTCACAGTTATGTATTGTTGTCAGATGCAATGTAGTATCTATCAATCCCGCTGGCTGATTCTCAAAATGGAACAAACCATTTGTATATGTCTGGTTGTCACAAATTGTGTCATTGATAATCATGTCATACACCTCGTGAACTGTAATTTCAAACGACACAATACTGTCGCAGCCAAATCTCGAAGTCAGGAAGAATGTGTCGCGAACGACGCCAACTGCCACTGGTATCGTATCTAAATTATACTCGTTATACTCGTCACCCAAGCATATTTCTGCATTAATTTCCGGACGGAACACTTCTTTGACATTCAGCGTCAAGACATATATACTGTCGCATCCTGACAATGCAGTCGTTAAATCCTCTTCTGCCTGCATCATTCCCAATGCCGGTTGAATCTGGTTGAAAAATGGCAAAGTGTCGTTGATATAATCCTCACCTTCGCAAATCTCAGCATATACTGGCATCATATATGCTTTATTAACCAGCAGTTCCAAATACACAGTACTGTCACAACCATGCTGTGTATAGGTATATAATGTGTCTCTATAAATATAACTTTGCTGATCAATACTATAATTTCCATAAGGGAAATACTGAACTGGCGGTGTATAGGTTGCAAATCCATCATGAGAATATGTCTGATTTGAGCAGATGGTATCTCTCACAATCGTATCTTCTACCGGCCAAATATTCAGATTTCTAATTGCCCAACTGTCACAACCACTGAACATTTCCGGATAATGTACTGTATCTTGATAATGTCCTACATCTACATGTTCAGGGAATGTCGCATAACCACCCATTGCGGCATAATAAATATGGTTATTAATAGCATCGCCATAACATGCGTTAAAACTTAGTGTTTCATTGTTATACGGCAACACTCCAAGATGAATTACAACAATACTGTCACAACCTTGTGTTGTATGAAGACCCCACAATGTATCATAAATCTCTCCAGGATTGTTTTCATCCGGAACGAGATCAAAACCATGGAAATCATAAATCGCTTCATTAACACAAAGTGCCGTTTGACCTAATTCCGAATAAAGCAAATCACTGATATCATTTACATTGTCAAGAGTCCATGCAGGATTCACATTGATCGAAACAATTACCAAACTGTCACATCCTGTCGGTGCGCCAAACCTTATCGTATCATTACTAATTGACTCTGCACCAACAGTGTAAGTCTTTGACAATGAACCACCATAATACACATTAAAAACATCTCCCTGACATTTTGTAACATTTACAAAACGTTTCGGATTCTCTGATGTATTCAAATGAACTATGACAGTACTATCACATCCCAAACCGCTATGAAGATTAAACGTGTATTCATGAGCTCCAATCATTGGATTATTGATGCTGATACTGTCATCATGATATCCGTCCGCCTCACATACATCAGCATAAACATGTTTTACAAGATCATTTACAACATAGAGTTGCAGAATAGTTGTCGCCACATTGTCACAATTTCCGGCTTCAACCAAAGTGTTCACAAAGACATTGTCACCCAACGTCAAATCCGTTACCGGGATATTGTAATTACTGTAAGTGTATGGTTGTGAAGCACATGTGGTATCAACAAGGATATGTGTACCTGGTGTCACAGAGTATTTTACAATATGAGCCATCAAATCACATTGGCATCCAGTGAACGATGTAAGATGGCATGTGACACGAAGTCCGTTGTCAGGAATATCGTACGTTGCTGTTCGATCTGATCCGCCTGCTCCAGACCAAGTGTATGTATCAAAACCATATGGAGCCGACAATGTCACTACATCATCATTCGTACAATCAGCCACCAAACTGTTATTCACACATTGTGCTGTAAAATATGTATAAGCGTAATGAGAACCGTCAAAACAATCTTTTGTGGTAAAATTAACCTTCACTTGATGTCCTGCATATGGTGACAAATCGATACCGATAGCTGTCCAGTCTCTCCATCTCACAGTATGACCCACCCACTGGTATTGTCCTGCACTTTGAACATAATCCCATCTAACATACTGATAATCATGAAAACCTTCGATACCACCAAATGCCGAAACCTCATATTCTGCACAATCGTCCAACGAGTTATCAGCCAAATCACTGATTTTCACGCCAAACAAAGGCTTGTGATTCTGAGTATGTCCACCCGGATCTTCAAAAACCACTGCAAAATTCAAAAGCAAAAGAGAATTGGTCTCATCTACATCAAACACATAATCGATAGCATTTGAAGGGTAAATGCCGCTCGCCGTGTTTGGAAGTCCATTTGTATAACCTGAAACCAATGTATCACCAAGTTGGAATACGGTATATGTGTCTTCATCAGGGAAAATATTCAACAAACCGCCAGTTCTGTCATCAGTAGGACTAGGCTCTCCCTCTTGTCTTGTCAATAAAATATGAGCACTTTGCGGACTAGCGCCCTGCACTGCCTTAGGATTACTATACGAACCGTGCCAAAGCGTAACTCCTTCACCACCAAGCCTCATGAAGTCAAATGTCTCCTGCGCAAATAACAAATTTGGCAACAAAATCAACAATGCAATAATTGAAATTCGATATATATTCTTCATAACAAAAAATTTACACTTATATAATTTACAAAAATAGTATATTTATTTATATAAATATAAATAAAAGCAAAAAAAATTTAACTAATCAACAAAAAAGAAACAGGGCGTGTTGTTTTTCAAAACAACACGCCCTGTTTTCTTAATTCTTAAGCCTTTTTACCACGACCTTCTCTTGCCAAAGTAACTGCACATATCTCCTTTTTTGTAGAATGGCATTCCAACACTAATCATCACCTCAAAGCTCCTGTTAAATCTCTTATCTGTCACATTGTAAGCGTGCACATTCGACGCGTGGACCATATCATCCAGCTCGCGCTGAGAATATGTGTTCAACAAACCGTGATTATATGCGCCTTCTATCTTGATATACAAGAATCTCTTATCCAAGTTGATGTCGAATCTGAAACCAATTCCAGCCATCACACTCACATCATAACTGTTAATGTTTGCGTCGCCAATCTCTATCTCGCTGTTTCCCATATCTCCATCAGGCTGATCCAAGTTTATCTTTCCGCCTATCACATAGCTGAAGTCTGGACCGAAAAACACATACGGTTTGAACACGTTGCTAGCCACCCAGTAAAACTGCAGCGGAATACGCAAATCTATCGACCTCGAATTCAATCGGTAGTCGGTCTGATAACCCTCCCACTTGTATGACACCGTGGTTCCCCTCTGCATGAACATGATCTCCGGCGAAACTGAGAAAAACTTCGCCACCGGCAATTCCACATATATTCCGCCCACCGGATTTATCACCGAAGTACGGCTTAAATCTTTAAGTTGCTCGTTAGTAAACTCCATCACCGCATCAACAGCACCAACCTTCACACCCATCGACACTCTCCTCGACACCATAACTCTGCGGTCGTTGTACATCCTTATCTGGCCAAGCATCTCCATGCTCATAGCCAGTAATATGATTGATAGTATTATTGTTCTTCTCATCACTGTTTCGTTTCTCATTCGTTATACCAATCTTTCCTCTCAGCCAATCCGTTATTGCTTCCATCCTCATAAATAAAGAATGTTCCGACAGGATACGTCTCAATTACACCATGAGAATCATCCTGTACATCCATAATAATATTGGCATATTTCAAATACTTGATTCCATCCTCACTAACACGACCGCTATAAATGATTCCACGCTTCATCTTCACTTCATAAATGCCATAGTCAAACAACTTGTCCTCAACGTAATATGCGGTAAAACGGTCATCTTTACCCATCACATAAATAGTATCAACAGAAGTTATAAACTCCTCATAATGTTTGAATTTAGCGATTCTGTTGTTCTGACTTTCAAATTTCAGATAAACATTAGGTTCTTGAATATCAAGCGGCCACACCGTCTTGCTCAATGACGAATATACTCTCTTTTTCGGAGCCATGACAAACTCTCCCTCTACATTTGGCGGAATATTTCCTTTCTGAACACCGAACCTGCTGTCAAATTCATTTATCAAATCTGACGGAATAACCTTTATTATCTCGTTAAAATACTCTTCCTCGCCAAGTATTACAATAGTAGTGTCATCATTCTTTGTACAGCCAGCCATCATAACAGCCGCAACTGCCATCAGTATCAATAACTTAATTGTATTCATAACCTTTCCGATTATCATTCTACTATAATTTGTTTGTACACGTTTCCTTTTCTTGTCTCTATCAAAATCATGTACATTCCTCGTGACAAATCGCTTACGTCAACGACCACTCTATCAATCATTTCGTAGTCTTGACTCTTCACTTTCTGACCATATACACCAATGATTGTTGTCCTTAGAATCTCTTCCGACTCAACAATCAAAGCATCATTCACAGGATTTGGATAAACGTTAGCATTAATGCTCTCATTATCATCAACTCCATAGAATCGGCCTGTAATTCTTATTTCACGATACGTTGTGTCACAATAGTTTTCAGCCGAGATTCTCAGAGTATACTCTCCAGCACTCCTGACCAAAACTCTGCATGTGCGACCATCTGGGATCATTGTCCAATCTGTCGGTTCAACAAACTCCCACCTGAACTCATCCCAATAATCCAACGAATCTATTCTATAGTCATACCATCCGGTCTGGAAATCTGTCTGAGCATATACATACATACTTCCTATTATATCGCTATCACCGAAATCCAATCTCGGAATAACTGTAAGTTTCAGATATAAAACACTATCACAACTATGTGTTGTGGTCAAATGCAATGTTTCAAATGTCTCTCCGACAGGCGGATTAACAATATTGAATTCATGGAGTGTATAGCTTTCTCCATGACAAATAGTGTCAACAATGTTGGTTTCGAACAACGGATTAACCAGAAGTCTCATACGAACAATACTATCACAACCGTGTACAGTCTGTAAATACAATGTATCGTAATTATATCCTAAAGGTGGTTGGATAAATGTAAATCCATATCCGTGATAATCCTCACCATCACATATCTCCGCCTCATATAAATCATTATAAACCGGATAAACATTCAAAGCCAGATAAACTATACTGTCACAACCATGTTTACTCTGCAAGAACAACGTATCCCTCAGCAATCCCGTCTGCGGATGTATAATATTGAAACCGTGTTCCACATAATTCTCGCCATAGCAAATCTCACCCGTGAAATATGTGTCAAATTTATCCCAAACTTGCAGTTCCAAATATATCAAACTGTCACATCCGTACATAGATTCTAAATACAATGTGTCATAAATAAGACCTTCTTCAGTTGCCTGGATGTTAAATCCATGTTGATTATATGTCTCTCCCGCACAAATTGTATCAACAAACGATTGACTATATAAAGGAGCTACCGTCAATGTCAGGCAAACAGTACTGTCACAACCTTGATACGACAAACGATGCAACGTATCATGCATCACACCAAGTGGCGGTTGTATAACGACAAAACCATTTTGGAAATAATCCTCTCCATAACATATAGCATCATTAATATTTATTACCTGATTCGGATTAACAGTAAGCACAAGATGAACAATACTATCACAGCCATTTGCTCCAGTATCACTATGGGTTTGGGTCACCACTCCGACACTAGGCTGAGTTATTTCAAAACCATAGCCCTCATAATCCTCACCTTCACAAATTGAATCATAAATGTATATGTTATACCATGGCTTAACAGTAAGTTCCAGATATGTCATATCCGAACACCCCTGTGGCGTTTGACTTGATATTGTGTCATAATAGATTCCCGCAGGTGGCTGATTTACAACGAATCCGTGTCCGCTATAATTGTTGCCCTGACATATTGTATCATAGAAAGTCGTATCAAGCACTGGATTTACGGTAAGTTCCAGTCGCACAATACTATCACATGAATGGGAGTTTACAAGTATTAAAGAATCATTCAACACTCCGACTTCAGGATTTATGATATTAAAACCGTTTTCGGTATAATCCTCTCCTTCACAAATCTGGGCCTGAATAAAAGACTCGGTCTTTGCGTATGCGTAAAGATACAAATAAACCGTACTGTCGTTAAACGAGAAATGTAACATGTAAGTACTGGAACCGACAGGAATGCTATCGATGTCAAAACCATATTGTCCGTACGTACCACCTTCACAAACAGTGTCGTAAAGATACACCGTTGACAACAGACCTCTGTCCGAATCTTTTAAATTACTAATCTGCGCAAAAGATGTTATTGACAGTAATAAAAAGACAACAATATTTAAAATCTTTTTCATATTATCACTTATTATACAACGGATTTTACACCAAATCGTATTTGCATATTTATATACGTTGCAAAGATAATACTATTTTTCATTCGTTTTCATTTTTTATTTAAAAAAATCTTGCAAATATTGAAAAATTTGCTATTTTTGCAAAAAAACGCTTAAATGAGTGAACTGACACGTGCTGTTTTGGTCAAATATTGGGGATACCCGTCGTTTCGCCCAATGCAGGAAGACATAGTCGACTCCGTCATCGAAGGACATGACACTCTTGCCCTACTTCCCACCGGTGGCGGCAAATCGATATGCTTTCAGGTACCTGCCATGGCGATGGACGGCGTGTGCATTGTGGTCACTCCACTCATCTCACTGATGAAAGATCAGGTTCTTCATCTCAAAAACATCAATATTCCAGCGTCTGCGATTTATTCAGGCATGCACCCAAACGAAGTGGAAATCGCATACAACAAAGCGGTCTTCGGCAACTTGAAGTTTCTCTATGTTTCACCGGAACGTCTTATGACCGATGCATTCATCGAAGCCGTGAAAAAGATGAAGGTCTGCCTGCTCGCCATCGATGAATCGCACTGCATCTCTCAGTGGGGCTATGATTTCCGCCCACCTTATTTAAAAATTGCGGAGATCCGTCCTTACATCCCGAACACCCCAGTACTGGCTTTGACAGCAACCGCCACGCCTAAAGTCGTCGAAGACATACAGTTTCGTCTAGGATTCAAGGAAAGAAACGTTTTTCAGACAAGCTACGAACGTAAAAACGTCACATATAACGTCATCAAAGTTGCTGATAAATATGGACTTATGTATCGCCTCTTCATGAAAATGGAGTCAGGAAGCGGTATAGTTTATGTCCGCAGCCGCAAACGCACTAAAGTAATCGCCGACTGGCTACAATCCGTAGGTATCAGCGCCACATATTACCACGCAGGCATCGACGCCAAGACACGCGATGAGCGCCAAAAAATGTGGATGGACGGCAAGATTAAAGTTATATCCGCCACCAATGCCTTCGGAATGGGAATCGACAAGCCTGATGTACGAGTAGTTGTTCATATGGATCTGCCCGACAGTCTTGAAGCTTATTTCCAAGAAGCCGGACGCGCCGGTCGTGACCTCAAGCCATCAGAGGCTTTCCTGCTGGTTTCAGAAAGCGATATCAAACAGCTGAAAGACAACCTTCAACAATCTTATCCCGAACTTGAACGGATAAAATCCATTTATGACGCAATCGGAAATTATCTTCAGATTCCGGTAGGCGCAGGCAACGGACAATGTTATCCGTTCGACATGACAGAGTTTGCAAAAAACTACGATTTCTCACTTATCGAAGTGTTTAACTCATTGAAACTCATGGAGCGGGAAGGATTCTTCGCATTGTCGGAAGCCATGGACTCCCCTTCTCAACTGTTCATCAAGGCAAGCCGTGAAGATCTTTATCGCTTTCAGGTTGAATATGCAGAATTCGACACCATAATAAAGTTTTTGCTAAGAAACTACCCAGGCGTTCTCTCCGACTTCGTCAAGATCAAAGAAGAACAAATCAGTCACAAACTTGGCATAGATGTCGAAAAAGTGGAACATATTTTACAGAAACTCGACAAATTAAACTTCCTGTCTTACATTCCGCGAAGCGACAAACCACAGATTCAATTTCTTACTGAACGCCAGGATACACGACACTTCGCGCTATCCGACGAGGTTTACAAAGACAGAAAAGAAGATGCCACAAAACGCGTTCAATCGGTCATCGACTTCGTCAACAATGACGATGAATGCCGTAGCGTCCAGCTTTTAAGATACTTTGGTGAGAAAATCAAGACAAGATGCGGCAAATGCGACGTGTGCAACATTCGCAACCAAATGAAAATAAACGACGAGGAATACAGAAACATTAGCAACATCATACTGGATGAACTGAAAAAACGTGTAGTTCCGCTATACGAAACGCCTTCTCTCGCAAAAAACTATCTTGAGGAAAAAGTGCTTGAAACAGTTCGCTGGATGCTCGACAACGGGACCATCGAGCAGGATGAAAACGGAAACCTTAAGGAAAAAGGCCGCCAATGGTCATTATTTTAAACAAAAAAGGCCGCTGAAAAGCGGCCTTAAGTGTCAATAGTATAACCTATTATTTTACTAAGTCAGCGCTGGCTTTGAATTTCACAACTGTCTTAGGAGCGATTGTGATTTCTTTACCAGTCTGTGGGTTACGACCTTTACGAGCAGGACGTTTTGTTGTTGACAATGTGCCGAAACCGACTAATGAAATGCGTTCACCTTTACGGATTGCACCTGTTGCTGCGCAAATGAAAGCGTCCAATGCCTTCTTGGCGTCTACCTTTGTGAGGCCAGCTTTTTCAGCCATCACATTTACTAATTCTGCCTTATTCATTGTAAGTTAAGTTTTAATAAGTTTGTAATCTTTTGACATTGCAAATATAACATAAAATCAGTCACTTACAACTTTTTTTTAAAAAAATTTTATTTTTTTGTAAAAAAAGCTGTAACCACAAACTATAAAACAAGCTTCCAATCTTCCGAAACCCTTGTACCTCTTAGGAATTCCGCAATTTTCATGGCTTTCTTGCCCGCCTGCTGAATCTCAAGAATTTTTATATATGAATCCTTCAAAACAACCTCAAGATATGCCTTTTGGTCGGTTTTTAAGCTAAAAACAGAATCATCTTCCGCTGTTTTTGGTACTATTTCAGACGCAAAAATCTTCAAATCCAAAATCTCTCCACCTGGATTCTGGATCTTTGCATGTGCTGCAGGATATGGTGACAAGCCTCTTACAAAATTATAAATCTCTTTTCCTGACTTATTCCAATCGATGTAACAATCTTCCTTAAAGATCTTCGGTGCCGGTTTTAAAATAAGATTTTCCTGTTCGATGACTGAATTTTGGCTTCTTGCCTCAACCTTTCCTTCTTCTATCATCTTTATTGTCTTCACAATGACTTCGTTGCCGAGATTCATCAATGCGTCATGAAGCTCGCCGGCATTCATCTTCTCTCCTATCGCCACTTTTTCCTGCATAATCATTGCACCTGTGTCGATTTCCTTGTCAAGAATGAAAGTGGTCAAGCCGGTCTCAGTCTCACCATTGATTATGGCATGGTTTATTGGAGCGGCACCTCTATATTGCGGCAGCAGTGAAGCATGAAGATTGATAGTTCCTTTTGGCGGCATGCTCCATATCACTTCCGGCAGCATCCTAAATGCGACAACCACGAATAAGTCGGCATTATACGAACGCAATTGTTCCACAAAAGCATCATCTTTAAGCTTCTCTGGCTGCAAAACTGGCAATCCGTGCTTCAAAGCGCACTCTTTAACCTCCGACGAATGCATCTGCTTTCCACGTCCAGCCGGACGATCAGGTGTTGTAACAACTGCTACCACATCATAACCTGCCGTCAGAATCGCTTCCAACTGCGATGCTGCGATCTCTGGTGTTCCAAAATAAACTATTTTCATATCTTACATTATTAAAAATGCCTGACTCCCTTCAGAATCAGGCATTTCATCTCTTATTTAATCTTAACTTATTTAGCAAGCTTTGCCTCTACATAAGCGATGTACTTCTCAATGCTGAATCCTTCATTGCTGTTAGGATATTCAGCCTTGATGGTTTTGTACATATCCAAAGCTTTCTGGTAGTTCTCAACCATCTCATAAGCAAGACCTGCTTTCATGAGGAACATCGGGCTTGTAAATGAATTTGCTGATTCTTTTGCAGCTTTCTCATAGCATTTTGCAGCTTCTGCAGCATTGTCAAGTTCAAGATATGCATCACCCATGGCACCTGTTGCCAAAGGTCTCACGATCTGATCTTTACCTTTAAATTCACCGAGATACTTGATGGCGTTCTCAAAATCACCTGTGTTGAGATAGCAGATACCTGCATAATATCTTGCAAGATTACCTGTCTTTGTTCCACCATATTCATTAATAATATCCATGAAACCAGCATTGTTACCGTCACCATTGAGAGCTGTTGCATAATCGTCATTCTCAAAAAGCTGCTCGGCACGGAAAATAGCTGTCTGTGCTTCTGCTTCACGTGGTTCAACAATAAATTTCTTCACACCGAAAATTGCCAAAACAACAACAATGATGATACCCAACACCACCATGATAGTATTGCGGTTCTTTTCGACAAACATTTCTGTTTTACCTAATGTTGACTCAATCTGTTCGAGACGTTCTTCGTCTTTCTGTACGTTTTCTTTTGCCATATCAATACAATTTTTCGAGCTGCAAATTTACGATTTTTTTATTTACGCTTGAACAAAAAATTTAATATATTTGTAAAAAATTTAATTTTAACGTGTTAAATTCATAAATCATTCATTTTGAACGCAAAAGAACAAAAATTATACGAATTTCTGTCGGATTTCATCACCGATGAGCGGAAACAACGCTTCGAACAGGTGCTGCAATACCGCACCCGTCACATCACAATAGTGCTTGAAGACATCTATCAGTCGCATAATGCGAGCGCGGTTTTGCGCAGTTGCGACCTCACAGGGATTCAGGATATTCATATCATCGAGAATAAATGGGTTTACGACATCAACCCCGATATCGTCGTCGGTAGCAGCAAATGGCTCGACTTGCACAAATACAATGTCAATGAATTCAACACGCCCGAAGCTTTCGACCTGCTTCATAGCAAAGGTTATAAAATTGTCGCCACTTGTCCGCACCAAAACGACTTCACGCCCGACACTCTCCCACTCGACCAACCTATCGCGGTTGTTTTCGGAACCGAGAAAACAGGGCTAACCAATTATGCGCTCGAACATTCCGACATGTACGTCCAAATCCCAATGCACGGCTTCACCGAAAGTTTCAACATTAGTGTTTCCGCGGCTTTATTGATGTACACGTTAACTCAGCGTCTTCATAAAAGCGACATCAACTGGCATCTTACCGAAGAGGAAAAACAGGATATACGCCTCGACTGGACTCGTAAGTCTTTAACTCGAGTACGCACTTTTGAAAATAAATTCTACGAACTGTATCCGGAATTTAAGTAAGGTCTATTCCGTACAAATGCATCTTATTATATAAGGTCTTACGATCTATCTGCAGCAATTTTGCCGCAACGGTCTTATTACCTCTCGCTTTTTTCAAAACAGCGATTATCTGGCTTTTCTCATCACCAGGCTGTAATGCCAAATCTTCTGCTTCTTCTAATTTATGCATTCGACTCGACAAAATCGGCAAATTATCAGCTACAATTTCCTGATTCTCGGCAAATAATGTCGCTCTGCGTATAACATTTCTCAACTCGCGCAAATTACCATCCCAACGATGCTCTTTAAGCTTATCAAGAGCTTCTTTTGATATATGTTTAACGTCTTTACCTAATTCATCGTTTGCCTGAGCCAAAAAATGATATGCGAACTCCTCCATATCCTCAAGTCTTTCTCGAAGCGGTGGCACCTCGATTGAGAACTCATTGATTCTATGGTACAAATCCTGACGAAATCGTCCTTCATCTATGGCTTTTTCCAAGTCTTCATTAGTAGCTGCTATTATTCTGACATCCACATTGATATCTTGAGCCGAACCCACAGGTCTGACTTTTTGCTCCTGCAAAGCTCTCAGCAATTGCTTTTGCACCTCATAAGGCAAGTTTCCGACCTCATCAAGGAACACCGTACCGCCATTCGCCTCTTCAAAAACACCTTTTTTATCTGCTATTGCCGATGTAAACGAACCTTTTTTATGTCCAAAAAGTTCTGAAGGTGCCAGCTCCATCGACAGACTTCCGCAGTCAACAGCAATGAATGGCTTGCTGCTTCGACCGCTTTGTTCATGTATCATCCTGGCGATGTATTCCTTACCCGTTCCACTCTCACCGAGTATCAAAACCGACATTTTGGTTGGTGCGACAAGCGCCACGTGTGTATATACTCTTTGAATAACAGGACTGTTGCCTTTTACTATTTTTGAGATATCCCTTTTTTGAACTGTCTTTTTCTCAGGTTTTGCTGTTGCAATCTCCTGTTTCAACGCCAATTCTATTTTCTGCTGAAGAACTTCCGGAATGATAGGTTTCTTCAAATAGTCGAAAGCGCCTAGTTTTATTGCATTTACGGCAGTTTGAACATCCGCATAGCCAGTCATTATTATAAAAGGTGTGAGAATACTTTTCTCTCTAAGATATGTCAAAAATATGATTCCGTCGCCATCCGGCAAACGCAAATCACTGAGTATCAATTCATATTGACAAGAATTAACGGCCTGAAACGCTTTTTCCATTGTGGACACCAAGTCCGCATCCCAGTCGTTTTTCTGAAACCACGTCTTCAGCATAACGCCAAAGGCAACGTCATCGTCAACTATTAAAATCTTTTTTGACATAAAATATCTTCTGCTCGTTCTGCAAAAATAGATATTTTATTTTTATCAATGAAAAAAAAATCTAAAAAAAATAGAAATCCGACACCAGGCGGCGTCGGATTTCCGTAAATATTGAAAACGAGCAGAAAAATTATTTGGTAATTGCAACCAAATATTTTGTTACATTCCAGAATGCTTCTGGATTTGTGATTTCTAATGTCACGATCTTCTTGCCATCTTCACCAACACCTGGGACGAGGCTGTAAGAATCGACTGGGTGGCTTGATACGACAACAACCTTCTTTGCGTTGAACACGATTGAAGTAAGGTCACGCATGTCAGCCTTTGTGAACTCTTCTGTAGGAACATTCTGTTTGAGAACGTTCTTGAGGTTTGTCATGATACCTTTTGCCTTGAGTTCTTTCTTTGTTGCACCAAGGTAATAAACTGTATTCAACTCATTAGCCTGAGCGATCTTCTCATTTGTGAGGTTTTCAATCTCGCTGTTAGCATTATTGAGGTCTGAATTGAGGTTTTCAACTTGAGTATTGAGGTTTGCGATCTGACCGTCTTTCTCAACAATCTGAGCCTGGAGGTTAGCAATCATTTCCTCTTTCTCTGCAAGCTGAGCCTGAAGTTTCTTCACCTGAGCGCGGAGGTTAGCATTGTTTTTGTTTGCTTTTGCCAGCACATCATTCAATGAATCCAAACGTGCATGATTTGTAGCCATGACTTCCTTAAGCTGGAGAAGTTCTGAAACGAGCTGATCTCTTTCGCTGCCTTCCTGTTTGACCATAAGGATACCTTCTGCGTCACGGATTGCCTGAAGATTGTTCTCAACTTCATTAAGGATACCCATTGTAGCATTGAATTCGTTCTCCATGTTCTGATTTTCAACTGCAAGAGCTTCCTTCTCTGCTAATAATGCTTGATACTTCTTTGAACTCTCAACGCATGAGCTTAATAAAAGAGCTACTAATGCGACCGATACAACTGTTAATACTTTTTTCATTTTTGTTATAATTTTAAATTAGTCAGTGCTAACGTAATAAGTTTGACTCCAAAACCGTGCCAAACTGCAAATTTTTTAATAAATTTTTATATTTTATTGATTATCAATATTTTATATTACACTCGCTTCTCGTTTTCCACATGGCGTACTGTAGAAACATGTGGAATAATTCCACAAAATTCCACACTCACTTGGATTTACAGCGCAAATTTACGAAAATATTTAATACCTAGCACAATATTTTTTATTTTTGCATAAAATTTTTCACGTGAATCGTTCTATTCTAAAATTAGCCATCCCAAACATTATCAGCAACATAACTATTCCGTTGTTGGGTTTGGTCGACATGATACTGATGGGTCACCTCAGCTCACCTATTTATATTGGTGCGATAGCTCTGGGCGGAACGATTTTCAGTGTACTTTACTCATTTTTCAGTTTCTTACGCGCCGGAACAACCGGATTTACCGCACAATCGTATGGAGCCAATGACTTTTCTGAGGCTTCATACTCTCTTTACAGGTCAATAACCATAGCAATATTGGCATTCCTATTTGTATTATGCATGCAGGGGCCTATTGCCAGACTCAGTCTGACACTACTGGATGGCAGCGATGATGTGAAAAACCTGGCAATAACTTATTTCTTCGTCAGGATTTGGGCTGCACCTGCAAATATGCTGCTATATTGCCTCAACGGATGGTTTATCGGCATGCAGAACACAAAGATTCCTATGGTTATTGCCATCATAATCAATGTATTAAATATCATATTCAGTGTGTTTTTCGTCGTTGTGATGAAACAAGATGTTGTAGGTGTAGCTCTCGGCACAGTCATAGCACAATACTGCGGTCTAATCACATCATTGATTTTCATTTTCGTAAAATTCAAGAAATATATCATTAAGATTGATTTACATATCTTACTGGATATCAATAAATTAAAGAGATTTTTCAAAGTCAACACCGACTTGATGATCAGAAGCATTCTCCTTGTATTAACAATCGCGTTCTTTACAAATCAATCTGCAAAATTAGGAGATAACATTCTGAGCATCAACATGATACTTTTACAATTCTTCTACATCTTCTCCTATTTCACCGACGGTTTTGCCTATGCTGGAGAAGCGCTGGTTGGAAAATTCATCGGTGCCAAAGACTCCGAGAATCTTCGAAGTGTCGTGATGCATCTTTTCAAATGGGGCGCATACATCTGTATTCCATTCGCCATACTTTACGCCATCTTCCCTACTACATTTGTCAAACTGATATCCGATCATCCCGTAATCATCAGTCAGATACAACCTTATTATATATATATGGTGTTGATTCCGATAATAACTTTCGCAGCATTCCTTTGGGACGGCATTTACATCGGAGCGACAGCCTCGAAAGCCATCCGCAACACCATGATAATATCGTCAATTCTGGTGTTTCTGCCGATGTGGTACATTCTCGTCCCTATCTACGGCAACCACGGCTTATGGATCGCTTTCTTAGGATTCATGCTTGCAAGAGGCATCTCCATGACCTTCTTCGCAAAGAAAAACATAATACAACTTCCTAATAATCAATAAAATGCACATTTTATCAAAATCGACATATATCAAAGGTGAACAATGCGAAAAAGCTCTGTATCTCTTTAAAAACCGACCGTTTTTACGCGATAAACTGAGTATGGAGCAACGGGCGAAGTTCAAACGTGGCACCGATGTAGGAATCCTTGCTCAGCAATATTTCCCCGGCGGAATAAACATGACGCCAAGTTCTCCGTCGCAGTTCAGCAAAAAAGTTGTTGAGACGTTGAAAAACCTGACCAATCCAGCCGTCAACGTGATGTATGAGGCCGTTTTCCAATACGACGACACTCTCATCATGCTCGACATCATCGTTCGTGACGGCGACAAATGGCGTGCAATTGAGGTAAAAAGCTCACTCAGCATCAGCCCTACTTATATGAAAGATGCAGCTCTGCAGTATTATGTGCTAAAAGGCTGCAACGTGCCTCTCTCCGACATCCAACTAATGTACATCAATGCCGATTATGTCAGGAATGGCGACTTGGATTTAACACAACTATTTGTTTTTCAATCTATTAAAGATTATGCCGAGCAATATCAGGATGTGATTGCGAAAAACATAGCACATTTCAAAGATATCATTAAACAACCTCATTCGCCAAAGTTTCCTATCGGCAACCAATGCGACAATCCATATCGATGCGAGTTTCACGGTCATTGTTGGAAAGACGTACCTAATGAGGCCGACAAGACTTATACCATTGATTATAAGACACTTTACGAACTAATTGGCGACCGGAACCAATCAACAGCTTTCCTCAACCTTCTGTTTTATCGTCCGGCCGTACCTCTGTTCGACGGTGACAAACCTTACACCGAATTCATCATTGGCTTGTCAATCCTCTCAAACAACGGCAAATTCGACAAAATTTATAACTGGAATTGTCTTGACGACCTCTCAACATGGAAAACCAGCCTTGACATATTGACCGAACAACTGGCAGGTTTTGAGCGTGTTATTTGCTTCGCACCACAAAACATCTCGGCTTCTCTTCAAAGATTTAACATATTGGATTCCAAGGAGTTAAATTATAAAATTCTAAATTTCCGCGAAGTTCTCCAGCAAGCCGATTTCCATCACGAAAAGGTAAAAACCGACTTCTCACTGAAGAATGTCTACGAAAGTGTCTTTCCCGACAAGAATTTATTTGAGCATAGCCGAATCATCTTAAACGCATTTAGCGACAATGCTATGGAAAGAGAACTGATTACCAGCGATTTGGAACAAGAAAACAAAGCTTTGCGCGAGATTTTCAAAAAAGTTATCAACATATTATAAACAAACAATCATTATTCATAATTTTGTGGTATGAATAATGAAAGTATAAAAAAATCGGGTTTTATCAAATCACAAGCCGCCACGCCAAGTGTGGATGTGCTTAATTCTCAAGGACGTATACCACCTCAAGCCGTCGACTTGGAGGAAGTTGTTTTAGGCGCTCTCATGCTCGAAAAAGAAGCAGTGAACGCCGTGATTGACATTTTGTCGCCAGAGGTGTTTTACAAAGAGGCGCATCAGATAATTTTTGCCGCCATCAAGGATCTTTTCACCAAATCAGAGCCAGTTGATATTTTGACGGTCACCAACCATTTGAAATCGACAGGCGACCTTGAAACTGTTGGCGGTCCTTATTATATCTCGCAGCTGACAAACCGCGTCGTTTCCTCAGCAAATATTGAGTATCACTCAAGAATTATATTGCAGAAGTACATTCAGCGTCAACTCATTCAAATCTCATCGGAAACAATAAAGGATGCCTACGAAGACTCCGCAGATGTCTTTGATTTGCTTGATACCGCTGAAAACAAACTGTTCCAAATCAGCGAAAACAACCTGCGCCGCAACTACGACCAGATGCCTGACCTCGTGAAACTCGCCATCGATGATATTGAAAAGGCAAAAAACGCAGGGTCTGCCCTTCGTGGAGTGCCTTCAGGATATACTGAATTGGATAGAATCACCCAAGGATGGCAGAAATCCGACCTTATCATTCTCGCTGCACGTCCAAGTATGGGTAAAACAGCATTTGCGCTCAACATGGCACGCAATGCAGCCGTCGACTTCAACAAACCGATTGCTTTCTTCTCACTTGAGATGTCGTCAGTGCAGCTCGTCACACGTCTGATTTCTTCGGAAACATCGCTCACTGCTGATAAATTGCGTTCAGGACAGCTTGCAGAATACGAATGGCAACAGCTCAACACAAAAGTATCGCCTCTCATCAATGCGAAACTTTTTATTGATGACACGCCACAGCTTTCTGTTTTCGACCTTCGCGCAAAATGCCGCCGACTCAAGCAACAGCACGATATTCAGATGATTTTTATTGATTATCTGCAACTTATGACTGCAAAAACTGAGAAAAACGGTAACCGTGAGCAGGAAATCAGTAATATTTCCCGTTCGTTGAAGAGTTTGGCTAAAGAGCTGAATATCCCGGTTTTGGCGCTTTCACAGTTGTCGCGTAGCGTTGAAACACGTCCAGGTTCAAAGAAACCTATCCTTTCCGACCTTCGTGAATCAGGAGCTATCGAGCAGGATGCTGACATGGTTTTATTCATCTATCGTCCTGAGTATTACGGACTTAGCGAAGATGAAGACCATTCGTCAACTAAAGGCAAAGCCGTTGTAAGCATCGCAAAACACCGTAACGGCAAGCTCGGTGACGTTGAGCTTCGTTTTGTGGGACAATATGCACGTTTCGAGGATCTTGAAATGGATTACACCAAGAATTTGGGCAATGAAAAAAGTGCCGGAAGCAATGAGCAACCAGCACAATTTGCGCCTAACGCCAACTTCAACGCTCCTAATGAGCGCCGCATTGGCTCAAGAATGAACGACGAATTGCCGTACTAATTATTTCACGATACGAGTTCCAGCATTAGGATTTCCGAGGCTTGTCGCGTCGGTAATCACTGCTTCGTGACCTGTTTCTTCCACGAATTTGATTGCTGCGCGCATCTTCGGTGCCATTGAACCTTCTGTAAACTGACCTTCTTCAAGGTATTTCTTAGCTTCTGCTCCAGTGATTCTTCCAAGAGCTTTCTCATTTTCCTTACGGAAATTGATATAAGCCTGAGGAACATCTGTCAAGATGTAGAACTCATCAGCTTTCACTTGCACTGCAGCGAGTGATGATGCCAAATCCTTGTCGATAACAGCCTCAACGCCTACATAATAGCCATCCTTTTCAACAACAGGGATACCGCCGCCACCAACTGTGACCACGATATTACCTCCTCTTGCGAGCTGTTCAACAAGCTCAATATTATTGATTTCCAATGGTTTCGGTGATGCCACAACTTTACGCCAGCCTCTTCCTTTAGGATCTTCTTTGAATATTGCACCTGTGGCGGCGGCATAATCCTCAGCCTCTTCCTTCTCATAATAAGGACCGACAGGTTTGGTAGGATTCTTAAACATCGGGTCGTTGCCATCAACCAAGACACGTGTCACCAAAGTAACGATATTATGCTTAAATCCATGCTTTGAAAGCACCTTGCGGAATCCGGTCTCAATCATATAACCGATTGATCCCTGTGTCTCAGAAACACAGAAATCCATTGGCATCGGCTGCACTTCAAACATCTTGGCACCTGCCTCATGCTGAAGCATCACGTTGCCAACCTGTGGACCGTTTCCATGACCGATGATAAGATTATCACCATTCTTCACGAAACTCATCAAAGCCTCGCAAGTCTCTGTCACATTCTCAATTTGTTCTTTGTAAGTTCCTTTTTGATTGCTTCTCAATAATGCGTTACCGCCGAGAGCAACAACAACTAATTTACTCATGTTATATGTTTATTTAATTCTTCTTCTTATATGTTACAGTATATCCCGACTGCGAAAGAACCAGCTCGTCGTCAGTTACTTTTTCAATAGTCAAAGTATCAGAGAAAGCGCCTTTCACAGAACCTGTATTTTCACCTTTAATAATCAGCAAATCGCCTTTCTTTTCCCATGATTTGAATGTCACGTAATCGACATTTACATCTGAGGCTGTGCCATCCTTCTCCAACACGAATCCTTGTTCCTGAGTAAAACTCGTCTGCGGCTGCACCCATGTTCCCACAAGTGGATTTGTGCATGAAATCATCGAGACAAAAAGTGCTAAAGCACTGAATAACAATACTTTCTTCATATCAAATCAAACTATCTTGCTATCATTCCAACGCCGAGCATCACGAAAAAGACGCCCGCCCATCTCACGACCGGAATGGCTTCCCCAAGGAAAAACATCGCCAAAAGCATCGTGAAGATGTAACTTATACTCGTCAGCGGATATATCACCGACAATTTATAATTTTTAAGCATAAACATATAGATAATCATGCCGACAATATACAAAAATGCCGCGAGACCAAGTTGCCAGTTCAGAAAACTTTTGAAAAACGACCATGACATGGTGTACTCGCCAACCCTGTCCATGCCGACTTTCATGTAATATTGAGCCACCGCAAGGAATCCCGATTGTATTATTGCTATGATTATCAGTTTAAACATCAAAAAATTTTTGCAAAATTACGACTTTTTTCAATCCAAATAATAATCTTTTAAAAAGTCTTTGTAATATTTTGTTAATGAATGGTCCGGATTTCTTAAAACAAAAGTTTCTTCTTCCACTTTATCCACCTGATTTACAACAAGTTGCATATTAATTCTATTTGATTCCTTGCCTTCTATCGGAACAATTTTCATTGCTTTTTGAAGTGAAAACCCTTGATTTTCAGCTTCTTTCAAAAACGTCTTTGATTCCAACGCAGGAAGCACCAAAGCAAATCGTCCTTCAGGTTTGAGCAACTTTTTTACAGAAACAAGTAAATCACTGTAACTCAATGTATTAGTATGCCTTGCCAAACCTTTTTTAGCCTTTTCAGGAATGTTGTCGCCAAAGAAAAACGGAGGATTCGACACAATCAAATCGTATTTTTTCTCGCAATGCGCCGCATAGTCTTTTACATCTTCATGAATGGCTAAAAGTTTCGATTTCCACGCTGAATTGTTGAAATTTTGGGTTGCTTCTTCGTAAGAATCATAATCAATCTCGACAGCATCAACACTTTTTATGCCTTTCTGAGCAAGCATCAAGGGAATCAGACCGCAACCGGTGCCAATGTCGAGGACATCATCATTTTCAGATACTTCCACCCATCGCGCAAGCAAAATCGCATCTGTCCCGATCTTCATGGTCGAACGATGATGAAACAATGCGAATTTCTTGAAAAAAAACGGGCGGCTATCCATGATTACATATTGAGATACATGTCAATCAGTCCTTCAGGCGTATTGACCGTCAATGTCTTGGCTTTTTTATTCACTTTTTGGATAATATCATCGTGAATCGGAATCAAAATTTCTTTTCCGTCCTTCATCACCTGGATGACAGCCTGAGTCGGGTACTCCAAAACATCTGAAATATCCCCTATCTCGCCTTTCGCAACGTCAATCAGTTTAAAACCAATGATATCCTTATAATAAAACTCATCTTCGGCCAGTTGCGGCATCAGCTCGTTTGGCAAATAGACCGCCTTACCTATAAATACGACAGCCTGCTCCATCTTATTCACGTCCTGTAGCTGCACAAACATTTTATCTCCAGTTATCTTTTGATTTTCAATGAAATACGGAATAAGATTTCCTTTTTCTTCGAAAAGAAGATAGCGTAAATCGTTGAAATCGGCAGGATTAGCCACGTCAAGTTTTATGGTTATCTCGCCTTTCAAACCATGTGTTTTGGTGACTTTTCCGAAAAAGAAACAATCATTTTTATTCATTATGATATTTTTTTGCAAAAATAGTGTATTTTTGCGGAAAATTGAAAACGACTATGGAAATTTTGTATCATATTCTGGAAGAGACACTTACGATAACCGCGTTCGTTATCGGATTGATGATTGTCATTGAGTTTATCAACGTTAAGACCGACGGTTTGTGGTCGAAAAAGCTTCAGACCTCGCCTTGGGTGCAGATTATCATTGGAGCTTTAATGGGAATTATTCCGGGCTGCTTCGGCACTTACACCGTTGTTTCACTTTACGTCCATCATGTTGTCAACTTCCCTGCTTTAATTGCGACTTTGCTAGCAACTACTGGCGATGAAGCATTTTTCATGTTTTCGAAATTCCCTAGCAAGGCGGCTTTGGTCACAGCCATAGTGTTTGTGCTTGCCATCATCGTGGGCGGCGTTTTGCAACTCACCATGAAAAACAAGTTTGTAGGATTGCTTCCCGAGAAATCGCTTCCGTTGCACGACGAGCCCGAGTGCCACAACCACGAGCACGGACATTTTCTGAAGAAACACATCTGGGAGCACGTTATCAAAGTGCATCTGCCGAAGATTTTCTTCTGGAGTCTAGGCATAATCACAGCCATCACCCTACTCGAGACGTATGTCGACGTGCAGGAGTTTGTCAGCCAGAACCTTTATCTGGTGTTGTTGCTGGCTATTTTAATAGGTATCATTCCGCAATCAGGTCCGCATTTGATTTTTGTGATGTTGTTTGCAAGCGGTAGCATACCGTTCAGCATACTGTTGGCCAGCAGTATTGTACAAGACGGACACGGAGCGCTGCCATTGCTTGCTGAATCACGAAGAGCATTTTTCCTCTCCAAAGGAATTAAGATTGTTTTAGCAATTGCAGTAGGAATCGCAGGTTTGACGTTTGGTTTTTGAGAAAAAATGTAATGAGAAAAAAATGTCGGGACGCGGCATGCTGCGTCCCGACGTTTTTTCGATTTAAAGAACATCGATGTTCTTTGAAATCTTCATCTCTTTCTTTGTTTTCTTTGGCAAAACAACGGTCAGGATACCGTGTTCGACCTTAGCTGAGATGTTGTCTTTATCCACATCTTCTGGCAATGTGTAGTTCTGTTCGTAGTTGGTGTACGAGAACTCACGGCGCAGATAATGATGTTTGTGGTCTTCATCTTTATGTTCTGTCTTGTTTTCGATGGCGATGTTCAAATTACCGTCTTCGTTGATGTTCACGCGGCAAAACTCTTTTCTGATGCCAGGGGCTGCTAGCTCCATTGTGTAGGCCTTTTCGTCCTCTTTCACATTCACTGCCGGTGCTGTTGTATTGGCACGAGGCATTAAATCACTGTCAAAGAAGTCATCAAATACTGTTGGGAACCAACTGTTTTTAAATACTGGTAACATAATTTATACCTCCAAATTAGTTAAACATTTTGTTTATTTAAGCCTCAGCTTTCGCATCGGCTTTCGACAGAAATAATACCAAATTATGTGCCAGAGGATTATTATGGACAATTTGACACATTAAAGGACAAATTGACACGTTTTAGTGATAAATAGGCAGTTTATACAAAAAAAAGCCGATATAACTTTATGCTATTCATTAAATTACATCGGCAGATAGCGGAGAGAAAGGGATTCGAACCCTTGGAACGCATAGCGTTCAACGGTTTTCGAGACCGCCCCATTCGACCACTCTGGCATCTCTCCTAACCTCTTTATAATATAAAAGCAACCCATTTGAGTTGCTCTCAGCGGAGACAGAGGGATTCGAACCCCCGATACATTTCTGTATAACGGTTTTCAAGACCGCCGCGATCGACCGCTCTGCCATATCTCCGCTGCAAAAATACAAAAGTTTTCAATGCGACAACATTTTTTTCAAAAATTTTTTATTCTTCACGATATTTTCCTTATCTTTGTTCCCGATTATGAAGTTTTTTTATTGTCATATTGTTTTTATATCGTTGTTAATCATCACCTTATCTTTTTGTGCATGTAACAACAAATCCATCCCTTCTGAATTAATGGATTTTAAAAACAGTTATGAAAACTCAGATCAAGATCTTGAAAAATTGGCAAAAATGGCCGACAGTTGCACTAAGAATTACGCCAACGACCCTATTTTTCTTGAAAAAAAATCACAAATTTACTTTCAAAAAGGTATCAGTGACCGTAAGAAACAAGATTATTTAAACTCGACTAAAGATTTTATTGAAGCTTTTAATGCTCAAAATAATCTTATCGCACAAAAAAAAGAGACCAACAACGATGACTTACATTATTTGGGACAAATTTTTGAAAATCTTGGCGACGTTTATGCCGATGTCAACAATTTGAAACCTGCATCCTATTTTTATGACCAAGCTCTAACAAAATTTGAAAGCGCAAGTCGCCAGCACGAAGTTATCGATATTCTTTTAAAGACAGGAGACCTGTATCAGCAAAATCACATCTCCAACATTGCCCTATTGAATTACGAGATTGCAGAAGAGAAAAAGAATCTTACCGAAGAGCAATATAACATTATACAAATTAAAAAAGGAATAGCTTTATATGACATTTTTGACATAAATTCTGCCGATTCCATATATGGAAGAATATCGACAAAATCGCTGTATTTTATTGATTTTCATTATTTTACAGCATGCCATTTTTATTACAACAACAAATTCGCAGAAGCTATCCCCTATTTGCTTAAATGTTTTAACGAAGGCAATACAAAAATAAAGGTTGATGTTGCCGAAATGCTTGCCAGCGCTTACTTTTCCTTAAATAATCACGATAAAGAACTGTATTACGCTCAATATCAGGCAAAAGCGCAATCAGCGGAGGCGAGACTCACACCTACCAAGATGGAACTCGACAAATTATACGAAGATTTCGTTATTACCAACAGCCCAAAAAACTCAGAAAAATCTCATAGTTACAGAGGTTTAGTTTTAGTACTTGTCATAATAATTATAGTATTAATAGGAGTAATAGCATCCATAATATATGCGAGAAACCATGTTGTCGAGTCAGAAACTACATCTGCAAAACAGACCGAAACACCGAGAAGAACATTCGAAGAGAGCTGTAATATCTTTATTTACTCCAAGATTTACAAAGAGATAAAGGCATCTCTTGAGGGGAAAGAGATTTTGATAAAAACAGTAGGCGATTATCCACGTCTAGCTCTTACAAGGAACGAACTCATCACATTGACCACAACATTTAACGAAGCTTTCCCAAATTTAACACATTCGTTATCAACAGTTTATCCCGACTTAACACCAGCCGACTTCAGGTTTATCATATTGAGTTTCATGGGGTTCTCCGACCTGGAAATTGCGGTTTTACTCAAGCAAACATACAGCTCCACCAACAAACGCGGCAACCGTCTTGAGAATATTTTCAACACCCAGTTGGAAATGAATCACTTTATTCCTGGTTTTTTAAGCACTTTCAAGTACTAAAATCGGCATAGCGTAATTTATTGCCAATCATCAAGTTACAAGGATTCCTTCCATATATTTCGATAAAAAACGCTACCAAAAACCTTGACAATTTTTTTTCACCGCAGTAATTTTGCACTCGAACAAAATTATGTGCATCATGAAGAAATTTTTCTTAATTAGCTTAATGGTAATGCTTGGTGTTACGGTATATGCCCAGCAGAAAAAATCATTGAACGCCTATATATCGTATGCTGTTTTCAATACTCCTGGCGAGAATTCAACACCATACGTTGAGACTTATATTACCTTTGATAAAGGCAGTCTCGTTTATGTTAAAAATGAGAGTGGACAATACACTGCTACCATAAATGTCACAATTATGTTCAAACAATGGGAATCGGTGCAAAACTTCGGTAAATATTCATTGTCAAGCCCTATGGTTGCTGACACGACTGGAATTGGCGGCTTTTTCATGGATATGCAGCGCTATTCACTTGATAACGGCACATATAATTTAGAAGTGATTCTCGAGGATGCCAATAACAAGAGCGATAAGCCGTTTAAGGCTATTGACCAATTACTTATTGATTTTCCGGAAACATTTTGCATGTCAAGCATCATTGGACTTGAAAGTTTTTCAAAAGTCGACAAAGAAGGCAGCATGACAAAGAACGGCTATGATCTCATTCCGATGATTATGCCATTCTATCCTGAAACAATGAACAAACTCACATTCTACGCTGAGATATACAATGCTAAAAAGCAACTCGGTGAAAATGAAAAATACCTTCTTAACACATATATCTGTGCTTTTGAAAATAACACCAAACTCAACAACTATTATTTCACTAAGAGAATGACTGCCAAGGATATAGACGTCATCATCAACAGTATGGACATCACGAATCTCCCTTCAGGCAATTATTATCTTGTGATTGAGGCACGCGACAGAAACAACGAAGTTATCGGTTTAAACAGATATTTCTTCCAGAGAAGCAATCCATACTATCAGATTGATAACACAATGCTTGCTTCCATCAACACAGACGAGGTGTTTTCCGGTCAAATCAAAGATATTGATACAATCCGTGAATATATAAGGACCCTCTCTCCTATTTCAACTTTAGTTGAAAAAGATTATGCGGAAGAACTTATTAAGACTGACGATATCAAAACGATGCAACAGTATTTCTACACATTCTGGTCAAGTAGAAACAGAGTTAACCCGAGACAGGCTTGGTTAGACTATTACGCTCAGGTTCAAAGAGTTAACGCATCGTTCAAGACCATCAACGGCAAAGGATACGCATCCGACAGAGGTGTCGTGTTCTTGAAATACGGCGCTCCTGACAGAATAGTCCAAAGCTACAATGAGCCTGGTGCATACCCATACGAGATTTGGCATTACTACACTCTCGGCAACCAGCGTAACAAGAAATTTGTGTTCATGACACTTGACATTGTCACAAACGACTTTAAGCTCATTCATTCTGATGCTGTTGGAGAGTTGAGCAACTTCAGATGGACCAACGAGATCTATCAGAGAACATACGGCACATACAATGATTACGGTGTTGACGATGCTGTTAACCCGAACTCATACGGTGACCGAGCCCGTGACTACTATGACAACCCACGATAGTAATTTTAAACATACCACATACCACACATACTTTGTTTCGATAACGGGGCTTGATGAAAATCGAGCTCCTTATCTTTTTATTTAAAAATATGCAAAAATCAGTCTGGATATGCTTCGCATACCACAAGACCTGATTTTTTGCATATTTTTTCAAAACCATGTGTATTATTTTTGTATTTTTGCTGTCATGAAAAAAGTCGCGGTAGTCATATTGAATTACAACGGTAAGAAGTTCCTTGAAAAGTTTCTTCCTACTGTTATTGAACATAGTTCAGATGTGGCTGATATCGTTGTAGCCGACAATGCATCAACAGACGATTCCGTGGCTTTCATGAGAGAAGCATTCCCTGATATCAGATTGATAATCAATGAGAGCAACGGTGGTTTCTCTACTGGATATAACCTAGCTTTACGCCAAATTGAAGCCGAGTATTATTGCCTATTGAACTCAGACATTGAGGTCACGCCACACTGGATTGAGCCGATTATTGAGCTGATGGACAATGATGCCACCATTGCAGCTTGTCAGCCAAAAATCCTTTCATATCACGACAAGGAAAAGTTTGAATATGCCGGTGCAGGCGGAGGTTTCATCGACAAATACGGCTATCCGTTCTGCCGCGGACGAATATTCCAGCATCTTGAGTCAGATAACGGACAATATGATGACATAAAAGAGGTGTTTTGGGCAACAGGAGCCTGTATGTTTGTCAGATCCGACGTTTATCACAGATTTGGTGGTTTGGACGACAGTTTCTTCGCTCACATGGAGGAAATTGACTTCTGCTGGCGCGTGAAAAACATGGATTACAAGGTAATGTATTGCCCACAATCGAAGGTTTATCACATAGGCGGAGGCACATTACCAAAGAGTTCGGCAAGGAAAACCTATCTCAATTTCCGAAATAACCTGTCGTTGCTGATGAAAAACCTGCCAGATGGCGCTGTTTTCAGCACGATTTCATACAGAATACTGTTAGACTGGATTGCAGGCTTAAAATTCCTCTTTGACGGCAGTTTCGCCGATTTATGGGCAGTCACAAGAGCACATCTCAGTTTTTACAGACATATCCCTGCACTGAACAAAAAAAGAAACGCACTTCCTCACAAGCACGTTTCACAAGTGTATCAGAAAAATATCGTGTTTAAGCATTTCTTAGAAAAGAAAAAGCTTTACACTGAGCTTAATGAGACTGATTTTTCTTAAGGATTTCTATTGCTTCGGCATAGCCTTCCAAGCCATGGCCGACAATTGAATTAACCGCTGCTTCGGCAGTGTAAGAATGATGCCGATACTCTTCTCTTTCGTATATATTCGAGATATGAACCTCCACGACAGGAATTCCTATCGCTCTGATAGCATCTGCTAGCGCGATTGAAGTATGTGCATATCCGCCCGGATTGATGACGACACCGTCGTATTTATCCATCGCTTCCTGTAATTTATCAATTAGAACGCCTTCATGATTCGATTGAAAAGTATCAATAGAGCACTCAGGGAAACGCTGTTTTACAGTTTCTAAATATTCATCAAGTGATTGAGTACCATATATTTCAGGCTCTCTTTTACCGATAAGGTTAAGATTTGGTCCGTTTACAATCAATATCTTCATAATAAAACTTATTTCTTAATAAGACGCACAATTTCTCCAATTAACAAAACAGGGCTTGTACCGATAAAACATATCAGCCAATCCTGCCATTTCAGAGGTTCCACATTAAACATATCACCACCAAATGTCACAATGACAAACTGTCCGACAAGAATAATTAACAAGGCCAGCTCAAATCCTCCGAAAGACCTTGCCAGATTGCAGAAAGCCGATTTTCCAGTATGATAAGCTTTGGCATTGAAAAGATTCCAGAACTGAAGGAACACGAACACAGTGAAAGTCATGGAATGCTCGTATGATGTATAATCCGAGACATCAACAATATTGAAATTGAAGAAGCTTACAAGATAATCCATGATTGAGAAATCAGCCAGAGAGTTCACTTCAACATGTTTGAAATACTGAACAAATCCTAGCATTATCAGCACGAACAAGATTCCGACGGCAAATATCGATTTTATCATCGGTTTTGTAAGGATATGAGCATCTTTAGAGCGTGGCTTCTCATTCATCACACTTTCTGATGGAGGCAGTGAAGCCAAAGCCAGCGCAGCGAAGGTATCCATGATCAGATTCACCCAAAGCATCTGAGTAACAGTAAGAACAGCATCAGTGCCCAACAATGCGCCGAACATAACCACGAGGCAAGCCGCTACGTTGATTGTCATCTGGAACAGTATAAAACGCTGGATATTCAGGTAAAGCGAGCGGCCCCACATCACCGCGCGGCTGATACTTCTGAAGGAGTTGTCGAGTATTGTGATATCAGATGCTTCCTTAGCTACAGTGGTGCCGTCGCCCATTGAAAGCCCGACCTGAGCTGCTTTCAGTGCCGGAGCGTCGTTAGTGCCATCGCCGGTAACGGCAACCACCTCCCCTACTGATTGTTGCAGTCGCACAAGTCGTTCTTTATCCATTGGACGGGCTCGCGACATGATTTTTATCATCGGGATACGGCGTTTGGCCTCTTCATCGGAAAGAGCCTCAAAATCCTTGCCTGCAATGTGGTTGAAGTCTTTTTGGTCAGTATCTTTCCACAAGCCAAGCTGTCGTCCGATTTCAATCGCTGTTCCAGGAGTGTCGCCAGTAACTATTTTAACGTCGATACCAGCGTTCATGCAGCTTTGTACGGCGTCGGTGACATCAGGACGGATAGGATCGGCAATGGCGAATGCAGCCACGAAAATAAGGTTTTCCGCAACTAGACGGTCGGTATGAGAATCAAACGACTGTTCATTGGCATCAGCTTCCTTGTAGGCCAAAGCTAGAGTCCTCATAGCCTTACTATTATATCCAAACAATTGGTTTTCAATAGTTTTACGATATGGTTCGATATCAACTATTCCTTCTCTTGTCGCGATTTTATTACAATGAGCAAGAATGATTTCAGGAGCGCCTTTAACATAAAACATCGGTTTGCCGAATGTCTTGGAATCGACAACCGTAGCCATAAACTTATATTTTGTAGAGAAAGGCTTTTGATATAGAAGCTTCATGTCGCCTCTATAATCGTAATAGTTAACTCCTTGATTATAAAGCCATAACAAAAGAGCGCCTTCGGTTGGATTACCAATCGCCTTAACTTTTTTCTTATCAGTAAAATCGAGAAATGCTGTTGTATTGACTGAAATCCCTTCCTTTATCACATCATTTAATCCGCAATAAGACAATATATCATTGACGCTCATTTGGTTCTGTGTCAAAGTACCGGTTTTATCGGTACAAATGACAGTAGCAGCACCCATTGTCTCACAGGCGTGCATTTTTCGGACCAAGTTATTGGTTGTCAGCATTCTATGCATGCTAAGAGCTAGGCTCAAAGTAACGCTCATCGGAAGACCTTCAGGCACTGCGACCACGATAATTGTGACTGCAATCATCAATGAATTCAGTGCATATTGGGCAAATTTAATCCACTCAATGCCGTCGCTGATGCTATCGATATGCACAAAATACATGACAAAACGCGCCACCAAGATGACCGCAGCTATTATATAACTCGCATAACAAATCACCTGGCCGAGTTTGTCAAGTTGGATATTCAGAGGGGTTTTGACGTTATTATCAATTTGCGAGCCTTTGTAGACCTTGCCCCATTCGGTAGCGTCACCCACCCTTTCAACTTGCATTACGCCATGACCGTCAATGATTTTACTGCCACGCATTAGCCAATTTGACGGATATGTAGCCTCATTGTTAAACTCTTTCTCGTCGACAGTCTTGCGTGCCATCGGTTCGCCAGTAAGATCAGATTCATTGACCTGCAAAGCAAAAGCGTCGAGAAGGACACCATCGGCAGGCACTTCGTCGCCTGTTTCGACAATAACTATGTCGCCTACAACAACTTCACGGCGATGTATCAAGGTAACATTACCGTCACGGACAACTTTCACTGTCTCTTCATCGTTGACCTGATTGAGGATGTCGAATTTTTTGTTAGCGCTTAATTCGAAAACGAAACCCACACAAGTGGCAAGCATTATAGCCACAAAGATGCCAATAGGTTCAAACAGAACGCTAGCACCTTCATTCAAGGTAACATATTGATAAACAGCGACTCCTACTGATAGCAACAATGCAATCAAAAGGATTTGGATGATAGGATCAGTGAATTTACATAAAAACTGATGAAAAAGCGACTCCTTTTTAGGAGGAGTGAGAATATTAAAGCCGTGCTTCGCACGGCTTTCTTCGACTTGTTGTTTATTAAGTCCTTGATATTTCATGGTTTACATTTATTTTTTCTTAATTGGAACAATATTGTCTCTTGAAACTCTTGCCTTTATTTTTGTACAATAAACGCCATTTTTCAGTTCAGGTTCGTCGACGACAATATGTTCTACATCCTTCATTATCAATATTGTTGAAATCTGTGTAGTATCACAGTATCTCTGATAGAAGTCTTCATTCTCCATCATCGAGAAATCATTTACCGCACCTCTAGCTTTAAATTTTGCCATCTTGGCTATTTCATTCTCGGCAGTAATGAATGCGATGCGTTCCGACTCATTCTTAGCTTTAGAAAAATCAGAGCCGACAACGGCCTGATAACCTTCTATTTCATAATTATATGATTTTCCGTCATCAGGCTGACTGTTATCAGCTAATCCGGCTTCTGTTATTTTCCAATCAATGTAAATATTCAATTTATCGCACGACAATGAAACAATATCGCAAAAAACATTAGTTTTAAATGTCAGTCGCGCCAAATCCTGGACTTTATCATTATATTCCGCGTCTTCGTTAAGACTTTGGAAATCAGATATCATCCTATTAGTGCTGCTTATTATCGCTTTTCGTGGAATAAAATTAGACATTGCTTGCATGAAAGTATCTGAGAAGCAATGCCAAAGACCATATTTGGTATTTTGGTTCACGGTATTTTTCGGTGTGTCGCCACCTTGATCGTACACATAATATTTTTCCAACAGTCTAACTTTATTATCATCAGTTGTTGAATAAACTGTTGTTGAGCTGTTTGCCGTCATCGCCAGCCATTGTGACGATTTCACTTCTTCATCATGTGTATTAATTGTTAATGACAGCATATCACCATATTCAGGATCATTGATTGTGCCATCAAAATAATACATGTAAGAGCCTTTAAATTCGGCATTTTTTTGTACTCCATCGTCATTGCCATGATACACATTCAGCAATACGACAGCTTCGTCATACTCCGTATAATAAACATCCAAAACATCGTAATCATAATCAACTAGTTCTGCTTTAAATTCAGCCAAGCAATGTGATTTCTGATTATCAATGGCATTTCTGTTTCCGCTTTCCATGTGATAATACAACTCGTAAACGGATGAAATCTCGAGGCCTTCGGATACTGCCTGAACAAACAAAGCTCGTGTAATAGCCTGATTTAGAGCAGCCTCGGGTTCCATATCCATATCAGAAACGCCAATTACGCCTTCTTGGGAATAGAACCAGGATGGCATATCCCCATTATCAGCATATACGGGAGAACAGAAAAAGCCCCCCGTATATGCTATAATAAAAGTTAGTAAAACAAAAAGTTGTCTCACTTTTTATTCATTCATTTTCTCCATTTCCTTGTCGAAAACTTGTTTAAACTTCTCATATTCGAAGTCTGTTCTCAACTTAGCGTCGTTAGAAACTTTTTCTTTGATTTCTGTAAGAACATTGTTTGAGCTGAGTTCGACGCATGAATAGAACATAGTGCCTTTATCCATCTTCTCACTCCATTCCTTTACTGGAATTGCGCCTGTCACGTTCTGATCAACAACTGAACGGCTGAGATCTTTAACACTCTGTTTGAAATCCTGAGCATCGCCATCGATGTATGTTGATGAATAATCTTCAATCACACTTTCGATTTTGGTCTTCATGATACGGGCGAGTTCCTGTCTTGCATTGTTTCTTGCAGCCTGTTTGGCTTTCGGGAACTGGTTTTCGAACTGTGCCATGAATGAACCTTCAACTCTGATGGCATCTTTTGTTGAAATACATACGTTGCAATTTTCATTAGCCGGAGCTTTTGCAACTTCTTTTGATGAGCCGCATGAAACGAACATCATTCCAAGCAATGCTGCGCAGAAAAATAAACTTACTTTTTTCATATTATAATAATTTTAAGTTAGTGCCTACTCTTTGCTTTTCGGCTTCCGCATAATTATTTAAACATTATTCTTAAATCCTTTGAAAACTTACTGTTTCCGGCCTTGAAAGTGATTTTTACAACAGGTTCGTCTTGCGGATAGCAATAACTGCTGTCGAAATTCACATTGCAAATGCCATTAACATACTTGACGTCAAAGTCCATCGCGCAATCCGATTTAACAATCGGTTTTTGAGAAGTAGTGATTTGACGGTCTTTATAAACAAGTCGCACAGCCATATGAGCCGGTCGGTTTTCAACAACCTCAACTATTATTGACTTGCAAACCTCGTTATACAATCCGATAACAGTGTTGATTTTATGAATTCGTGAATCATCATCACCCAATTCTTTCGACAAGCCGCTCAATGATGCTATGTTTTTATTGATATCCTCGATACTCGACACTGTCTCGACTTCATCTTTCAGCTGCTCTATTTTGTCATTTATCGCTTTTTCCTGAGCATTATATGCGTTTATCAGGTCTCTTCTCTCGAACTCCGAGAAAGGATATCTCAGATATACCACATAATACTCTTCGCCCGACTTTTTATTATAATAACGCTCATAATAAACATCGGCTTTCTGTATCGAAATGCCTTGCAATGCTGGCATTTTCGCCAGTTTAGTCTTGGTATTGTTGATATATTGCTCATGAAAATCGCTGTTATCGCCATTGATGGTCATAACTGAATTATCAATAATCTCACCCTCGACCTTCACTGCCACTGACTGAGAAATCTCATCCACTACACCTTTCATGGCAAGACCTTTGGCATCGGCGAGAGTAGCGCCTTCCTGACCTTTTACATAGATATAATCCATGCGTTCGTTAGCAGTTACCCAAGCCGGTTTATCAGACGGATTGGATTCCGTCATCTTGAAGCCTTTTCTCTGTGCCACTGCACAACTTGGAAGGATGATAGCAAGAGCAATAATTAATAATCTTCTCATTATCCGCATTTTTTATTATTCAAAAATCCATGAAACATCAGGTTCGGTAATCTCATCAGATTCATTCTCACCTATTGCCTTATAATACTCGACAGCTCTTTGTTTACCTATTTTAATGAGTTTCTTCAACTTAGGATCACGAGCCTGAACCAGCTTGATGGCTTTTGCGACTGCTTTGTCGGCGTCATCGTCCATGCCTTTCTTAGTCACCATTTCCTGTGCAAGAATAATCTTGTTAACATTATCGACGAAATAGAACGACATCTCTACTTCAGCCATAAACTGCGGAGGAATAGAGTTTGTTGCATTCTTTGAAAGAACAGTAACTGAAGTAACGATCAAGAAGCGGCTTTCATTTGTTGAAGAGCCTAAACCATTAAGCGTCACTGCCTGATTCAATCTGTTATACAACACAGTCAAGGCATCACCTTTAATTTCCTTATTAATTGGCATCAACACGCGCACAGGAATCATCTGTTCAAAACTCATTTCGTCTTGAGCCTTAAGCATTGAGCCTGAAAGCATTAACAGCGCTGCCAAAAGAATAAAACTAATCTTTTTCATATTTTAGAAACTTTATTACAAAATTAACCAAACTTCACTTGGACCACGCATGTAAATCGTGCCCTCGATATTATAATTATTTCTCAGATATGACTGCAAACCAGTGAGATAATCCTGAGTATCGACACGTTGGATAGCGCCACGGCGGCCAGTCTTTGTCAAAGGAATCATCACCTGATTGAATGTCAAGACATTAGGTGTGATTGTTCTGGTCGGGTTGTTATCGACTGTATTATCCTGCAGCCAGTAATAAATGATATCGCCGAGAGTTGTCTGTTCGCCTTCAAACATGAAAGTATCTTTCAAGAGGTTGTATTCCGAGTTGTCGGTTCTCTTGATTTTCACTGTAATCTGACGACCATTCTTTGACATGCTTGCGAATTCATCCTGAAGTTTTTTGCAGAACATATCCATGTGGTTGAGCACTGCTTCTTCAAGTAAAGTGTTGACTGTAGCTGAATTAGATGGTTTTCCATCGCCATGAGCATGAGCTATTTCTCTTGCGTTGGCACTTACATCGACTGCTCTCATGTTAAATGTGATGTAACGACCCATACCTTTTTCCATCACTTCAAAGTCAAGGTCAACGATGAAATCGACGTTTGCGGTACGTTTGATGCGGTCGATTGGTGACTCGGCGATAGCTCCATCGAGACCATAATCATCACCTACCAATGAATTTTCTTGGTCTTCTTGCTTCATACTCTTGAGAAGGAACTCAAGACTCTGAGTTTCAAAGCCTTTGTTTTTGAAAATATCATTCAGCGAGGCAATCACGAGACGCAAATCACGGCTGTCTTCCCTTCCAAAAATGTCGTAGTTGACGATAGTCTGAGTCTTACCGTTTTCGTCTTTCCATTGTTGGACATAGCCCATCTCGTTGCAATACACGTCGGAAGGAACAACCATAAGCATCGGTTTGGCATATTTGCCAGCCTCAGTGTTTTTAACTGCTTCGGCATAACCCTTATCCTGCATATATTTCACGAGTTCATCGTAAAGAACCTGAACATCAACGGAAACATCGTATGCCTTACCATTTTTCACAGATTGTGGATTACCTGTTTTGTTGATGAAGCGGTGATACTGTCCTCCTGGTGTCTTTTTTGTAGGCAAAGCAAGAAAACCTTCAAAGAATGCGAGGTTCTCCTCTGCTTTTGCATAAGACACGATAGCTGGAGTAGCTTTTGTGTTGCCAGATGCGGTGATTCCGCGGAAGAGGCAAGCCGCAACAGCGTCGCGTTTAGCCATCTCAACGCCTTCGGTAGCATCCTTGGCTGTTGTTGTCACTGTAAAAACTTTGGTTCCGTCCTGTCCTACTCCGATATATTGAACTTCATACTGTTGGTCGAGGACAGAGCGTTTTTCATTCTGTTTCTGAGCGAATGCAGAATTTGCCAGAATCAACAGAGCGAGTATTTGAACAAATCTTTTCATATTTCAATTATTTTATTATTTCCAAGTAATTGGCACATTCTTCATTTCGATGCGGCAGTTTTCTATGTTAAAACTAATCACCGGCATGACCTTTGTCTTTGTATGGTCAATATTTCCAGGGATAGTCACAACATATTTAACCGGGACATCGGTTATCATATCATAAGTACTTGTAGTACCCCAATATGTAGAATTATGCGAAATACCTTCACAATCGTACGAAATGAAATCACGTCCGACAGAAACATTTTTATTCATTCCATGATTTGTGATTTTTGCGGTAAGCTTCACTGTTTGTGCACCTTTACTGCCAATCAAAGAAATAAATTCAAATTCGTAAGTATCCTCACAAGCATTAGATATGGTCATCTCTTTTGATGATTTAGGCTGTTCCTTAACCACTTTTGGTTCTTGCTCTTTTGGAGCAGGAGCTACTGCCTGTGGAGCTTCTTTTTCCGCACTTTTCTTACGGTTGATTTTCTTTTCTCTTTTGGTTGTATTGTCTCTTGCTTTGAGAGTTTGCTGCTCAAACGGGTCATTCGACTGTGCGCAAGCTATTTCCGGCACTGCCGAAATAAACATAAAAGCGATTAAAAAATAGATTAACTTCTTCATATTCAATAGATTTTAATTATTATTTATTTTCTTTGTCAATCTTTTTCCAAATAATCGGGACGTTTCTCAATTCGATGCGGCAGTTGTCGATATCGAAAGCTATCACTGACAACTTTTTCACTTTCTTAGGCAGGACTTTCCCCTGCAATTCAATTGAGAAATTGATTTTTTTATCAGTTCTAGCATCAAAACTCTGAGTTCTTGACGCGCCATGTTGGACACCTTCAGTATCATAGCAAACAAAATTACCGCCGACACGAATATCTTTATTCACATTTCTGTTTATAAAACGGCAGTTGAGAACCATCGTCTGCTCTTCTTTATCTCCTATCAGGGAAATAAGTTTGAAATCAATATCTTCGCCCTCACATGGGTTACTGATTTGAATATCTTTGTTAGAATACTTGATTTTCTGATAAATCGTACCGCATGACGATGTCAGCAAAATTATCAGCGCAAATCCTAAAAGTAAACTTAGTCTCTTCATATAACTTATTTTATATCAATAATTTACAATATCAACCATGCTTCACCGGGACCTCTCATATAGATAGTGCTTTCAATGTTGAAATTATCAAAGAGATATTCCTGAAGCTGTGTCACGTATTCATTTGAGTCTAGACGACGCACCGCGCCCTGTCTGTTTTTCATTGTCATCGGTATCATCACCTGACTGAATGTCAACACATTAGGTGTAATGTTTCGTGTCGGGTTGTTATCGAGAGTGTTGTCCTGCAGCCAATAATAGATAATGTCGCACAATTTCGTCAATTTGCCGTCAACCAAGTATTTCGACTTTTGGAAATCGCAGTTAGACTTATCAGTTCTCTTGATTTTCACTGTGATACGATGGCCATCGGTCTCCATTTTCTTATAATGGTTCTGGATTTTGTCGCAAAAATCGTCAACGTAGTTGATAACCGCCTCTTCGAGCAAAGTGTTTATTGTAGCTACCCTCGAAGGACGACCATCACCGTATGCATGAGCAATTTCCACAGCGTTAGAGCAAGGATCGACAGCGCGCATATTGAATGCCACATAACGATAGTCATCGATTTCATACAATGAGAAGTCAAGGTCGACAATAAAATCAACATTGGCGACACGTTTGATACGGTCAAGCGGCGATTCTTTGACAGTGCCATTAAGTCCGTAATCATTCCCGATGAATGCGTTTTCATCGTTTTCCATGGAAAGACTCTTCAGCAGAAATTCAAGACTTATTGTCTCGAACCCGCGTGAAGCGAAAATCTCATTCAAGGAAGAAATCACGAGGCGAAGGTCGCGGCTGTCCTCTCTTCCGAAGATGTTGTAATCAGGGATGACCTGCACTTTACCGGTTTCGTCTTTCCATTTCTGGACAAAATCCATCTCTGTGCAATAAACATCAGCCGGAACAACCATAATTACAGGCTTGAGGTATTTTCCAGTCACCGTTTCTTGCGGTTTCTCAGCAAAGCCCTTATCCTGCATATATTGCAGAAGATTGTCGTAAAGAACCTGTACGTCGATTATTGCATCGACGCCATAATCGAGTTCTCTTACATCAGTATCGTATGATTTTGCGACGTATCTCGCATATTTGCCAACAACTCTACTTGAGGTCGGAATCTTAAGAAAATCAACAAAATAAGCTTCATTATTCTCAACAACGCTTTCTTTTACTATGGCTGGCATAGGTCGAGTTTTGGTTGAAGCCGGCAGTCCGCGCAGCAAACACACAGCCACAGCGTCACGTTGAGCTATCTCATGAGCTTCTTCCAGCGTATTTGCTATGATTCTCATTTCAATTATCTTCGATCCTTTGGGACCGACACCGCCAATACGAACGTCAAACTGAGCATTCAGAATGTTGTTAGCATCCCTGTTCTGCGCTATTGACACATTCGCTAAAGCAATGATTAGAAATAATATAACAGATAACTTCCTCAATGTAAGAATTTTTAACGTGCAAATTTAAATATAATTTAAATACAAAGCAAGAAAAATAATTTCTATAGCACAAACTTAGTAATCTCCTGATTTGGCTCGAGTTCAACAGGTTCCTTGCCGTATTGGAAAATCATCATTTTCTTGCCACCTTTGAGGAAATATTTGTCACCGACAACCCAAATTGCCGTCGCTTCGCGCAAACCAACGACTTTCATTTCCTGGCGCACTGCGAGGTATTCGTTGATACGATCCTGACGGGTCTCGCCGCCATGTTTTATCATCTTGTCGATTTCAGGATGCGGGTCGAGGTAATGAGGATTGATCTGGAACGGTATGAGATTCAATGTGTTAAAACTTGCCGGTTGTACGATTGGCATATCGTTTGTTGTGCACAATGTCGGACATGCGATGTTAGATCCGGCGCTCCATCCGATATAAGGCGTGCCGTTGTTTGCGCATTCGGCGATAGCCTGCATCAGACCGAATTTATGCAGCTCTGCCACGAGATGGAATGTATTTCCGCCACCAACCACGATGCAGTCGGCAGTCTTCACGAGACCGACTTTATCTTCAACTTCGTGAACCGAGACGAACTTTTTCACGCCTAGTTTTTCATTGAAAACCTTCTTAACTTTCTCAGTATAAGCGTCATAGCTCTTCGGATATGGGTTGCCGCCGATGAAAACACCTGCGAATGGAACGAAAGCAACTTTGCTATCTGCGCCGAGTTTGTTTTTGTCGAAAAACTGTTCGAGCTGGGTCATTGCCCAAGCTAAGTATGTCTCACCAAAATTAGTGGAATTGCTGATTAAAAGTAAATTTCTCATATTTTAACGTTTAAATTTTCTACAAAATTAAAAATTATTTTGATACGAAATGAATTTTGATATAATTTTGTGATGATTTAAAATTTAGAACTATGAAGAAATTAGTTTTTTTGTTAGCAGTATTTTGTGGTGTTAATATGACTTATGGGGCAAATAAGTCCAATATTGTTGAATACGAGTTAAAGTCACCGAATAAGAAGATTGAAATAAAGATTAGTGTTGGAAACGAAGTGAACTATTCGGTAAAACACGGAAACACAGTTATTATTGACAATTCTCCGATTTCAATGGAACTGGGTGATGGAACTATTTTAGGACAAATAGGATTAATAAAGAATGTGAAGAAGAGCTCTGTTAATGAAGTAATTGATGCCAATTTTTATAAGAAATCAAAAGTTATAAATGATTATAATGAATTGATTATCAATTTTAAAGGCAATTATAAATTAACGTTCAGAGCTTTTGACGACGGGGTGGCATATCGTTTCTCGACGAGTTTCAAAAAACCGATTATTGTGAAGAAAGAGAACGTAAATTATTGTTTTGACGATGATTACGTGGCATATATTCCGTATGTGAATGCAAGAAAAGGCGACGGCAATTTTCTCACACAACAGTTTTTCACATCATTTGAAAGCCAATATACGATTGATTCGATTTCGAAGATGGACACAGAACGCATTGCTTTCACACCTTTATTAATATGTTTGAAAGATGGCAAGAAAGTGGTCATTGTGGAATCGGATTTGGAAGATTATCCTGGAACTTTCTTCAGAAAAGGCGAAGGAAACAGCCTTGAAGCAGTGCAGGCGACATATCCTAAAGTTGAAGAACAAGGCGGACATAATATGCTGCAAATGGTAGTGAAAGAAAGAGAAAACTACGTTGCGAAAGTCAATGGAACGCGCAATTTCCCATGGAGAGCCATGGTGATTTCGGAGAACGACGCCGAGTTGATGGACAGCGACATGGTTTACAAACTAGCCTCGCCATCGAGAGTTGATAATGTGAGTTGGATTAAACCTGGGAAAGTGGCATGGGATTGGTGGAACAACTGGAATATCTGGGGCGTGGATTTCAAAGCAGGCATCAACAACGACACCTATAAATATTATATCGATTTCGCATCGAAAAACGGCATTGAATATGTGATTTTGGACGAAGGATGGGCGGTGAACAAACAAGCTGATTTGTTTCAAGTAGTCCCTGAAATCAATCTTGAAGAACTCGTTGCTTATGCAAATGACAGAAACGTCGGATTGGTGCTTTGGGCTGGATATTATGCCATTGACAGAGACATGGAACATGTGTGCAAGCATTACAGCGAGATGGGAATCAAGGGGTTCAAAGTCGATTTTATGGACCGCGACGACCAGAAAGTTGTTGATTTCTATTACAGAATGGCAGCGATGGCAGCGAAATATCATTTATTCGTTGATTTTCATGGCGCTTACAAGCCAACGGGGTTGAGCCGCACCTACCCTAACGTGTTGAATTTCGAGGGCGTTTACGGTCTTGAGCAGTCGAAATGGGACGATGAACTCAACCAAGTGAATTATGAATGTATGATTCCTTACATCAGACAGGTGGCCGGTAATTTGGATTACACTCAAGGTGCGATGGATAACGCAACGAAATATCATTTCAGAGCCATTTACACTAACCCAATGAGCCAAGGAACACGATGCAGACAACTCGCTGAGTATGTGATATTTGAGTCGCCGTTCAACATGCTGTGCGACAGTCCGACAAAGTACATGCAGAATCAGGAATGCGTAGATTTCATAGCGAAGGTGCCGACGGTGTGGGACGAGACTGTTGCATTGGACGGAAAACTCGGTGAATATGCAGTGATTGCAAGACGTTCAGGAGAAACGTGGTATATTGGGGCGATAACGAATTGGAAAGAGAGGACGGTGGAGATTGATTTGAGTAAGCTTGATAGGACTAATGGAACAAATAGGACTAGTAAGATTTATATGGATGGGGTGAATGCGAATCGTTTTGCTAAGGATTACAAAATAATAGAGAAAGAGATAAAAGATAACAAAATTGTGATGGAGATGAAGAGTGGCGGAGGCACAGTAATTATTTTATAGTTAATCAGTTGTTCAGTTAGTCAGTTTGACAGAACAACTGAACAACTGACTAACTGAACAACTAATAAGTGACTTCTTCTAGGAAAAGGGCGTGAGCAGGCATCGAGGTGCCGGCAGAGCAGCGGTCTTTTTGTTCGATGATGTTTCTGAAACCTTCCAATGAGAGTTTCCCCTTCCCTACTTCGAGAAGCGTGCCGACAATGGCCCGGACCATGTTACGCAAAAAACGATCGGCTGTGATGCGAAAAACAAGCAGGTCGTTCTGTTCGAACCAGCGGGCTTCCATTATTTTGCAGTTGTTGGTCTTGACTTGGGTATGAAGCTTGGAAAAACTCGTAAAATCCTGATATTCAAAGAGTATCTTAGCGGCTTCGTTCATCTTTTCGACATCGAGAGGGCCATAAATATATAAGGAGTCGTCGGTGTGGAAAGGATTTTTTGTGCGAGTGAAGTAATAATGATATGTGCGTGACTTCGCATCGAAGCGAGCGTGGAGGTATGGGTCTACTTGCCAGCAGCGATATACGACGATGTCTTCCGGAAGAAACATATTCAGTTGATTCACAAACACTTCCAGATTCTCAATCGGTTCGCTTTCAAAATGCGCATAGAAATTGCGCGCGTTAACGCCAGTATCGGTGCGACCGCATCCGGTGACGGAAATAGTCTGTTTCAGTTTGAGGCTGATACATTTTTCGAGTACTTCCTGCACAGTAACATCGCCCGGTTGGATTTGCCAGCCGTGATAAGCTTTTCCGTTATACGCCAGATGTAAAAAATACCTGTTCATAAGATTTTTTCGTCATGCAAAATTAAAAAAAATGAACGAAAGACTTGCATTATTGAAAAATTATTTTTACCTTTGTCGTGAAATTTAACCTCAAAATCGTAAAGCCATGCCAATATACATGCTAAAAGACGAGGTATATGATTTTCCGCCTGTCAGTCAAGCGACAAAAGACGGATTACTTGCGATTGGCGGAGATTTATCGCCCGAGAGGTTGCTCGTCGCCTATTCATCGGGGATTTTCCCATGGTATTCAGAAGGTGAACCTATTTTATGGTGGGCGCTTGACCCAAGAATGGTGCTCAAACCGGCTGATTTGAAAGTAACCAAATCGTTATGGAAAACGATAGAATCGAACAAATATTCATGTTCGTTTGACGCTGATTTTGAAGGAGTTATAAGAGCATGTGCCACAGTACCGCGTACCGACGAGCAGCTTGAGGACGAGGAAGACAAAGACGAGCCGAGTCCGTGGATCAGTGAGGACATGATTGCGGCATATTGCGAGTTACATGAGACGGGATTTGCGCATTCTGTTGAGGTTTATCAAGACAATGAGCTTGTTGGGGGACTATATGGAGTCGCAATCGGCAAAGTTTTCTGTGCGGAGTCGATGTTCCACACCAAGACAGACGCATCGAAGGTAGCGCTGTATAACTTATGTCAGTTTTTGATTAGAAACGGCTTCGAACTCATTGACGCTCAACAGGAAACAGGACATATGCGCAGAATGGGCGCGGCACCGATTCCGAGAAAGGAGTTTATGAAGATGCTGAAGGGGCTCGTGAATGAGATGAGTTTAGTGGGAAACTGGGGTGACGGAAGCGCGGAAATGTTGAAGTTAGAAGTTTGAAGTTAATCAGTTGTTCAGTTAACTGACTAACTAACTAACTGATTAACTGAACAACTGAATAACTATTATAACGCTTCTTTGATTTTTACGAGTTTTGTCAAGAGGGTTTCGACAAGGTCGAGGCGGAGCATGTTGGCACCGTCTGATTTGGCGACAGCCGGGTTTGGATGAGTTTCCATAAAGAGACCATCGGCACCCACGGCGATTGCTGCTTTCGAGATGAGTTCGATAAGTTCAGGCTTGCCACCAGTAACACCACCCGTTTGGTTAGGCTGTTGCAGTGAATGCGTGACGTCCATGATAACCGGGACGTTATTTTTCTGCATGTCGTAGATGTTGCGATAGTCGACGACAAGATCCTGATAACCGAAGAAATTGCCCCTATCCGTGAGCATAATACGCTGATTGCCAGATTGTTGCACTTTTTCTACTGCAAAACGCATCGATTCTCCAGATAAGAACTGACCTTTTTTAATATTTACTATTTTTCCTGTTTTCGCTGCAGCGATGAGAAGATCTGTCTGGCGGCAAAGGAATGCCGGAATTTGCAGGATATCTACGTATTCGGCAGCCATTGCAGCCTCTTCACAAGAATGGATATCCGTGACAACTGGGACGTCAAATTCCTTTGAGATATTTTTAAGCACATTGAGAGCTTTCTCATCCCCTATCCCCTGAAACGAGTCGAGGCGCGAGCGGTTTGCCTTGCGATAAGAACCTTTGAAAACGAAAGGAATATCGAGGCCTTTGGTAATTTTTACCAACGTCTCTGCAATTTTGAACGGTGATTTCTCATCCTCGATTACACATGGACCGGCGAGGAGGAAAAAGCGGTTCGACTTCAGATTTTTCAGAAACGGATAGTTGCTTAATGTGAACATCGTTTTAATTTTTTTTGCAAAAATATAAAAAAAGTTAATCAGTTGTTCAGTTAGCCAGTTAATCATTTAAAAATTAATAACTGAACAACTGATTAACTGGTTAACTGACTAACTATTAATATAAGGTGTAGAGATTTTTTATTTTTTTTGATTTTTTTGTTGGAGATTTAAAAAAAATGTGTATTTTTGCAATGTACTATGTACGAAAACAACTTAATTATTAATAACTAAATTCAATTCTTATGAAGAAAGTTTTTACATTAGCACTCGTAATGGCAATGGCTATTACAAGTTTTGCTCAGGTAAAGGGCATTTCACGCAAGTCTGTAAAGGCTGAGCCAGCACAGGCTATTTCAGTGACAGGCATGGAAGAGTACAACAACAACTTCCCAGCCTCAACAAGAAGCATCATGACAGCTCCAGAGGAGGAAGAATTGAGCTTCTCATCTTATGACTGGCAGACAAATGCAGCTGCAAGAAACTTCACAGCAGTATGGCCTGACGGTTTTGCAGTAATGTGCTACACACAGGCAACAGATCAGAACTACAGCGACCGTGGTACAGGTCTCGCAATTTGGGATCCAGCAGTCGGTGAATGGGAGTTTACAGAATCGCGCGTTGAAGGAATCAAAACAGGTTTTGGTTCAATCGCACGTTACAAAGAGAACGGTCTCGTTGTCGCAGCTCACACTGCAAATGATTTGAGAATATTCTTGGTTGAAGACTTCCGTGAAGGCAATCGTGACTTCGGTGAAGGTATTACTCTTCCAATGGCATCAGGCATTGACGCAACACACCCTGCAGTACAATGCTCAGGCGAAAACTTAGACATAGTAAACGTTCTTGCTGCCAACTTCCAAAATGCAACACCTTATTATAATGAGGCTATTCTCTATTGGAGATACGAAAATGGCGAATGGACCAAGCAGTGTGAGTTACTTCCTAACCTTGACGCCGACCATGTTACTGACGGTGGTACAAACAACTATGTTTTCTTACATTATGACCCAGCTAACCCTAACCGTGTAGCTTTCACTTTGACCACACCAAGAGCAGACGGTAAAGTGGTTGTGTCGGAAGACAATGGTGACTCGTGGACAGACAGAATCTACTATCAACACCCAGGTATTGACGTAACATACGAGGGTTCATTCCTCTACCCACGTTGGGTTGACGCTCATTTCGACGCAGAAGGCAACATCAACATTGTTTATGAATGGAACGGTTCATCAGGCGAGCCTACTTCAGGTTCATACTATCCAACACTTGGTGGTGTCGGTTTCTGGAGCGAGACACTTCCAAAGAACGAAATGTGCATCGGCGGCATCGGTAATGTTGGCGAGCCATTCATTATGGACTCTACATATCTTGAGTGGGACCTTTACAGATCAGAATGGTATTGGTCAGATGCAGAACACGATCCTCTTCCTGAATACTTCGGTGAACTCATGATTCTTGATGAAGATATGAACGTTGTTCCTTACGACGGCGAAATGCCAGAGACATACTACTGGATCGACCTCAACAACAAAGAGCACGGCAAATACAACAGCGGTATCGCTGCATTCCCATCAATGGTTATGGACGGCAGCAGAATCTTCGCTGTATGGTCAATGATTGCAGGTGACTGCGCATCAGTTTACTTCGATGGTACAAACAGCCAGTACAGATTGTTCGGCGCAATGTCAACCGACGGTGGTCAGACATGGGAAATGCCAGTACACCTCATCACCGACGTTATGGACATCTATGATGAAATGGTTTACCCACAGGTACTTCCTTACGTATACCATGATGCAGGTGGCGACTATATCATGATTTGCTACCAGAACGACCAGGAGACAGGTACATTCGTACAGGGCGACGAAACAGAATGGACAAACAACTTCTACAGAGGAGTTAAGGTTTATGTCTATGACGTCCTTGGCGAAGAAGAAAACTACATGGAAGTTGCTTCAACAGTCAATGTCTATCCTAACCCAGCTAACGGTTCATTCAACGTAACACTCAACAACGAAAGCAATGTTAACATCTTCAACGCTGTTGGTCAGTTAGTTAAGACCTACAACAACGTAACAGAAGTTAACGTCAACCTCGAAGCAGGTGTTTACTTTGTGAACGCTGGCAACCAGACAGTTAAGGTTGTTGTTAAGTAAGACTTTAGACGTTAGTCTTTAGAGTTAAGAGTGGAGTGTGGAGTTTTCATGCTCCACTCTTTGTTTTAAAAAGGATAAGATGGATAAAGAGGATAAGATGGATAAAATAAAAGAGTATTTGGAGGAACTGGTGGCGAAGAATAATACCGAGGCGTTTATTAAAGATGATCCGGTGCAGTTTCCACATAGATATTCGGATATTCGCGACATTGAAATAGTGTCGTTTTTAGTGGCGACGATTGCATGGGGAAACAGGAAGATGATTTTAAACAACGCCAACAAGATGCTGGATATTATGGGAAGGTCGCCATACGATTATGTAATGTCGGGAGGATGGGAGAAATTGGATCCGGATAAGTGTGTGCATAGGACGTTTTTTGGTAGGGATTTGAAGTATTATTGTAGGGGGTTGCAAGCTTCATATGAGGTTACTCACTGCGTTCGGAATGACAAGCCAACTTTAGAAAACATATTTTTTAATGAAGAGCATGATGTGTGGAAAGGAATACAGAATTTCAGGGATTTGATGGCAGAGGCGAATGGAGCGACGAGTAAGCATATTTCTAATCCGAGTTGTGAGGCGCCGATGAAAGGTAGTGCGTGCAAGAGGTTGCACATGGCGTTGCGGTGGCTTGTTAGAAACGACGGCATTGTGGATCTTGGCGTTTGGAAGCGACTGAAACCAAAAGATTTAATGATACCATTGGATGTGCATGTGGCAAGGGTTTCGAGGCAATTGGGACTCATTGACAGAAAGAGTAACGACAGGATGGCAGTGGAACTTTTAACAGAGCATCTGCGTGAATTTGATACTGAAGATCCAATAAAATACGATTTCGCTTTGTTTGGAGTAGAATTGATGTAATGTATTCTGTTTTAAGACCATTATAATCAGTCTGGATATGCTATCGCATACCACAAGGCCTGATTATTAATGGCCTTAAAACTTATAAAAACATGTATTCTTTAGTCTGGATATGCTTTGCATACCGCAAGGCCTGGTGTTTTGCAAAGTCTTAAAACCCGATAATTGTTGATAACTTTGCGATTTTTGCGAGTTATCAACATTTTGTTGATAACTTATTTAATAATTTATTATTAATAAGAGACCGGAAACCATTGGATTTTGTAATTTTGCAAGATGTAAAGATAGGATTAGTGGGACAAATAGGACAAGATAAATAATTGAAAATTAAATAATTAACTAATCTAACAGCAAAATGAAAAGAAGTTTTACTTTAATGTTAGCGGCATTTTTAATGCTGATGACTAATTTCGCCTGGGGACAGACGAGAGAGGAAGTGGTTGCGTACACTTTGGACGGCACCATTACCGGTGGCACAAACGGTTATGCAACTGAGAGTGAGATTACTCAAAACAACATGACATGGATGGTAACCGGTAACACTACAGTAAATCCATGGCGTATCGGTGGTAAGAGTTTATCTAATGTTGACCGTCCTGTATATTCAACAGGAACTATCAGCGACAACATCACAAAGATTGTAGTAACACACGGCACTGCGGCCAATGTTACAGTCAACTCAATGACTTTAATTGTATCGGCTAATTCAGATTTCAGCAATCCGACAAGCACGTTGACAGGTGATTTCGTTGCGAGTTCGACCACCACATTCAACAGACCTAATAATGCAGATTGGTCGGGCAAGTATTATAAAATCATCTACAACCTGACAATCACGCAAACAAGCAATAAATACATGCAATTCATCAGTGCTGAATTTTACAAAGAAAGCGGCGGTCAGCAGACTGTGGCTACTCCGACGTTCTCGCCAGCGGCTGGAACATATTATGAGGCACAGAATGTGACAATCGGCTGCACAACTGATGGCGCTACAATTCATTACACATTGGATGGTAACGACCCGACAACATCAAGCGCCACCTACTCCTCTCCTATCGCTATCAGCCAGACAACAACGGTGAAGGCGATGGCTGTGAAATCAGGAATGAATAACAGTAGTATTGCTTCAGCGACATACACAATTCAGGAAGCTCCAACACTGATTACCATTGCAGCAGCAAGAGCTTTGGCACTCAACGAGTATGCTTTAGTACAAGGTATTGTAACATTCATTGATGGCACAAATATCTACGTTCAGGATGAGACAGCCGGTATCGACCTTTATCTGAACAGCGGCACAGTGCCTTCTGGTTTGACTTTAGGTGACAAAGTTCAGGCATACGGAAAGAAAGCTGTTTACAAAGGACTCATCGAGCTTTCAGGAATCAACGGCGGCGAAGCATCACAGTTCAGCGTCATCTCGACTGGAAACACTCTTCCTTTGGCAGAGAAGACCATTGCTGAGATTCTTGCAGACCATGCAGGCTCTCAGATGCTGCAGTCGACACGTGTTCAGATTGTGAATGCCACTATCGGAACTATCAACACAAGCAACAACACTCCACTTACACAAGGAGAGAGCACAACTAACATCTACAAAGTTCCAGCATTGACTGGCATTACCGCAGGCGATGCAGTTGACGTTATCGGTGTTATCGGATGCTACAACAACCCACAGTTGCGTGTTGCATATGCCAGCGACGTGACAATTCACCAGAATCCTACATACAATGTCACAGTGGCAACAGGCATCACCAACGGTACTGTTACAGTTGATCCTGCCACAGCAGAAGAAGGTGCCACGGTTACTGTCACAGCCACACCAGCTTCAGGTTATGAGTTGGCAACCTTGACATACACTTATGGCACAACCACAAACGACATTGACCAGACAACAATGCAGTTTGTGATGCCGGCAGCCGACGTTACAGTCAACGCAACATTCACAGAGCTCGCACACGTTGCAAATCCTACATTTACCCCAACAGCAGGCATATTCATCACAGCTCAGCAGGTTACAATAGCATGCGCAACAGAAGGTGCAACAATCTATTACACCACTGATGGAACAGACCCAACAACAGAAAGCACAGTCTACACAGAGGCATTCGCAGTTGAATCAACAACTACAGTGAAAGCCATTGCCGCGAAAGCCGGCATGAACAACAGCGACGTGGTGTCAGCAACATACACAATCACCGAGCAGATGACCATTGCAGCAGCAAGAGCACTCGAAAATAACCAATATGCTTTAGTACAAGGCGTTGTAACATTCATCGACGGCAGAAATGTTTACGTTCAGGATGCAACAGCAGGTATCGATCTGTTTTTGAACAACAACACCGTCCCATCAACATTAGCACTTGGCGACATGGTGTTGGGATATGGAAAGAAGACTGTTTACAACGGACTCGTCGAGCTTACAGGCATCAACGGAAATGACGACAAACAGTTTGTCATTGTGTCGAACGGCAACGAGCTCCCTGTCACAGTGAAGACTATTGCTGAGATTTTGGCAGACCACAACGGCGACAAGATGTTACAGTCGACACGCGTTCAGATTGTTGAGGCAACCGTAGGAACAATCAACACCAGCAACAACACACCAATCACACAAGGTGAAAGCACATTAAACATCTACAAGATGCCAGTTGTTCAGGGACTTGAAGAAAACGACATTGTGACAGTTACCGGTATCATCGGATGCTACAACAACCCACAATTGCGTGTTGCAAGCGCCGCTGACGTGACATTCACACATCCGGCAGGCATCTATGTCAATCCATCAGCATTGTCAGGATTCAATTATGTGGTTGAAGAAGGTCCGTCAACGGTTAAGACATTCAACATCAGCGGTAGAAGTCTCACAGCTCCTACATATATCTATGCTTCGGAGAATTATGAAATCTCATCATTCCCAGGAGAATCATTCTATCCTGAGAGTATGATTACAATCAACACATACACCGGATCTTACAACTACACCATCAAGGTGAGATTGAAGGCAGGTTTGGAGATTGGAGAATACAATGAGAGTTTGACAATCAGTCAGGCGGAAATCGATGACCTCACAATCGCTTTGAGCGGAAACGTCACAGGCGAACAGCCACAGCCGAGCGGATACGCACGTATCAGCGACCTCTCACAGGTGACAAGCGGCTCGAAGGTCATCTTCGCTGCACGTTTCGATGAAAACGCAACAAGTTACTATGCAATGACAGCACAGACATCAGGCAAGCCGGAAGGCGTTCTGTTCACAAGCGTTGTTGACGAGGACGAGACTTTGCCAGCTGAGATTACAGATGCAGAAGAAACATATTACTGGACAGTTGATGTGAACGGTGAAAATTACACCTTCACAAATGCCAACGGCGACGTGCTCGGTTACACCAGCGGCACTAACTTCGCAACAGGCGGTGACAACACAGCATGGACAATCACATTCGAAACATCGGCTGAGACAGCAATGGTTCCAGAGTATAGCGGTTTTGTTGTCACCAACGGCAACAGCACTGGACGAGCTTTCGCTTTGAACAGCAATCACAACTACGGTTCGTATGCCAAATCGAACATGGGAAGCGACCAATACAACTTCTATCTTGACATCTTCGCGAATGCTGGCGGCGGCACATTGACATGCGCTACACCTACATTCACTCCAGAAGCTGGAACATACTATGAGACACAAGAAGTTACAATTGCATGCACTACAGCAGACGCTACAATTTACTACACGACAGATGGCAGCGACCCAGATGAGAACAGCACTGTTTACACAGAGCCTATATCTGTCGAGGCAAGCATGACAATTAAAGCTATCGCGATGAAGGAAGGCTATGAAAACAGCAATATCGCAACAGCGGAATACACTATTATATTAGGTGCAGTCACCATCTTCCAGCAAGACTGGGAAGGCGAAATGAACGGCTGGACATTTGTGACAGTGGAAGGCGGCAATGCATGGACTATCGCGACATACAGCGGCAACCATTACGCATACGCAAACGGCTACAACGGTGGCGTCAATGAGCAATGGTGCATCTCCCCTGCTTTCGACCTTACAGTATACAGCAACGCAAGCTTATCATTCAGAAACGCAAAGAACTACACTGGTCCGGATGTGCAGTTGTACTTCTCGAATAACTACGATGGAACAAATCCTGCGACCGCAACATGGACAGAGCTCACATTCACAATGTCGACTGGTTCATATGCTTGGACAGAGTCAGGAAGCATCGACCTTGCAAGCTTCACAGGCAGCAGCTGCTACGTCGGATTCAAATATACCTCAACAGAGACCGCAGCAGCAGCTTGGGAAATTGACGACATCACATTGATGGGATTCACAACAGAGCCATATCTGACAGTAACACCAAGTGCTTTGAGCGGATTCACCTATATCGTAGGCAATGGTCCGTCACAGGTACAGACCTTCACCGTATCAGGTGGCAACTTGCCTCCTGCGCCAGGTGGATCTACTGGTGGTATTACTATCACATGCAGCAACACCCATTATGAATTCTCACTCGACGGAGAAGAATTCTGGCCTTATACTATTGGCATCCAGGCTACTGGAACACTCGAGCCTACTACACTTTATGTGAGACTCGAAGCAGGTCTGTATGTAGGTCAATGGGACGGCGTAGTCACCTTTGAAGACGGTGGTTTTGAAGTGACTGCAACCGTAAGCGGCATCGTTACCGAAGAACCAATTCCTGGTGGCGATTGGAACAGAATCTATGCTCTTAACGACTTGCACGACAGCGATCAGGTCATCCTCGCATCACGTTACGACGTAACAGTCGGCGACGGCTACTATGCAATGCCGGCAGTTGTTTCAGGCAAACCTGACGGCGTGCTCTTCACTTCAGTTAACGAAGCTGGTGTTGAGAAACTCCCATCAGAAATTGCAGATGATGCTGACACATATCTGTGGAACGTGATTATGAATGGCGACGTTATCACCCTCGTGAACGCAGCTGGCGACAGCCTCGGTTACAGCAGCAGCACCAATTTCTCTGGCAACGTTCAGACCGAATGGAACATCGCACTCCAGACATCAGAGGAAGGCGCTATGATTCCTAACTACACTGGATTTGTAATCACCAACGGCGAGACAACAAACCGTGGTATTGCCAAGAACGCTTCACACAAGTTCGGTGCATACTCAACCAGCAATATCACAAGTTCTGACTACAACTTCTTCCTCGACCTGTTCGTATATGGCGGCTCGGTGACCCCAACAGTGGCAACACCAGTGTTCAGCATGGCATCAGGCACATATTATGAAGAAATTGATGTTGAAATCAACTGTGCAACAGAAGGTGCTACTATTTACTACACATTAGACGGCAGCGACCCAACAGCTGAATCAGAGGTTTACGCTGAACCTATCCACGTTGACAGCGATATGACTATCAAGGCTATCGCAATGATGGAAGGCTACGACAACAGCGGCATAGCAACAGCAAGCTACGTCATCATTACCGATGTTGTAGTACTCTTGAATCAGGACTGGGAAGGCGAAATGAACGGTTGGACATTTGTCACTATTGAAGGTAATAAACCATGGACCATCGGTCAGTATAGTGGCAATCATTACGCCAATGCTAATGGTTACGGTGATGATGTTGACAATGAGCAGTGGTGCATCTCCCCTGCCTTTAACCTCAATGAAGCACCTTATGTAAATGTCACCTTGACATTCATGAACGCCACCAAGTTTAACGGTCCGGCACTTGAGTTGTACTTCTCGAACGACTACGACGGTCAAGATCCGACAGCAGCATCATGGGAACCGTTGGAATACATCCCATCAGAAGGCAACTACACATGGACAGAGTCAGGTGAAATTTCACTCGATGACTTCAGCGGCAACAATTGCTACATCGCATTCAGATACATCAGCACGATTGAAGAAGGCGCTGCAGCTTGGGAAGTCGACGACATCATGATTACCGCTGAGATTGGCACAAGTGTAATCTCAGCTGAGGCATCATTTGATGTTGATGTCTGGAATAACAGCAACGAGCTCATGATTGAGAACGGCAGCGACGAAACATTGAACATAATTGTTTACAACATCGTTGGTCAGCCAGTGTTGAGCAAGACAGTTACAACAGGATCCAATGTTATCCGTCACAGTCTTGCCGAAGGCGTTTACATCGTAAGATTAAGCGGCGGCAAGGAGATGATGGGAATCAAGGTGGTTATTAGACGTTAGTCTTTAGTCTTTAGACTTTAGTATTTAATTTAGAAGTGGCGAATAATTATTCGCCACTTCTTGTTTTTGTTTATAAAAATATATATCTTTGCACAAAATTATCCATAATGAAACGATCCTTATTAATCATCTTAATGATGTGTGCGGTACGTATTGCATTTGCACAGTCTGGAAGCACATCAGACAATTACGGTTATCTTGTGATAAAGACAAGAGCAGTTGAAGGTGCCACGGTGTTCATCGACGGCAAGGAGATGGAGATGAAAACGCCTTTTACGAGCGACAGCCTCAAAGCAGGTCCGCATAAAATCAAAATTATCAAAGAAGGATACAATGATTATTCCGCCATTTTACCCGTTGAGGCCAACAAAACAAAAACATTTGACATCAGGCTGAAACAACCGACGCCGACGAATCCATACAGACGCGCGGGATTGGTTTTTCTTCCTGAAATTAATGCATCTATGGTTAGTAACTATGGCGTAAATTTTGCCAACATGGCCATCACACCTCAAATGACATTGGAATATATGTTCAAATCGACATTAGGTTTTGGCATTGGCACCGGCTATTTATGTACAAACGCCAATCTTCACTCAATTCCACTGTTTGCACAACTATCGATTTATTATACCAACTCAAAAATCAGCCCTTATTTAAACTTAAAACTAGGATATAATTTTAAAATTGATCACAACAACTTTGGACCAGGATCAATTTTCGCCAGATATTATTTTAGAGGTATATTTGAGGTTACGAGCATTGGTATAAACATCAACCATTCGAGAATCGGCCTGTCTATTGGATTATATCAATACGAACATGAAGTCCAGAGAAACAACATCCATGAAATATCGACTGGAGACAAATTATTCTACGGGATAACCTACAGTTATATGATTTATTTTAAAAAGAAATAAAAAAAAGGCTGCGAATGGCAGCCTTTTTTTTATTGATAAGGATTTTATTCCATTACTCGGCATACCAGATTTCTGTCGCCGAAGGCGTCGTCGATTCTGGTGACGTGTGGGAAGTATTTATCCTGAACATCGCTCTTCAATGGGAAACCAGCTTCTTCACGGCTGAATGGGAAGTTCCATTCGTTGGCCATCAACATCTCGGCTGTGTAAGGAGCGTGTGAGATGATGTTGTCGCCCTGAGGTGCCTTGCCATCTTCGATGTCCTTGATTTCCTGACGGATCTTGATCATAGCATCGACGAATCTGTCGAGTTCAGCCAACGGCTCGCTCTCGGTAGGTTCGACCATCAAAGTCTCGTGAACCGGGAATGCCACTGTCGGTGCGTGGAAGCCATAGTCCATCAAACGTTTTGCGATGTCGATAGCGGCAACACCTGTTGTCTTGTTGATCTGGTTGATGTCGAGAATCATCTCGTGTGCAACGTGACCGTGGTTGCCGGTATAGAGGATCGGATAGTAATCTTTAAGTCTGTCTTTCAGGTAGTTAGCGTTGAGGATAGCGCCCATTGTAGCTTTCTTCAGACCTTCGCCACCCAACATCTTGAGGTAGCAGTAGGTGATTGTGAGGATCTGTGCGCTTCCGAATGGAGCTGCTGAAACTGCGCCCATCTGTTTCTCGCCGCCAGTCTTGAAGCAGACGTGGCTTGGCAGGAATGGGACGAGGTGTTCTGCAACGCCGATAGGACCAACACCAGGACCGCCACCGCCGTGAGGGATAGCGAATGTCTTGTGCAGGTTGAGGTGGCAGACGTCAGCACCAATGAAACCTGGGCATGTCAAACCGACCTGTGCGTTCATGTTAGCACCGTCCATGTAGACCTGACCACCGTTGTCATGAACGAGTTTCACGAGGGTGCGGATGCCGTCTTCATAGATACCGTGTGTTGAAGGATATGTCACCATGAATGCGGCGAGAGTGTCCTTGTATTGCTCAGCTTTCTCTTTAGCGTCGGCGAGGTCGATGTTACCGTGGTCATCGCATTTCACGACGACGACCTGCAGACCTGCCATTGCTGCTGATGCCGGATTGGTTCCGTGTGCTGATGCTGGAATCAAGCAGATGTTACGATTGCCTTCGCCCTTTGCCTCCTGGTAACGGCGGATGGTCATCAAGCCTGCGTATTCACCGCTAGCACCTGAGTTTGGCATGAATGAGATGCCTTTGAAACCTGTGATTTCGCAGAGGTCTTTCTCCATCTCTTTGATCATCTCGAGATAGCCTTCAGCCTGTTCTGCCGGCACGAATGGGTGGATATTACCGAATTCAGGCCAGCTGAGTGCGAACATTGATGTTGCAGGGTTAAGCTTCATTGTGCATGAGCCAAGCGGAATCATACAACGGTTCAAGCTGAGGTCGCGGTTCTCGAGCTGTTTCATGTAACGCATCATGTCGGTTTCGCTGCGATACTTCGAGAACACTGGAGCTGTCAAGAATGCTGAGGTTCTTCTCATGCCTTCCTGGATGCCGCAGAAACTCTGGCAGTTAGGATCGCAAACGAGTGGCTGATGTTTCTTGCCGAGAGCTTCAGCGATGACCATTCCGATTTCGTCCAGGTCTTCGCGGCATGTTGTCTCATCGATGCTGATGCCGAAGTGCTGCTTGTCGATGATACGGAAGTTCATGCAGTGTTTCTCAGCGGCTTCTTTCACTTTGCATGTGCAAGCGCCTTCCGGCAACTCGAACAGCAATGTGTCGAAGAAGTATTTGTTGAGCTGTTTCACGCCGTATTTCTCCAACTCTTTGGCGAGTTTGCCGGCGAGGCAGTTGATATGATGTGCGATTTCTTTGATGCCATCCTGTCCGTGATAGATTGCGTAGAATCCTGACATGATGGCGAGCAATGCCTGAGCTGTGCAGATGTTTGAAGTAGCTTTCTCACGTTTGATGTGCTGCTCACGTGTCTGCAGTGCGAGACGGTAAGCCGGGTTGCCGAGAGCATCTTTCGAGATACCGATGATACGGCCTGGCATCGAACGTTTGTAAGCTTCTGTTGTTGCGAAGTAACCTGCGTGAGGACCGCCGAAGCCCATCGGGAGACCGAAACGCTGGTTGCTGCCGAACACCACGTCAGCACCCCATTCGCCTGGAGGTGTGATAAGAGCGAGGCTCATCAAGTCAGCGGCGACGCCAACCTGCATGCCTTTTTCTTTCCAAACCTTCACTGACTCGCGGTAGTCGATGACTTCACCAAACTGGTTAGGATTCTGGACGATGACGCCGAAGTATTCCTCACCTGCGCTGAAGTTCTTGATATCGTCAACAACGACTTCGATTCCGAGGAAGTGAGCTCTTGTCTTGATGACCTCGATTGTCTGTGGGAACATGTCGTTTGCCACGAAAATCTTCTTGACGTCGGCTTTCACCTGAGCACGTGTACGTTCGTGGTAGAACATGAGCATTGTCTCAGCTGCTGCTGTAGCCTCATCGAGCAATGAAGCGTTTGCCAAAGGCATTGCTGTCATGTCGCTGATAACAGTCTGGAAGTTGAGCAAAGCCTCGAGACGGCCCTGCGAAACCTCAGCCTGATAAGGAGTATATGATGTGTACCAACCTGGGTTCTCAAGGATGTTACGTGTGATGACGCCTGGGGTGATCACGTTGTAGTAACCCATTCCGATGTAGCTGCGGAACTGTTTGTTCTTTGCGCCAAGAGCCTTGAGGTGGCTGATGCATTCGTATTCGTTCATTCCGCGACCGATATTGAGGTCGTTTTTCAGACGAATTTCCGGAGAAATAATCTCATCGACGAGCTGTTCGGTCGATTTCACGCCAATGACCTTGAGCATTTTCTCAACATCTGCTTCTGTAGGGCCATTGTGACGTTTAATGAAGTTGTTGTTAATCATACAGTTATGTTTTGATTAGTTATTAATTTCAAAATCGTGCAAATTTATGTTTTTTTATTGAATTTTCGAAAGTTTTTTATAATTTTGCATCATAAAATTTAAAAATATGAAAAAGCTACTCTTTATTTCAATAATTTCCTTCGCTATTTTGGCAACAGGATGCAAGAAAGATAAGTCTAAAGCATTGGAATACAACGACTCCAACCCAATCAACATGGTTTTAAGAGGAGAGCATCAGATAAGCGCCACATCAGAATACGACATCACCTATAAAAGTTTAAATGAGACTGTCGTCACCGTGACAAAAACAGGCAAACTTTATGGAAAAAATGTCGGAGAAGCCCAAGTGAAACTTGACAACGGCTACGAAAGCAAAACCATTGATGTGATTGTTGACCTTTTCACCGAACCGACATTTGAATTCGGATGTAACACCAACAGAATCAGGACGTTATATGGCACTCCTTATGCAGCTGGTTATGCCGATACTATTTTGGTTTATCAATACACTGCAAACAACGGCTATTCTTATGCTTGCGGCGAGATGGATTTCTTCTTCTACAACGGACAGTATTTTGAATCGGATGTTTACATCAGACCTAATGTCGAGATACTTTTAAACAGATATTTGAACGAAAATTTCACTGCTATAGACACTCTTAAAGTGTACAATCCATATATAGAAGACTCAACAGATGCAGCCATATTCAGAAACAAACTTGACAACAATGTGATGTGTGGAAAATATGCAGCGCAGAACGAACCGTATAACGAATGGCTTATATTCTATTTCCCAGTTGACAATTCAGAGAAATCTTTCGCCAATGTCTTGAAGAGACGTCCGCGCTCCTCAAAGTTACGGTACTGATCATAACTTGCGGCGGCTGGCGAAAGCAGGCAGACATCGCCGTTATGCGATAAACTTTTAATAATTTCAAAGGCTTCGTTGAGGTCTTTGAAATTTTTTATATCACCTTGATAACCAGCGTTTTGAAGCATTTCAAACATACGATTTCCAGCCTTGCCGGTATACAAGACATGCTTGACAGGATTCTTTACAAGATATTCAATCAAAGGAGTGTAATCAATCTCACGATCGAAGCCGCCGAGTAGCAGGAAAGTGACGTTTTTGATTGTCTGCAGAGCCGCTATTGCTGCCTGAGGAATAGTGGAAATACTATCATTATAAAAGGTCACACCACCGAAAGTACCAACCAACTCCTGACGATGCTCAAGAGGTTTAAAGGTATACAAATGAGGAATAACTTCATCGACAGGGATGCCATAAGCGTAAATAGCACACAATGCTGCCTTGACATTCAATCGGTTATGGTCGCCACGCAGCGGCACATCGTCCCAATTCACGCCAAAATCATAATATTGGTAATTGAGCGAATGAACCATCATTTTATCGGCTTCGTAGCAGAATTCATCGTTGGTGACAGCCCAATCCTTCTCCCCCATCTTCCTGATAATGTTTAACTTAGCGTTGCGATAAGCTTCAAAAGTGCCAAAATGGTCAAGGTGCTCTTCAAAGACATTCAACAAAATGCCGATGTGCGGACTGCGATGGATAAACTGCAGCTGATGTGCCGAAAGTTCAAAAACGATTATCGACTTACTGTTGATTTTTTCAATGACATCAAATATCGGGATGCCAATGTTTCCTGCTAAAATCGCGTCTTTTCCCGACTCTTTCAGCAGGTGATAAATCAATGTTGATGTCGTGCTTTTACCTTTCGTTCCAGTTATTCCGATGATTTGATTGTGGAATTCTTCTAAAAACAAATCGGTTTGAGATGTGATTTTCGAAAGGTCTACATCTTTGTCTTTCAATGAGATACCTGGAGTTTTAATAACAACATCGTAATCATTTATAGCATCGAAATAGTTGTCGCCGTAATAAATTTTAGGATTATTGGGACTGATGGAATTATTAGGATTTATGGTTAAATCCTTGAAAGCGGACTCGTTTTTGTCAGCGATGCCGACGATGGCGTGAGGCAGGTATTTTTGAATGAAAGCCAGCGATGAACGACCTTCGCGCCCGAATCCGAGAATCAGGATGCGCTTGCCGCGAAGACGCTTGAATATGTTGTTTATGCTAAGCATTCAGTCCCTCCTTAAGGATATTTTTGAACAATTCCGGAAGATTATTGCCGTCGTCGAACTGCGAAACATAATCCTCTACCGTCAAATCATCAGTTTTTTCGACACCATCAAGAATCGTATCTCTCAGATTATCATCGGTTTGCAAGATTTTATTGACACATGCGCGCACCTCGCCTACTGTTCCGACGCATTCGAATGGCTTCACTTCCACTGAGCCGTCCAGTTGATCTAATATAGGACGTAAGTTATTGTCGGTCAACAAGTCTTTGCCAAAAATGTCTGTTAAATCCTTTCTTGAGATGAATGGCGACAATGCCAGCCATGTAAACAGGCATTTAGGGCATTTTCCGCACCACGAGTCGGTTTTCGAGCCGGCGTTGCAGCTCTTGAACACTTTTCTGTATTCCTTTGCGCGACTGAACAATTTTGCGATTTGAAGCTCATTGAGCGGCCTCAAGAAGCTAAAGTATTGAATATCAGCGTCAATATATTTCACAACATAATGGCGGAAATCGTTTTCAAACGCCACCGATTTACTGTACTGATGGTTGATTTCCGTATCAGGCACCGTTGGCTCGTTAGCTGACGACTCATTTGACAGCGCGATATATCTTGATTTAGTGGCAAAGCCCAACAAAATGGTATAAAATGCTAGCAAAGCCGAGAATGGAGTGTGTCCGTTAAGATAGCCTTCGGCATTCATTTTCAGCATAGTCGGGTCGAGGGTGCGTTTCACTATTGCCGTTTGTTCTTCAGTGAATCCGGCAGCTGCCACACATTCGTTTGTTGCTCCACGAGGATTGATAATCAACGGAATAGCTGGAACACGATTTTTCAAAAGTTCGAGGGTAACGACAGAGTCTTTGCCGCCGCCGACGGGAATCAATGTTTGTTCATGTAACAAATTGAACGCGCCATGGCACGTCCCTACAGATCGATTCGACGAAAAGGTGATAGTCATGAAATCATTGATATTCGTCTTGATTCCGTTGACATAGAAAAACTCTCCTAAGCCATTGAAATACAATTTCTTCCACCAGCGAATCTGCTCCTCGTCAAGAGCAAAAGGCTTGATAACGACATTTTTCGGACAAGCTATTTTCCAATAACTTATCAGCTCTATCATGCCGATATGGAAGACTAAGTTGTCGAGAAGCGGTTTTGGAATGGTATCCCAATGATAAAAAGAGCGAGATGGAATACGAAATGTAGGATGAAACTCAATATTAGGGGTGAGTACAAAGTCAAATTTCGCACAAAATTCGCCGTTTTCCACAGAATAATGGTAATCCTGATAACAGAATGACTCATAAGTCTCCCTCAAAGAATCGAATTTTGCTAGATTTGACATAGTTCTAGATTGTACGTTGCAATATAAACGTACAAAATTAAAGAAAAAATTTAAATGTTATATTATTTTTTGAAAAAAACTAACATAATGCCGGAGATTCCTCGACAAGCTCGGAATGACAGGAATCATTTTACAGCGTCGTAAAATGCCTCGTGAATTTTCGTTCTGATATCGAGTTGCGACAGTTTGTTATTGTTAGCATCAGGATAAACACGGTTCGACAGGAATATCACGATGAGGCCATTTTCAGGATCAGCCCATGCGAAAGTACCAGTAAAACCTGTATGTCCGAAGCTTTTCATCGACGACTGCTTGGCAGGTGTGTAATACTCCACTGTCGGGTCGACCTCAGGTTTGTCGAAGCCAATACCGCGACGGTTCATATTGTCTTTGAACGGTGCTGATGTAAACTTATTGATCGTATAGCTCGACAAGAACTGTCGTTTGTTGGCATATCCTTCATCCAGAAGCAGTTGCATCATCACAGCGAGGTCGCGCGCATCAGCGAATAATCCGGCATGACCCGACACGCCGCCCATCAGCGCTGCAGCCTGGTCATGGACATCACCACGAAGCAGCTGCATCCTGAAACAAGTATCGTTTTCTGTCGGTGCAATCTTCTCTATCTCAATGTGTCTCAATGGCTTATAATAAATATGGTTGAGATTGAGCGGTTTATAGAAATTGTCTTCAAGATATTTCTCAAACGGCTCGTTGGTCACCATCTCGACAATCTTTGGCAGCAGATAAAAGCCTAAATCACTGTATTTATAGCGCTTAGCGCCCATTCCCGACACCTTAACCGTCTCAAAAATATCAAAATTGAAATCTTTCGAGATGTACAAATCTTTCGCCACTCGCACGGTATGGTCTTCATCGATGCTCTTTCTGAAAATATCAGGGTCTGGCTTCCCATTTTTCATCAGCGATTTGTAAATTGGCACCCACCCGATAAAGCCAGCCTGATGCGTCATAATTTCAATCAGTTTGACATCGCCTTTGTCAGTATTTCTTAGATACGGGAAATAATCGCCGAGCTGACTTTCCAGACTGATTTTGCCATCGTCGAAGAGTTTCATCATTGCAAAAGTGGTGGCAAAAACCTTTGTCAACGACGCAATGTCGTAAACATCATCGCTCACGACCTCATGCTCACCATCATATGTGAAATGTCCGAAACATTTTTCATATATGATTTTTCCGTCTTTCATCGCCAAAATCTGGCATCCGGGAAACGCTCCAATCTCGATTCCATTCAACGCGATTGAATCTACTTTTCGAGTGAACTCATTGTCTATCAATGCTACAGACAATGTTTCAGGTGTCAACATTCCTTCAAAACTCAAGCCGTCGCCAACTTTGTATTTTTTACTTATCGTGACCGGCAGTTTTCCTGTCGGATTGAGCTTACCCAACATCACGTCAACCACAGCATTTACCGCACATTGCGTATCTTCATAACCTATAATTATGGCTGAAGGATTTTTCTTGAATGTGAATTTATTCAGAGCATATGGACAGGCAAAAACATTGATAATAATTCTGTTATTTTTGCTCAACTGCTTCACAAACTCGACCATATAATCGGTAACGCCGAAGTTTTTCGTAGCATAAATCGAAGTGTTCTGAATGTTAACGACAACCTGTCTGTAATTCTGCAACTCATTGATTATCTTTGTTGTTGCAGATTTATTCAAATCATTTGGAATGAGATAACTATTCAATTCATAGCCCTCACTTTTCAGCTTAGGTGAAACATTGTCCTTCTTGCCGAACGTCACCACGGCTATTGTCTGAGATTTATCAAGCGGCAACGCATCATCTTCGTTTCTGAGCATCGTAACCGCTTCATTATAAAGGCGTTGCTTTAGAATAAAATACTTCGCCTGATGCAAATCATTATCGACATAATCAACCGACTGCGGCTGATATTTAGTGATTCCCAAACGATATTTATATCTTAAAACTTTCTTGCAACTCTCTTCAATTCTCGCAGCGACATCTCTCCTATCAGATTGATTTACAATATTTTTGATAGTATTTTCAGGGTTCACGGGCATCAAAATGACATCGACACCAGCTAACAGTGCGCTTAAGCCGACCTCATCGGGATGAATGCCCTGATATGCGCCTTTCATCTCCATCGCATCGCTGAAAACTATGCCTTCAAAGCCCATTTCGTTCTTCAAAAGACCAGTCACGACATTTCTTGAAATCGACGACGAGAGGTTTTTCTCAGGCTCGATGGCAGGCATGTAAAGATGCCCTACCATAGCTCCGGCAACATCTTTATCTATAAGATAATCAAATGGATACAACTCAACTTTTTTCAAGTCTTTAAGCTTTTTATCCACTTTTGGCAGCGTCTCATGAGAGTCATTTTTCGTGTCGCCATGACCTGGAAAATGTTTCATCGTCGGCAACACGCCATTGTTTTGAAGCGCCAACGCATACTGTGCACCACACTGTGCTACCTTCTTGGGGTCTTCGCCGAAACTACGCATGCCGATGACTGGATTTTTGGGCTCATTGTTAACGTCAATATCCGGCGCAAAGTCAATATTTATGCCAATTCGTTTGCATTGTTCAGCGATCTGAGCCCCCATCTCACCTATAAGTTCTTGATTCTGAATAGCTCCAAGCGTCATCTGATACGGATACGAGATGCCGTCGTTGAGACGCATACCTAGTCCCCATTCGCCGTCAATCCCAACCATCAAAGGTGTCTGAGCCATTGCCTGCCAACGATTCACCTGTTCCAACAAAGGTGCGGCATCGGTGCGGAAAAACGTCACTCCACCAATGTTATATCGTTCAATAAGCTGTTGAACCTCAGCAAAATACGCAGAGTTTGGCAGATTAGCGCGCACGTTGATCAGCTGCCCCACACGCTGCTGCATCGTCAAAGAGTTGTAAACCGAGTCAACCCAACGGTCCTCATGAGACTGCGCATTGGCAAACACACTTAAAAAGATGATCATCAGCGATATATATAATTTTCTCATAACTCAATAATATTTACAATTTCCTCAATATCATATGGTTTAGCGATAATAATCTTATTCTTATCTAATAAAAACATCGATGGTGTCGTGTCAACAGCATAATTATCAACGACTTTCGAACGCCATCCCTCGATTTCAAACAAATTATAGTGTTCGGTCAAATGTACTTTTTTGAGCAAACGTCTCACCTTTTTAAACTCTCCTGAAACATTCACAGTGACTATTGCAAAATCCTTGTTTTCTTTGGCGAAACGCCCGATTTCTTTGATCAAATCCCTGCAATGCGGACACGAATACGACCAGAAAACAATAACAGTGTATTTTTTATCTACAGAATATAAATCAAATTTTTGACTTTCAATTGTAACAGACTGAATATCAGGAGCTTGACAGCCTATTTTAACTCTAACAAATGATTCTGCAATATCATTTATTTCTTTTTTTTGTTCACTGTCGGCGTTCAAATACTCAAAATATGGCAATCGCACCATATAATCCACGACCTGATTTGCACCCAGCTCCGAAAAACCGTATATAAGATATTGATACACAAACTTATACATTGGATATGACACGCAATGCTTTAAAACATTGTCGGTCGCCAAAATGTAATTGTACATCTGTTTTTCGGCAGAAAGCTGTGGATTTTTTGCTGAATCAATATACTCGGCCAGTGTAGTTTTAAGAAAATCAGTGCCAACCAAAGTGGTGTCGTTAAAGTCGATTTTTTCGAGCAAAGCATCATTCGTCTGTCCGCACAAAGAAAACACGGACATCAAAACAATGATTATCAATAGTTTAGCTCTACTCATCAACATTTTAGTTTATTTCAAAACCTCTTTGATTTTTTGTTCAAATTGTTTATCTTCAACAAGAAGCAATGCTTCTCTCGCTTCCTCTTTATAATCTCCGTTTGTATACGCATCGATCAGTTTATCGACACACAACTCCGTGCCCAAATACGCAAAAACTTTGTAATATCTAGGCATTATCTCTGGTTTGACATATTTCAGTGTCAACACGAACGAGTCTTTACTTTCGGTTGTAGCGTTTCCCATGGCATTTTTCATAGCCATTTGAACATCCGCAACATATTTATCTTTGCAATAATCCATCCACTCTTTTAAAAGTTCCATATTGCCGGGCACAACAACAAGTTTAAAAACTTTATACGCCTCATCTCTAATCTCTTGATTATCAGAATAAACCAGTTCTCTAACTCGAAGATTCAACTCTTTTATCGGGCGACATTCAACAATCTGCAGTCCAGCAAGTTTCTGCTGTTCGTTTCCTTGCATAACATCATCCAAAACAGCACGATAATCGCCTTCATAAGTCAACATAGATTCTTTGATAACATCTTGATAAACACCACCAAACATCGGTTTTACTGCATTTATTCCTTCTTGGTTGTCAATCAGAAAAACCGAGCGGATAGCTGCTTCCACATATTGTGGATCTGTCGACGACAATTGTTTGATAATCAACGGCATTTGCGAATCATTCTTTATTTCTCCCAACCAAATGATGAGATCAAGCAAAGCATCGCCTGTATTGCATTTTTTGACAACAACATCTACAACTTCCTGATTCACAAATGGTTTCAGCAATTCAAGAGCTTCTCTTCTCACATCACCATCAGTGCTTTGCAAAGCTTTATATAATAACAGCAGCGCTTTCTCACCTTTTATCGTTGTCAGCAGCCTCATTCCAGCTATTTTACTACTTGAAATCTTGCTTTTGTAAAGCTTTTTAGCACCTTTTTCAATGATTTTAGTGGTTTTTTCACTACTTTTCACAACCATTAAGGCATTGTAAATCTCAATTTTTGTATTGTCATCAGCACCTTTCAGCCATGAAATCAACTCGTCCTCCATGCTTGAGATATGCTGTTTCCCGACACCGTAAGCCAATGCCGACTTATATTTCAGGTTGTCGTGGTTTTGCATGATATAATTCTCGATACACCTGCCAGAGCCGTTGATATCGCCAACCGCCATTAGAACATTATACGCAATCAGCTCATTTTCAGTAAGTTTCATCAGATCACGACAGTCATCCGCCCAACAGAATTTCGGGAAAAGCAATATCAAAAATACATTTTCATCAGGATTTTTACCTTCGATAATAAATGAAATCATCGCGGCTTTCAGCGCACTTACCATCCTGCTGTCATGATACATTCCTGCTTCGTCTGTCATCGCGATAATAGTGTTGTACGCCGCAATTGCCACCGAGTCGTTAGAAGACATCATATTTTCGAGTATCTCCGATACGCATTCTTCGTCGAAGCACGTTATTTTCTCTGGTTTTTGTGCAAAATTTTGCAACGGCAGCATCGCCATCATTGCAAAAATCATGACAATATTTCTCAATGTTTTCATATTAAATTGTTAACTTATTATTTTTCAATATTTTACAAAGCAATTATTCTCTACCAAAATATAATTTTTCAATTTACAAATATAGTGTTTTTAACGCAATTTGCATCAATAAATTTTGTAATTTTGCATCGATATTATGAAGGCAAGCATTTCGACACGAGAAATTTGGCGAATCGCGGTTCCGATTATGATTGGCAACCTGGCGCAGACGCTCATCACGTTCACCGACACGGCGTTTCTCGGGCATCTCGGAGTCGTAGCACTCGGTGCCTCGATGATGTCTGGCATGTATTATTTCGTGTTCACGACCATGGCGATGGGCTTGGCTATTGGTATCCAAATCATCATCGCGCGACGTTTCGGTGCTCAAGAATACAACAAAATAGGCAGCATTTTCCAGCATGGAGCGGCATCTATTTTGCTTTTCGGATTGCTTTTGTTCACGATAATGAGGTTGTGTTCAGGTGCTTTACTCGATTTTATCATCGAATCGGAAAACATATACGACGGTGCGATGGAATACATCGGTTTCCGCCAGTTCGGCATCGTTTTTGTTTGTTGCAACTACCTTTTCCGCGCGCTCTACACCGGTCTTTCCGACACTAAAGTCATCACGTTTTCCACTATTATCATGGCAACGGTCAATATCATTCTCGACTACTGCCTTATTTTTGGAAAATTCGGTTTCCCGGAAATGGGAATAGGCGGAGCGGCACTGGCTTCGTTAATCGCTGAAGGCACCGCGACCATATTCTTCGCAATGTTCACCTATTTTAAATTGGGCAAGCGCGAATTCGAGCTTTTCAAGCCTCACGGATACGATAAAGAATTGGCTATCAACATAGTACGCATTGCCACGCCTACAATGTTCCAGAAGCTGTTCTCGTTCAGCGCATGGTTTATCTTCTTCATCATGATTGAAAAAATGGGCGAACAAGCAATAGGAATCTCGTCAATCGCTCGTAGCGTCTACATGATTTTATTCATTCCGGTATTCGGATTCCTGGCCACATCAAACACCATAACGAGCCGAATCATCGGGGCTGGCCATGCCGACGAAGTGCTGACAACACTGTTCAAAATCGTGCTGAACTGCATATTATGCTGCATCCCGTTGATTTTGGTGTGCCTTTTCTTCCCCACCACCGTCATGAGCATCTACACCGACGATATAGTGCTGGCAAACGCTGCAATCCCTTCGATTTACGTGATTTGCGGTGCCATCATCCTTCAAGCCATCGGCGCTGTTTCATTTGAAGCCGTGTCGGGAACTGGCAAGACCAACGCCGCTCTGTGGCTAGAGTTTGGCATTCTTTTGCTCTACATCGCCTACATCTGGATGCTTACAAACATCACCATTAAGGTCGAATGGGTCTGGACCTGCGAATACCTCTACGGTGGCTTAATCGGCTTAGTATCAATACTTTATATAAAATTCGCTAACTGGAAAAAGTTAAAAATATGAAAAAGATAGAAATAAAAGATTTCGAGCTTTACACCACTGGAATCATCAGTATTGCCTGGAAAGAAGGTAAAAATGACATATTTTTGAATGTCGACCTCGACCTCGCCGCAATGATGAAACTGTGCAAAATCGAAGGCATTTCCTACGAAACAGTTCAGAAACTTTCGGCCGACCAGAAGCCTCTGACGTTCCACAAGGCATCGGTTTATCTTTTCCAGGAGGACGACCGTCCGGGTCAGTATTGTCTCAGCGAAGCAATGTTTGAAGACGATGGCATCGACATCTACTACTGCGAAATCAAAGGCTGACGATATCTTACCAGACCTCCCCGACTTCGTGGCAATCGACTTCGAAGCAGCTAACGCCGCCACCACCAGCGTGTGCAGCGTTGGAATAGTCATTGTGCGCGACCGCGAAATAGTGGAAGAGTTTTACAGTCTGGTGAAACCGATGCCAAATTACTACGATTTTTATACAAGCAAAATCCACGGCATCAAGAAAAAAGACACCGACAACGCGCCTATTTTCCCTCAGGTTTGGAATCAAATCGAAAAGAAAATCAAAGGGTTACCATTCGTGGCACATGGCTACGAATTTGAAAAACGCTGTTTGAACTCGTTGTTCGAATACTACAAAATGGGACGCAAACGCTTCAAGATTTACGACACAAAACGCGCCTCGGAAATCGCATTTCCTGACTTGGAAAACCACAAACTGCAAACAGCCGCTGCAGCCTGTGGTTATGAGTTCGACAAAAAGAACAAGCATCACAATGCCTTAGCCGACGCAGAAGCTTGCGCCGCAATAGCATTGGAGGTGTTTAATTAATATTAAATCCATTTCACCAACGGAAGATCCTGTCTGTGCGGCAGCATCGCATTCGTAGGGAAAATTCTGAATGTGTAGTTGAACACTCCTGCCCTGCCAATCGGAATGCTGATGTAATAGCGTGCCCAGCCTTCACCTGAATCGACCAACGACAGCTTCTCAACACGTACAAGCTTGTCTATCACATCGTTATCCTTGTCGGCGACAAGCAACTCTATACCGACATCGCCTTTCTTCAGTCCCGGAGTCTTCAAAGTGATCTCAGCGATGATCACCTCGCCGAATGTCAGTGGGCGCACATCAGGATCCGGCACCTTGATTGATTCAACCTCAATCTTATCCCAGTTGGCCTCCACATTGCGTTTCCAGTCGACGATTTCAAACGCTTTAGCATAACGGTTAGCCCGCATCCAATTGGTGCGCTCGATGAGCTTGTTGTAATACTGGCTGAAATAGTCGTCAAGCATGCGTTTCATAGTGTAGAAAGGTGCAATCTGCATCATGTCGTTCTTCATGCACTGAATCCACTCACATGGCACGCCGTCCTTATCTCTATTGAAATACAATGGGATAATCTCATTTTCAAAGGTATTGTAGATCGTTTCAGCGTCGAGTTCATCCTGATAACGCTGATCGTCGTAAGTGCGTTCCTCTTTAATTGCCCAACCTGCTTTCGGACGATATCCCTCAGCCCACCAACCGTCGAGCACCGAGAAATTAAGCGTTCCGTTCATAGCAGCCTTCTCACCTGACGTTCCCGAAGCCTCCAACGGACGTGTCGGAGTGTTCATCCAAATATCGACACTCGAAGTCAGAAGCTTACCGATTTCCATATCGTAGTTATTGATAAACAACACTTTACCGATGAATTCTTTCTTTCTTCCGACCTCAATAATATTCTTAATCAAATCCTGACCGGCTTTGTCGTTCGGGTGCGCCTTACCTGCAAACAGGAAGATGACCGGACGTTTCGGATCGTTAACGATTTCCGCCAATCTCTCAAGATTTCTAAACAGCAGATGAGCACGTTTATATGTCGCGAAACGTCTTGCAAAACCGATAATCAAAGCGTTTTCGTTGAGTTTCTCAACCGTCTCAAGAATGAGTTTCGGACTCTCCGAGCGACGTTGCATGTCATCGGCGAGTTTTACTTTAATAAACTCTATCAGATTGTGTTTCAATTCTTTACGAATATCCCAAAAGTCTTTATCAGGGACATTTTGAATCTTCTCCCACACCGTCGGATCTGACTGGTTGGCAAGATAATCCTCGCCCAACACCTTATTATATAAGCGCTGCCAGTGTTTGTCGGCCCAAGTCGGGAGATGCACGCCGTTGGTTACGTAGCCGATATGGTTCTCCTCAGCGAAATAGCCTGGCCACATCTGCTGGAACATCTCTCTACTGACTCTTCCGTGAATTCGGCTCACTCCATTGACTTCCTGGCTCAAATTAACTGCTAAAACGCTCATCGAGAATTTCTCGTTAGGGTCGTTGTGACGCATCCTTCCAAGATTCATGAAGTCTTCCCACGATATATTAACTCTGCCTGGGAATTGCGAGAGATATGTTCTCATCAGATTTTCCTCAAAAGCGTCGTGACCTGCCGGAACTGGCGTGTGTGTAGTAAACAAAGTCGAAGTGCGCACGAGTTCTTTCGCAACGTCGAAATCAAGATTATGTTTTGTAACGTAGTTGCTCAGTCTTTCAAGACCGCAGAAAGCAGCATGACCTTCATTGCAATGGTAAATAGTAGGCTTAATATTCAATGCGTTAAGCATCCTGATACCTCCGATGCCGAGCAAAATCTCCTGTTTGATTCGCATCTCGCTGTCGCCACCGTAAAGCTGTCCGGTGATGGCGCGATCTTCGGGTGAGTTCTTCTCAGTATCGGTGTCGAGCAAATACAGACTTATCCTTCCCACACACACTTTCCACGCTTTCGCGATGACGTTCCTTCCAGGGAAAGCGATGCTGATTGTCACCCAGTTGCCTTCTTCGTCGCGCACTGGCTCCAACGGAAGCATCGAGAACTTCTGCGGCAGATATTGCGAAAGTTGGTCACCCCAAACCGAAAGCTCCTGGTTAAAGTATCCGTAGCGGTACAACAATCCGATAGCCAATAAGTTAGCATTCGAATCGGATGCCTGCTTGAGGTAGTCGCCAGCCAAAATGCCAAGGCCGCCTGAATATATCTTCAGCGACTTCAACAGACCGTATTCCATTGAGAAATAAGCGATTTTGTTGTCGTCAGCTGGCTTCACCGACATGTATTTCTTAAATCTGTCGTAGACTTTATTCAGTTTTTCTATGAAACTCGCATCCTGCTCCAGGTCCTCAATCTGCGATTTTGTAAGGCCTTTCATCAATGCTATCGGGTTTTGCTCGAGACGCTCAAACGCAATAGGATCAATACTTTCGAACAATTCGATGGCGTCCACATTCCAGCACCACCACAGGTTGTTTGCGAGTTCCTGCAACTTCTTCATCTGCTCCGAATACACCGGCTCAATCAAAATTTTCTTCCAGGTCGGCGCATCTTGTTTCTTAAAGTCAAAATTTCTTAACACTTCCGAATATTTTTTGCTCTGTTTAATATACTCTTTTCCTCCTGATTTCCTGACAGCAAGGTCGTAGGCATCCAAATAATTGGTTATCAAATCTTTCCAAACTAATGATGAAGCGATTTCGATGGCTTTTTTCGAGATTTCCGCTTTTTCTTTATCAGAATGAGCAGCCATATTCAACACCACCTTTGCCATCTCTTCGACAACAGAATTCTCGTTTCCTTCTTCACGATGTACGACTGTAACCGCTTCATTATCAATATTTTTACCTTGAATATATTTTCCAAATCCTGATACATCCATCGTTATCGTCGGGATGCCGTGCGCGATGCTCTCAAGCGGTGTGTAACCCCATGGCTCATAATATGAAGGGAACACCGAAAGGTCGAATCCGTAAAGAAATTCGTTGTATTTTATGTTGAAAACGCCGTCGTTGCCATTCAGATATGCCGGAATGAACATCACTTTCACGCGATCGCCTTCGTTGTTTTGCAAGCCATTGTCACGTAAAGCGTTAAGCACCATATCCCATTGATAATCATGGATATAATGCGTACAAGGAAACTCAGTGTGACCCTTAATCTCGACTTTTTTATCCAAACGGTACGTCAAATCTTTCGAAGGACCAGCTATATTTCCCGGAACCGCAATCACTGCCACGATGTCACGTTTCAGGTTCTCGTCATGGTTCAGCTTCGCTAACATTCTGATATACAGGTCGATACCCTTGTTATGGAATTCGTAGCGACCGCTGTTTATCAGCAACAACGAATCTCTCGAAACTTCTTTTCCACAAAGGGTGTCGATGATTTCGAAAATCTTTTGTCTGGCTGTACAAACGTACGGCCGTACGTCTCTACAATTTTTATCAAAATCCGAATTTATTCCGTTTATCGTGATAAAATCGGGTTTTCTCAACAAAAACTGTTCGCATTCCTGTGCCGTGATGTCGCTCACAGTGGTGAAAACGTCAGCGTTTTGTGCCGATTTCATCTCCATCGACTGCTGCGAAACGATATTGAAACGGCTTGACATCGTCTGCCAGTTATACGATGCAAGTTGGCTGTAAAGCGGCAGTCCATTGCCACTGATGGCTCTTCCCAAATATGTGGCATGGGTGGTGAAAACCGTTGAAATATATGGACAATGCTCTTTGATGTAAAGCACGCCTGCGCCCGTCATCCACTCATGGAAATGCGCCACAACATTGTCGTCCGAATCTATGTTCCACTCCACAAAACTCTCTATGACTCTTCCAGCCGCATAACCGAAAACGACAGGTTCGATATAGTCCCACTGACCCTGAATCGAGTCGAGTTGATATTTCTCCCAGAGATGTCCAAGTATCTCATTCTTAATGGAATACATCGAGGTGTAATCTATCAAAATGGCGATTGGCTTGGCTGAGATCTTCCATCGTCCGACACGCACCTTCAGTCCAAGCTGCTCCGACACCTTCTCGCGCCATTCGGCAAAAAGCGATGGGTCTTCAACAAAATACATGGTCTCGTGGACTTCTTTCACCACGTCAGGACCAATCGTAATATAATGATCGTCAAGAAGTTGCTTCAGCTCTTCGGCTTTTGTCGACAACACTGTATATATGCCACCGACCATGTTGCAGACTTCCCAACTGGTCTCAAACAAAAAATCAGGTTTCTTCATTAAAATTATTTCATTCGGTTAATAAAATCCGTCAAGATATTCATATAATTAATGTAGTAGTCATACGGCGTTCCACCTTGATGCTTGGTGCACATGGCAGCGAAGTTCTCTGATGCCTGAAGTGCTCGCCAGTCGCGCATAAGTTCCTCATCCTTAGAGGCTTTCACCTTCTTGAAGCATCCGTATAATGTCGCCAAGGCATCATCTTGCATGTCGTTGCCCATCCAGTTGGAGAGGTCGCGTTCCTCGTCACGGCATGAAAGCGGAATAGGTGCGTCGAAGACTCCTGTCGGTTGCAGTTTATCAACTATCTGATGTGGTGTAACCAACTGGAAATCAGTGTTTTTCAAGATCGCATCAGGCAAGTATCTCATAAACTCAAATATGCCTGTCGAAACATCCAACGCCTCGCCGAATGTCTCGTAATCAATGAAGATGTTGACAAGTTCCTCTTCTTTCGGCAATGAGTTGAGCCAGTTGACGAAATCTTCCACTTTAAATGTCTCATGCGCGAACTTCAAAGTAATCTCGTCGCTCATCTTCCAGTTACGCAACATCACCTTCAGTTTCGGATTTATCGCATTGGCATACAGATAGTTAGGGCTCTTCCATCCCAGTACGTGCTTAGCTCCTTCCGTCAGCATAAGGTCGAAACCCATCTCCGCCACGTCGGCACCGATTTCGTTAGAATAAATCAACTCGGTGTTGTGGAAAGTCTTCGGACGAACGTTGAAGATTTCTTTCATAAGTTTCTTATGCTCAGCCACTTCCAACTTAAAAGCGTCTTTATTCATCAGCGACGCCACTGAGTGCGAATATGTCTCGGCCAACACCTCCACATTACCTGTCGCCACAAGCTTTTTGAAGCTTTCCAAGGCATACGGAGCATACACCTCCATCTGCTCGATGGCGGTTCCTGAGAACGAAATCGCGAACTTCATCTTGTTTCCAAGTTCCTCTATCTTCTTGAGCATCAAGTTGTTCATCGGAACATAGCATCTCTCAGCCACACGCTGCATCGTGATGCGGTTTTTGTAGTCGTCATAATAGAAATGACGTTTCCCGATATCGAAGAAACGATACGTGCGGAGCCTGTACGGCTGATGCACTTGGAAGTAAAAACAAAGATTTCTCATAATATTTAATTTTTATTTATTGCTTTTTCGTATACCGCCTTGATTTTCTTCGCGGCGTATTCCCACTTGAGGTTATCGACTTCTTCTTTTCCCCCTTTACGGAAGAGGTCGTTAACTGCTTTGTATTTGCATAAACCGTATATGGCATCCGCGAGACCGTTGATGTCCCAGAAGTCGACTTTGAGAGCATGTTCGACAACTTCCGAGACTCCCGACTGCTTCGAGATGACCACCGGCACCTTCAGTCGCATAGCCTCAAGCGGCACGATGCCGAAAGGCTCTGATATTGAGGGCATTACGAAGACATCTGTCATGGCGAACATCTGGTCGACGTCGTTGCCTTTCAGGAAGCCGGTGAAATGGAAATTAGCTCCGATCTTGAGCTGTGCCACACGTTTTATCATCTTCTGCAAGAGGTCGCCGGTGCCAGCCATCACGAAATGTATGCTCGGGTCGACCTGCAGGATTTTATATGCAGCCTCCACGAAATACTCAGGACCTTTCTGGTAAGTGATACGTCCGAGGAACGTCACCACCTTGTTTTTCAGGCCGCTGCGTTCGTATTCGTCGAGAGACTTGTCGCTCGGCTCCACTGCGTTATGCACTGTTATCACCTTGTCGGGATTGATTCCGTATTTCTCGATGACGATGTTTCTGGTCCAGTCGCTTACGGTGATAACTAAATCTGCCGTTTCCATACCGCGTCTCTCGATGGCATAAACATCGGTGTTGATGTTCTCACCCGAACGGTCAAACTCCGTGGCGTGCATATGAACCACCAGCGGCTTGCCTGTCGTCTCCTTCGCTGCTATTCCCGCCGAATACGTGAGCCAGTCGTGTGCATGGATGACGTCGAAGTCGAACTTCGTGGCAAGCGACGAGCCAATCAAGGCGTAACGTGCCACCTCTTCCATGAGGTTGACGCCGTATTTACCCGAAAACTCATATCTTGGCGCGAACACCGAGCTACGGAAGCCTTGCGTCGCATGACGCTGTTCCTCATACAACGTGGCATATTGCTCAGGTCCTACGTAAGGAATGATATTTGAGCCAATTTCCATGTATTGCACTCTGTCCCAATAACTTCGCTCCGTCTCATGGTCGATGTCGACGGTCACGTCGGAGGCGTTGAGCAGGCGCACATTGGTCTGATCCTCATCGCCATGCGCCTTGGGAACCACAAACAGCACATCCACGCCGTTCTTGGCGAGGCCTTTTGTCATGCCGAAGCACGCTGTGCCGAGACCGCCAGTGATATGCGGCGGAAACTCCCAACCAAACATCAAGACTCTCATAGCTTTTAGTTTTTATTGTTAGAATTAGAAATAGAAGAATTATCAACATCGAAACGCTTCATCTCCTCTTCCGGAATGTATTTCAGCCAGTTGATGACATATTTCATATAAAGCAGCGCCGCCACGCTCGTCGACTGTGAGATGCAGCCGCGCGGCTCATGAGGCGGGTTGCCGTCGTAAATCTCCGAAACGCTGCCGATGCCGTTGTCGAAGATGGTCTGCTCAAATCCCTGATACAAATCTTCAAGATATGGCACTGCCGTTTTTCTGTAGAGACGTGCGCATAAATCGGTGTAAGGTATTATGAGCCAAGGGAATACGCTTCCATTATGATATGCCTGCTCGCGTTCGCGATGGTTACCGATGGTTACACCTTTATAATTAGCGTCTCTCGGCGAAAGTGAGCGTAATCCTCTGATTGTCAACAACTCAGAACGTGTGATATCGAGAATGCGTTTCTTCAGTGTATCGTTCAGTGGCGAATAGCGCAACGATGCGGCAATCAGCATGTTAGGACGCACCATCTCGTTTTTCTCGTGTTCGTTGACGTAATCGTAAAACATATCGTTTTGTTCGTCGTAGAACGTCTCCACAAACGATGTCTCGATTTTCTTGGCATATTTCTGCCAAACCTTGAGATTCTGGTTTTTCTTGTCGGCGGCTTTCAAAAGCTCGATGCCATAACGCAAAGCGTTGTACCATAATGCGTTAATCTCGATTGCAAATCCCGTTCTCGGTGTCCACGGCTTTCCGTCGCAGAACACGTTCATCCAAGTGAGCGCAAGGTTCTCGTTGCCTGCATAAAGCAGTCCGTTGTCCTGCGCCTTCACGTTGAAGTCGGTGCCTTCAATGAAACTGTTGAGTATCGTTGTGATCACCTCGCCGTATTCGCGCCAGATTGCGTTTCTCGTCTTGCCCAGCATCGACTCATATTTCTGAAGGTTCATGAAGAACCAAAGCGGCGAGTCGACGGCCGTATAATACAGACTCTTTTGGTAATATCTATGCGGGAAAAACGCTCCTTGCATCCTCTTGATGAAGTATTTCAGCATCTCTTTGAACGTCTTCTCGTCGTCGTTGGCTAGACAGATGCCCGGCATGGAGAGGAAGGTGTCGCGGCTGCATGAACCAAACCACGGGAATCCCGCGTACATTCGCGTCCCCTCCTCACCTCTTATGATAAACTGCAGCGCCGAGTTCTGCAGACAATGCTCAAAGTTATCGCATGGGATACGGTGTTCTATCTGGTCTTCGAAATGCTTCTTCAGGATAGCGGGGTTTCTCTCGTCGAGGCCCGCCGACACCACCACGCTCTCGCCCGGTTTAAGCGACACCTCGAAGAATCCCGGGACATAAAGGTCTTCGGTGGCATCATAGCCGCGCTCGAACTCTCTGATATAAAACACGTTACGATACCAATCAGGACAATGTGTGTATTCCGTAGCCTTCGAAAGCTGGAAACACAGATGGTCGTAGTTTTCATACATCTGCCATGCGGCACCGTTTTTCAGCGGAATATATTTACGGTTGGCGACATAATTCTCGTGTGTGACCATATGCACGTTACGGAACGCGAGGAACGGCGTGAGGCGAAGCGTGACAGGCTGCGCCGCCTCTTCAAGGGTGTAACGCAGAAGCACACGCGACTCTTTCTCGCCGAAAATCAATTCCTTAGTAAAAATAGAGCTTCCGATACGGTATCTCATCTTCGGGATAGGCACTGCGGTGAACTCGCGCATGTATTTGTGTCCGCGCGGCATGATGGTTCCGTCCTGATACTCATGCACGCCAAGGTGAAACTCTTCCTTGTTCGCGATAATCGTCTCGTCGATCGACGACAGCAGCACATGGTTGTTGTTGTCGAGCTGAGGCTGCGGCACCACCAGCAATCCATGGTATTTTCTTGTGTTACAGCCAATAATTGTAGTGTTGTAAAACGCGCCAAGACGGTTAGAGCGCAGAATCTCCCTGTTCATCGCGAACTCGAGGTTCACCAGTTGCCGTTTGTCAAAAGAGATATATGACATATTACAAAAACTTTTTATCCAAATTATGAAATTGCAAATATATGACAAGTTTTTGAGAAATGCAATAATTTTTTGACAAAAAATGACGGGAATTAAACTTGTCAAGACAGGATTAACAAGATTAACAGGATTTTTTCTTTTTCAATTTCCAATTTTGAAAAAGCAAACAGTTTTTTACCCAAGTCTTTCAATGATGCTCCGATGTGATAAACTTCGTCGTCGATTATCAAAAATCTGTCGTGATATTTGTTGTTATTCAACATTTCGATTGACGGATATTGTTTATTGTGTTTTGAAATATTACAGCTAAAGTCTCAGTATTTGAGCGGGTTATGATGGTTGCTTTTACATCTTTGTTTCGTTTTGAAAGCATTAGCAAAACTGATTCATCGATATAATTATCGATAAGAACTATTTCAGATTTGGCTTTTTTGATTAATTCTGCGGCAAAAACATAGGCGTCGAAGATTTGTCCGTCATAGAAAATGCCTTCTTTAGGTGGAAGCTACTCTTTAATATCTGCTTCAATTTCATTGGTTTTCTCTTCAAGTTTATAGACTTTAACCTCCAGACGATCAAGGCGGTTATTGACAGCATAGCCTTTCAGTATATAATCTTTTATCACTTGATTTGCCCATTTGCGGAAATCTGTTCCACGTTGTGACTTCACTCTATAACCGACTGATATGATTACATCCAGATTATAAACCATTGTTTTATAAGACTTTCCATCAGAAGCAGTTAGTAAGGATTCCTTACTAACTGCAGTTTTCTCCAATTCACCTTCCTTAAACAAGTTGCCAATATGCAAAGTTATATTATTTCTTGTTGTCTCAAATAAGATAGCCATTTGAGCTTGTGTAAGCCATACTGTCTCATTATACAATTGCACTTCAAGTTGAATAGTCGCATCTGTACTTGTATAAACAATAACGGACTTTTTCGCAGGTTGAAACCTTGTTAATTCATTTTTATTTGTTTTTAATTCTTTCTTTTTAGCCATAGCATTTAATTTTATAACAATTTAAAACAATACCCTTTCCCCATCATCTGCTATGGTTAACACTGTTTCTCTCTATATTGTTTTACGATGATATTTGGTGTTTAATTCGGAAACAAAATTACAATTATTTTTTTTACCAGCAGCCGTTTTTTTGAAAAAAAATACAGTTTGAGATTCCTCGCTTCACTCCGTTTCGCTCGGAATGACAGGTTCTGGGTGGGAACAACCAGGCGCGGCATGCAGGATACATCCGAATTCATACGTTACCGTCAAGCCGCGCCTCGGATGTTTATTAATATGACTTTGTCATTCCGAGCGAAGCGAGGAATCTTATCAAGCCTTAATTTCCTTACAGCGGCTACCTTAACGCCCTTAATGCCCTTAACGCCATTAATGCCACCGCCAAAGGTGGTTAAAGAAAAAAGCCCCGGTGCTTTTGAAAAACCTTACGCCACCACGTTATATTTCGTGTATTCAATGTTGAAAACGCCATATCTGGTGAAGCCAGGCACCCAGAAGCTCGGCACCATGCCATACCGACGTAATCTGCATCTTGCCGTCATGAAAAGCCAAACCCAAAGCGTAAGCAAGGAATTCCCTAACCTTAGGAACTATCGAATAAAGCCAGCCCTTATCGGCACTGACAACATAAAAATCATCCACATAACGGCCGTAGTGGCGGCATTTCAAAACACGTTTCATAAACTGGTCAAGTTCGTTGAGATAAACATTACTGAACAGCTGAGAGGTAAGATTTCCAATAGGCAAGCCGCAGCCTTCCGGACTGTTGTACAACGACTTGTCATGTGGCAAATCGCCCCATTCCGACGGCGAACCAATGACCAGACAGTCATTTATCGGATTGAGAAGCACTATCTCTCTGGTGAGCCAACGTATAAACTCCACATCCACCACATCTTTCCAACGCTCATTGCGATGTTTTGAAACTTTATGAAACGACATTTTGTCGAGACTTCTCAAACAAAGTTGCAGAAGTTTATCCCTATTGATGTGCATGAAATAACCTCTGATATCCATTTTCATGACATAGCATGGAACTTTGTAGTTCCGGCTCTCCTGTCTTATATGCCGCTGCAGTCTCTCTATGCCGAAATGCGTTCCCCTACCCTTCAGGCAGCTGTATGTGTCGTGGATAAAGGTTCTTTCATAAATATTGTGAGTGTAGTTGTAATAAAGATGGTGCACCACCCTGTCGCGAAACTCGGCGGCAAACACCTCGCGTTTTTTTGGTTCTGTGATGATAAAACAGGATGACGGAAGCGGTTTGTAGGTACGGTTGAAAAGCTCGTCGCAAAGTTCTTTGAGGTTCTCATCCAAATTCTCCTCAAAACGCCTTACATAAGGCTTGCTTGCCTTGTGCTTCCGAGCAGCACGATATGCATCATGCAAATCATTCAGTAATTGCTCTTTCGTAAGATGATAAGAACAAATCATATTAAAATAAAAGGGTAAATGCTCCAACCCAGCCTAGAAGACCAAGCGCACCGATTGACCGTTTCTGCGGTTGTTGTTGTTCTGAGGATTCACATTGCCACTGTTGAAGTTCACGTTGTAAGCGTTATTGCTATCGTTGTAAGTACTTGACCAGTAGTTCCCGTTGGAACCCGCATTGTTGACAGTCATACCATTCCGGTTACCGGCCGCAGGCAAAAAGACCGCTGTAATGCGACGGCAGCGCGTTTCTTAAATGATGGGAAGGAACCTTTCTATATACGAGCCATCCCATATGTCATTGCTGTCCTTTGTTCAAAAAGGCCCGCTGCCTATGGATTTACCCTTTATTCTCTTATTATAATATTTCTGTTATTTCTTTTTTTAATTCTGCTATAAAAGCCATGCATTCCAATGGAGATTTCTGTTCAATAGGACAAGCAAGGATTTTCAACATAATATCTGTAAGTCGTGCAGGTTTGCCTTCTTGTAAAACCGAAGATTTGCCACCGTCTTTGTTTTTCTGATTGCTTTTCGGCAACTCTTCAATGCTGTTTTTCCATACAAGATAATCATTACTGAGTTTTTCTAATGTATTATCCACTCCAAACATTTCTAATGGCACAACCATTTTAAGCAATTTGCCATCATCGGATGTAGTAGGTGCCAATTCTTTAGGGGTAAACTTCTGCATACTCCCTAACGGAAAACCGACAAACACTATGCTTGTTTCTGCGGCATTGCTATATCTTTTGGTCACTTTAAGCTCACTGATAAACCTTACGGCAAGCCAGGCACTCCACTCGTAAGCGCGATAAAAAGAGCCTTCAAGACAGAAGTTGATAATTCTATAATCGTCTTCTGTCTGTCGACTGGCTTCAACTGCCAACATTTCTTTCTCTGCCATATCCTTGCATATTCATAATATATTCATATCCCTCACATTCTCCAAATTGCGGAAGCAATAGCAATGGCGTGTGCTTCGTGGTGCGCTGGTGGCGCACCTTCTTCGCACACCCCTTGCTATTGCTGCATTGGCTTTATTGGTTGGGAGGTAAATCCTCCAACCCTGCCTAGAAGACCAAGCGCACCGAAGAACCGAATTTGCGGTTGCTGTAGTACTGAGGACGCACATCGCCACCGAGGAAGTACACGTTGTAAGCGCTATTGCTATCGTAGTAAGTACCTGACCAGTAGTACCCGTGGGAAACCGTATAGCTGACAGTCACACCATTCCGGCGACCGGCCGCAGGCAAAAAGACGCATCCAGCAGCCTCGAGAGATGACCACCCTGCTGTAGTACATTTAGTGCCCCATGAGCTCGTGCCATTGATAGTACCCCATGTAACACCTGAAGGTGTCCCGCCAGCGTAGTTGTCAGGGAACAAGATTATACCGTTTACTGAGGTGCCATCAGTATTGATGGTGGCCTCGGTGTAACTAGCGTTTGATGTGTTATTAACCGTCACACCAGTGGTTCTATTTTTGAACAGATACACCCACTCATCTTTTGTGAGGACACGCCATGCGTGGTCGCCGCCACCCTCTATCCTGTTCTGGTTGCTCTGTTTGTTGTAAACACCCCAGTCATAATCTGTACCTGAAATATTATTCCTACCATTTCCATAATTGCTGTTAGTGGTACTGGTCATATACGGATACTTGTTGTTATAACCTGAAGTGCCCCATCCGAACAGGTCACGGTCAACATTTTCCGCGGCACTATTCTGTCCCGTCGTTGTACCCAAGTAATCATACTGATTGTCTGCAAACTGCCAGTATGGGGTATCATCACTACCAATATACTGCAGGTTACCTGCCGCAAACTTGACTGTTCTGCCGTTTGCCACAGTGAAGTTGGCGTCTATATAAGGAAGTTTTGATAAAGAGACGATTACTCCGACGCTATTGTACATGTTAGTTGTAATCTCAGGTACGGTGAATGCGCTTTCACTAACATAGTTTGGTGCTGATGCAGTGGCAGTAGTCACCTCGCCCTGAGGAAGCAAGATAGCCCAACGCTCGGTGTTCGACACCTTGTGGAGTTTAATGTCACCTTCGCCAGTCTTGCTTGGAGCGTACGGATTATGGCCGATGCCAGTTCCATCAGCGGCATTGTTGGCACCAAAATCAACAGAAACGGTGTTGTTCATACCAGTAATCGTGATTTCTGGATATATGTCCGTGGTAGTGAACTTCACGATAGCGCAATAGTTCTCAAGTTTTGCTGTGTAAGACCCAGCGCCATTGTATAATTGTTTTGAATGTGCATACGAAATCACAGGATATTTTAATGTTTGGTCGGTGATATTCACGCTTGAAGGCTGAGATAATTCGCCTTTGTTACCCATGAAATAAAAATGCAGGTAGTCGGAAGTGCTAAGGTTCGTTTCATTAATGGAGCCAGTGAAATAAGTACCATTATGCTGAAGGTAGCCGCAATAATGACCATTGTTGCCAACATAGATAATGTCGCCAGCTTCAAAAGTAACGGTAGCATAATTCGGATTTGTATGTCCTGTAGGGTTCACAATAACTTTTGAGCCACCGTCAACATTCAACGTGATTTTCACTCCGTTTGTTGCCTCATTGCTGATGGTTTCAACTTTCTTTTTGCAGTTTGTAAAAGTGAGCGTCATTGCGAGAACAAGCAATAATGTAGCGCCACGTCTATAATTGCGTCTGCGTTTTGTGAAAGCATATCCCGCACCAGCTGCTGCCAAAATAAGCAGTCCGCTGCCGAGAGACGCATTTTCACCTATACCAGAGTTGGTGATACCCGTTCCATCATTGCTGTTAATGCCAGCGTCACGGTTTTCGTAACTTTCCATGCTACCACGGAAGAATCCATCACTTTGTGCATGACCCACTGTCAGCAGTCCAGACACCATAGCAATTGAGAGAATAATTACCTTCAGTTTTGTCTGTTTTTGCATTTTATTAATCAATTTATACGTTAAGTTGTCGCTCGGCGGACTCCCTACACCGACATAACTGATTACAAATTACAAAAAAACAACTGAAAACATAAAAGAAAAAGCGCGGGAGTCTGACCATTGACTTATCCCGCTTGTAAGGCTCTCGCATTGCCCATCACCCGAGGATAAGCAACACCGAAGCCCACGCTGAATTGCATATGTAAATAGGTGTCGGGGTGACACCCTAACAATACACAAAACCCATGGACGCCATCTATTGCTCTATCGTGCGGGTGATTATGAATTTGCGAGATTCTACAAGCCGCAGATAAACCGTTAGCACAACGTCTTTCCAATATGTCTGCTTCCCGCCCACAAGTGGGCGATCAACGGCGCAAAAATACAAATAATTTTAATTGTTAAGAAAAATAGTTAAAGATTTTTTTCGTATTTTTCGTGTTTTTAGATGTAAAAAACATTATTTTTGCAGTTTGTACAAACATCATCCAGTCATGAAAATTAAAAACACCTTAATCATCATCGCAATGAGTATCATTGGTTTAACTTCTTGTAACTCAGACAACAACCAAAATCCGTTTTTGTCGGACAACGACACATATCACGAAGCTCCGGCGTTCGACAAGATTAAAAACGAGCATTATTTGCCGGCTTTCATCGAAGGAATGAAGCAGCATAAGGCCGAAATCGAGGCGATTTGCAACAACACCGAGACTCCGACTTTCGATAACACCATCTGGGCTTACGACAAATCGGGCGAGCTGCTCGGCAAAGTCAGCGGCGTGTTTTTCAACATGATGGAATGCATGAACAGCGACGAAATTCAGGCTATTGCTGAAGAAGTGCTGCCTCAACTCACGGCTCACGGCGACGACATCGCAATGAATCCTGTGCTTTTCGAAAAGATTAAATATGTGTACGACCACCGCGCCGAGATGAATCTCGACGACCAGCAAAACCGAGTGGTTGAGAAATATTACAACGACTTCATCCGCAGCGGCGCAGGTCTGAACGAAGAAAATCAGGCTAAGCTTCGCGAGATAAATGAGAAACTCTCGATTTTGAGCTTACAGTTCGGCAATAACCTGCTGAAAGAAAACAGCAACTTCAAACTCGTCATCGATAATGAAGCTGATCTCGCTGGTCTGCCACAATCGAGCATCGACGCGGCAGCCGAGCAAGCCACGAAAGACGGCATGGAAGGCAAATGGGTGTTCACACTCAGCAAACCGAGCCTTATCCCATTCCTGACTTATTCCGACAACTCGATGTTGCGCGAAAAGATGTATAACGCATATTACAACCGCGGCGACAACAACAACGAATACGACAACAAGGCGATTATCAAGGAAATGCTGGCTTTGAGACTGCAGAAAGCTCAACTTTTCGGCTTCGACAACTACGCAAACTATGTTCTTGATGTCAACATGGCAAAGAATGCCGCCACAGTCGACAAATTCTTAGGCGAAATCTTCTATTCAGCTAATGAGCTCGCAAAGAAAGAACGTCACGAGATGCAGAATTTAGGAAGCGGCGATGCTCACGCTGAACCTATTGAGATCGAGCGTTCTGACTGGTGGTATTTTGCCGAGAAACTCCGCAAAGCGAAATATGATTTCGATGAAAACCAGATTCGTCCTTACCTCTCACTTGACAACGTCCGCAACGGTATGTTCATGGCTGCCAATAAGTTATATGGCATCACTTTCGAAAAGAGAACCGACATCCCTGTATATTATGCAGGCGTTGAGACTTTCGAGGTGAAAGACAACGACGGCTCGATTCTCGGACTGCTTTATCTGGATTATTATCCACGTGATTCGAAGAGCAGCGGCGCATGGTGCACATCGTTCCGTGAAGGCGGATACGACATCAACGGTGTATGGCAACCAGCTCTGATTCAATTGGTTATGAACTTCACACCGGCATCAGGCGACACCCCTGCCCTACTCGACTGGGACGAGACAGAGACCATGTGGCATGAGTTCGGACACTCGCTGCACGCTTTTTTCTCGAAAGGAAAATACAGCAGAACCTGCGGCAACGTGCCTCACGATTATGTCGAACTTCCTTCGCAGATCATGGAAAACTGGGCTGGAGAGCCTGAGGTCATCCGCATGTACGCCAAGCACTACCAGACCGGCGAAGTCATGCCTGACTCCTTAATTAATAAAATCGAGAACAGCGCTTTGTTCAACCAAGGATTCAACACCACCGAGCTCATCGCAGCATCGATTTTGGACATGAAATACCACGAGTTGACCGACATCGACGAGATCAACAACCTCGACGTTGACGAATTTGAGAGCAATCAGATGACCGCCATCGGCTTGATTCACCAGATTCAGCCACGCTACCGCAGCACCAACTTCGCACACGTGTTCAGCGGCGGCTACAGCGCTGGCTACTACGCCTACACATGGGCTGAGGTGCTCGACAAAGACGCTTTCAACTACATCAAGACATCTGGCGACCTATTCAATCCAGAACTTGCCAAGTCATTTAGAATCAACTGCTTACAGGAATGCGGCAACGATGAAGGCATGGTGCAGTACAAGAAGTTCCGCGGTCAGGAGCCGGATATCGAGCCTTATTTGAAAGCACGTGGTTTAAAATAACGTAAAACACTGAAAATCATGACAATAGATCTCTTTGTATCATGTGTCATCGACCAGTTTTACCCGATGACGGCGATGAACACCATGAAACTGCTGAAAGCGGCAGGCGTTGAAGTGGAATACAACCCCGAGCAGACATGTTGCGGCAAATTCGCGTTCAACAGCGGCTATGTCGAGGAAGCGAAAAGTCTTGGCGAGAAGTTTTTGAGCGACTTCCATAACAACCGCCCTGTGGTCGGCATCAGCGCATCGTGCGTGGGATTCATCAAGACAAGATACAAAGAGATTTTCCATAATTCAAGCTATCATCTCGAGTGCAACAGGCTTGTAGCGAACATCTACGAAATCACCGATTTCATTGTAAACCAGTTACATAAGGATTATTTCGAGGCAGTTTTTCCACACAAAGCCGCTTACCTGGATTCATGTTCGTCGTTACGCGAGCTTGGTCTGAAAAACGAGGCACGACAGCTGCTTTCGAAGGTCAACGGACTGGAGTTGGTAGAATTGAAACACCCTGAGATTTGCTGCGGCATGGGAAAAGGACTGTTCCCGTTGCAGCATGAGGCAATCTCGTCATCGATGGCCGACCAGAAGCTGAAAGACGCTATTGATTCTGGCGCTGAGTATTTGATTACCAACGACATATCATGTCTCATACACCTCGACTCATACGCTAAGAAGCAAGAATTACCGATTAAGGTCATTCACATTGTTGATGTTTTGACGAGCGGTTGGGAGTGATTTTTTGAAATTCAGTCCAAAATCCCGGATACGATTTAGAAACAACGTCGGCGTTATTGATTTCAATGGCGCCGATTTTCATTGCCAATGGTGCCAAGGCCATCGCGATGCGATGGTCGTTGTGGGAATCGAAATTATTGGATTTTGATAATTCCATTGTCATCGCCGCCACCCGATCCGATTCCTTGTGGACGAGGTTACGCAAACCAGTGAATTCACCCTTCACACCAAGTCCGAAACAGGTGGCGGCGATTGTTGGGTACAGGTCGGGGTTGTTAATAAAATCGAATGATAAGTGATTTCGAATTATTGAATTGGTTTTTTCAATGATTATATCATTTCCATCCTGAACGGATTTCACGCCGAATTGTTCGAACCATTTTGCGACGATGGCATCACCTTGTTTCGAATCAAGATGCAGGTTGCGTAATCTGGCACGACCGTTTTCGCTGAATGCAACCATTTCGTACCAATATGAGGCGCAGGTCCAATCTGATTCGACCGTATATTCAATATCTTGATATTCAGACGGTTGCACAAAAATATCACGACCATCACGATAAACATCAATGCCAAACTTTCGCATCACATCGATGGTCATGTCGATGTAAGGGACGGATGAAAGGTCGCCGTCCAAATGAATTTTGGACGTGGCACGCCGCGTCCCCACAAAGGGTAATGCCAATAATAATGACGAAGCGAATTGCGAGCTACGGGAAATATTGACGTGAACGTCTGACGGACAAACACGGTCTGGTGAACAGACGCGGTCTGTCCCTACACCATGGATTTTCAATGGCGGAAATCCCTCCTGCTCCATATATTCGATATCGGCACCTATATTTCGCAACGCGTCAACAAGGTCGCCAATGGGACGTTTTAGCATGCGGTCGGAACCTGTGAGAATCCATTCACCATCACGAAATGCCAGGGCAGTGGCGAGGAAACGGAGGACGGTGCCGGCGTTGGCGCAATCAATTACTTTAGGATAAAGAGGATAAGATGGATAAGAAAACGAATTGAGTAGTTCTTTTAATAATTTTGTGTCATCTGATCCGGAAAGATTCGTGACGCGAGGTGTGAAACCGCCGTAATATCCAATCATCAGGATGCGGTTGGATTCGCTCTTGCTGCCGACAAGGTTCACATCGACATCAAATGTCTTATTTGCCCCAATAATCCGCATCGTTCAGATAATCAATGAGATATGTTATTGAATCAACAACATCTTCTGGTTTTACAACGACATCATAAACAGGCTTTCCAATATCTTCAATCAGCACAAAACGAATATCTCCGCCCTCGTTTTTCTTGTCGTGACGCATTATTTCCATCAAATCATCGACAGGAATTTTGGTCAAATCGAATCTATTGAAATTTTTAGAATATATATCTTTATAATATAAAGTTATATCATGACTCAAATTACAATATTTCTCCGAAAGATAAAGCGCAGAAACAATTCCAAGCGCCACCCCTTCGCCGTGACGAATTTCTTGGTGATTATCAAGAAGATATGTCTCAAGAGCATGACCGACCGTGTGACCGAAGTTTAATATCTTACGTCTACCATGCTCGGTCGTATCTTGACAGGTAATCTCGTCTTTGACTTCGATGGCTTTTTTTATTAAGACAGGATTAACAGGATTAACGGGACTGTTTTGAAGTCTCGCTTCCAGAAAAACCTTGTCGACAATAAATCCGTATTTTATTATTTCCGCCAAACCTGAAAGAAGTTCGCGTTTATGTAAAGTCTCGAGGAACTCAAACAAAATCACAACCGCCAAAGGCTGAGAAAACACTCCAATCTGGTTCTTTAACCCTTGAAAATCAATACCAGTCTTCCCTCCTACTGCAGCGTCGATCAGGCCCAGCAAAGTAGTTGGAACATTGATAAAATCGATTCCACGCTGATAACAAGATGCCGCGAAACCTCCAATGTCTGTCACCATGCCACCACCGATGTTTATCAGTAAAGATTTCCTATCGGCATGGTTTTCAACTAGTCGCGACCAAATATATTGGACAGTTTCTATGTTTTTGTTTTGCTCTCCTGAAGGAATAACAATTTTTATAGTATTTGATTTTAATAAATCAATACTATTTATAATTTGCAGACAAAATTTTTCTGTATTCTCATCCAAAAGAACAAAAACTTTTGTATGAGATGTGATTATTTCATTTAATTTGGCGATATCGTTTTTATAAAGAATCATTTAAACAACCGTGCATTTGATTTTTCTTGCGTTATCGCTATCTCCCAATGCAATTTCAACTTTTATGAAGTGATCTGGCATCAGTGGGTCGATGAGCTCAGGCCATTCCAATAGGCATAATCTTCCGCTGTAGAAATAATCCTCGTAACCGATGTCGTAGACCTCCTCCAACTTCTTGATTCTGTAGAAATCGAAGTGGAAAATCGAGCCTTCGATTGGCGTAGGATATTCATTTACAAGGGCGAAGGTCGGACTATTAACCTCGTCGGTCACACCAAGATGATGGCACAGATTCTTGATTAAAGTCGTTTTACCGGCTCCCATCGGACCATAAAACGCAATAATATCTGATTTATCTCGCCAAGACATCAGAAGCTCTGAAACCTGCGAGAGTTCATCAACACTGTTGATTATGAACGATTTTTCTATCATTTTGCCTTCAAATATGCTACTGGAATCATCATCTCATTCATGGAGATACCGCCATGCTGGAATGTGTTCCTATAATAATTGACGTAATAATTATAATTATTAGGATATGCGAAGAAATCATTGGAACGCGCGAATACATAAGAGGTCGACACGTTGATGCGAGGCAGGAAAATCTTCTCGGGATCTTTCACCACAAATACCTCTTTTGCATTGTAATTCAATGATTTACCATATTTATATCTCAAATTTGTATTAACAGCCTTGTCGCCCAAAATCTTCACAGGATTCTTCACCCAGACGGAGCCATGGTCGGTAGTCACGATGGCGTCACAGCCTTTATTTGCTATGAATTTCATCATGTCGAAAAGCGACGAATGTTCAAACCACGACAGCATGAGCGAACGATATGCCACCTCATCATCGGCAAGCTCTCGGATGATTTCCATCTCAGTGCGAGCGTGCGAAAGCATGTCCACGAAGTTATACACGATGACATTTAACTTGTTCTGCATCAAGTTGTTCATCTGCTCGTAGAGCTTCTTTCCGGCAGCTAGATTCAGCACCTTATTATACGAATACTTGATGTTTTTACCATAGCGACGCAGCTGTTCGCCCAAAAGTTCACCCTCAAACTGGTTTTTTGTGCCTTCATCCTCCTCATCAGTCCAGTATTTCGGGTAATGACGACGGATTTCAAGCGGCATCAAGCCAGCAAAGATGGAATTGCGCGCATATTGAGTCGTCGTTGGCAAAATACTATAATAAATATCATCGTCGGCGACACGGAAATAGTTCTCAACGAGAGGTTGAATCGCCTTCCACTGGTCGTAGCGAAGGTTGTCTATCAATATGAAAAACAATGGCTTATCGCTATTTTCAAGTCTCGTAAAAACCTTGTCTTTCATCACGGTGTGCGACATCGTAGGTTTGTTGACTCCCTTACCCGACACCCAGTCGCAGTAGTTTTTCTCCACGTAACGCGAAAATTGCGTATTCGCCTCGTTTTTCTGCATGAAAAGCACCTCTTTGATGCCCTCGTCGGTCGATTTTTGCAACTCAATCTCCCAACGTGTGAGGTTTTTGTAGACGCCAATCCACTCGTTGTAGTCGAGGTTATTGTTCAGATCCATTCCGATTTTTCGGAACTCCTGCTGATATTTTGAAGTCGACTTCTCATCGACGAGTTTTTTATTCTCAAGATTACGCTTCAGCGAAAGCAAAATCTGATTCGGGTTGACCGGTTTTATCAGATAATCAGCGATATTGCTGCCGATTGCGTCCTCCATGATGCGTTCCTCTTCGCTCTTCGTAATCATCACGACAGGAAGATTCGGGAAATCGGCTTTTATCTTTTCGAGAGCTTCAACGCCTGAAATTCCTGGCATTTGCTCATCAAGAAAAACTATATCGAAATGCCCGTTGTGAACCATTTCCACAGCATCGCTGCCGTTGTTTGCGGTTTCCACCTCGTAACCCTTCTGTTCCAAAAACATAATATGCGGTCTGAGAAGTTCAATCTCATCGTCAGCCCAAAGAATTCTTGTGTTTGCCATAATAATCGTTTTTTAATAGAACGTGAAAGGTCGAAGTTTGTTTTACAAATCCTAAAATAATTTCAGCTGAATCGACATATTGAACGTTTTCCGGTGATACGGCGACATTCCATGCTCAGCCACAGCGTTTTTATGCTCAATTGTCGGATAGCCTTTATTCTGTTTCCAATTATATACAGGATATTGAATATCAAGCTCTTGCATGATATGATCACGAGTCGTTTTCGCTAAAATTGAGGCAGCGGCGATAGCTTGATATTTCGCGTCACCACCTACTATGCACTGATGTTTTATATCGTGATATTTGTTGAAACGATTGCCATCGATAAGAAGCAGTTCAGGACGGATTTTCAGCTGGTCGATGGCACGATGCATCGCCAAAAACGAGGCGTTGAGGATGTTTATCTCGTCTATTTCCTCTGCTGAAACTATGCCTACACCATACGCTGCAGCATTTTCCAACACTTTGATTCTCATCTCCTCACGCTGTTTCTCTGACAGTTTTTTCGAATCATCGAACTCAGGAAAATCCATACCTCGAGGCAAAATCACAGCGGCTGCAACAACTGGACCGGCAATGCAACCTCTACCAGCCTCATCACAGCCAGCTTCGATAAGATTTTCGGTAAAAAACGGCTTCAGATTCATAGATTTATCCCAAATAACGGCAAATATTGGTTCGCGATGACAGCCAACATTATCACAACTAAAACAATATCAATGAGTTTGGTCTTTTTAACATAGCATAAAGCCATAGACATAAGTATCGCCACCATCATGAAAAAGTAACCGTTGCTCATCACTGGATTCTGCATAAAAAGCATCAAAAAACTTAAGATAAACAGCACTAGCATAACCCTTTTCCTATGTCTTGTACTGACGAGATTATTAACATTACTCGACCAAATCTTAAGGATTGCGAGTGCCGAAAGCAAAATCATAACCAACAACACCGCTTTCTCCATCGTTGTGATATCCAGTTTCGTCAAACTAATGCTGGTAAAGGCATCGGTATAATCATTGATGAATTCAAACGAATTACCTGAGATATAGATTATGGCTGTCATAAGAAAATATGGGGTTACAAGTCCTAAAATTGGAATTATATACAGCCTCATATCTCTTACGCCATGCACTATCAAAGCAAATAAAACCCACAGTATCATCAAGATAGCGGGAATATAAAACATCGAACCGACAGCGATAAAAATACCTGTATTCATCAAGTATCGCTCAGGTTTTTCAACGTTATAGATAAGAAAAACGGTCTGCTGAGCCATCACCATTAACGGCAAAGCTATCAGAAACGGATAATATTCGTTGGTTATAGGCACGCAGCACATGCACAGCACCATCATAAATGAGAAAATACTGCTGTATCGAGTGACCAAGTTGTCGACGGTCATCATCGAATTAAAGACGAACACACACGAACCGAACAACAACATAACAAAGACGGTCATCGCTATGTTGGAGTTACCCATCAGACTCAACAGAAAATCATACATCGGAGTCGTCGGATACTCATAAGTTTGGTCGTTCGACTGGGTTAGGAACGCAGGAGTCCACAGAACTGCTATCAGCAGCACTATCACGATAGCTTGCGCTATATAACTGTGTTTGAAGAACTTAAGCATGATAATTCATCAAATCAAGACCGATATCGTGGCGATAGTTTTTGCCTTCAAACACAATCTTTTTTGCGTTATTATAAGCTTTCTCCCTCGCCTCTTCGATGTTTTGACCGTGAGCTGTCACAGCGATGACACGACCGCCCGATGTCACGATGTCGTTACCGTCAAATTTAGTGCCCGCATGAGCCACGATGCAGCATGGGCAAACATCTTCGAGACCCGTAATCTTCATTCCTTTCTTGTAAGCTTCAGGATATCCGCCCGAAACAAGCATTACCGTGACCGAAGTCTCCGCACTTGCTTGATAATGAGCCTCATTGAGTTTGCCTTGAGCGCATTTGTCGAGCAACTCAGCGAAATCAGAGTCGATACGGGTCATTACGCCTTCAGTCTCAGGGTCGCCCATGCGAACGTTGTATTCGATGACGTAAGGATCGCCGCCACAATTCATCAAGCCCAAGAAAATGAAGCCTTTATAGTCGATTGCCTCTTTTTTAAGACCAGAAATCGTAGGTTTTATGATGCGATTTTCAACTTTTTCAATGAAATCTGGAGTGACGAACGGTACAGGAGAAACAGCGCCCATGCCACCAGTGTTGAGACCAGTGTCACCATCACCGATACGCTTGTAATCCTTGGCTTCCGGAAGAATCACGTAGTTGTTGCCGTCTGTCAAAACGAACATCGAGACCTCGATACCTTTAAGGAACTGCTCGATGACAACTTTTGCGGAAGCTGAGCCGAATTTACCTGATAGCATTTCTTTTAGCTCAGATTTTGCTTCAGATAAATCATTGAGTATCAGCACGCCTTTGCCAGCAGCTAGACCATCGGCTTTGAGCACGTATGGAGCCTCAAGAGTTTCAAGATATTGCAAGCCATCGTTGAGGTTTTCGGCAGTTACAGTAAAGCATTTCGCTGTCGGGATGCCATATTTTTCCATAAACTGCTTGGCAAACGCCTTTGAACCTTCAAGTTGCGCACCTTTTTTGTCAGGTCCGATGATTTTTATATCTTTTAAATCACTGTCATTCTTGAAGAAATCGACGATACCATCGACGAGAGGCTGCTCAGGGCCAACCACGACAAGGTTAATTCGATATTTTAAGACAACATCTTTAACCTCTTGAAAATCAGAGATATTGATAGCTATATTAGTGCCAACCGATGCAGTTCCGGCGTTACCTGGTGCAATGTAAACCTTTGACACTCTGTCACTTTGAGCGATTTTCCAAGCAAGAGCATGCTCGCGACCACCAGAGCCAAGAACCAAAACATTACGTTCGACAGCTGTAATATATTGAGCCTGAATGTCTTTATAATTCACAGTGTCTTTTTTGTTTTCACCAGGATACATGATTATTTCTTCCATATTTTTTAGTTTTTAATTGTTAACAATAACATTCCACCAGCCTTCAGCAGCTTTGTCCCACGAGAAATCGTTTCGGCGGATGCGTCCTTTCTCTATCAATGAGTTACGGACGTTTTCATCCATCACCAGCTCCAATGCGCTTGAGATTGACTCGATGTCGAACGGGTCGACAAGAAGTGCGGCATCGCCAGCTACTTCTGGCATTGACGTGACATTTGAAGTAATAACAGGCACGTCGCATTTGTACGCCTCCACTATCGGGATGCCGAAGCCTTCGAAATAAGAAACATACACCGAGGCCAATGCCGCTGCGGTAACACGATGCAACTCGCTCATCTGAAGATGTCCGACAAACACCACGTCATCCTTATGTATCATTGCCTCGTAAGCCTTCTGAATCGGCTCGGTCCACCAACGCTTCTCCCCCACTATCAACAACTTAACGTCGGAACCTGTGCGTTCCTTGAACAAATCATATGCCGGGAATAACCTCGCCAGATTCTTTCGTGGATGCAACGAGCCAACGAACATAAAATATTGATAACCAGCAGCATACTGATTTCTGATTATAACTTTCTCATCTTCAGACAAAGGTTTAAAACCCTCATTGGCTCCGTTGTAAACTACGTTTATCTTCTCAGGTTCAACGCAATATTTCTCAATGATATCCTGCTTTGAAAACTCCGAAACCGTTATGATTTTCTTTGCTTTACGTGCAAATTTCGGGAAGAATTTCTTATAATGCCAAAGTGCCAATCTCGGGAAATCATGCGGGAAATGCTCAAAGTTAATGTCATGAAACACAGCTATTTGCGGTATCTTTGAGCCCAAGCTAAGATACGCGTCTGTTGACAAATAGACATCCGGCTTTATCTTACGGAGAGCGCGACGGACTGCTATTTCAAAGTAAATGATATATAAAAACGGGTGTCTCGCCTGTGGGAAAAGCACGACAGGTTTAACGTTTTCAGCGAAAATGAACTTCGGATCCGGCTTGCGGTCGAAGAGGAAATAAAACTCGTCGTCAGGATGTGCTTTCACGATACGACTCAGCGTCTCGCAGGCCACCCAACCGATGCCTTCGAGCTTGTCTTTCAACAGCAAACGAGTATTTACGGCTATTTTCACTTCGTTAATTTTTGCAAAGATACAAAAAATCTAATATATTTTAAATTCTCACGCAGAAATCGCAGATAACGCAGAAAAATTGATTATTTCAGAGGTTCAGCAATTTTTGCCGCCAAAAACTGACGATTCATTCTTGCGATGTTGGTGACAGATATTCCTTTAGGGCATTCAGCCTGGCAAGCGTAAGTGTTCGAGCAACTTCCGAAGCCGAGTTCATCCATGCGTGCCACCATCTTTTGGACACGGTCGGCTGCTTCAACCTGACCTTGTGGCAGAAGTGCGAACTGCGACACTTTTGCGCCCACGAACAGCATCGCGCTGCCGTTTTTGCATGCTGCCACGCAAGCGCCGCAACCGATGCAAGAAGCAGCATCCATTGCCAAATCAGCGTTATGCTTGTTAATCGGAATGGCATTGGCATCAGGGACGCCACCAGTGTGTACTGAGATGTAACCGCCAGCCTGAATGAGTTTGTCGAGAGCCGAACGGTCGACCATCAAATCCTTGATAATCGGGAATGCCTCCGAGCGCCAAGGCTCCACAGTGATAGTTTCACCATCCGTGAACTTACGCATGTGCAGCTGACAAGTCGTGGTATTTTTGAAACGTCCGTGAGGATGACCGTTGATATATAATCCGCAGGCGCCGCAGATGCCCTCGCGACAGTCGTGATCAAAAGCGACAGGATCTTCGCCTTTCAAGACAAGCTGCTCGTTGAGGATGTCGAGCATCTCGAGGAATGACGCTTCTGCAGGGACATTATTTAATTGATATTCAACTAATTGTCCTTTAGAAGAAGCATTGTGCTGACGCCAGATTTTTAACGTGATGTTCATTATTTGTAGTTTCTTTGTTTCAGTTCGACATTTTCAAATTTGAGCTCTTCTTTGTGAAGAACAGGCTCATTATCAACACCTTGGAACTCATAGGCGGCGACGAAAGCATAGTGCTCGTCGTCACGAAGAGCTTCGCCATCAGGAGTTTGATACTCGGCACGGAAATGACCGCCGCATGATTCGTTACGCATCAAAGCATCGCGTGCGATAAGTTCGCCCATCTCGAGAAAATCGGCGACTCTCAGGGCTTTTTCAAGCTCGGTGTTCATGCCTTCGATGTTCGGCACCTTGACTTTTTGCCAAAATTCCGCTCTCAAGGCTTTGATTTCCTCGATGGCTTCCTTGAGGCTCTGTTCAGTGCGCGACATGCCGACTTTTTCCCACATAATTCGTCCCAAACGTTTGTGGAAATTGTCAGTTGTTGTATCGCCATTTATGGACAAAACCTTTGTAATCTTCTGACGCACAGCGTTTTCCGCTTCCTCAAATTGTGGAAGATTTGTCGATAACGGTTTTTCGTTAATCTGGTCGGCGAGATAGTTTTGCATGGTGTATGGAAGCACGAAATAGCCGTCGGAAAGTCCCTGCATCAATGCAGAAGCGCCGAGACGGTTGGCTCCGTGGTCGGAGAAATTAGCCTCACCAGCTGCGAACAGACCTTTAACGGTAGTCTGGAGTTCGTAATCGACCCAGAGACCGCCCATGGTGTAGTGAACCGCAGGATAAATCATCATCGGTGTGACGTAAGGATTCTCGTCGACGATGCGTTCATACATCTCGAAAAGATTGCCGTATTTCTCTTCAACTGCTTGACGTCCAAGACGTTGAATAGCTTCTTTGAAATCGAGATACACTGCACGACCGGTGTTGTTAACGCCAAATCCAGCATCGCAACGTTCTTTAGCTGCACGTGATGCCACGTCACGAGGCACGAGGTTTCCGAACGAAGGATAGCGACGTTCGAGGTAGTAGTCACGCTCCTCTTCTGGGATGTCGGTGGCTTTGATCTTGCCTTCACGGAGAAGACGAGCTTTCTCAGCGTCTTTCGGAACCCAGATACGACCGTCGTTACGCAGCGACTCGCTCATCAGCGTCAGTTTAGACTGGTAGTCGCCGTGAACCGGGATACATGTCGGGTGAATCTGTGTAAAGCAAGGATTTGCCATGCATGCGCCTTTTTTGTAGCACTGCCAGATGGCGGATCCGTTCGACGACATTGCGTTTGTCGAGAGGAAAAACACACGTCCGTAGCCACCAGAAGCTATAACAACGGCATGAGCGGAGTAACGCTCCAGCTCGCCTGTGACAAGGTTTCGCACGATAACGCCACGTGCACGGCCGTCGACAATGACAACATCCATCATCTCACGGCGAGCGTACATTTTCACCGTACCCTTCTCTATTTCTTTGCTCAAAGCACCGTATGCGCCAAGCAAAAGCTGCTGTCCTGTCTGACCTTTAGCGTAAAACGTCCTCGACACTTGAGCGCCGCCAAACGAACGGTTTGCCAAAAGTCCGCTATAGTCGCGGGCAAACGGCACTCCTTGTGCAACACATTGATCTATAATGCTATTGCTGACTTCCGCAAGACGATAAACATTAGCTTCACGAGCACGATAGTCGCCACCTTTGATGGTATCGTTGAACAAACGCTGGACGCTGTCGCCGTCGTTAGGATAGTTTTTAGCCGCGTTGATGCCGCCTTGTGCCGCGATGCTGTGAGCGCGACGCGGACTGTCCTGGATGCAGAACACCTTTACGTTGAAGCCCATCTCGCCAAAAGAAGCAGCGGCTGAAGCGCCTGCCAAGCCTGTTCCGATGACGATGATGTCGAGTTTACGCTTATTAGCCGGGTTAACTAGTTGTTGCTCGGTTTTATATTTAGTCCATTTTTCGGACAAAGGACCAGATGGTATCTTCGAATTCAGTTCCATTTTCTTGAAATTTGAAATTTGGAGTTACATATTAAAAAGGATTTCTCGACAAGCTCGAAATGACAACTATACGATTAACCAGTAATATATTACGACTGTGACGAACAATAGCACTATGATGATGGCGAATAATTTGCCAAGAAACTCGATACGATTTTGCCAAACGTGGTTGTTCCAGCCGATTGACTGCATCACGCTGGCGATTCCGTGCGAGAGATGGAACCATATCGCGACAAGCCAAAGCAAATACATAACGCTGAAATAATTGTGCGAGAAGATGAATTTTATCTGGTCGATGCCGTCGACTGGTGCACCGCCTTTGATCTCGGCTAGTTGCATCTTCGACCAGAAATCATAGAGATGGAAACACAGTCCGAACAATATGAAAGCGCCGAGAGCGAGCATGTTTTTCGACGCCCACGACACGCCTTCAGGACGTTCGTTGACAGCATAACGCTGACGACCGCGTGCCTTGAAATTCTGATAAGAAAGAATGAAGGCATAGATGAGATGCAAGACCACCATAACGGCGAGACCCATTGTGCCGATGATAGCGTACCAGTTGGCACCAAGAAATTCGCAGATCCAACGGTAGCCGTCTTCAGAAATGATGGAGACGAGATTCATCGAGCCGTGAAACAGCAAAAATAGCACCAGAGCGCCGCCGGTGATAGCCATTATTAGCTTTTTCGTGATTGAGGAAAGACCTTTTTTGTACATTACAGGATGTTTTAAATACAAGCTACAAAAATACAAAAAATTTTTTATTCTCTCGCAGATATCGCAGAAAACGCAGAAATTGTTCTTTCACAAAACTTACAAAGGATTTTGTTCGCTAAAGCAAACGGATCTCGCAGAGCTAGAACATAAAAAAAAAGAGAACCACCCCTTGGAAGAGTGGTTCTCGAGCAAATTAGGATTATATTAATTGAAAAGCATATAGCTCGGAAACATTCCGACTTCATAAGTACCGACAAGCGTTCCGTCGGATGTGTAACGTAACAGATTACCATTTGACGTAGGTTTAGCTTCCGTAACGTAAATGTCGCCATTCTGCGGATGCACCGTCAAGTTATAAAACCATCTTCCTTCTGACGCAATGAACGCTGTATCAGGCAGTTGCGGGTCATCGACATTCAGCTTATATACGCTCAAACTGTTATATCCACCATTCAAAAAATAGAGGTTTTCTCCTGCCCCATCGATTGACATGCCATCTGGATAGCTGCCTTCCGGAAGATCAAAACGCTGAATCACCGTACGTGTCGCAGGGTCTATGCAGATGATTGCAGGTGCGCAAGGCGGTTCATAACCGCCACTGCATGAAACCCAGATGTGGTTGTTTTTGTCGACAACCATGGCATTCGGCTCTGGAGCCACCTCAATATCAGCGACATATTCATCGTTCACACAATCAATGACTTGGATGGTGTGATTTGAAGAACCTGCAACATAATAACTCGACCAGTTAGAAACAAAAACCTCATCACCTATCTTCTCCATAACTTCTGTTGCGCTGCCAGTTTCAATAAAACTATTTTCCATAGTATTGAGATTCAACACATAAAGACCTGGCGACTCCAAATCCGAGACGTATACCTTGCTGTCGTCAATAGGAAGCATATAGCGAGGAGAAGCGAAACCTTCTATTTTAGCTTTATATTCAATGCTTTTTGCATCTACCTTATAAATATAATTGCTATTATTGACCACAATATACAAGTCATCGCCAATCTTTGTCAACGACTGTGCCACATCGCCAAGCGGTATTCCGTTAACTCTATAGAATAAATCGTTTTCAACAGTGTTCGTTTCCATATCAAAATATGAAAGCGACGAGTTAGCGTACATAAACGTACCTTCATTCAAGACAAACATTCCCTGAACAGGATTGATTGGAGGCACATAAGGCTGGACATCGTCTTTTTTATCGCATGCAAACAACGCTGCTGCCAAAAATAAAACAAAAAACAAATACTTCTTTTTCATAACTTAAAATTTATAGTTTAAACCTATTTCATAGCTTCTTCCAGGCATCGGTCGCCACAAAACTGCCTGATAATCAACATTTGTGATATTATTTACCCTAAACTCAACATTAAATTTCCTAATCTGTTTTGATAGTGCAACGTGATGCAAAGTGTAAGGGTTCAGTCTTCCCGCAAGCGTCTCGTTTGTATCCATCTGGGTCTTGCGCCTTCCCGTATACTCCATCGTATAATTCATATTCCACGTTCTCCATCTCACTTCGACGTATGCATTAGCATGATGTACAGGTATGTAAATCAATTGCAAACCGTTCTCATTGTCGGTGGTGCGGCTATAGACATAGTTGCCTGATGCCGAGAAATTCCAATTATTGATGAAATAATTCAATTTCAGATGCAGTTCAGCTCCGTATGATGTCACCGTTGCCACATTTTCAGGCACCCAATATCTCCATGACGACGGAACCCACTGAATCCAATCCTCAACCTGAGAATAATACGCTCCCAACTGACTATCAATCGAAAAACGTCCGAATTTCCTTGAATACATGAGATTTCCATCGAGTGTACGACCTTTTTCAGGCTTTAAATCGACATTTCCTCCCGGATACCAATAGAGATCGTTCAAACTCGGATTCCTGTAGTTATGACTATATCCCGCATTGATTTTCAATCCTTTAAGATAGATGCAGCTGTACGAGATAGTCGCTGTCGGGAAGAAACCGGCCGACACCCAGTTGACCAAATCGTTACGCAAAGTAAAACGCAAATCAATAGGTTTCAACAACTTACCCATCAAAGCGGCATAAAACGACAAATTATGTCTGTCAGAATTTTTCGAATTATCGTAGTTGTTTGACATAACCTGTTCATAGTCATACTGCACTTTTGCATTGAGTTTCCACGACTTATATACATCCTGATTCAAGTCGACGATTTGATGAAACACGTTGGCATCGTTTTTTGAATTGACATCATTCACTGGTGTGCCGATATTGGTGTAAGTCTTCAGATAATAATGCTGTTTCTCGTAGAAATATGCCGATTTCACCTCGATTTTACCCGATTCCCAATATGTCTTATATGAGATAAAGTTGCGCGAATAGCCGTTTTCGGTATATTCCTTGGTCCTGTCGCTATTGCTCAAATTCGTCATAATTTGCGGGCAGTTACGGTCGCTCCATTGGTTCCACGACACGATGGTTATCAACGAATTACGAAATCTCCACTGATATTCCGGCATAAGTCCGTAGTCGACGAACTCGCCGTTTTTTTGCTTCATCACCTGATGCGATATGTCGGCATGGTTGATGTACTCGAAGTCGTTGTCGCTCGAAGTACGGTATGCTTTCACACGCACCAGGTGACTCGCCCATGAATAACCGGCAGTAATATAAGAGCCGAAGGAATTGAAACTGCCGTATGTCTGTTTCAGATCGAGGATTAGTCCCTCCCCGAAATGCTGAGTGTTCTCGATGTTGACCGTTCCACCAAGGCCTCCGCTGTTGGCCGACGTGCCACTACCCCACTTCAATGCCACCTGTTCGGTCATGAACACCGGAATGGTGCTGAAGTCGACCTGTCCGAGTGTAGGCGCGTTGATTTGGAATCCGTTCCACAACACGAGGGTGTGGCTCGCGGTGGTGCCTCTGAACGATGCCGTCGCCACTCCACCTGGACCGTACGTCTTGATAAAGACGGGGCTGTGCTGGATGAGCAGCTGCGACATTGTGATTGTGTTGAGACGTTTCAGCAGAGCGGTATCCATTTTGCGTTCCATCGCGGCTTCCGCCTGATTCTGACGAATCGCAGCGGCACTGACCTCGACAGATTGCAAAACGATAGTATCCTGAGCCATAGCAGCATAGGAAACTAAAAGAAACAGCAATACACACAATTTCTTCATTTTACTCTGAATTTCGACCGACTCTTATCCCGAAAGTCTCAAATGTCTTCGATTTCAGGCAGGTCTTCTGACTCACTCCTTACGCCGGCGTCTTCCCGTTTATATGGGATAAACAGTGACATCTGCAGGCGCTGCAAGAGTTTACAGCAGCGGGAACTGTCCGGGGTTCTCACCCGATTCCCTGTTGGGCCTTCTTCAGGCACCTGAAATCGATTGCAAAAATACAAAAAAAAATTAGCCGAAGCTAATTTTTTAAGAATTTTTTACCTTGAGGATATTCTTTCGTCTTTCCTTTCTGTTCGCCGTTTTTGAAGTTGGCTTCAGTTTTCAGGCTGCCGTCTTCATAAAACTCGTAGACTGGACCATCTTGGACGTTGTTTACAAACATCTTCCTTGTTTTTACAGCGCCATTTTCATAATAGGTTTCCTGAACGCCCTCAAATTTTCCTTCTTTATAGGTATACATGGCGACCATCTCACCTTGGGTCTTGTCTTTGTTGGCATACCACATCGTCACGCCATCACGCTGACCGTCCTTGAAGTTCGATGTTTCCATCACGGTACCTTTGTCATAATATAACGTCGACTCGCCGTTTTTCTTACCTTCCTTATAACCAATGCGTTCCATCAAAACAGCGTTCTTAAACTTGAGAGAAGTGCCATCCATCAAGTTGTTTTTATATTCAACTTTTTTGATGATAGCACCCTGTTTGTCAAATTCAAGATACAAGCCGTCTCTGTTGTTTTCGACGTATTGAATTATAAAATGAGGAACCTCAGTATTAGCATAGGTCTCGGTCCAAGTGCCCGACTTTTTACCATCGAGCACTTTACCGTTAACTTTCACGCCGTTGTTTTCCTGAACAAAGTCGCCATCAGGGCTTCCCGCCACATTGACTTTATCCATTGTTTGGGCTAAGCCTGCAATACAAAATATTGATAATAAAATAGTTACAAAAATCTTTTTCATATTACATCATTTCATTATGCAGATATTCATCAATTGCTTTGGCTGCTTTCTTACCAGCGCCCATTGCCAAGATAACTGTTGCAGCGCCGCTGACGGCATCACCGCCTGCGAACACTCCGTTACGTGTTGTGCGACCGTTTTCGTTTGCGAGGATACATCCGTGCTTGTCGGCATTCAAACCTGGTGTCGTTCTGAAAATCAACGGGTTAGGCGATGTACCGAGTGCCATAATTACCATATCGACATCGAGAACGAACTCCGAGCCTTTAATCTCAACTGGACGACGACGACCTGATGCGTCAGGCTCACCGAGGCCCATTCTCACGCACTTCATGCCATTGACCCAGCCTTCTTCGTTACCGAGAATCTCAACAGGATTGCAGAGAAGGTCGAACTGGATGCCTTCTTCCTTGGCGTGATGCACCTCTTCGGCACGTGCTGGAAGCTCAGCCTCCGAACGACGATACACGATATGCACGTCGGCACCGAGACGTAAGGCAGTACGGGCAGCGTCCATAGCGACGTTACCACCACCGACAACAGCCACCTTCTTACCAACGTAGTTTGGTGTTTCGAAGCCTTCTTTATATGCGAAGAGTAAGTTATTTCTTGTCAAGAACTCGTTAGCCGAGACGACACCGCATAGGTTCTCGCCCGGGATGTTCATAAACTTCGGCAGACCGGCACCTGAGCCGATAAACACTGCGTCGAAGTGCTCATCTTTCATGAGAGATTCGATGGATGCTGTACGTCCGATGACCACGTCTTTGAAGAAATGACCGCCGAGACGCATCACATTTTCGACCTCGTGACGAACGACAGTCTCTTTCGGCAGACGGAACGAAGGAATACCGTAAGCCAATACGCCGCCGAATTCATGCAATGCCTCGAAAACAGTGACATCGTAGCCACGCACGAGGAGTTCCTTGGCGCATGTCAAGCCTGAAGGACCTGAACCGACAACAGCCACACGTTTACCGTTTTTCTTAATCGGTTTGGTAAGGTTGATGTTATTTTCACGTGACCAGTCGCCCACGAAACGCTCCAGTTTGCCGATGGCAATAGGTTCGAACTTCACGCCCATCACGCACTTGCCTTCGCACTGTGTCTCCTGTGGACACACACGACCGCAAACTGCCGGCAATGCTGAGTCTTCGTCGATAATCTGAGCAGCTGCGAGGAAGTCGCCTTCTGCCACTTTCTTAACAAATCCAGGAATGTTAATATTAACTGGGCAACCTGTAACACATTGAGGACGACCGCAATTCAAGCAACGTTGTGCCTCCACGATGGCTTCTTCTGCTGTGTAACCGAGACACACCTCATCGAAGTTATGAGCGCGCATGAGCGGATCCTGTTCAGTGATTTTCACACGATGTTTCTTGTCGCGTGGCTCATCAAGGATTCCGCCTATATGGCACTTATGATTCTCCGCTTTCTCTTCGTTTTCAAGCTGTTTGTGCTCGACCACGTTGTTGTACATCGACTGACGTTTCATAGCTTCAGCGAAGTCGACCTTTGCACCGTCGAATTCTGGACCGTCGACGCAGGTGAACTTGGTCTGTCCGCCCACGCTGATACGGCAAGCGCCACACATACCTGTTCCGTCGACCATCAAGGCGTTCATTGACACGGTGCACTTGATGTTGAGTTTCTGCGCAAGCTGGCACACAAACTTCATCATGATCATAGGACCGATGGCGATACATTCGTCATAGTGATTTCCTTGATCTACAAGACGTTGCAGCATATCGGTAACGAGACCTTTATATTCTGAAGTGCCGTCATCTGTTGTTACGTAAAGATTCGACATTGAAGAGAGCTCATCTTCGTAAACGAGGAGGCTGTGAGTACGTGCTCCGATGATGACATCGGCTTTCACGCCATTGTGATACAACCATTTCACCTGCGGGAAGATAGGTGCGATACCCACGCCGCCGCCGATGAAGACGTAACGTTTGGTCTTACGTTCCTCATACGACATGTGAATGAACTCCGATGGACGTCCGAGAGGACCAACAACATCGAGGAATGTGTCGCCGACGTTGTATTTTGCCATCTCTTGTGTTGATTTTCCAATAGCCTTGAAGACAATCGTCACAGTGCCGTTCCAAGGGTCGTTGTCGCTGATTGTGAGCGGGATACGCTCAGCTTTTTCTGTCATTTTAATAATCAGGAACTGCCCTGGAAGAGCCGCTCTCGAGAGACGCGGAGCCTCGATTTCCATCATAAAGGTGTCCTGTGCTAATTCTTTCTTATTGACTATCAGATACATAATATATAAATTTTAAATTAAATCCCTAAAATTACGTCCAAAACGAACTACAAAATTAGGGATTTTTTAATATAAAAACAAAAAATTTTCAATTTATTGATTTATTGTAAACTCTCGCTCTTTTATGCAAAGTGTGCTCGAAACGTCCCCAGAGATTTCGGACTGTGGTGTTATTCTCCAACTCGCGTGTCGATTCGATGTATTTGATGCCGTTTTTAGTGATACCCTGCGCAAATTTGTCGAAAATCATAGCGTTGATGCCTTTGTTCTGATACTCGTCATCGATTGCGATAAGCAATAAGTCTATGGTGTCGTTTTTCTTCAATGCCTTTAAAATATGGATAAATCCGAATGGGAAAAGGTGCCCCTTTGCCTTCTGCATCGCCAGTGAGAGCGACGGCAGACCCACACCGAAAGCCACCACTTTCTCGGTTTTGTCGAGCACTATCGAGACAAAATCCACGTTGATATTGCTAAGAAACTGTTTTTTGAGATCGTCACACTGGCCTGGAGTAAGCTCAGAGAAATCGTGAAGTTTTGAGTATGCCGCGTTCATGCAGGCGAACACGCCATCGAGATAAGGGTCAACGTCGGAGCGCTTATGTAACACTGCCTGATGGAGTTCATTTTTCTCAGCCACCACCTCTGCAAAACGCGCGTAACGCTCAGGAATTACATCAGGTACAAGGATTCGGTACTCCACAAAATCGACTTCTTTTTTGTAACCCAACTGAAGAAGATGCTGTTCGTAATAAGGGGCATTGTATTTGCCGTAAGCCGTCGGAATCTGGTCGAAACCTTCTACAAGAATGCCTGCTGCGTCGAACTCGAGGAAGCCCGTAGGACCGCTCACCATGGTCATGTCTTTCTCTTTGGCATAACGCTTCACAGCGTTCATCAGCACCTTTGAAACCTCCTGATTATCAATGAAATCTATAAAACCAAACCGACAGATCTTCTCTCCTACTTTCTCATTGTAACGATGGTTGATAATGCCAGCCACTCGTCCTACTATCTTGCCATTCTCGTTATATGCAAGCCAACATTTGCCTTCACACACCTCGAAAGCATGATTTTTCTTTGGATCGAGCGTGTCGCGGTCCATCGACTCAATCTGCGGCACGTAATAAGGGTTATCTTTGTATAACTCATTCGGGAAATGAACGAAATCCTTCAGCTCCTTCCTTGTCGCGACTTCTTTTAATGTGATATTCATACCACAAAAATATCACATTTTCTTTTATCTTTTACATTATTTTTCAATAACAAATTTCAGGAATTTATCATGAATTTTCAGCAGATAAATGCCGTCTGGAAGATTGGAAACGTCAACTTTTTGAGTTTCAGATGATATTTTTCCTGATGAAATGGTTTCGCCAAGGATGTTGATGATGCGGTATTCCGATTGTAGAGACGCGCCATGGCACGTCTTTACAAATAGGATTCCTTTGGAGGGATTAGGATAAATAACCAAATCTTCGTCATTTATTTCATCAATTCCATCGCCATTGACGGCATTTACGGCTGCCAGTGCGTCGATGCGACCTGAGCCGTAATCGTTGTTTTTATGTTCTGAAGCCGAAATGGCAGTACGTTCAAGTATTTCATCAATCTGAACTGGAGTCAGCTCTGGATTTTTCGACAGCATCAGAGCTATGGTTCCAGCCACGCATGGTGTCGCCATCGAAGTGCCATCCATCAAGGTGTAGCCTGTGTCACTATTGAAATCCAACGACTTGATATTCAAGCCAGGAGCGCACACATCAGGACGAATCAGCCCGATTTCGGTAGTACTTCCTGAAGTGTATGGATAATCGTTATAAAGCGCCACATCTGTCCATGTCGACGGTCCTTCCGACGAAAAATATGTTATCTCATCATTGAAATCGACAGCGCCGACGCTTATCACACAGCTAGTACCGCCTGCGTTAACCATTTGGTCATCATGCAGATAAGGTGGAGGGCAATCGCCAGGAGAATATATATTATAAGGTACAGGTACCATCGACTGCATGTGGCGTATGTTACCAGCGCAGACAGATGCCACGATGCCAGCAGCAAGGGTGTTTTCGCATGCCTGACGGTACATTAACTTCACTCCCGATTCCGGATTAGGCCAGCCCAACGACATATTCAGCAAATCGGCGCCATGTTCCAAAGCAAACTGCATAGCCTCAACCAAAATCGTCCCATCGGACTGTGCACCTGAATTAAAAACCTTCAAAACCATAACTTTTGCTCCAGGCGCGACACCTGTCTGAGTGCCGGAAACGCCTGTGCCACAGATAGTTCCGGCGACATGTGTGCCGTGGCCGTTCTCGTCGGTAGGGTCGTTGTCATGACTTGCAAAATCATATCCGTGGTGAGGATATTCCGCTCCGCCGTCCCAAAAACGTCCCTGCAAATCGGCATGTGTGAGCCTCACCCCAGTATCGATGAGCCCTACCAGGACATCCTCGCCTGTGTAGCCAAGCTCCCACACCAGATGCGCATTCACCATAGTGACATTCTCTGCAATCTCACGACTGTTGCCACGTTCTGCAGGAATCGCAACGCTTTCATCCTCAGGCAATTGATATTCTTTAACATGATAGACAGCCAAGACATCGTCGCGTTGCGAAATCTTATCCAACAACAGCTCATCGGCATAACAACTCACTGAATTAACAATCCACAACGGCCTGATTTCTTCCACCAAACCATTGATTTCCATTTCATTGAGATAATTCAACAAATCAGCTTGCGACTCTTCCGCCTGACGTTTCAGGGAATTCACAACAAACAAACGGCGCTCAACCTTCGTTGAAAAAGCATCTGCCATACGGTTTAGCTCAGCAGCATCAGATTGCACCTTTAAAATAATGTTTATCTTGATTTTTCCTTCAGGGTTGGCTGAAAAACCTGTCAAACAAATAAAAATTGCGACTAACGTCAGAAAACATTTTTTCATGTTTAATCAATTTAATGGTGCAAAGATACGAAAAAATATTTACCTTTGCAAACTAAAACAAATGAATATTAACAATTTAACACAAATAAAATGAAAAAAACTCTATTAATCATTGCAATTTTTGCTTTAACCATTGGCAAAATGTTTGCAGGTCCTGTTGACGCGCAACGTGCCCAGCAGATAGGAAATCGTTTTTTGAGCACAAAAGCACTCAAGAGCGATATACAGCTCAACCTCGTTTACACCTCAGCAACACGCGATGCCGTTGATTATTACGCATTTAACGTTGACGGTGGCTACGGATTCGTCATCGTGGCAGGCGACGACCGCGTGAAACCGATTCTTGCTTATTCAACAAGCGGCACATTCAACCCGAGCGACATCGCCGATGGTTTTGAATTCACACTGAATAGCTTCAGCCATGAGATTCAATACATTAGAGAACACAACATAGCAGCTACCGACGACATCACAGCCGAGTGGCAATCGGTAGCCGAGACAGGCTATATTAATAAGGAGAGAAAGAGTCGCGCAGTTGTAGGTCCACTCTGCCCTACCATCTGGAATCAGAACTGGCCTTACAACAGCCAGTGCCCTGAAGACGAAGAAGGCAGCGGAGGCCGTGTTTATGCCGGTTGCGTTGCCACAGCTATGGGTCAGGTGATGAAATTCTGGAACTGGCCGGCACAAGGAACAGGTTCGCACACATATAATCCAAGCGGCTATGCTCAGCAAACCGCCAACTTCGGCGAGACAGAATACCATTTTGAACTCATGCCTAACGACCTCGACTCGTTAAGCACCGAGGAGGATTATTTCTACATCGCACAATTCCTGCACCATTGCGGCATCTCAGTTGATATGCAGTACAGCGGTCACGGCAGCGGCGCCTACTCACAAGATGTGGTAACCGCATTAAACAACTATTTCAAATATTCTTGTGATGATATGGAGACACTCAGCTTCTGGGGATTCAATTTCTACACCATCGAACAATGGACTCAGATGCTTAAAGACGGTGGTCTTGATGAAGGAATGCCTTTGTATTATAGCGGTTCCGACGACAACGGAGCTGGCGGTCACGCTTTCGTGTGCGACGGCTACGACGAGAACGACTATTTCCACTTCAACTGGGGCTGGAGCGGCCGCGACGACGCATGGTGCCCTATCGGTGCACTCAACACCACAAAATATGCCTTCAACGACTCGAACGGATTCATCGGACACATTCAGCCACAGGGCGACGATTATTATCAACGTCCTGAAAACATCACCGATTTTGAAGTGATTGAGAATGAAGACATGACAAGTGTCAGCATCACATGGACTAACCCTGAAAACAACCTCAATGGCGAGCCACTGGGTGATTTCAACGTTTATGTCTATCGCAATGGAAACATCATTTTCCAGACAGAAGGTGTCAAAGGCGACAGAATGGATATCAATGACTTAGATCTCGAAGAAGGTCTTTACCAATATTCAATTATTGCAGAGAATGAATACGGTTTCAGCCGCAAAGCATACGCAACAATTCTTGTGGGCGACAAATGCGATATCACCTTCGAACTCACCGATGAGGGAGGCGACGGCTGGAAAGGCGCTTGCATCAGCGTAACAGACGAGAAAGGACAGCGCATTGCTAAAGTGACGATGGAGGAAGGTTCGGCACAGACCATTGTGATGCCACTCTTGAAGGGCGATCTCAACTTCATCTGGAACCACGGCTGGTATCACACCTCAGAACAATACGACACCGACTATGAGTGCGCTTTCGTCATCAAGAACGCTGACGATGAGATTCTTTTCACCTCAGGCGAGCACAGCGACGGCGTCTTCCTGACATACAACAACGACTGCGAGAACGTATCTGTTGAAGAAGTCAGCGTTAGCAATATCCGCCTCTACCCTAACCCGACTAACGGAGTTATCAATATTGAAGGAAACGGCGCAATGAACATCAGCGTTATGAACGTGCTCGGCCAGAAAGTAATGGAAATGAGCGTCACTGACAACGCCACCCTTGATTTGAGCGGCTTCGGAGCAGGAATATATATGATACGAATTGAGACAGCGAATGGTACAATGACAGAAAAAGTGAACATCAGAAGATAACAATTAGCATTATTTATAAAAACTTGAAGCCACAGCTGTGGCTTCAAGTTTTTTTTATATCTTTGCAGCCTTAACCATAATTAACTTAATTCAAATAAAATGAAAAAAATTCTATTATTCATTGCTATTTTGGCCTTTTCTATGGGTCAATTGTTTGCAGGTCCTGTCGACGCACAGCGCGCTCAGCAGATAGGAAACCGTTTTTTGAGGGCTAAAGCACTCAAGAGCGACATCCAGCTTAACCTTGCTTATACCTCAGCGACACGTGACGCCGTTGATTATTATGTATTTAACGCACCGAACAACAATGGTTTTGTAATCATCGCCGGCGACGACCGCGTGAAGCCTATCTTGGCATATTCCACCACAGGAAACTTCGATGCTAACAGTGTTTCGGATGGTTTCAGCTTTACGCTCAACAGTTTTTGTGAAGAAATTCAATACGTTAGAGAGCATAACATTGAAGCTACAGCCGATATCGTTGCAGAATGGGAATCAGTGTCGAAAAATGGTATAATTAATCAAGGTAGGGGCAATCGCGCTGTTGTAGGTCCACTCCTTCAAACAACATGGCACCAGAACTTCCCATACAACAGCCAATGTCCTGAAGATCCTGATGGCAATGGCGGTTACGTTTATGCCGGATGCGTCGCCACAGCAATGGGACAGGTGATGAAATTCTGGGACTACCCGGCACAGGGAGAAGGTTCGTATTCTTATTATCCTGGTGGTTATCCGCAACAAACTGCCAACTTTGGTGAGACTGAGTATCATTTTGAATTGATGCCTAACGACCTCGACTCGCTGAGCACCGAGGAAGATTATTTTTATATTGCGCAACTCCTGCATCATTGCGGCATTGCGGTGGAAATGATATACGGTCCCGACGGCAGCGGTGCTTATTCTGGCGACGTGCCTCCAGCGTTACGCACCTATTTCGGATATTCTTGCGATGACCACATCACCAACTATGGCGGTGGCTGGTGGGGCCCTGGCTACTCCAATGAGGAATGGACACAGATGCTGAAAGACGGTGGTCTCGACGAAGGTATACCTTTATATTATAGCGGTCAGGACGACGGTGGTGCCGGTGGTCACGCCTTCGTGTGCGACGGCTACGACGAGAACGACTATTTCCATTTCAACTGGGGATGGAGCGGCAAAGACGATGCATGGTGCCCAGTCGGAGCACTCAACACCACAAAATACGCTTTCAACTCAATGAATGGCTTCACGGGACATATCATCCCAGACTCACCGGAATATATGAATCGTCCTGAAAACATCACCGATTTCGAAGTGGTTGAAAATGAAGACATGACAAGTGTGACAATCAACTGGACTAACCCAGAAAACAACCTCAACGGCGAGCCTCTTACAAGCTTTATAGTCAATGTTTATCGCAACGGAGAGCTTATCTTTACTACAGAAGGTTCTAAAGGTCAAAGGATGGATTTCGTCGATGAAAATCTCGAAGAAGGACTTTACCAATATTCTATTATTGCTGAAAACGAATTCGGTTTCAACCGCAAAGCATACGCTCAGATTCTCGTTGGCGACAAATGCGACATAACTTTCGAGCTCACCGATGATGGCGGCGACGGCTGGAAAGGCGCCTGCATCAGCGTGACAACTGAAGACGGACAGCGTATTGGTGCTGTCACCATGACAGAAGGCTCGGCCCAAACAGTGGTGATGCCGCTTTTGAAGGGCAATCTCAACTTCATTTGGAACCACGGCTGGTATCACACCTCAGAGCAATACGACACCGACTATGAGTGCCATTTCATCATCAAGAACGCTAACGACGAAGTTCTTTACACCTCAGGCGAGCACAGCGATGGTGTTTTCCTGACATACAACAACGACTGCGAACACACCAATGTTACAGAAATCAGTGCCAGCAACGCCAGCCTCTACCCTAACCCGACAAACGGAATTCTCAACATTGAAGGAAACGGCGAGATGACCATCAGCGTGATGAACGTTTTAGGTCAGAAAGTTCTTGAGACAACTGCAACCGACAATACAACCATTGATTTGAGCGGTTTTGGAGAAGGAATTTACATGATTAGAGTTGAGACTGCAAATGGCCTGACAACACAGAAAGTAAACGTAAGGAGATAAAAGATATTAGATAACAGATAAAAGAATAGAGACGCCACATTGTGACGTCTCTATTTATATTAATAAGGTATTCCCTATTAATCGTTGTACTCAGCCAAAACTTCTTTGACTTTGTCAGGTGTCAAACGGCCGTAGACCTTGTCACCAATCATAGCGACTGGAGCAAGACCGCAGGCGCCCACGCAACGGAGGCAGTTCAATGAGAACTTTCCGTCAGGTGTTGTGCCACCGACTTCAACGCCGAGCTGACGTTTCAACTCATCCAAAACCTTCTCAGCACCACGCACGTAGCAGGCTGTACCCAAGCAAACTGAAATCGGGTGCTTGCCCTTTGGAGTCATGGTGAAGAACGAATAGAATGAAACGATACCGTAAACTCTTGATACAGGGATGTTTAACTCCTTAGCGACAAGTTCCTGAACTTCTGCTGAGAGGTAGCCGTACTCACCCTGAACCTTGTGAAGCACGTTGATAACTTCACCACCATCATTACGGAATGATTTGCAAACATTCTTAATGAATTTGATTTTATCTTCTGATAATTTAATAACTGCCATAATATTCAATTTTTAATTTTCCAACAATTATTTTTCGCTAATCTCAACATGTTCTGACTTGTCGAAATAGTGTGTATGCAGCAGTTCATGTGACTTGTGGCCGCATGGTTCACCAAAGTACTCAGCGTAGATCTTCTTGATTGAAGGATTCTCGTGTGACTTACGGATCGGTTTGCCGAGGTCTTCACGATAGATAGCCTCTGTACGTTTCTTGATGATTTCACTGTTGCCATGGTGATATGGCTGACCAGCTCCACCGACGCAACCGCCTGGGCAAGCCATGACTTCGATAGCGTGGAACTGCTCTTTGCCTTCGCGTACTCTCTCGAGGAGCTTGCGTGCATTTGCCAGACCGTGAGCGATACCGATGTGGATTGGGGTGCCTGCGAAGTCAACCCAAGCGTCACGGATACCGTCCATACCACGGAGTTCTGTAAAGTCGATCTTTGGCAACGGTTTGCCGGTGAATACCTCGTATGCTGTACGGACAGCAGCCTCGATAACACCACCTGTTGCACCGAAGATGACAGCAGCACCTGTTGACTCGCCGAGCGGATCATCGTAATCCTCTGATGGCATGTCCTTAAGGTCGAGGTTGAACTGCTTGATCAAGCGAGCCAACTCACGTGTTGAAAGGACGTAGTCGATATCCGGGTTACCGTCTTTGTAGAACTCTTTACGTTTGCTTTCGTATTTCTTTGCCAAGCAAGGCATGATAGAAACAACGACGAGGTCTTCTCTCTTGATGCCCATCTTATCGGCCCAGTAGTTCTTAGCGACAGCGCCGAACATCTGCATAGGTGACTTAGCTGTTGAAGGAACGTCGAGCATATCCGGGAAGTTGTGCTCGAAGAAGTTGACCCAACCTGGGCAGCATGATGTCAAGATAGGGAGACGCACTGATTTGTCGCCTGCCATGAACTTCTTGATTCTGCCGAGGAGCTCTGTACCTTCTTCCATGATGGTCAAGTCAGCGGTGAAGTCTGTATCGAACACATAGTCGAAGCCGAGGCGGCGCAATGCTGCTGCCATCTGGCCTGTGACGATGGTACCTGCCGGCATGCCGAACTCTTCGCCGAGAGCGACACGTGTTGCAGGAGCTGTGTTGACGATGACGGTCTTCTTAGGATTGTTGATGGCTGCCATGACTGCGCGTGTGTCGTCAACCTCGCTGAAAGCGCCGACTGGGCACACCTGGACGCACTGACCGCACATGACGCATGGTGAATCCATGAGGTCCTGCTCGAAAGCTGGAGCGACGACGGCCTGGAAGCCACGGTTCACAGCTGACAAAGCACCGACTGTCTGGATGTTGTTACATACGTTCTCGCAGCGGCGGCACATGATACATTTGTCGATGTCGCGGACGATTGAAGGTGACATATCCTTGCGGTATGTCGACTGCTCACCCTTGAATGGGATGTCACGGATACCGAGGTTCTGAGCGAGCTTCTGGAGTTCGCACTGACCTGACTTGGCGCATGTCAAGCAGTCTGTCGGGTGGTCTGAAAGAATCAACTCAACGACTGTGCGGCGTGCGTTGATGACGCGTGCGCTGTGTGTGAGAACTTCCATACCTTCGACGCAGTCTGTAGCGCAAGCTGGAGCAAGGTTACGACGTGGTTTGCCGTTGAAATCTTTTGTGATCTCGACAACGCAAACACGGCATCCACCTGGTTTGTTCTCAAAGTTCATTCCTGCCAACTCGAAATAGCAGAGGGTAGGAATATGAATACCGGCCTGACGGGCAGCTTTCAAAATTGTTGTGCCTTCTGCGACCTGAATCTGTTTGTTATCAATTGTTACATTAATCATATCTTTCTCCTCCTCTATTTTTATTTGACAGAAATAGCATCAAATTTACAACCACTCATACATGCACCGCACTTGATACACTTCGTTGTGTCGATTTCCATTGAAGGAAGCTTGTGACCTTCGGCGATGTAGTTTGTCTTCGAGATGGCTTCTGCAGGGCAGTTCTTGGCGCATTTGCCGCAGCCGATACATTTATCCTTGTCGATGACGTAGTTCATGAGTTTCTTGCAGACACCAGCGCGGCACTTCTTGTCGACGACGTGCTCAACGTATTCATCCCAGAAGTTGTCGAGTGTTGACAATACCGGGTTAGGTGATGTCTGACCAAGACCGCACAATGCTGTGTCTTTGATAACAGCTGCGAGGTTGCGGAGCTCCTGGAGGTCGTCCATTGTTCCGTTGCCTTCTGTGATCTTGTTGAGGATTTCGAGCATTCTCTTGTTACCGATACGGCATGGTGAGCATTTACCGCAGCTCTCTTCGCATGTGAACTCGAGGTAGAACTTAGCGATAGCAACCATACATGATGTGTCGTCCATAACGACCATACCGCCTGAGCCCATCATTGAGCCTGCTGCCATCAATGAGTCGTAGTCGATAGCTGTGTCGAGGTGTTTCTCTGTCAAGCAGCCGCCTGAAGGACCACCGGTCTGAACAGCTTTGAACTTACGGCCACCCTTGATACCACCACCGATTTCGTAGATGATGTCGCGGAGTGTTGTTCCCATAGGAACCTCGATAAGACCGACGTTGTTGATCTGACCTGCCAATGCGAACACCTTTGTACCTTTTGACTTCTCTGAACCGATTGATGCGAACCAGTCGGCACCCTTTGTGATGATGATCGGGATATTAGCGAATGTCTCAACGTTGTTAACGTTAGATGGTTTTGCCATGTAACCTGAAACAGCCGGGAATGGTGGTTTCAAAGTAGGTTCACCACGTTTACCTTCCATTGAGTGGATAAGAGCTGTCTCTTCACCGCAGACGAATGCGCCGGCGCCGTAGCGGAGCTCGATATCGAAGTTGAAGCCGCTTCCGAGGATGTCGTCGCCGAGGAGGCCGTATTCACGAGCCTGAGCGATAGCAACCTGCAAACGGTGGATTGCCAATGGGTATTCAGCACGGATGTAGACGAGACCCTTTGTTGCACCGATGGCGTAGCCGCAGATAGCCATAGCCTCGATGATTGAGTTCGGGTCACCTTCCATGATCGAACGGTCCATGAACGCGCCCGGGTCGCCTTCGTCAGCGTTGCAGATGACGTATTTCTGGTCGGCCTGGTTCTTTGCGCAGAGACCCCATTTCACACCTGTCGGGAAGCCCGCGCCACCACGGCCACGGAGACCTGACTTGGTGATTTCGTCGATGACCTGCTGAGGTGTCATCTCACCCAACACCTTTGCGATAGCTTCATAACCACCGCGTGAGATGTATTCGTCGATGTCTTCTGGGTTGATGAAACCGCAGTTACGCAAAGCTATACGGAGCTGTTTCTTATAGAAACCCATGTGCTTTGAGTCGGCGACATGCTGTTTGTTTTCCGGATCGAGGTAGAGAAGGTCAGTGACCTTACGACCTTTGATGATGTGCTCGTTGATGATTTTCTCAACATCTTCAGGTTTAACCTGGGTGTAGAATGTGTTGTCAGGAAGCATCTTTACGATAGGGCCCTTCTCGCAGAAGCCGAAGCAGCCTGTTCTGATGACCTGAACTTCATCTTGCAAACCTTTTTCCTTCAGTAATCTTTCAAAGGTTGCAATGATCTCATCACTTGCAGATGCCTTACATCCGGTACCACCGCAGCAAAGCACGTGCGTTTTGATTTTTGTCATATAAAGTCCTCCAATTTAGAATGAATGATTAGATTTTCTCATAGTTCACTGGGATGATACCCTCGACGAGCTCGTTGTTCATCACATACTTCTCGAGGATTTCGTCAGCGCGTTTGTTGTCGACGTGACCGAAGACGATCGGGTCTTTGCCCGGAACTTTAACCTCGATTGTAGGTTCTGCGTGGCAGTAGCCCATGCAGCCTGTCTGTGTGAAGACGATGCTGAGTTTAAGCTGGTCAGCTTTCTCCATCATGTGTTCCATCACCTGTTTTGCACCGGCGGCGATACCGCAAGTTGCCATAGCGACTTTCACCTGAACCATTGAGTCAGGGTTGTTGCTCTTTTCACGAAGGTCGAGATTTGACTGTAATTTCTCTCTCATTGCCTTCAATTCTGCCAATGATTTTACTTTTGCCATATTTCGTAAAATTATGTTAATGAATGATTTATGAATATATCTTCAATATTTTTAACCTATTTTAACGTTTGGCAAATATACGAATGTTTTTTATATAAAAAAATATTAATGGAAAAATATTTTCAGATGTGCATGGAGAACTCACAACCGCAATATTTTTGGTTGTAAAACCCGTATTCCTTAATGATTTCAAGCCTTCTCTCGCTCAGTCCGCCTTTTCTCCAATTTTGAGCCCAAAACGTCACGTCAGGATAAAATGAGGCGGCAAATTTTCCTGCTTCCTCAATCTGTTCAAGGCTCTTCCAACGGCTAGATGCGAGGGTCGTCGTAATGACTTTAAAACCGTGTTCCTGAGCGTATTTTGCAGTTCGTAAAAGTCTGTATTTGAAGCACTTAAGGCAGCGTCCTCCCCTCTCAGGTTCGTCTTCCAAACCGACCATCTCAGAACGCCATTTTTCGTGGTCGTAGTCATCGTCAACTATCTCCAAGCCTAGCGACTTGGCATATCTCGTGCACTCGTTTTTTCGAATCTCGTATTCCTCCAGCGGAAAAATGTTCGGATTGCTATAATATATAGTAGGTGTGATGCCGTGTTGCATCATGCATTCGATGATAGCCGACGAACATGGCGCGCAGCATGTGTGAAGCAGCACCTTCGTCTCACCTCCCGGAACCTCTATCTCGAACTTTTTTTTCACGGTCTGAATGTGATTAAAATGACCGCAATCACAGCGATTACAAGTCCGATGTAATTTTTCAGAGTCAATTTTTCTTTAAAGAAAAGCCAGCCGATGAGAGCTGTGAGACTCACCACTCCGATATTATAAATCGGGAACAAAACGACATTGTCGAAATGTCGCATTGCATGGTAAACACTGGATGTTGAGAAGAAATTGATAACACCCAGGCCTATGCCTCCAAGAGCGCTCTTCCACTGCCATTTCGACTTGCCTCTTGCGATATCCCAAACCACAATGATGACACCGAAAACCAACGCCACAAAATAGATGAACGCAATCATAAAACCGAGGTCGTCGCCGGAATTTTGCTGTTCGGTGATTTTCATCAGGATATCACCGGTACCTGTGCCAAAAAAGATGCACACTGGCAACAACCAATTTTTATTGTGTTTTTCGTTGTTTCCACCACGTCCGCCAACAACCAAAACTAGCGCCACCAACGCCAGCACAATTCCTGTCGTTGCCACAAAATTCAGCCTTTCACCTAACATTATCACGCCAGCCAAAATCGGCAAAACGACCGATATTTTGCTCGAAAGCGATGTCACCGTGACACCCGAACGCTGCGTCGATGCCGTCATCAAAAGATAGGTGAAAATGAACCAGAATCCTGTCAAAATCGATAACCCGAACCATGGCTCGGCGACCAACTGCGGAGCGGTGTCCCAATGCTCACAGATAGCAAATCCTGTACCCGAGGCGAAGACATAGTTCCACATCAAAGCCTGATGATTATCAAGATTATAGCGTTCAAAAAGCCGCATCGCGACGAAAACGCCGGTCGAAAAAAGTATGGCGAGTATCAGAAATATCATAACGTTGCAAAAATACACAGAAAATCAATACCGTATGAAAATTTTCAAAATTTCCTTTGCAATCTCATTATTATTTCATAAATTTGCAGTCCTATTTGTGAAAATTTAAACTTAAAATAGATATGAAAGTTCAAGAATTAGTTGACAAACTGGGACTTAAAGTCCTGGCAGGCAAAAACGGTCTCGACCGCGAAATCGACGGCTGCTATATTTCAGATCTCCTCAGCGACGTGATGGGCAACGCACAGGAAGGCAACATCTGGATTACTCTCCAGACTCACAAAAACGTGATGGCTGTGGCATCGCTGAAAGAGATGTCGTGCATCATCCTCGTGAAAGACCTCGGTGCCAACGAAGACACCATCAACCAGGCAAATGAGGAAGAACTGCCGATTCTCCAGACATCATTGCCTACATTCGAAATCGCAGGATTGGTTTACAATTTGTTAAATAATAAATAATTGCCGGAACTTAAAAAATATCGGGCTGACCTTCACCTCCACACGGTACTATCGCCGTGCGGCGATATCTATATGTCGCCAACTGCCATCGTGGAACAGGCGAAGAAACTGCATCTCGACGTCATCGCAATCTGCGACCACAACACCACACGACAGGTGAAAGTGACACAGCAGATCGGTCGCGAGCAGGGTGTTTTCGTCATCGGAGGCGTGGAGATTACGACGCAGGAAGAGGCTCATGCCCTTGCCTATTTCGAAACGGACGAACAGCTCGATAAGTTCCAGGAGTTCCTCGACGAGCATCTGCCACACATCCCTCTCGATGAGGAGAAATTCGGCTATCAGCTCATCGTCGACAAAGACGAGGAAATCATCGGCGACGAGCCTTGGCTGCTGTGGTCGGCTCTCGACTGCGACCTTGACACTCTTTACGACAAGGTTCATGAAATTGGCGGACTGTTTGTGCCGGCACACGTCAACAAACCTGCATCGTCATTGATGTCGCAACTGGGTTTCATCCCGCCTGACCTCAAGGCTGATGCGCTGGAGATTTCGAAACACGTCACCAAACCGGATTTCCTCAAGAAATTCGCATATTTAAAACGGTTCATGTTCACCAAGAGCAGCGACGCGCACTTCCTGCATATCATCGGCGAAGTGCACTGCGTGCTGCACATGTACGACCTCACCTTCGACGAGTTCCGCAAGACCCTTCATGGCGAGGACGGCAGATACATTGATACTGAACCACAAGAAAAACTACAACTTTTATTCGGATGAAAGAACTAGCATTACATGTATATGACCTGATGGAGAACTCCACCGCAGCCAATTCGACGCTGGTGGAGCTGACTATTCGCGATAGCCTGAAGGACAATATATACGCCTTCACCATCAAGGACAACGGCAAAGGCATGTCGCCGGAGTTTCTGGCAAAGGTCACCGACCCTTGGACGACATCAAGGACGACACGAAAAGTCGGATTGGGATTACCTTTAATTAAGATGAACACCGAGAACTGCGGCGGCGGCATGAAAATCGAGAGTGAAGTAGGTAAAGGCACCACGCTCAACTTCTGGTTTCAGCACGATAACATCGACCGGCCGCCTATGGGCGACCTCGCAGGCACCCTCGTGATGCTGTTCGCCGCCCACGAAGACATCCATTTCATCTACAAACACATCACCGACGAAGGCGAATTCGTGTTCGACACCGATGAAATCAAAGAAGCCCTCGACGGAATGTCAATGAACGACATAAACATCATGAAATACCTGAAGGAAATGATTCAGGAAAATTTGGAAGAAATACATTATAACGAATGATTGTATGGGCAAATCATCATTCGCCCAATAAAAACAGAAATAACAATAATTATATAAAATGAAATTATCAGAAATTGCTAAAGTATTGAACGCCAAGGTAGTTTGCGGTCAAGATCGTCTCAACGAAGAGCAGGATAAAGTCTTCGCCTCCGACCTCATGTCCGACATTCTCACCCTCGGCGACAACTTCCCGATGATCGTCACAGGATTATGCACCATGCAGACCATCCGCACAGCCGAGATGGGCAACCTCGACATCATTGTGTTCGTAAGAAAGAAGAAACCGACGGAAGAGATGATTGAGCTCGCCGAAGACGAGGGCATGGTCCTCATGGAGTGCGAATACTCAATGTTCAAAGCTTGCGGTCTTCTTTGGGAAGCCGGACTGAAACCGATTTATTAACATTAACGAAAACTGATTAACATGCATTTGGAATACACAGTAATTGAAGGAGATTTCATCAACGCAGGCTCAGCTTCGAGTTCTATCAAGAAGACGCTGAAACAACTCAACGTGAACCCGTCGATAGTGAAACGCGTCGTTGTCGCCCTCTACGAGGCCGAAGTCAACGCTATCGCTCATGCCTACGGCGGCGTGGTCACCGCCGACATCGACGCTGGCAAGATACTCCTTCGAGTCATCGATAAAGGCCCCGGCATCCCCGATATCGATTGGGCAATGCAGGAAGGCCACAGCACAGCCTCGCCTGAAGTCCGCAATATGGGATTCGGCGCCGGCATGGGACTCCCGAACATCAAGAAAAACGTCGACCGCCTCAACGTGCAATCGACAGTAGGTGTCGGGACAACCGTAGAAATGGAGGTTAATTTATCTTAAAAATTAGATATTATGGCATTTTTTCACGCTCTCCAGATAAACGAAAACGTTTGCGAAGGCTGCTCTCACTGCATGAGGGTCTGCCCTACCCAGGCTATCCGCGTCCGCGACGGAAAAGCGCATATCAACGAAGATCGATGCATCGACTGCGGCAACTGCTTCATAGCTTGCCCGCATAAAGCCGTCTTTGTCAAACAGGACGACTTCGAGGAAATCTTCAAATACGCCTGCCGCGTCGCACTTGTCCCAGCGGTGTTCCTTGGCCAGTTCAAGGACGAAATCAGCGTGTCGCGAATCTATTCCATCCTCAATGAGATTGGTTTCCAACACGTTATCGAGACAGAGATCACGACGCCGATTTATACCGAGGCAAAGAACAGACTGGAGCGTGAAGGCAACACAAAACCGCTAATATCATCATTCTGCCCAGCAATCGTGCGTCTGATTCAGGTGAAGTTCCCTGGATTGGTGGATAACATCATACCAGTCAAAGCTCCACTCGATATCACAGCAATGTATATCAGACGCAAACTCGTGAAAGACGGCTGGCCGGAGGACCAAATCGGAGTGTTTTATGTGACCCCGTGCGCGGCGAAGATTGCAGCAGTGAAAAGCCCTGTCGGCGAAGAGAAATCAAGCGTCGACGGCGTCATCAACATGGACTCGCTGTATAACCGCGTATATAAGAAAATCAAGGAACAGGGTCATGATTATAAAGAGGTGAAACTGCCTATCGCACAGCTCACTTCCGACAGTATCTTAACCTCGTTGACCAATGGCGAACGCCGACTCTCCGTGTCAGAGCACTCCCTTTCGATTGACGGAATGGACAACTGCATCGAATTTCTCGAAAAAGTTGAAAATGAAGAGATTGAAGACGTCGACTTCCTCGAACTTCGTGCTTGCGACCAGAGCTGTCCAGGCGGAATTTTGACATACAACAACCGTTTCCTCACCTGCGAGCGCATGTTCAACAGAGCGAGATACGTTGCCGGCAAGGAACGCCGCGGCGAACTTACAAGAGCCGACGAGGTTGAGGCCGAACGTGAATACCTACTCAACAACATCGCCGTAGGTCCAGTTGAAGCTCGCTCAATCAGTCTCGACCCAGACATCAGCAAGGCTCTCGAAAAGATGAACAAAATCAAGGAGTTAGAGCGTCAGCTACCACAAATCGACTGCGGAATATGCGGAGCCCCTTCATGCGACGCACTTGCCGAAGACATCGTCTGCAGAGGATGCAAACTTTCCGACTGCATCTTCATCCAGCGTAACATGGAAGCCCGCAAAGACATGAAAGTCGAGGAATCATTAGAAATAATGGAGACCATCTGGGGCGATGAGAAAATTAAGAATTTTGTAAAAAATAAATAAATATTTAAAATTTAAAATAATGACAATCAACGAATTACAACCAAAAGAAGTATTTGAAAACTTCTACAGCCTGACACGCATCCCGCGTCCTTCAAAAAAAGAAGCTCAGGTTATTGCTTTTATGAAGAAATTCGGTGAAGACCTCGGTCTCGAGACCATCGTCGACGCTGCCGGCAACGTCATCATCCGCAAGCCAGCAACTCCTGGTTATGAGAACCGTAAAGGCGTCATCCTGCAGGCTCACCTCGACATGGTGCCACAGAAGAACGCCGACACCGTTCATGACTTTGAAAAAGACCCGATCGAGACTTATGTCGACAATGGCTGGGTGCGCGCTAAAGGCACTACTCTCGGCGCTGATAACGGCGTAGGAGCAGCAGCTGCAATGGGCGTTTTAGCATCGAAAGACCTCCAACATGGTCCAATCGAAGGACTCTTCACCATCGACGAAGAGACCGGCATGACTGGTGCTAACAAACTCGAACCAGGATTCCTCAAAGGCGACATCCTGCTCAACATGGACTCAGAGACTGAAGGCGAGCTCTACGTTGGTTGCGCCGGTGGTATCGACACTAACGGCTGCTGGACTCCTAAGATGGAGAAAGTCGCCGACGGAATGGCAGCTTTCCAATTGATAGTCAAGGGATTGAAAGGCGGCCACTCAGGTATGGACATCAACCTCGGAAGAGGCAACGCCAACAAAATCATGAACACCTTATTAATCATGGTGTCACAGAAATTCGGCGTGCGTCTCGCAACTATCAACGGTGGCAGCTTGCGTAACGCTATCCCAAGAGAATCGTTCGCAACAATCGTTGTCCCAGCCGACAAAGTCGAAAAGATGCAGAAGTTTGTCGAAGAATACAACACAGCTGTTAAAGAGCAGTTTGCTGAGACAGAGCCAGATCTCGCCATCGCAATGGCAGCAACAGAGATGCCAGCTGAAGTCATCGACAACAAGACATTCAAGAACATGCTCGAGGCTATCGCAAAATATCCAAACGGCGTCATCGGAATGTCGAAAGATTTCGAAGGCACTGTCGAGACATCATCGAACCTCGCTCTCGTGAAATCTGAAGACGGCAAGATCATCACCTGCTCACTGCAACGTGGTCTCGTCGACGAACTCAAAGACAAACTCGCTGAAGACGTGCGCAACGTCCTCGAAGCTCATGGCGCAAAGGCTGAGTCAAGCGGTTCATACCACGGCTGGAAACCGAACATCGACAGCCCGATCCTCGCCACGATGAAGAAAGTTTACAACGAAAAATTCGGCAAAGAGCCAAAAGTCATGGTCATCCATGCCGGTCTCGAATGCGGTATCCTCGGCGCAAAATATCCTAACTGGGATATGATTTCGTTCGGTCCTACCCTCGTTCACCCGCACTCACCAGACGAGGCTTTGAACATCGAATCAGTGACTCCGTTCTGGGAATTCCTGGTTGAAACATTGAAAAATGTACCTGAAAAATAATTTTTCAAAAAAATGTTGTACGTATTAAAAACTTTTGTAATTTTGCAGTCCGAATTTTAAGGTCAGAAAAAAGAAAAAATAAATACATAAGACAATGAAACGTACATTTCAACCATCGAACAGAAGACGCAAGAACAAACACGGTTTCAGAGAAAGAATGGCAACTGCTAATGGTCGCAAGGTTTTGAAAGCCCGCCGCGCAAAAGGCAGAAAGAAGCTCACAGTATCTGACGAGTATTGATTCGGCGAAGCCGTACCTAATAATTAATTATTTAAGGTTAAAAAAGAGACAATGCGCATTGTCTCTTTTTTTTGTATCTTTGTCCCCTCATTGGGTCAAATTACATGAAAAAACTGACTAAAATATTATATTTGTTTTTATTGATTTTTTCAATCAATAAGATGGTTTTTTCTCAGATTCCCGATTTCTTCAATGTGCCGCGAGCCGATGAAATCGGCGAGCGGCGTGACGGATGCGACTACCTAATCATCACTCCTGATGACCCTGCAATAAAAGAGTGGGCCGACACGCTCCGCAACTTCCGTGAAGTTCAAGGCATCATCACCAAAGTCATTACCATGAATGATGTTGGAGCCAATCACCCAGACTCATTAAAAGCGTTCCTGCGTAATGCATGCGATGAATGGAGTCCTGCCCCTACTGCTGTGTTACTGCTCGGCGACTTTTCTTCCAACCCTGCAAGAGGCATAACATCGTATGCTCTCGACGACCACCCTGAAGGACATGCCTTCGGGCCGTATCTCGCTGACAACAAATTAGTTGACTTCAACAACAACGGGCTTCCCGACATGGTGATAGCACGTATGCCCGCCGCCTGCGGCGGCGAGGCACAACTCATGGTGCAAAAGACATTAAACTATGAGCGCCACCCATATTCCGATGAGTATTATTACGCTCATCCGACGACTGCCATGGGTTACCAACGCTCACGATGGTTCCAACTCTGCACCGAAGTGATTGCAGGATACCTCGAAAGTCATGGCAAGCAAGTCATACACCTTAACGCCATTCATGCCGGCACACCCGACTCTGTGTGGTCGACAGGACAAAAGACTCAAGACGTGCTCGATTACTTCGGTCCCGATGGCCTCGGCTACATTCCAGCCACCATGTCGCATCTCACCGACTGGAGCGGAAACGCTGAAAAAATAACACAAGCACTGGAAGACGGCACTTACCTGCTCATCCACCGCGACCATGGCACATTCCAAACATGGGGCGAGCCTTATTATAGCAACAATATCGTCAACAACCTTGCCAACGACAAGCTGTCTTTCATCATGTCGGCAAATTGCCAGACGGGCGACTTCAGCTACGACAGCGGCGATAACGACTGCCTAGCCGAGCGTTTCCTACGCATACCTAATGGAGCTGTCGGTATCATAGCAGCTTCACAATTGTCGTATTCCTACGTCAACGACACCTATGTCTGGGGCTTTTTCGACTACCTCTACCCCGACTTCATGCCAGATTACGGCGAGCAACAATACGACTTTCAATATCCTGCTTTCGCCAACGCTTACGGGAAATACTTCCTGCAACAATCATCGCTTCCTCATAACGCGAGCCTTAAACCTCTCACAAACAACCTGTTTCATTATTTCGGTGACGCTTATCTTCAACTGTATTCAGAGGTTCCGCAACATCTTATCGTCAACCACCCCGAAACAATCAACCCTGGCATGATGTATGTGTCAATCAATGCCGACGAAGGTACTCATATAGCATTATCAATTGACAATCAATTGATTGCACGAGGTAAATCTTATGGCTCAGCTACAACGCTTCATTTCACCAATCTATTATCCGAAGGCGACACCATTAAAGTTGTAGCGACAAAGCAGAACCATTATCGCCACGAGAGCTACATTCGCGTTACAAGCAGCATAGGTGTTGATGAAATATCACACAACAGCTATCATATTTACCCAAATCCGACACAGGGCATCATCCACATTCAAGGTCCCGACATCAATAACATTAAGGTATTCAACGCTTTAGGACAAGAAACAAACATCAGCGGCAACTCTTCATATGATGATGTCATCGAGCTTGACTGCAGTAACCTGAGCACTGGCATTTATTACGTTATCATATCCGGCAAAGACACTGTTGTAAAACGCTTCGTCAAAGAGTAATCACTCTGTAACCAGACGTATCGAACAGCCATGCGATCTATCATCCAATCTCATAGGCTCAAAACCAGTAGAATGAAACGCTAGACAGTAGGCATAATCATTGTCATACAACGAGCTAGTCCAATAAAACCCAATCAATCCGACACCAACCGTAGAAGTATAGGCCCTCCTGCCTCCACATGTCAGAAACACCGCACCGTTTTCCTCCATCTGCGCCCATTCATCAAGATCATAAACATTTACAGTATAGTCTTGAAGAACCCCTGCGGTAAAACAGTTTGGATAAGGATCCGTCCAATCATCCGGCAACAATATTAAACCGTTATAATTCCTAGTTTCAGTATCAATCCTCCCATATGCGAACTTTTCAGTCGCATTTTCTCTTGAATACAAAATATAATTTATCTCTTCAACCGTCAGCGAACGCCATTGTTTATAAGCCATACCGCCATTGGTAATCGCGCCATAGCCCCAATCAGCCATACCATTTCCATCATACAAATTCATATTCGGATCGCCGTAAGCATAATAATTCTCATTGCCATCAGTCGTCAGCCAAGGTTGGTAAACAGCCGCTCCGTGATTAAAACCGCTCTCACCCCAGGCGAAATGCTCAATATCACTATAATTCCTATAATCCGGACCAAGATTGAGATTTACCGTCTTCACAAGACCGTATTGTTGTTCAACAAATCTCAAAGTACTCTTTCTTTTTCTACCGACAAGTATACCAGTTGAAAATAGCACCTGCCTACCTTCACTATTAACTGTAAAAAAACCATGTTTTGCTCCCGTCGGAACAAACTGCTCATTGGCAACCACAGGAATGCCTTCTGAAACATTCCCGTTCTCATGAATCTCAGGAACGGCCCCTCTGTGTCCTTTATAAATCCCGGAAAATGCCGAGCCGTCTTCACCTTCCCCGACCGCATCTTGTGGCAAAAGCACAGCCCATCTGACGCCACAGCCAGATCCCAAAGTTATTTTTCCTTCATTTTCACTGCCATACGTAAACGAAGCACTGGCAAAATCAACAGTAACCATGTTATTCATGCCTTTAATACAAGTGCCGGCGAACGGCGACAATGTCGTAACATTAAACTTGGCCAAAGCACATTTATTTTGAAGCTGCGCCGTATATGTGGTAATATCCGGATCATACATCTCATTGGATGGCGCATACGATATCACAGGAAGTTTAACAGCCTGATCAGCAATAGAAACAGAGCAGCTTGTGGTTTTCCCGGCAGTCAGCGTACCGGCATCACGATTCCCAAGATGATAGAAATGCAAATAATCAGTGGTGCTTGGATTAGTTATCGTACCGGAAAACAGACCAGCATCGTATACCAACTTACCGACATATTTCCCGTTGTTTGCCACTATAATCTCATCGCCATCCTCAAAGCTCACCTCACCTGTCACGGGATTGACGTTGGTTTTCGTGCCATCCCCTACTCGCAACTCTATCCGAACATCATCACTATAATAAGCTGCAGCCTGATTCTTCTTACATTGAGTCAGTCCAAGAATCATCATCGAAAAGACAATAGCACACGTGTAAAAACGGCAATCAGTGCGTCGATTTTTAAACAATAAGTATCCTATCGCTGCCGCTGTCATAATCAGCAAGCCACTGCCGACAGGTGCATCGAAGGAATTATTTGTAATACTTCCCGACACTTCTACTTCAACAGCACGATCTCCGTAATCATTAGAGCTGGTTGTGAAAAACCCGTCGGCTCTACTGCCCTGACCGTTCATGGCCACAGGCACAATCAAATTTGTCGCAAAAACCAAAGAAAACACTAAGGTTTCGATTTTAAATTTTGATTTTTTCATTTTTAATTTTTTTGTTGTTAATAAATAATATTATAGCCGCCAGCACCTTGCCGCCGGTTCATTCTTCACATATTAACAACAGGAAATTCTATTCCGTTTTTGGTGCTGCAAAAATAATACTTTTTTTGATACACCAAACTATTTTTCAAAAAAAATAAGGATGCAGCACCGCCACATCCTTACTCTTTACTCTCTACTCTTTGTTAATCAACTTTTTCCAATTTTGTGTTCTTATCCCACTTGTTGATGTTGAAAGCGAGGTTGAAACGCAATGTTCCTTCCAATGGATTCGTTCCCGAGTTAGCCTTGTTGTTCATAGGCACGAGGTAAGAAACATCGATTGCGAACACGTTGTAACGCAAACCTGCACCGAAGGTTAAATATTTACGGTTACCCTTCATCTGAGATTCATGGAAATAACCTGCACGCACTGCGAACATCTTATTATACCAATACTCGGCGCCAATGCTCCATGTAAACTCCTTCATCTCCTCACTGAATCCGCCTGGAGCGTCGTAGAATGACTGAATCATTCCCTGAATCATTGAAACATTAGGATCTTTGCCTTCTAAAATATTCAAACCTGTTGAATCGTAAATAGGTGGAGTTGGAACCAATAACTTGTTGATATCCACCGACAAAGCGATTGAGTTATACTCATCAATATTAAGTTTCAAAGTCGGACCCAAACGTAAATTTGTCGGGACAAAGTCAGTTCTTGAATTTGCGTTGGTGTAGCTCATCTTACTACCCATGTTGGTAATAGCGACACCCCATGAGAAATCACCGTCAATGCTGCTGAAATATACAGGTCTCTGATAGTAGACAGCGACATCAGCTGCCACCGACCATGCTGCTCTTGAATAATTTGTGACGCCCTGTGTAAGATGTGAATAGATAAATCTACCAGCCACTGCCGCTGACAAATAATCACCGAGTTTCCTCGAATAGCAGAGGTCGAATGCGAACTCATTAGGAGAATATGTTCCTAAATCTTCATTACCAGGACCACGGAAATTAATCTCACCAAGTGAGAAATATTTCAAAGAACCTGCAATAGCCGACTTGTCGCTCATACGCTTTGAAACAGCGAGATATGCGATATTCATATCAGGAACAAGCTTTCTCAACCATGGGCTGTATGCCAAACCTACACTGAAATCGTCTTCAATAAAAGCGTATTTCGCCGGATTCCAATGCATTGAATAAACATCCGGAGATGTGGAAACACCTAAATCGCCCATACCAGCCGAACGTGCGTCCGGTGCAATAATCATAAATGGAACAGCAGTGGAAATGACATTATAATCAATATCCTGTCCCGTTTCCTGCATCTGTGCTTTTGCGATGACTCCTGTCATCAAAAGACTCATTAAAATAACGAAAGATTTCTTAAACATATACTTCTAAATTACGCTGCAAATTTAAACATTTATTTCTTTTAACGAACATGTTTTTTATTTATTGTATATTTATCGAATAATTATCATTCTTTGTGTCGTATGATAATCATTTCCTTCAGAATCATTCAGATATACCTTATATATATAAATGCCCGATTGCAAAAGGTGTCCGTTTTCATCGCATCCATCCCACTCCATCCTCAAATATGGTGTTGCCAAATTATTGTATGTCAACGCATTAACACGACTTCCAGCGACATTATAAACCTCAATTACGACATCGGCTGTAACCGACAATTTATCATACTCAACAGTAAAACAGGTTTTATCACTGAACGGATTAGGATAATTCCGGACATTTTTCAGAGTTTTGTTGTTAACTCTCTCAATATCAACAATAATTGACGCTGCATTGCTGTTGTCGTGCGTATCCCAAGCTTTTAAAGTCAAAACATTACGTCCCTCAGGTAGATTCAAGTCAACAGACAGAGTTCCGCTTGTATAATCGTCAGCAGTTTGTTCAAAGAACTCATTGACAATCATAGCATTGCACGAATTTTCCGATTCAATTGCAAGAGTCATGTTACGACCCAAAGCAGTATTATAATGATAAATTCCTTGCGGATCGTGAATATTAGCCGTCAACTTTCCATCCCATTGCATTTCAATCGACGGACCTTCATTATCAAGCGGTACAGTCGAAATTCCGCCGACGATAATTTTATCGACGAAACCGCTCGCATCGGTCATGTTAAGAGTATCGACAGCATACAAACTCATCCTCGCCATACCATCTTGATTATTAACAGATCTCGGCACAAGATAAGTAAATGAAAAGCTGCCGTTTACCACCGATGCCTTGCCTTCATAAATGACATCGCTGAAAAGCGTAAACTCATGATAATTACCACTGGTACTTGAATTATTCAAAGTGCAATACGTGGATTTATTATCGAACATTTTGGGATACACAAAACCGTTAAAATCCTCAGCCACGCTGCCATCTTCGTCAATCACACGACCTTCCATCGTAACAGAATCCATCGGTGCCACCATAGCCGTGTCATTGATATAATTTCCTGCGATTATCCTGTCAATTACAATATCTTTTTGTGGATAAGTGAAACGCAAGGCCGGATCTCCGTAAAACACATAAGAAAGATAATTCGTGCTATTCGACGCGTTTTCCTCTTTTGTCAAACGAATAAAATCTCCCATTCGAAGTGTCCGCATATTGTTGCCAGTGAGTATATGCTTGTATAATGTCCTAATAATCCTTGAATTTATTGATGATGTTGTAGGGCGTGTCGTGGTATACATGCCTATCGCTCCACCATTTTCCATTTTAAACATTATCTCGCCCGCCGAGACAAACGAAGCATCGTCAAAAGCGCTGAACTCGCATGTACCTGTAGACACAAACGGTAAACGATAACGATTCTCCATCTTATCTATATCAGTGATTCTCAGCAAATTAGAATTACTCAAGCCTTTCACGCCACCATGACCGTAATAATTCATCAGCATGATGCCTTCGTCAAATTTATCGAGAATCGATGAGGTAACTTCCGGATAATAAAACGCTCCGGAAGCCATTTTTTGACGAATATAAGCATCAGAATAAACCTTATCGACGTTAAAAGTAGGCTTCAACGATGTCACCTGACTATCAAGCAAATCGTTCGACTTGGAATATTCTTTATTGTCATCGGCAAACAAAAGAATGTTATTACGCCATTTGCCCATGTTTTTCACAGAATTGACATAACGTTTAATTTTCTCGACAACAATCTCAGCTTCGTATGCGTCCACCACAGGTATTCTACCCACGCCCAAATCCATCAACCCCAGACATTCCTCGCCTTCATCATTGTCCATCAATCCATAGTAATCGTCTGTAACATAAGCGTTTATCTCATTTACGACATTCAAAGCCTCATACGGCGGCACAAAATTATTATCGTACCCCTCAACATTCTTGTAATCATTGGCTCCACGACCCAATATTAACACATACTTCAGTTCAGGCGATCTTTTGTAAACCATCCTGATGAAGTTGCGAATTGCAGTAACATCCTGCGCTCCCGATGAAAACTCGTTATAAATCTCATCCACAAACACCACTTCGCTCAGCATTCCGTCCTCTTCCTCGTGAAATGCTTTAAGCTCTTCAGCTTGTTCTGCAAAAATCTTATGTGTTATGATAAGCATGTCGGCAGAAAAGACTGAATGCAGATTTTGATTGCCAATCTTGTTAATTGATTTTACACTTTTCAGATCCGATTCTTTGTAAACCACATAAGAACTTGGTGTTTCGCATGAAATTTTATACTGGATTTTACCATCCTCAATGTCAAAATTCTGAATTTTGGGCGATAACGGCTCAGTAACATCAACAACTGTCATATCCTGCGTCGCTTCATCTATCGAGACTATCCGCAACGGCTTGTTATCATCGGCAAACACTGGGAATTGCAATTGTTCATCAGTATAAGTCAATGAGCGCCATACATTTAAACTCACATAATCGAGACCGACAAAGCTCGTTGTATTAATCGATATCAACTGCAAGGCAACCTCAAGTTCATCTGCCATGACACTGAAATTTGAACTGATATCTTTCTCCACTCCAAAGCTGTAATCACCTGCTTTTTTAATATCAATAACACTTCCGATCTGCACTCCGTTGACCTTTAACATGACTTTAAAATTCTCGGTCTTTGACGCGCCGATAAAGCTAGTCTGAATGTATCCAGGTTTCGTCAAATCCGCATTTTTAAAAACAAAAGGTACTGTAATTGATCTATTATCGCCATCAGCAGTCTCACCATACCATTTTCTGCCTCTGTGATAATAATTATGCAGATCTGTTTCATGATATTTCTTGTCGAGAAACGTTGTGATAACGCCTTCAGGATTACCTTCCGGCTGCACCTTAACGGTCATACGTTTTCCATCCTGTCGATTATCAATCTTAAGGAAATAAAAAGACGTATCTGAGTAATAATTTGTGTTATAAGTGAACTTATTATCACCCATTTTCCACGTCACAGGACTCTGTCCGTAAAACACCAATCCATCCTCATCCACCATTATGCTGATTTCTTCAAGGTCGTCTACATAATGCGCACTGTTCGACTCGCTCAGCATACCCGGAATATTACCAAACAGACTGATTTTATTAAGATTTAGCGCATTTACATCAATTCCTGCAGCCGCCAGTTCATCAAAAGAAATCCTGTACATTCCATCCTCAACCACACCTATCTTATATATTGTCCCTTCGCTAAGCACAGATGTATCTGTATATTCTTGAGCCGAGACGACATCAAGACTTAATGCGAATACTAATAAAAACAATATTTTATACAAAAGACGTGTCATCTAGCGATTACTAATTTAGAAAAACCAGTTTCTGTCTCATTATTTGAGTTTGTCATCATCACATTATAAACATAAACACCTGAAGGCAATGTCATGCCGTTATTCGCCCTGCCATCCCAGTAAATCGGCTCGATTCTCGTCGAAGTACCGCTTCGGCTGTCTCTGATAGTCTTCACCAGCTGTCCGTTGATATTGTAAATGTTTATTGTGATATCAATATCTCCTTTTTGATTATGCTCAAACATGAAATTCGTGTATGTCGTCATCGGGTTTGGAGCGTTGAAAACATTCTCGACAGTCATATTTCCACTCTTCACAACAGTGAAATCAAGCGAAACGCTGGTTGAATTGTTATAAATATCCCACACTTTAAACACCAGATGATGGTCTCCTTCGTTGAGTCCATACAAATGGTAAGCTATTGTGCCATAATCATTTGGATTAGCAGGAGCATCGTAAAACGAGTTCAAAGTATATGATTTGTTTGTGGCTCCTGTTATCGTCACCGTAATATCATGTCCTATGCCGATTCCGGTGGTATTGATACCGTTTTTATCTCTTACAAATGCGCAAAACATAGGATTTTCGTTTGTCAAGCCGCCATTTACAAACAATGTGTCGTCAATAAACACTCGTGCTTCCGGACCATCAATATCAGGAATAGCCGTATCGTTATAGCCTCCTACAATTACATTTCCATACGAGCCATTCGCATCTGTCATATAATCAGTGGCATAGAAACTTATCAAACCTTTGCCAAAGCTGTAATTGATATCTTTCGGAGCAGTGAATTTTACAGTGAAAAGGCCCGATTCAACTACAGCTTTTCCATCAAACAACACGCTATTACGGAGCTTAAAACCGACTTTCGGCCAGTCTTTGTCTCCTTTTGTGCGGTATGTGTTTTCTTTATCATAAACCGACACTTGTACAATCCCGTTGAAATCGGTCATCACCTCGCCGAAATTATCTCTTACTTCTCCACATAACTCTATAGTACTCAATGCCTTAATAGTATCATTAGCACATATCGTATCGGTAGGAGACGAAACAGGTTTCCCGTTGATTTTTGTCAAAACGACATTGTTTTTCGGATAAGCAAGACGCAGAGCAGGATCGCCGAAAAGCACAAACACCTTGGTATTATTACTGCTATCCTGCTTGGTATTGTAAAAAATATCACCCATGGTCGGATATTCGCCGTTTTTCAGACGGAACATCTTTCGGTAGGTTCTTTTCAAAATTTCCCCACTGTTACTTGTCGTTCTCGCTGTTGTTATCATCGCTATCGCTCCGCCACGCTTGTTTGTAAACACTATCTCTCCAGCCGATGTCCTCGTATGGTCGTCGTAGCGGCTAAACTCACATGTGGCTGTCATAAACAGCGGCAACATCGGTAAATTATCCCATGAGTTGATGTCTTCTATCGTTAAAATTCTCTCGTCGCCCCATCCTACTTCGCCTCCGTGTCCATTATAATTGACAACAAGAGTTCCTTTCTCGATTCTGTTTGTGATAGCTTCATTGATTTCCGGACAGCGTTGTCCACTCGAAGTCGCGACCTGATTGTATGCGTCAAGATAAATTTTATCGACAATAACATCGCCACCCCAATATTCCAATGAATCACTTATTCTTTCAGAATTCTTAATAAAATCAGTCGATTCATCGTCACAAATCAAAGTGATGACCTTACGCCAATTACCCATTGATTTCACATCTTTCGCAATGTATGCCTCGATCTTATCCAACACATCATTAGCCTGTTCTGTTGTCGCCACCGGCATTCTACCGACAGCCAAATCAATGATGGAAGTGCCATTCTCCATATTGCCTTCGTCATCACCAAGACATACAAAGAAATCATCGGTAACGACTGAACCTGTAATCACACAACTGTTAAACGACTCATATGTCGGAATGAAACACACTTCCGGATCTTTATAATTATATGATGCATCACCAAACAGCAGCACATATTTCAATTTATGGTCGGCACTGCTGTTTTTATAAAGCATCTTGATAAAATTGCGGATACCGGCAATATCTTGAGCTCCACACGAAAACTCATTATATATATATTGCGGCTGAACGATATCTATCACATAATCATCCAGTTGCGCATGGATATCCATCAAACGCTCAGCCTGAGACTGAAATCTTGGATTCGTAATGATAAGATAATCAATATCTTTTTTAGCATGAAGATTCTGATTTGCAACAACCCCCACAAATGTCGGCTTATTGAAACTGTTGCCGTTAAATGCGATAAACTGGTTGTTTACATCTCCTTTAACCTTAAATGTCAGAATTGACGACGACAAAGAAGTGCTCATCACCGTCGGGTTTATCGGGTCGGTAACATTCCAAATCTTAATTGAATTCGACGCATTCTGTAATCTATACTCATAAACTGCCGTAGTTACGTCGCATTCCGGATTGCGGAATGGCATCACATCTCCGCTCATCACCAAATTACGCCACACGTTGATGGAAATATAATCCATCCAAGCCACCGACGAAGTCGCTGATCTGTTGTATGTCGCATTAATCGTAATCGGACTGCCTGTAACCGAGAATTTTGCAAAACATGCAGTATCCCAACTCGCATAGATATAGGTCGTAGAGTTCTGGAATGCTTTGCTATACAGTAATCTGTTGTTGTATTTCAATGTCATAGAAGCCGACGAGTTGTTTTTTGACGCCATCGACACCCTCATCTTAGCTTCTTTCGAGGTGTTCAAATTACTGAAACTGAATTCATAATCTCTCTGCATGGTTATGTCGAACTTGTCGAAAAACCAAGTGCATCCCATATTATTGATATTCGTCTCATCCTCATCTTTAACTTTATAATCAACAAACTCGCCCACTCTTGTCGTAACGCTGCCATCAGGCACATCATCAATCTGAATTCGCCGGCCTTCCACATCACCGATTGTCATGAAAACATAAGTATAATCGGTATATGGATTTTTTATGTGATTGTAATATTTTTTTGTTTTATTGTACTTCCAAACGACAGGACCTCGAGCATAAAAAAGTATGTAATCATTCTGATTGAACACGCCGTCTTCCTCGCCGGAAACATAAACAGGAATCTCATAAAGGTCATCCGGATAATAATCTTTATTGATTTTTGGCAACACGCCGCCACCATTATGGAACAACCTGATATTTCTAGGATTTATGCTGTTTACGTCAACACCCATAGTCTGCAAGTCGGAATATGTGAGTTTATACATTCCGGTCGACGATATCGACATCTTATACCACGTACCTTCACTCAGCAAAGAATTACCAGCTAGAGCATTGATGTTCAACGCAATAACAAACAAACAAAGCGTTAATAAAGCTTTTCTATAACGTATAATTTCCAACATACAAATATATAATCCGCAAAGATACAATTAATTCCAATTATATCAACGTGTTTCGCAAAATATTATTGTTGAAAACAATTTCAAAAAAAAATAAAAAAATTACATTTCTTTAAGAAAAAAGTCGTATAATTGCATTTTGAAAATTCTGTATTGACAGGGGGGTTATTTTTTGTTGAGAATATACAATATTTTCGAAGGTTTTGAGTTAAACAGATAAGAAATAAAATTTGTATAAAATGCATAAAAAGTTCAGATTCAGCGCAGTTTTGGCTATTATTTGTTGCAGTTTGTTATTACAGTCTTGCTTTAATAAATCAGAAAGATCAAGGACCACAGGCTGGAAGTATAACGAGCCTAATGAGAGTTACTTCTTCTTCCCTGAGCAGCAAGACCAACCGACAGGACCTGGTCTCGTGCCAATCGAAGGTGGAACATTTACCATGGGTGCAACTCAAGACAACGTGTATTATGAGTGGAACAACACTCCACGTCAGGTAACCGTATCTTCATTCTACATGGATCAGACTGAAATCAGCAACCTCGATTATCTCGAATACGTTTATTGGATGAATCATATTTATTCAAAAGACGAGCCACAAGTTGTCAAAAATGCTCTTCCTGACACTTTGGTATGGCGTAACTCATTGTCATACAACGAGCCTATGATTGAAGTTTATTTCCGTCACCCAGCTTACCGCGATTATCCGGTTGTAGGTGTGTCATGGAAACAAGCTGCTAACTATGCATTATGGCGTACCGACCGTGTCAATGAGATTTTGCTCATCGAAGCCGGTGTTATCGTATACGACCCGGATCAGAACATGCAGAACAACTTCAGCACCGACTCATATCTCGCAGGACAATATACAGGTCAAGTTGAAAACGGCTTCATGGAATTAGACCCATCACTGGGTGAATCAACACGTCACGTTATTCAAGAAGACGGTATCATCCTTCCAAAATATCGTCTCCCCACGGAAGCTGAATGGGAATATGCCGCTTTGGGTCTCGTAGGTACCACTATCGATGGCCGTACTGTTGAGCGCAGAACATATCCTTGGAACTCAGCAGGTTTGAGAATTCCAGAAGGCGAAGGCAAAGGTAACTTCATCGCAAACTTCAAAAGAGGAAAAGGTGACTACATGGGTAACGCTGGTGGCTTGAATGACGGCTACACTTTCCCATCACCAGTAAATTCATATTATCCTAACGACTTCGGTCTCTACAACATGGCAGGTAATGTCTCAGAATGGGTATTCGACGTCTATCGTCCGCTGTCATTCCACGATTTCTTCGACATCAACCCTGTTCGTGGTAATATGTATGATCCTAAATACGACACTCTTTACTCAAAATCAGGTCGCATTCACCCAAATAGCTTCAGCGTCAACTACAACGACGGTGATAAGATGTCGAACAACATCAAAAACGCAAGTGACGACAAACCTGAGAGCGAGTATACAAATGAGATGTATAAATACGGTGAAACCACTTTGATTAACGATAATGCACGCGTTTACAAAGGTGGTTCATGGGCAGATGGTCCATACTACCTCAGCCCTTCAGTCCGTCGTTTCATGAACGAAAATCAAGCATCGGCAACAATCGGTTTCAGATGCGCAATGAACATGATCGGACGACCAGCTAATTATTAATCAGACAACAAAAACTAAAGAGCCGTCTATTAAGGCGGCTTTTTTTATAAGTATGATTGAAAAAATATACGAGCTTTACAAAAAAGCCTACACAATCACCACCGACAGCCGCAACATCAGCAAAGACTGCATCTTCGTGGCATTGAAAGGAGAACATTTTGACGGCAATGACTTCGCTTTAAAAGTAGCTGAAGAAGGAATAGCCGCCGGCGTGATTGCCGACAGAGCAGATCTGCCAAAACACGAGAGATTATTTATCGTAAAGGACAGCTTGAAATGCCTCCAGGTATTGGCAAAACACCACAGAGAGCAAATCGGATTACCAATAATAGGGATTACAGGCACTAACGGCAAGACGACAACAAAAGAACTCATTTCGGCCGTTTTATCAAAGAAATACAATATCATTTTTACTCAAGGTAACTTCAACAACCAACTTGGCGCTCCTCTCACTTTACTGAGAATCAAACCGGAAACCGAACTCACAGTGGTTGAGATGGGAGCCAGCCATCCAGGCGACATCAAAGAACTCACCGACATTGGCGAACCTAATTTTGGCATCATCACCAATATCGGACGAGCGCATCTTGAAGGCTTCGGCGGATTTGAAGGCGTCATCAAGACAAAAAACGAGATGTATCAATATATCGCCGAACACAAAGGCATGCTCTTCGTTAACAAAGACAATGAGCTGCTGATGGACCTCGCGCATAATATTAATAAGGTGACATACGGCAGCACAGATAGCGCTGATGTAAATGGTAAAATACTCTCTGCGAATCCATATCTCTCAGTTGAATGGAATGGCAATAAAATTGATACTCAATTAGTTGGCGACTACAACTTTGAGAACGTAATGGCTGCGATATGCGTAGGCACATATTTCAAAGTTGCTGCAAACGATATTGTTGAAGCATTGTCGAGCTACTGCCCTACCAACAATCGTTCACAAGTGATCGAAACCGGAAAAAACCGTGTAGTGATGGACGCATACAACGCCAATCCTACCAGCATGAGCCATGCAATCAAGAATTTCCGCAACATCTGCAATAACGCTAACATATTGATTTTAGGCGACATGCGCGAGCTCGGCAAAGAATCCGAGCAGGAGCATAAGATGATTGTTGAACTGATTAATGAACTTAGGTTTAATAACGTATATTTAGTTGGTCCCGAGTTCTCTAAATGCTCCGAGAACTCAGAGTTTAAAACTTTTAAGAACGTCGAAGAGCTCGCGCAACATCTTAACTACCATCCTGTTTCAGGCTTCGACATCCTTGTGAAAGGCTCCAACAGCATACATCTCAACAAAATCATAGATTCGCTCTAAATGATTGAAAAACATAATATTATCGGACTCATGTCGGGCTCATCACTCGACGGCATCGACATTGTCGATGCCGATTTCTGGTTCGATGGTAAATGGCATTTCGAAATAGTTGCAAAAGACAATTTCGATTACGATGATGAATGGCGAAACGCATTATCCAATGCGTTTAATGTAGGGGCGAATAATCATTCGCCCCTACAACAATTGGATTATCATTATGGCCAATTTTTGGGGCAAACAACAAAACGTTTTATCGACAAATTTCACCTGCAACCTGAAATCGTCGCCTCCCACGGTCACACAATTTTTCACCGTCCGCAGGAACATTACACCTTGCAAATCGGTGACGGTCAGGCACTTGCAAATGAATGCGGCATCACTGTCATCAACGATTTCCGTACAGAAGATGTGCTGAAAGGCGGTCAAGGGGCGCCATTAGTACCAATCGGCGATAAATTGTTGTTTTCGGATTATCCGATATGTTTGAATATCGGCGGCATCGCTAACGTTTCATACGACGTTGACGGTCAGCGTATTGCGTATGACATTTGCATCGCAAATCAGGCATTGAATTTTTTATCAAATAAAAAATCAATGCCATATGATAAAGACGGTTTAATCGCACGGTCAGGCGTCATTGACAATCAATTATTAAACACATTGAATTCACATCCTTTCTATTCACAAAATCATCCAAAATCATTGGGTCGTGAATTCTTTGAGGATAATATCAAACTGCTAATAGAAAACCGTGACGATATTGCTGATATGATGGCGACGTTTGTGGAACATATCGCGATACAAATTGCTAAATCAATTGATGATGTAAAGACGTGCCATGGCGCGTCTCTACAGATATTAATCACCGGTGGCGGCGCGAAAAACAAATTCCTTGTTGAACGTATTCAGGCACACACAAAACATCAGGTCGTTGTGCCTTCCGATGATATCATCGATTACAAAGAGGCACTGGTGTTCGCTTTCCTCGGATTATTGCGCAGCCGCAACGAAATCAACGTGTTGAAATCCGTCACAGGCGCGGAATCGGATTCTTCTTCAGGCAGGATTTTCCATCCAAACAGATAAAAAAAAGAGAGACGCAAAATTTTGCGTCTCTACTCGTTTTCAACAATTATTAACATTGCATTCCGCCGCAGCAATTGATCACCTGTCCGGTGACATAGCTTGAGAGGTCTGATGCGAGGAACAACGCTACGTTGGCGACGTCTTCCGGTGTACCACCTCTTCTCAACGGAATCTTGGTTGCCCAATCTTTTCTAACTTCTTCAGGAAGTGCGCGTGTCATGTCGCTCTCGATGAAACCTGGAGCGATACAGTTGGTGCGGATGCCACGGCTACCCATCTCCTTGGCGATTGACTTGGCGAGACCAATCAAACCAGCCTTTGATGCTGAGTAGTTTGCCTGACCTGCATTGCCGCTAACACCAACGACGCTTGCCATGTTGATGATGCTTCCACCCTTCTGACGTGCCATAATTGGCAACACAGCATGGATGTAGTTGAATGCTGATTTCAGGTTCACTGTGAGCACTGCATCCCACTGTGCCTCTGTCATGCGAAGCATCAAGCCATCCTTGGTAATACCTGCGTTGTTCACGAGGATGTCGATTCTGCCGAAGTCTTCAGCAATCTTAGCGACGGTCTTTTCAACGTCAGCAAAATCTGCTGCGTTTGAAACATAACCCTTCACTGTTGTGCCGAGTTCGCTAAGTTCAGCGACTGTTGCATTAATATTATCTTCGTTGATATCAGTAATCGCGATGTTGCAGCCTTCCATGGCATAACGTTTTGCGATTGCCTTGCCGATACCGCGAGCGGCACCGGTAACTATTGCTACTCTATTCTTTAACATATTCGTAAGTTTTTGCAATTTCTCCTTGACCTAATTTAATGATATTTTCGCATGATTTACGGAAATCAGCGCAGCGTGTAGTGTCCTGAAGCATGAGGTATCCCATGATGATGAAACCTACAGCTTCTACTAAACGTCTGTGGTGGGTCTCTTTATTGCCCGAAAGGTCAAAAATTTCTTTATATTTTTCTGTCATAGCACGAAGCTTGTCGCGTAATGGCAACAATTCCTCTGCAAACTCGAAGTTATCCAAATCAGCGATATACTTGAGATAAGCGCCATTTCCTAAGAAACGTGCTGCTGCCACAACCTGAAGCTGTGATGTGCCTTCGTAGATGGTCAAAATACGTGCGTCACGATAGAGGCGTTCGCATTTGTATTCCTTCATGAAGCCTGAACCACCGTGAATCTGGATGTCGTCATAAGCGATCTGGTTAGCCCATTCGCTGGCAAACATCTTCAACACTGGTGTCAACATATCAGCAATCTTCTTGTTTGTCTCAACGTAACGTGCTGTCTCATAAAGCAATGAGCGAGCTGCGTCAGTCTTGGCACGCATCAAATCGAGAATGTCCTGAACAGCGACAAACTCTCTGATTTTCTTGCCAAACTGCTCACGCTGGTCAGCGTATTCCTCAGCATCACGAACTGCTGCCTCAGCGAGTCCGACTGACTGAGCGCCAACGCCTAAACGTGCACCGTTCATCAACGACATGACGTATTTGATAAGTCCCATCTTGCGGTCGCCAACGAGTTTAGCAGGTGCGTTATTAAACACCAACTCTGCTGTCGGTGAACCGTGGATACCCATTTTGTTCTCAATTCTTCTCACTGTCACAGCTTTTTCTTTTCTGTCATAGACGAAAAGTGAAAGACCACGACCGTCGGTGCTGCCTTCTTCTGAACGTGCGAGCACTAACTTGATGTCAGCGTCACCATTGGTAATGAAACGCTTCACACCATTGAGTCTCCAGCAGTTAGCCTTCTCGTCGAAAGTGGCTTTCAGCTGCACCGACTGAAGGTCAGAACCTGCGTCAGGCTCGGTGAGGTCCATTGAGCATGTATCGCCTTTGTAGATACGTGGCAAATACTCGTCTTTGATAGCGTCGTCAGCGAATTTGAGGATTGTCTCAGCGCAGTCCTGCAAGCCCCAGATGTTAGCGAAGCCAGCGTCAGCGCGAGAAACCATCTCAGCTGCCATCACGTAAGGTACATAAGAGAAGTTAAGTCCGTTGTATTTGCGTGGCAATGCCATTCCGTAAAGACCAGCGTCGCGCATAGCCTCATGGTTCTGCTGTGTGCCTTTTGCGTAAACTATAGCGTTGTCAACGATTTTCGGACCTTCAATATCAACTGCCTCTGCATTCGGGTCAAGAACGTCACCGCAAAGCTCACCGACGATGTCCAACACCTTGTCGTAGTTGTCGATAGCGTCTTCCACATTCTTAGGAGCAAGTTCGTCGTTCTCAGCATCCACGAAACCGTTTTCCTTCATGCGAACGATCTCCTCCATCTTAGGATGGTTCAGATAGAAAGCGAGGCTTTTATTATCTTGATAAAAGTTCATTATTTCTTACTATTTGATTTACAATATTTTATCATCTTCGACACAACATCTGCGGCATCACCTGTGATGACGTAGTCTGCAATAGAGTTGATCGGGGCGTGAGGGTCGGTGTTGATTGAGATAATCAACGCTGACTGTTCCATACCTGAGCGATGCTGGACAGCGCCAGAGATACCGCAAGCGATGTAAACTTTCGGACGTACTGTGACGCCTGTCTGACCAACCTGACGTTCCGGCTCAGCGAAACCTGCGTCGACAGCGGCACGTGTAGCACCGACTTCACCTCCAAGGAGGTCAGCAAGTTCGTGCAAAAGTTTGAAATTCTCCTTTGAGCCCATGCCATAACCGCCAGAAACAATGATAGGAGCGCCTTTGATGTCGATTTTCTTCTCTTCAAGCTTACGCTCGATTATTTTCACGACGAAATCAGCGTCATTCAAGAACTCAGATGCGTTGAGTTTTACGACTGATGTATTAGCCTGTTTCTCAAACACTTCCTGTTTCATGACGCCTTCACGCACTGTAGCCATCTGCGGGCGCACATCCGGGCAGATGATGGTTGCGATAATGTTACCGCCGAAAGCCGGACGAATCTGCATGAGATTGCCGTTCTCGTCGATATCGAGAGCTGTACAGTCTGCTGTGAGACCGCAGCGGAGGTATGACGCCACCCTCGGACCGAGGTCACGACCGACTGGAGTAGCTCCGAAGAGCACTGAATACGGCTTCTCGCGTTCGATGAGCTTAGTCATTACACTGAAATGTGGCAACGTCTGATAGAATCCCAGACGCTTGTCCTCGAGGCAGAAAACGGTGTTCACGCCATGCGTAAACAGCTCGTTCTCAAGACCTTTTAGGTTGTTGCCAATAACAGCGGCCTCAACGTTGACGTTGAGTCGGTCGGCCAGATGACGGGCTTTAGAACAGAGCTCCAAGCTCACATCGGCGATCTTGCCGTCGTCTTTAACTTCGCAATAAACAATAATGTTATTCATTATTTTGCCTTGATTTCTTCAACAACTTTGATTGCATCACCCACTGTGACGATCTTCTCTGTCATGTTATCCGGGATAGTGATTTCGAACTCACGCTCGATGTCCATGATAAGCTCAACGATATCCAATGAATCAGCGCCTAATGTTGTGACGAAACCTGCGTCTTCTGTTACCTGTGCTGGGTCGCAATTAAGTTTGTTAACGATAATTTCAGTGATTTTTGCTTTTGTATCCATGATTTTAAGATTTTTTTAAGTTGATAATTTGTTGTTAATTAGTTTGTTAAGTTTTAGAAAATATGAGCTGCGGTGAGGTCTTCAATCAATCCTTTGATTCCTTCATCGTCAGCGTTGATTGCTATGCTTTCTTTCTTTGCGAGAACAACGTTCTCAATGTTTTTCACCTTTGTCGGCGAGCCTTTCAGACCCAGTCTTTCATAGTCAGGATTGAGGTCATCGGCTGTCAGCATTGGGATTTCAGTGTTTTTCTTCTTGATTACGAGATGAGCGTGGCGTGAGCGGCAGTCCTTTGCATTGCCGTGAACTGTTACGAGAGCCGGGAGTTTTGTCTCGACGACTTCGATACCATGCTGGAGCACTCTCTTGAGACGAATTGTGTCAGTAGATGCTGCGATGATCTCATCAGCGTAAGTGATTTGTGGCACGTCGAGCTTCTCTGCTGTCTGTGGTCCCACCTGTGCGGTGTCGCCATCGATAGCCTGACGTCCTGTAAAGACGATGTCGTAATGTCCTAACTTCTTGATTGCCATCGACAAAGCGTATGATGTAGCCAATGTGTCAGAGCCTGCGAAACGTTTGTCGCTGACTACAAAACCATCGTCTGCGCCACGGTACAAAGCCTCGCGGATAATCTCGTTGGCACGTGGAGGTCCCATCGTGATGACAGTAACCTTGACATCGACGTTTTCTTTCTTAATAATATCACGGCACATCAAAGCCATCTCGAGAGCCTTCATGTCATCCGGGTTAAAGATGGCTGGAAGAGCTGCGCGGTTGATGGTGCCGTCGGCATTCATGGCGTCCTTACCAACATTCTTGGTATCAGGCACCTGTTTTGCCAACACAACTATTTGAAATTCTTTCTTCATTATATAAAATTATTTTTCTGTTCTTGGAACGAGAGCGAACGACAAGCTTCCGCTGACGCACTGTTTTCCTCTAACGCTCAGTTTAGCGTCGCAGAAATAAATGTTTGCGCGGTGTGCTGTCAAGACGGCATCGACTTCCACTGTATCACCAGGAAGCACCTGATTCTTGAAACGCACATTGTTAATGCCTGTGTAGAATGTCAGTTTGCCCGGAAGGTCGTCCTTCATAAGAAGAGCGCAGCTCTGGGCCATAATCTCGCAGAGGATGACACCCGGCACCACTGGGTTGCCCGGGAAGTGTCCCTGGAGGAAGAACTCATCACCATTGACGTGATATTTCGAATGAGCGACATGCTGGTCGTCAATCTCAATCTCGTCAACGAGCAACATAGGCTCGCGATGAGGTAAGTAGTTTTTTAATTCTTCTCTTGTCATAGCTATATGATTTTCAATAATTTACTTGATTGGTCTGAGAGCTACAGCGCCATTATGTCCACCGAAACCAAGTGACTCTGACACTGCAATTGTCAAATCAGCCTTGACAGCTTTGTTTGGAGTGTAGTTGAGGTCGCAGACTGGGTCTGGCTCGTTGAGGTTGATTGTTGGAGGTACCATACCGTCGCGAAGTGCCAGCACTGATGCGATGATTTCCACTGCGCCTGCTGCACCGAGAAGGTGTCCCATCATTGATTTTGTAGAGCTAATCATGGCTCTGCGAGCTTCTGTCTCGCCCAATGCTTTCTTCAAAGCTGCTGTCTCTGATGAGTCATTCAGCGATGTGCCTGTACCATGTGCGTTGACGTAAAGAACATCTTTACCAGCCTGATAACCAGCCTCATCCAATGCCATCTTGATAGCGTTAGCAGCGTATGTTCCTTCCGGATGTGGTGCTGTCACGTGATGTGCGTCGCAGGTGTTGCCGTATCCGCAAACCTCTGCATATATTGTAGCACCACGTTTCTTAGCGTGTTCATATTCTTCCATCAGCACTACGCCTGCGCCTTCTGCAATAACAAAACCTGCACGGCGACTGTCGAATGGCAATGAAGCTGCCATCGGGTCTTCTGATTTTGACAAAGCCTTGGCATTGGCGAAACCAGCAATCGACAATCTATTAATAGGTGCTTCTGTACCTCCAGCGATGATGCCGTCAGCATATCCGTCTTTGATGGCACGGTAAGCCTCACCGATAGCGTTAGTACTTGTAGCGCATGCTGTTACAACAGGGATGCAAACGCCATGAGCGTTAAATCTGATAGCGACGTTGCCTGATGCCATATTTGCAATCATGGTAGGGATCATCAAAGGAGACACCCAGCGTGGCCCTTCTGCCTCGAGTTTGTGCATCTCGCGCATCATAGTGTCAAATCCACCGATACCAGAGCCGATATAAACTCCGAGACGATTCTCGTCCCAACCTTCCTCGTTGCCTTGCATAGCCTGTACTGCAGCTGCCATGGCATAAACCGAGAACAAGTCGTTGCGGCGCACAAATGGCGTCTCAAGATTATAATCTGCAGGGTTGAAGTCTTTTACCTCGCCTGCCACCTTCGATGGAAGGTCACTTGTGTCAAATTTAGTGATTGGTGTGATGCCGCATACACCGGCCATAATGTTCTTATTGAATGTCTCAATATTGTTGCCCACTGGTGAGACAACTCCCATTCCTGTTATTACAACTCTTCTTTTATTCATTTCAATTAAATTCTTTATTACCATTTCATAATCATTGCACCAGATACGAGACCTGCACCAAAAGCGCTGAATGCGAGGGTGTCGCCTTCTTTGAGTTTTCCAGCGCGTTTAACTTCGTCGAGAAGAATCGGGAGGCTCGCCGACGATGTGTTACCGTATTTCTCGATGTTTGTCGGGAACTTCTCGGTCGGCTGTTTCAGCATCTGTTCAATGTATTTTATAATTCTCAAGTTTGCCTGATGTATAAAATAGGTGTCGATGTCATCAGCGCTGACTTTTGCTTCTTCGAGCACAACCTTCAAGTCGTTGACGCATGTCGATGTGGCGAATTTGAACACATCTTGTCCGTGCATCACGAGTGGGAGGTTTGTCTTGCCTTTCATGTCATATGGGCACCACTGTAAATCGTGCATCTCATAGAGACGATCCCAACCTTCAGAGGCGTTGAGACGAGTGGCGATGATATTGTCACCTGGTGTAAGCACCACTGCTCCTGCTCCTGCTCCGAACAACACTGCGCAAGTGCGGTCATGCCAGTCGAGCATGTGAGCCGGTGCCTCAGCGCAAACCACGAGGACATTTCTCACCTTACCTATCTTATAATATGCTTCGGCTATGTCGCAGGCATAGATAAATCCCACGCAAGCTCCGTTGAGGTCAACACATGGACAGTGTGCTCCGATCTTATCTTTCACGATGCAGCTCAAAGCAGGTGTCACATACTCATTCACTACGTTAGCGCAAATGATGAAATCAAGATCTTTCACATCCATCTTTGCATCTTCGAGAGCTTTCAAAGATGCGTCAACAGCGAGATCTAACACATATTCAGATGAAAGCACGCGGCGTTCCTTGATACCGGTACGGGCGGTGATCCATTCATCTGATGTGTCCAAAATCTCACTCAGCATCTGGTTTGTAACCACTTTTGATGGAAGAGAACTTCCTGTTCCTGAAATTTTCATTTATTAAATATTTAAGTGTTAATATATTCGTTTTCAAACGTCGCAAAAATACCCCCATTAAACCACTTGGTGAATTTTTGTGACCAATTCCACACTATATGTGACGAATTCCGCTGTTTTGTGATGAATTCAGTCATTTTGTGACGAATTTTTTCAAAATTGTGACGAAACAAAATCTTTTGTGACGAAAAATAAAAATTTTGTGACGAAATTTGGTCGTATTAAAAATATTTGTATCTTTGCACCATAAAAATTACGCCTATGCAAAGCAAAAAGCTGCCACATTATCTTATTGAGAAGAACAATCTCATCGTTCAAGTGACGATATCAGTGCTCTTTGCAATAGCATTTTTGGCTGTATATGTACCTTTATCAGACACTACAACAGCCTGGTTTTCACTTGAAGAACAAGATAAGTTCATCTATACGGCTTTCTTCATCATATTCTCTACCATCTTCTTGATTTTCAGCAGAATATTGATGTTTTACATGTCAAAAAGACTCATCAGGTTTACATTACCTAAATATATATTATGGACTTTAGGTGAGATAGTGCTCATTGGACTGTTCCATGCATATATCTCATTGGGAATCATGCATGTAGAAGAGCACACAGAAGGTCTTATTGTTGGAAAAAGTATCTTGGTGACATTCATCGCACTAGGTTTCCCATTCATTGTCACCGACCTCAGCTTCGCACTTCTTGACGCTCAACGAGTCTTGAAAATCGCAAGACGAGTGATACAATCTAATGATAACGATGCACAAAACTTACCAAAAAGCAGCCCAGCAGAGAAACTGGTGACAGAGAATCCTGACATCATCAACTTCAACGATTACACCGGAGCATTGAAATTCACAGTAAAACTTGAGAATATATACTACATCAAGGCGGAAGGCAATTACGTGAACGTTTATTATAATAATAAAGGTAATATCAGTTCGTTTGTGCTCCGCAACAAGATTCAAGTCATCGAAGACACATTTGCAGGCACACCTCTCATGCGTTGTCATCGCACATATATTGTTAATTCAAACAATATCAAGCTGTTAAGTAAATTAGCCGACGGTTATTACATCGACTTCAACCAATCAGGATTGGAATCAATACCTGTTTCCAACACCTATCAGGAAAAAATTGTAAAAAGATTCACAGAAAACTAATTTTTTTCAATTTTTTTGTACTAAATTTGTCAATTAATTGTTTATTTTTGTAATTGACAAATATTAGTGTATGAATTTAACAAGTTTTTTATTGCAAGTACCTGTAAGTGAAGCACTTACTGAACCATCAGAAATTAGAATGTCATTATGGGACATGGCCGTTCAAGGCGGCTGGATTATGTTGGTTTTAGCTATTTTCTCAGTGATAGCTTTTTACATCTTCATCGAAAGATTCATCACCATCAACAAAGCGGCGAAAAAAGACGACATGTTCATGGAGACTATCCGCAGCTACATGAAAGACGGTAAGTTAAACGATGCTAAGGTGTTATGCCAGAAAGCCTCTACCCCACTTTCACGAATGATTGAAAAAGGTATCTCACGTATCGGCAAGCCGTTGAACGACATTCAGACAGCTGTCGAAAATGTTGGTAATCTTGAAGTTAGCAGTCTTGAAAAAGGTGTGGCACTGCTCGCCATGATTTCAGGAGCAGGTCCAATGTTGGGATTCCTCGGCACAGTTATCGGTATGATCCGCGCATTCTACGACATGTCGATGGCTGGTAACAATATCGACATCGAGCTTCTCTCGACAGGTATTTATCAGGCCATGGTGACAACGGTGGGCGGTCTTATCGTAGGTATCATAGCCTTCATTTTCTACAACATCCTTGTTTCACAGATTGACAAGGTTGTGAACCTCCTAGAGTCGAAGAGTATTGAGTTTATGGATGTTTTGAACGAACCAGCACAATAAATCATGGCACTGAAACGCAGAAATCAGAGAAGAGTGGAGTTTAACTCGTCGTCGATGTCCGACCTCGTGTTTCTTCTGCTTATCTTCTTCATGCTGACCTCGACTTTGGTCGCGCCGAACGCTATTAAACTTTTGCTTCCGCAGAGCAACAGCCGCACAATGGCAAAGCAGACAGTTACCGTCTACATCAACGAGAAGATGGATTATTTCGTAGGAGAACGCCAAGTTGCTGAGGATCAGCTACAACCGGAGATTTTACTATCACTCGGCAATGCCACTGAAGGCACTGTGGTTGTGCGTTCCGACAAAAACGTGCCGGTTCAATACGTGGTCAACGTTATCGACGCGGTGAACAACATCAACAACGAGACACATCAAAACCATAAGGTTTTACTTGCAACATCAGCGAAAAAATGACAAAGGACAATAAAAATAGGGTCATTGCAGTCGCAGTAACAGTAGTTGTTCATGCCGCAGTTTTAGCGATATTGCTCCTACTTGCCTTGACGACACCGTTGCCGTTGCCAGGAGAAGCAGGTGTTGAGGTGAATCTCGGGATGTACAACCAAGGCATGGGAGTGCAACAGCAACCTAAGCCAAAACCTGTGGTGAACACTCCGAAACCTCAGCCACAGCAGCCAAAGGAAGAGACTGTGACGCAAGACACAGAAGAAGCACCAGCTATCGAAGAGCCGAAGCCCAAGAAAAAAGAGGAGCCGAAGGTTAATGAGAGAGCTTTGTATAAGCCTACAAAAACGCAGGAGCAGCCTTCATCGGAAGGAAACACACAAACTCCTGGCGACCAAGGCAGTCCTAACGGAACTCCGGATGCCAACAGTTACGACGGACAAGGAGGCGCTGGCGGAGGTCCTTCATACGACCTCGGCGGCAGAGGCGCGAAACATCTTTCATCTCCAAGCAAAGAATTTGACGAAGAAGGCAAAATTGTTGTAGACATTTGGGTTGACAGAGACGGACGAGTGCAAAAGACACAAATTGGCAAAGGAACCAATATCTCAAACGCAAGAATGCGTGAGACAGCGCTAAACGCAGCGCGCAACTCGGTTTTCAACCCCGACAGAAATGCTGCTGAATTACAAAAAGGAACAATAACGTACAGATTTATAATAAGACAATGAACTACGCTGATACTACAAATTGGATGTTTAACAAATTTCCAATGTATCAAAAGATTGGGGCTGCGGCTTACAAGCCAGACCTCGGAAACATAAAGGAATTGCTTGATTTTCTTGGCAATCCGCAAAATAGTTTTAAGACAGTGCACGTGGCTGGTACCAACGGCAAGGGCACTGTTTCGCACACCTTGGCATCAATTTTCCAGGAATGTGGATACAAGACAGGCTTGTACACCTCCCCTCACCTGCGCGACTTCCGTGAAAGAATCCGCATCAACGGACAGATGATTCCTGAACAGAATGTGATAGACTTCATCGGGAACAACAAAGAGAAGTTTGAGGAGATGCAACTCTCGTTTTTCGAGATGGCAACAGGCATGGCGTTCGACTATTTCGCAAAGGAGAAAGTCGACATCGCAATAATTGAAGTGGGACTTGGCGGAAGACTTGATTCGACTAACGTGATAAAGCCTGAACTCAGCGTAATTACCAATATTTCCTTGGATCACGTGAATATGCTCGGCAACACTTTAGCCGAGATTGCAGTGGAAAAAGCAGGCATCATCAAGCCTAACACACCTGTAGTTATCGGTGAGACTCAGTCGGAGACCAAAGACGTGTTCATCAAGAAAGCTCAAGAATGCAACGCTCCGATATATTTTGCCGACCAAATCATAGATTGTGAAAAAATTCATATCGAATCACTTGATTATCAGAAGTTTGACATCTGGAAAGATAATGAGTTGTTTATTGAAGCAGTGGAATTCCCGCTCCTCGGTTTCTACCAAAAAAAGAACCTTGCTACAGTGATTTGCGCAATCGACATACTGAAAGACAAGTTTAAAATCGACACAAAAGATATTGTAAACGGCCTTGAGTTTGTTGTAAAAAACACCAATCTTATGGGAAGATGGCAGATTTTATGCCGTCAGCCAATTGTTATTGCCGACACAGGACATAACGTCGGTGGAATAAAAGAGATTGTGATGCAGCTTAGTGACATGAGCTTCAGAAAGTTACATTTCGTTTTAGGCTGTGTCAACGACAAAGACATCGACGGAATTCTGCAGTTGCTGCCACATTATGCCGATTATTATTTCTGCAAAGCCGACATACCACGTGGATTGGACGCTAACATATTGGCTGCCAAGGCTTTTGAAGCTGGACTTCACGGCAACGTTTATGAATCGGTGCAACAGGCATACAATTCAGCGTTCAACAACGCGCATTTCGAAGACGTGGTGTTCATTGGCGGAAGCAACTTCACGGTAGCTGAAGTCATTTAAGTTTGAAAATTGATGAAAAGAATCAATAAAATATGGTTACTGCTCGTGGTTTTAGTGCTTACGGGCTGCGGCGTGAGGAAATACGTTCCTGACGACAAAACCATATTGATTGAGAACATTATCATCAATGATTCAACACAATTCGACATCTCCAAATCAGACGTATCGGATTATATAGTGCAGAAGCCAAACAAAAACATGTTCGGATGGCTGCCCAGAGTATGGATTTACTACAAAACACTTGACAAAACGGACAGAAAGTTTTACAGATGGGTCAATAAAAACCTTGCTGTTGAGCCGGTTTATTACAACAACGCATATACTTCCGATTCAAAGCGACAGATTGAAGAATATCTGAACAACACCGGCTTTTTCAAGTCAAAGGTAGTCACAACGAAAAAAGAAAAGGACAAGAGAGCGTATGTCGAGTACAAAATCACGCCATCGAAGCCTTATACCATTCGAGAAGTCGGTTATAAGATTTACGACAGTGCTATCTATCAGGAAATCAATAACATAGAAAGCGATTTACTTGTCAAGGTGGGAGACAACTACAATATTTTCACCATGGACAAGGAACGTGATTTTATTACTAACTATCTGAGAGACAACGGATATTTCTTCTTTACCAAGGATAAAATCATTTATGAAGTTGACACGAATCTCAGAATTAGAAAAGCTGACATAACACTTCGCATTAACGGTCAGAAACACGATAAATATATAATCAACAAGGTATTTATCTATCCGGATTACAATATTCAGAATGCAAATACCACTGAAAATGATACGGTTCCGTTCAGTTTCCGCTTGTGGAGAAAGGCTCCGAAACATCAGTTTGATTTCATTTACGGCAGTAATCCAAAAGTAAACTTAAAGACATTCAACCAAGTTATCCAGATTCATCCAGGTGATGAGTTCAGTCAGAAAAAAGTCAGTCAGACATATAGGGCACTTGGAAGTCTTAAGTTATACAGTCTAAGCAACATAAGTTTCGACACTATTGCCAGCGACAACGATTCGGTCAAGCTGTTGAATTGTACCGTCACGTTGCAGAAAAGTAAAATTCACCATTACAACATTCAGCTTGAAGGAACAAATTCGGGTGGTGACCTCGGCGCATTGGGAAGCTTTTCGTATCGCAACAACAATATTTTCAGAGGGTCTGAGGTCTTAAGAATTACGCTCAAGGGTGGTTTCCAGGTGCAAAGAGTGGAAGATATGGTCATTTCAGAAGGATTGTTCAACACAAAAGAATTCGGCGTTGATGCGAGCATCATGTTCCCGCGATTCCTCAGTCCTTTCACATTGCATCGTTTTGTAAGCGAATATCAGCCTAAAACCATGCTTACGGCAGGATATAACATGCATATCAGGCCGCTGTACGACCGTCACATCATGACAACGTCTTTTGGTTATAACTGGAGGTCGTCGAATACTGTAGAACACTACCTGACTCCTATTAACCTCAACACTGTCAAGGTGTTCCCATCAGAATTGTTTGCTTATGTTCTTGATTTTGAAACCAATCAACGAATAAAAGACCAATATACCGACCACTTGATTTTCGGTATGAACTATTCTTTCATCTTTGCTAATCAGAATGTCAAGAAAACCAATGACTTCTTCTATCTGAAGTTTGACATCGAGACATCTGGAAACCTTTTATCACTCTTTAACAACACACCTCTTATTACAGAGTCGGATAATTACCATGAAATCATAGGAATACGTTATGCTCAATTCTTCAAATACCAGATAGACTTCAGGTTTTATCATTATTTCAGGAACAGCAACGTTTTGGCTATGCGTTTGATGTACGGACAAGGTATAGCGTATGGAAACTCCATCGACTTGCCTTTTGAGCGAAGCTTTTACGCAGGTGGTGCAAACGGTATGCGCGGATGGCAGTTCAGAACGCTCGGACCGGGAGAATTCAACACTCCATACGGTTATGACATAGAGCATATTGGTGATTTGCAGTTAGAATCGAATATTGAATACAGATTTCCACTTTACGGCAGATTGAAAGGTGCTGTGTTCTCTGATATGGGAAACATTTGGACATTAAGCGACAACGAGTCATTTCCTGGAGGACAGTTTAAATTCGACAAATTCTACAAACAATTGGCTCTGGACGCAGGATTTGGAATCCGCTTTGATTTTTCATTCTTCCTGATTCGTTTAGATATAGCCGCACCACTATACGACCCTAAATATGAAGAAGGTAACCGATGGATTGTGAGTAAGTTACAATGGAGCGATGTTGTTTGGAATTTCGGTATAGGTTATCCATTTTAATATGTCAAGACAAGAACTTTACCAATTATTGATGAAATCTTTTGGGTTTATACCCACAGAAGGCCAAAGAACCGTCTTGTATCACATTTCAGCGTTTCTTCTTTCTGAAAAGCCCAATCCTGCTTACCTTTTACAAGGATATGCGGGTACTGGCAAAACCACTTTGGTCACAACATTAGTGAAGACGCTTCCGCAAATTGGCATGCGTTATCAGTTGCTGGCGCCGACAGGACGAGCCGCGAAGGTACTGAGCGGCTATACTGGGAAGACAGCATCCACAATACATAGAAAAATCTATCGTTTCCAACAATATGCCGACGGCTCTTTCAGGATGACAAGAGCGGAAAACAAGTCGAAAAACACAGTCTTCATCGTCGACGAATGCTCAATGATTTCCGATGACTACTCCAACGGGCGCTCGTTGCTCGACGACTTGATCGGATATGTGTTCAGCGGTGAAAATTGTCGTCTTTTATTGATTGGCGACAATGCACAGCTGCCGCCAGTAGGCTTGGACAACAGTCCTGCCAACGACATCAACGTGTTGAAAAACGAGTTCGGACTCACCGTAGCGGCATTCGAGCTGACAGAGGTAATGCGACAGGAAGAAGAATCGGGAATTTTGTGGAATGCGACAAATTTAAGAAAAAACATGAATGAATTGCCATTGTTTAGTGTTAACAATTTTAATGATATTCATCGTATTGAACCTCAAGAGTTTGAGGAATTGTTGTGGCAGAGTTTTAACGGCAAGAACAGCAACGATGCTGTGATAATCTGCAATAGCAACAAACGCGCCAACATGTATAATCAGGCTGTAAGAACTCGCATTTTGCAGGAAGAAGGCGAGATTTCGACTGGCGACAAGCTTATGGTGGTGAAAAACAACTATTTCTGGACTGACGAAGACCAGCAAATCAGTTTTATTGCCAACGGCGACATGATAGAGTTGATGCGCATCAACAACACTGAGGAAATATATGGTTTCCATTTCGCCGACGTTGAGATTCAACTCACTGATTATCAAGATGCTCCAAATCTTTCAGTCAAGATTTTGCTCGAAACTCTTACCAGCGACTCCCCTGCCCTGACGCAAGAAGAATCGGATAGATTATACATATCAATCGAGGAAGATTACATGGACATCCCGAACAAACGCGACAGATACAAGGCAATGCGTCAAAATCCATATTTCAATGCGTTACAGGTTAAATTCGGCTATGCCCTAACATGCCATAAGACACAAGGCGGACAATGGCCGACGGTGTTTATCGATGCACCATATATAAAAGACGTAGAGACGCACGGCCGTGCGTCTCTACAGATTGGTGATTTACGTTGGTTTTACACAGCTGTTACGCGTGCGCAAAAACAATTGTATTTCGTCAATTTTAACGACGATTATTTCGTAAATTTATGATTCTTTCCCGGGAAGTAGGCCATATCGCCGAGTTCTTCCTCGATTCGCATCAACTGGTTGTATTTGCAGATACGGTCGGTACGTGATGCCGAGCCTGTCTTGATTTCGCCAGTGTTCAATGCGACTGCGAGGTCAGCGATGGTGGTGTCTTCGGTCTCGCCTGAGCGGTGGCTCATAACGGCTGTGTACTGGTTGCGATAAGCCAAGTTGACAGCTGCGATAGTCTCTGTAAGAGAACCGATCTGGTTGACTTTCACCAAAATTGAGTTAGCAACGTTTCTTTCGATACCCATCTTGAGGCGCTCAACGTTTGTCACGAAGAGGTCGTCACCAACGAGCTGAATCTTGCTGCCCATTGTGTCAGTCATAAGTTTCCAACCGTCCCAATCGTCTTCGGCCATACCGTCTTCGATAGAGATGATAGGATATTTCTTCACCCAGTTGTTCCAGAACTCGACCATATCTTTTGCGTTCAGCTTCTCGCCTGTTGATTTGTGCAGATGATAAACTTTCTCTTCTGGCAGATAATATTCTGAAGAAGCAGCGTCAAGAGCGATGAACACGTCTTCACCCGGACGGTAGCCAGCTTTCTCAATAGCTTTGAGAATCACTTCGATACCTTCATCGTTTGACTTAAGGTTAGGTGCGAAACCGCCTTCGTCGCCGACGTTTGTCGAATAACCGGCAGCTTTCAACACGTTCTTAAGGTTATGGAAGATTTCCGAGCCCATCTGGATAGCCTGATGGAATGATTTTGCACCAACTGGCATAATCATAAATTCTTGGAAATCAACGCTATTATCAGCATGTGAACCACCATTGAGGATGTTCATCATAGGAATTGGCAATGTGTTTGCGCTGACACCGCCTATGTAACGATACAAAGGCTGGTCGGTGTAGATAGCACCTGCTTTTGCGCAAGCGAGTGACACGCCGAGGATGGCGTTGGCACCGAAGTTACCTTTATTCTTTGAGCCATCGAGTTCAATCATCTTGGCATCGATAGCATTCTGGTCGGTAACCTCATATCCTTCAATAGCCTTAGCTATTTCATTGTTAACGTGATCAACAGCTTTATAAACGCTCTTGCCCATGAATTTTGTCTTGTCGCCATCGCGAAGCTCAACTGCTTCATGAACGCCTGTCGAAGCGCCTGACGGGACTGCTGCTCTACCGAGGATACCGTCTTCGGTGATGACATCGACTTCTACTGTAGGATTGCCGCGTGAATCCAATATCTGGCGGGCATGGATTTTTTCTATTCTACTCATTTTACTTACTTTTTTAATTGATTGTTCAAACTGCAAAGATAATACTTTTTTCTATTCACGCACAAGTCTTACTGCAAAACCTTTACATTTATCATTGTGATCTTGAACATATGGACGATAATCGGTAAAATACATGTCGCATGCGAAATTATTCTGATCAAGGTCGCACTGTGTCCAGTAATGACCTACTTCTCCCGTAGAAGAAAACTCCCATGCGTTGTTTGTATATTGACGATAACCAGTTACAGGCAAGAACACTGCACCAGCTGCTTCCATTTCATTCCATTGTTCTACAGTATAATCATTCACCGAATAAGAGCCGTCATTCTTTGTGGTGTAATTAATACTGGCTTTTGTTGGCAATGCAACAGTGGATGGATGATTGTAAACATCTGGGAAAAGAATGACACCATTCACTCCGGCAACACGTGCTCTTGCATAACGGGCGTTATAAACGCCATTGAGTGAAGTAGCAGGACGCTCGAACATCAAATATCTCCATTCAACACATTTAGGTGTGAACCATGGATTTTTTCCGGCTTCTGGGAATTTACTGCCCCAGTCAATAAACGCACTTGTCGATTGCGGATAATCAGCATTGCTATGAGACATAAGATCAGGATTATTACCTGTACCCCAACCGAAACGATCGCGGTTGCATGTGCCTTCATGTTGTTGGGTGTTTTCATTGTGAAGGACATCATATTGATGTTCTGCGAATTTCCACACACATACACCTTTTTTACTGTCATAAACGTGTTGTACGTTACCTGGTGCAAACGACACACGTTTTGTTTCGCTCAATGAGAACTTTTTATCATTATATATAGGATCCTCTAATGTAGATTTATCAACTGTCACACTACATCCTGTTGTAATCAAATCGTTGAAATTGATAGCGCACAAAGCCGAGCGGGTTCCAACATACTTATAATCTTGAGAGTATGCTCTGCTTGTTGTGTTTTCTGCTGCACTCGGTAGAAGAATTGCCCAACGCTTTCCAGAGCCTTTTGGTAGTTCGATTACCGATTCATCGTCACTCCCTGAAGTAAATGTATTATTTGTAAAATCGATAATCATCTCATTTTTCAAACCTGTAATACATGTAGGTTGGTCGGCTGCTGATGTTGTCACATCAAACATCACCAAAGCGCATTTGTTCATAAGCTTCACATCATATGATGATGTTGCTGAAGAGTAATTTGCTGTTATTCCGCATGAAATTACAGGAAGTTTATCTTTCTGGTCTTTGATATTGACAGTGCATGATGTTACACCTGATTCAAGTTTTTTATATTCATAATGAACATTAGGAACTCCAAAGAAATATATATACATTGGAACACCTTCTGTAGGTGCTGTGATTGTTCCTGTAAAAGCAGTACCATTATGTTCCACACTACCGCAATATTTTCCATCACTTACGATATGCAAATGGTCATATCTTTCAAAAGTGACTTGGCCTAAATTTTCATCACCTAACGTGGTGTTTACGTTAATTCTTGTATCGTTGGCAACATTGATTGTAATGTCAATCATGTTGTCGTCGATTTCATTCAATACAGCATTTTTTTTGCATTGTGTAAGGCTCATTACGAGAGCCAATGCCATAACGATATATTTTATTTTTTTCATAATCAGCTCTCCTTTTTCTTAAGTAATGCATAACCTGCGCCTGTAGCGACAAGAATAAGTAAACCGCTTCCTAAAGGAGCTTCTGTTGTGCCAAATGTTTGATTGCTGGCATTTAAGAAATCACCTGATTCGCTGGTTCGGTCGTTGTAGTAATCATTACCGGAACTTGCAAAGAATCCATCCATTTTGGTTTGGGCATTGATTGTCGTTGGCAACAGCATTGTCATTACTATTGCCGCTGCGATGATGAACTCTTTTCTTTTTTCTGAAAACTTTTTCATTTCAATCCAATTTAGATTAATAATGTTTTGTGCGTTATACGCTAAGTTAAGTAAAGTAAAAAATAAAATTGAATGAATAATAAAAAAGGTTATATATATAAAAGAGGTAATAAAATACCCTCGAAAACGGCAGCAAAAGTACTATTAATTTTTAACGTGTCAAGGGATATTTGCAGAAATACACGGAGACTAAAACGATTTACATTCAGAATAAAAATTTGTACACGGAAAATAAAATTTTGTACACGGAAAATAAAAATAGAGACGCCATATTATGACGTCTCTACGATTTATCGGCTATTTACCAATTACTTATTCAGCCTTTGGAGCTTCTTCTGCTGCTGGAGCTTCAGCTGCTGAAGCCTCTGCTTTCTTCTTGCCACCACGACGTGTTGTCTTGGTTGCTTTAGCAGCTTTCTTGCCATTGGTGTAGATATCGTTGTAGTCAACGAGCTCCATCATGCACATATCGGCGCTATCGCCTGCGCGCAAACCGAGTTTAATGATACGTGTGTAGCCACCTGGACGGTTAGCGACCTTCTGGCTCACTTCGCGGAACAACTCTGTGACTGCGTATTTGTTCTGCAACTGTGCGAAAACGATACGACGTGAGTTTGTTGAGTCGTCTTTGGAACGGGTGATCATTGGCTCGACGTAGAGGCGCAAAGCCTTTGCCTTAGCTGTCGTAGTAACGATGCGTTTCTCAAGGATCAATGATGATGCCATGTTGGCGAGCATCGAGTTACGATGACCGGCTTTTCTTCCTAAATGATTGATTTTCTTATTGTGTCTCATCTCTATTATTCCTTATCTAATTTATATTTACTGATATTCATTCCAAATTCGAGTCCCTTGCTTCTGACCAATTCTTCAAGTTCTGTGAGTGACTTCTTACCGAAGTTACGGAACTTGAGCAGGTCGGCTTTGTTAAGGGCGACGAGTTCACCGATAGTTTCGACTTCGGCTGCTTTGAGGCAGTTCAGAGCGCGAACTGAAAGATCCATGTCGACGAGTTTGGTCTTCAGAAGCTGACGGATATGCAATGAGCCTTCGTCAAAGTCTTCCGACACTGTCTTCTGTTCGTCCATCAGGGTGATGCGTTCGTCTGAGAACAGCATGAGGTGATAGATGAGGATCTTAGCAGCTTCCGTCATTGCGTCTTTCGGATTGATTGAGCCATCTGTTTCGATGTCAAGGATGAGCTTCTCGTAGTCGGTCTTCTGCTCGACACGGTAGTTATCAACCTTAAAGCTGACGTTTCTGATAGGTGTATGGATTGAATCGATGGCGATGGTGTTGACCGGAGCGTTGAGAACCTTGTTCTCGTCGGCGTTGACATAACCTCTACCTTTGTTGATGGTCATGTCGATGGTCAGTTTCACCGATGGATCCATGTGGCAAATCACGAGTTCCGGATTGAGCACTTGGAACACTGAGAGGAACTTGTTGATGTCGCCAGCAACGAATTCTTCTTGTCCACCGATGACAACGGTCACCTTCTCGAATGTTTCACCCGGTATTTGTTGTTTGAAACGAACTTGCTTGAATTTAAGCACGATGTCGGTGAGGTCTTCGATGACGCCAGGAATTGGAGCCATTTCATGTTCAACGCCTTCAATGCGGATTGAAGTGATGGCGAAACCTTCGAGCGATGAGAGGAGAA
>CAMYYD010000003.1 GCA_947303395.1 uncultured Bacteroidales bacterium
TTTGTAATTGGCTAATTATGAAGAAGAGATTCAACGTTAAAAAGAAGGCTCTGCTCATCTTCGCCTTGGTGGCCATCCTGCTCGTGCTTCACGGCATCATGACATCAAGTCCTGCGATGGCTGAACACGTTTTCAGCGCACCACAGACGACAGAGCTTGCGATGGAAGCTCAAGACGCTGAGATGCAGACAGTCTCAGCTGGAGAAGCCATCGGCGACGGCATGTATTCGTTCTGGCAGTTCACCGGATTCCGCAACTGCACACGAGGCAACCTCATCATGATTCTGGTCGCCTTCGTGTTCATCTTCCTCGCAGTCAAGTACGACTTCGAGCCTATGCTGCTCATCCCAATCGGTGTGGGTATCATAGTGGGTAACATCCCATTCATCCAAGACTCATATACCTTTGATTTACAAGGCGCTTTGGCAGCATTGTCGAAGATCGAGATTCAAGGTAACTTGACTTTCGACCTGACAGAAGCTCAGAAATTCTTTGTAGGATTGTTTGCCGGACAAGACACCATGAACTGCCAGCAGGCTTTGGAGCACTTCCACAGCATGAGTCCTGAGCAGCTTCAGGCATTCCTCCCGGCAGGCATGGACCCGACAGCACCTAACACAGCCAAGTTCTTCGACGGCCTCATCAGCCAGGTGTTCAACATGAACATCCAGACCGGTGTCTATCAAAAAGGCTCAGTGTTGAACTATCTGTATTTTGGTGTCCGTCAGGGTATTTATCCTCCATTGATTTTCTTGGGAATCGGCGCAATGACCGACTTCTCATCACTGATTTCACAGCCACGTTTGATGATTTTGGGTGCAGCCGCTCAGCTCGGCGTGTTCATCACCTTCATCAGCGCACGTGCTTTGGGCTTCGACCCGCACGAGGCTGCAGCTATCGGTATCATCGGTGGTGCTGACGGTCCTACCGCTATCTTCATCTCCACAAAGATGGCTCCACACCTCCTCGGCGCAATCGCTATCGCGGCATACTCCTACATGGCTTTAGTGCCTGTCATCCAGCCGCCTATCATGCGTTTGCTCACCACCAAGGAAGAGCGTCTCATCAAGATGAGAGAGCCTCGTATGGTCGGCAAGACAGAGAAGGTCATCTTCCCTATTGTCGGTTTGTTGCTCACCACTTTCATCAGCCCTTCAGCACTTCCATTGCTCGGTATGCTGTTCTTCGGTAACCTGTTGAAAGAAAGCGGTGTGACAAAACGTCTCGCCAACACTGCAGCCAACCCGCTCATCGACATCGTGACAATCCTGTTGGGTCTCACAGTCGGTGCTTCAACACAGGCTGACGTGTTCTTGACAGTCGACTCACTCATCATCTTCGCTTTGGGCGCCTGCTCATTCGCTGTCGCTACATTCGGTGGCGTTTGCGGTGCCAAGTTGATGAACCTCTTCTGCAAAGAAGGCAACAAGATCAACCCTCTCATCGGTAACGCTGGTGTGTCGGCAGTACCTGACGCTGCACGTGTTTCCGAGGTCGAAGGTCAGAAATACGACCCATCGAACCACCTCCTCATGCACGCCATGGCACCAAACGTTGCCGGTGTTATCGGCTCGGCAGTAGCGGCTGGTATCTTGATGAGCTTTATTGGAATTTAATATAGTTAATCAGTTAGTCAGTTAATCAGTTAGTCAGTTATATACTGGAAAACTGGTTAACTGAATAACTGAACAACTGAATAACTGAACAACTGAAATGTTATTAATCGGTATCGCCGGCGGCTCAGGATCCGGCAAGACAACAGTGGTTAAGAAATTGATTGAGGCGCTTCCTGAGGACTCAATCAGCGTGGTGTCGCAAGACGCCTATTACTGGGACAACGGCAACCTCTCGCCAGAGGCGAAGAAAGAGATCAACTTCGACCATCCAGACGCCATCGAATGGGATCTGCTGGTGAAGCATCTCGACATGCTGAAGGAAGGCAAGACCATCCCGATGCCTATCTACACCTACGTGACATGCGCCCGTTCAGCGGAAGTGATTCCAGTGAAGCCGACGGAAGTGGTCATCGTGGAAGGCATCCTCATCATGACATGTCCTGAGCTGGTGAAACGCTTGGATATCAAGATTTTTGTCGATACCGATGGCGACGACCGACTGATGCGCATCATCAAGCGCGACATCGAAGAACGTGGAAGAACCGTTTCCGACGTGTTGCGCCATTACGAGACATTCGTAAAGCCGATGCATAATCAGTTTATCGAGCCGACAAAACGTCTGGCAGACATCATCATCCCGCAAGGCGGTTCAAACCAAGTGGCTATCGACATCATGGCGAGCAGGATTAGGATGCAGCTGAGCCAGATGAAAAAAGAAAAAATCTAGGTTGACTCATGCCTTTGCATTTTATAATGACAGAGACAAACCGCATAGAATTCAAACGTGAACTTACTCGCGACCTCGACTTGGAACGCGAAGTGGTAGCTTTTCTTAACTATCGCGAAGGCGGAGTTATTTACATTGGCATCGACAAAGAAGGAAAACCTGTCGGCGTTCAGGACATTGATGGCGATATGCTCAAGATCAAAGACCGCATCCGCAACGGCATCCTACCTTCTCCTATGGGATTGTTCGATGTGGTGGTCGAAAAAGTTCAGGATGTCCCTGTGATTAAGATTTTTGTTGCAAGTGGAAGCGAAAAACCATATTACAAAGCCGCCTACGGCCTGTCGCCTCGCGGCTGCTTCATTCGTGTCGGCTCTGCAACCGACCCAATGACAACAGCACAAATAGAAGATTTGTTTACCCATCGTGTGCGCAATTCTTTACGCAACATACGCTCCCCTCGCAAAAACCTCACTTTCCGTCAGCTGCATATCTACTACGAAAGCAAAGGCTTCGCTCTCAACGAGCATTTTCTTGAAAATCTCGACCTTTTAACTGATACAGGCGAGTACAACTACGTCGCTTATTTGCTTGCTGATGAAAACAGCATGTCAATTAAAGTGGCCAAATATGCCGGTACCGACAGAGATATTCTTGTTTCCAACAACGAATATGGTTTCTGTTCATTGCTCAAAGCAACCGACCAGGTACTCGACAAACTTAAGGTTGAAAACAACGTAAGCAGCGAAATAACATATAAACGTCGCATCGACACACCTCTATGGGATGAGCGTGCCATGCGTGAGATAGTCATAAACGCCATAGTCCACAACGACTATTACACCAACGAAGTGCCGCCCAAGTTTGAGATATTTTCCGATCGTATCGAAATAACATCAGCTGGCAGATTGCCTATCGATATGACAAAGGAAGAGTTCTTTGGTGGAATCAGCTCTCCACGAAACAAAGAGCTCATGCGTGTCTTCCGTGACGTGGATATGGTCGAGGCGCTTGGCTCCGGCATGAAACGAATCCGCAAGGTTTACGACGAAAGCATTTTCTCATTCACGACCAATTTTATTCGCGCCAGTATTAAATTCCACTCACAAAGAAACATCGAAACCACATCTTTCGACGACATAGTTGGCAGTGTAAACAACGATGTTGACAGTGTAAATGGCAGTGTAAACAACACTCAACTCACTGAAAGACAATTAACTATAATTTCAATCATCGACAATGGCAACGCCGTTGGCAGTGTAAATGGCAGTGTAAAATCCAAAGTCACCACCAAGGACATCATTTCCAAGTTAAACCTGTCTGAAAGAACAATCTATCGTGAGCTGGCCACCCTCAAACAACTTAATCGCATCCGTCGAGTCGGCTCCGACAAAACAGGTTATTGGGAGTCAGTTTCACAACACTAACAGCCAATGTATGTCATGAAAAGACTGTTACCTTACTTGATTGTTGCATTGTTTCTTGTCGCTTGCGGCAAGAAAGTTGAGATCATTGAGCCGCCTTTTGTTTTTGACGACAATCTATTGCAAATCGACAGTATGATGCAGCACGATGCCGACTCCGCCCTGCAAATGCTGCTGTCATTCCGAGCGGAGCGAGGAATCTCATATGAATTCAACGACAACTATCATTCGCTTATCCTCTCCGAAGCATTTTACAAAACCTATAATCCGCAATTAAACCGATATTGTTGTGAGACGTGCCATGGCGCGTCTCTACAGGACGCCATGCATTATTTTGACAGCCTCGCCTTTCGATATCCCGATAACGATGACATCACTATGCTTTCCGCCCGCTCACACTACATGAACGGCGTTGGTTTTTATGAAAACGACAGCATTGTGGAGGCTTGCAAAGAATATCTGCACACATTGGAGATAATGGAAGATCATTTCGACGAAAAAGATTTGGTGGGGTACAAGGCGAAGTTTATAGGGTTGACATATACCAGGTTGGGAGAAGTCTATTATTATTATGGAATTGCTAAAGCTTCCATTGAATTATACGAGAACGCATTGTTTTACTTTAAGAGAGTGCCCAATTACGACCTTGCAAATACATACAGGCACATCGGTGGATCATATCGTTATTATAATAACAACGACAGCGCTTTGCTTTATTATAGGGAAGCCATCCATTTGGCAAAAAAACAGCATAATATCACCATTTATGGTGCCTCTTTATCAGAATCTGCTCCTATATATTATTCTATGGGATATAAAGACAGCGCATTTTTATTGATTAAAAAGGCACTATCTATGCCAATTTTTGATGATGCTCGTTTAGCTCAGTATTATACACTCGGTCTTTTGTTTGAAGCAGAATGTCAATACGATTCTGCAATATTCTATCTTGAAAAAAGCTTGAATCGCATAAACTACGCAACACAGACGGCATCTGCCGATCTTCTAATGAAATGTTGTCAAGCTATAGGAGATACGACGAAATTTCTATATTATAAGTCAGTATATGGCAACAATTTTTCTAAGTTTAGAAACAATTCGATAATTGAAACAAATTTGGTAATATTATTTGAAACATATAAGGAAAATAGATTACAAATAATAAATAATATAAATGCAAAAAGTCGTAACAAACAAAAAGTTTTAATATTGTTTTCGATTTTGACAGTTATTATCACTATATTTTATAAGATAAAGATTCATAACACCATTGTAAAATCGAATAAAAACATTATCGCAAAAGACAAAACGTTAGAAGCCATGAAACGTAAAATGGAAGCCAACCCTTTCATTAACGAGTCTATATGTAAAAGTATTTTGGAAACAACCCATATCCAACAGTTTAAATCAAAAGTGAATTTTGACATATATAAGGAATACGCTTTGAGCAAAGAGCAAATGCTTTTATTGAGAGATGCAGCTGATCGTCATTACAATAGTTTTACACAAAGACTACAAAACGAGTATCCCGAACTGACTTATGACGATATTGATTATTGTTGTTTATATCTTCTCGGATTGAAAGATGCTGATGTATCGGCATTTAAACAACGCTCATATAGAGCTGTTTGTGATAGAAACAAAAAGCTAAAACATATTTTTAAGACAAACCTTACTGTTAGTATTTTTCTTAATAATCTGGTCAATGACTGTTTTTTAGATTGATGCTTAAAGTATTAACATAACCGCACCAAACCGCACCTATATTTTCTTGACATAATCATATATTGAAAGTAGTTTTGTCATGCAAATCACAAAACTAACAATACATTATGTTTAAAAAAATCATTTTTTCCATTTGCATGCTTCTAACTATGAGCATGAATTATGCTAGCATTTCGTATCATGAAGATAAGATTTCAATTATGGCTGGCAATACTGTCGGAAATGACAGATCTTCTTCCATCTCCGCTTACATCAATGGTCATTCCCTTTACGTAGTGTTTTTACAAAACATCGGTGAAGTAACCATTGAGATTTCAAATGTATTTGGGGTAACTTTGAATATCGAGGCAACCGAAACCCCATCTGGATACATGTATTATATACCGCTTACTGGAACATACACCGTTACTTTCACATTGGAGAATGGCGACGAATATTATGGGGAGTTTGAAGTAAAAGATTAAAAAATATTGTGATATAATTAAAAAACAGTTATCTTTGCCGATGTATAACGACCTGAAAACAACAATGCCATGAAAAAATTCTATTTATTATCATTACTGTTAATGACTACAGCTTTCGCTTGGTCACAGCAAAACACATTGGTTCTGCAGCCCGACAGAATAACCTGCCAACAAATGGTTTATGATAACGGTGTGTATAATCCTTATAATTCCGAGACTACTTTCCAATACAATGAAGATGGTACATTCTATCAAATTTTGAACAGTTGTAATAGCCCGGATTATTGGGGATATCATTTTGGGGATTTTGAATACGACAATCACAACAATATTATTGGATATAACTATACATCATTCTTTGCGGCTTCTGGATCACTTTATTACGATATTATATATAGTGGTGAAAATATTATTGAAATTGAAAAAACATATCATAATCTACACGGAAATGACTGGTCGATTAGAAAGAAGGCATATTTTGACGGCAGCAACAGAATTGTTGAAGATTCGATTATCCATGATAATGGCGATGGAACAATAACACTTACATGTCATGACATATACGAGTATAATGACAACGAAATTGTAATGACACAATATTCGTTATATGAGCCTACGACATTAAGGATTACAACGACATTAGCAGCAGATGGGAATGCCTTAAGTGTAAAACATGAAGAAATGACCGATGGCGTATTCGTCAACACAGAATACGCCGGATATCATTACGAAAATGGTTTTCTGGCAAGCGTTGAGACCTCCCATTGGGATGGGGAATGGGTTCCTTACAGCAAAGACACTTATAGCCGAAACAGTGAAGGTGCGGTTATAATGGCAGAGCACAAATTATGGAACGGAGTCGAATATGCAAACAACAAAAGGACAATGTATGAATACAACGAGGCAGGCTATCCAATAAGCATACATTTTCAAGACTATTCCGACACTGAAAACACTTGGGTTGACGGAATAAGCCTCATCGAGAACCGTTATACCTATTTTACTTCGCCCGATTGGGTAGCCGATCGGTTATTCACGCAGGAGCATTTGCAATTTCTTGATGTGAATCTTAGAAACGGCATAAGATATTTCGGCAGAATGGACATCACTTATACCGAAACAGCTAATCCTTATTACGATATTGAGGAAACAGAAGATATGCCTGTGACCGTCCATCCTAACCCAGCAAACGATATAGTCACAATCACCGGCAAGGATATCGCGAAAGTCGAGGTGACAAACATTCTCGGACAATCGGTTATCAGCAAAGACTGCGGTGGAGACATCACTATTGACCTCTCCGAACAGCCTTCAGGAATCTATATCTTCAACATCACCGACCTAAAAGGCAACAGATGTTCAAGAAAAGTTCTGAAAACTCAACTCTAAACTTTTATTGAATAGCGTAGGCAAACCCTCTGCCGCCGTATTTCAGTTTCTTCAAGTCATCACGTCGACCAGAGAGTTTCACGAGGCACTGGTTGATTTTGGCTTTCATTTTCGCCTCATCCATAGCGATGCCCATTTTTTCGGCTTTCGCCATGACTTTATCATAAATTTCCTTGCTTGTAGTAGGTTTTCCATTGTCTTTGATAACCTCAAGAACCAGTTTATCCCAAGTCGACAACGGATAAGGTTTGCGTGTTTTTTCCGGTTTATTGTCTTCCACCTCTGCAGGTGCTGCGTTTAAAAGTCTGGTGAGCTCTTCAATTTTCTCGTTATAAAAATCAATTTTAACAAGATTTTTCTTCACTTCGGATTTAAAATCAGCAATCAATCCAATGAGTTCATCTTTAGAAAGTGCTTTTTTGTCCATCTTTAAAATCTAAAAAATAATTAAACAGTTATAAAAGTTGTGCAAAGTTAAGAAAATCTTTGAATAATTATACTATATTTGCAAAAAAAATTGAAAAAAATCATGAAAGAGATCATCGATTTCCTTAACCTCATCGTTGAAAACAACAACCGTCCATGGTTTCAGCAGCATAAGGATTTGTATACCAATGCGCAAAACAAATTCAACGCCATTGCCGAGCAGATATTAATAGGTGTGCAGAAATTCGACCCGCTGACACGCGGATTGACCTTAAAAGACTGCACTTACCGCTTCTACCGCGACACTCGTTTCTCTCCCGACAAAAGTCCTTACAAGCGTCATTTCGGTTTGTTTATCTGTCCGAACGGCAAAAAATCAGGATTGGCGGGCTATTATTTCCACGTTGAGGGCGAAGGAGCCGAATATCTCGGTCAACACGGTCTGTATCCGGGCATGTATATGTGCGAGCCATTTATCACGAGGAGCGTGCGCGAAGATATCAGCACCAAAGGCGATGAGTTTGTGAAAGCTTTGAAAAAAGCGAAGAATTTCTCGATGGATTTCTCTTCGAAATTAAAAAAGGTGCCGAAAGACTACCCTGCCAACCATCCATATGCTGAGTATCTGAAACTCAAAGACTTCTGCCTACATCAGCCGATTTCCGACGACATGATTTATTCCGACCACCTGGTGGAATGGGTCGTTGATGAGTTCCGCTCGTGCTATGATTTCAACTCGTTTTTGAACCGTGCGGCGCTTTTCGCGATGGAAAACGAATAATTTTTCATTTTTTGATGCAGCAAAAACAAAATCCTTTCGTTATAGAGGTGTAAAACGGACGAAATGTTAGGATTCAACATAGTTTTGGACATGGCAAGAAAGGGCAACCAGCGCTCGATGATGAGGCTTTACGACCTCTGCTGTGATGCCGTCTTCAACGCCTCGTACCGAATTGTGCTGAACGCCCAAGATGCCGAGGAGATAACGCAAGATGCTGTGCTCAAAGCATTTGAGAAACTCGACAGTTTCAGTGGTTCGGAACGCGATTTCGTGGCGCTGGTGAAGACCATAGCCATCAACAGAAGCATCGACTTGTTCAGGAGGCATTCCAAAGAACCGTTTTACGAGGAAATCGACAACACCGCCGACCAGATTGAAGATGACGACGATTTTGAAGATTTCCCGATTGAAAAAATAAAAGAGGCATTGAACAACCTACCCGACGGCTACCGCCTGACGATAACAATGCGACTGATAGAAGGAATGGAGTTCGCTGACATTGCAGAGAAAATGGGGATTAAGGAGTCGACAGTGAGGTCGCAATACGCCAGAGGGCTTGAAAAGTTGAGAACAACCTGTAGAGGATAAGGCATGCCTTATCCCAACTGGATGAGATAAAAACGAATGAATATGAATATCGAACAAAAAATAAGAAACAACACCGCATCATTCGATGATGTGAAGATGCCGGAAGGCAGCCGAGAGAGGTTCGAGGCAAGGCTCCGCAGGGACGCGGCGCGCCACGTCCCCACCAACAACGTCCGCAAAATGCGTTTCATGACCTGGACCTCGGTGGCGGCAGCGGCGGTGACAATCATAATGGTGATCACGGGCATGGTTTTGGACAAAAAAATGCCGGATAACGCCCCGCAAATGGCTGACAATAAATTGGTTGAGATGCGCCAGATGTACGACGCGAGGATGGATGAGGCAATAAGCGACCTCGAAAACGTGATGCAAAACGTCGACGACTCGACAAAGATGCAAATCAACGCAGTAATCGACGGATTGCTCGACATGGGCGACGTGTTCGCTGAACTGGCTCCGCTTCCTGAAGAGAAACAGATGGCTATAGCAGAACAGATTTACGATAAAAATTTGAGAACATTGGAATTATTAACCGACAAATTAAACAAATAGTATTATGAAAAAGTATTTGATTTTAACAGTTTTAAGCATGATGGCTTTCTTCGGAAATGCCAACAGTTTCAGAGGTGACGGCGGAAAATACAAATATGAGTTAAAGAGAACCGTCGAGAAGACATTCAGCGTCAAAGAGAATCCTATTCTGGAGATGGATGGCAAATACAGCGATTTCATCATCACAACCTGGGATCAGCAGCAAATCGACTTCAAAGTGAACATCGTTGTGAAAAGCGACAACGAAGACAAGCTCAAGGCAAAATTCAATTCTATTGATATCGAGCTGGAAAAGGAAGGCAACAAAGTGACAGCCGAGACCGTCTTTGGCGAATACAATTACAAGACCTTCAACGGCTCAATGATGATTAAATATTACGTGCAGGTGCCAGCTGATGTCTTTATGGAATTGGAAACAAAATACGGCGACATCACAGTGGAGACAGTCAACAAAAGGTTTGAGGTCGATATCAAATATGGAGATCTTGTGGCTGACAATCTGATGGATATCAGTCAAATCGATGTGAAATATGGCAACATCAACATCAATTATGCGAAAAAACTCAATCTTGAGCTGGATTATGGCGACGCAAAAATCAACAAATGCGATGAATTGGACGGAGAATTGAAATACAGTAAGATTTTCATCACTGAATTGGGCACTGGAAATATCGACAACAAATATTCAACAACAAGAATTGAAAAAGCAGACAAAGTCATTTTTGAAAACGCGGCTTATTCCGATTTAAAAGTGTCGAATGTCACAAATATCCTTGATGTAGATATGAAATACAGCGATTTGTCGGCCTCGATATCATCCGACACGCCTGTCGTCGACATTGACGGACAATATTCCGATGCGGCATTGTATATCAACGGGACAGCTTCATTCCGCTACAATCTGGAGTCGTCGTACAGCGACATTATCTTCAAAGGATTCTTCGATACGACAAAAATCAAGGGCAACGGCTCTTACGGCGAAGGCACTCCGGGAAGTCTCGACATCTCAACGAGATACGGCGACGTGAAAATCTATAAAAATAAATAATCTTTTTTTCATAACTTTGAATTTTTATGCCGGATTTCATAGGTTCGGCATATTTTTTTATTATTTTTGTATGCTTTTTGTAATAAAATAGAATAATTATTGTTTAATAAAGAAAACGTTAATCCAATGAAACGAGCAATAATATTTTTTGCGTTTATCTTATTAAGCGTCAATATATTGATGGCGCAGCACTCAATCTCAGGCACCCTGGTCGACGGAAACACCAACGAAAGTCTGGCATTTGTCAATGTTGGACTCATCAGAGCCGCCGACACGGTTTATATCAGCGGAACGGCATCCAACGAAAAAGGGTTCTTCAAGATTGAAAACATCAGGAATGGCGAGTATATTCTGCAGATTACAGCCATTGGATATGAGAATTACAAAAACGTTTTGAATATCACGGAAGATGTCGATTTAGGCATCATCAAGATGAACGAAGGCGCGGTTCGCTTAGACGAGGTGGTCATCATCGAGAAGAAGCCGCTGTTTGCCAACGAGGGCGAGAAAACTCTCTACAACGTTAGCGAGGACCCTTCCATTCAGACGGGAACGGCATCCGACGCCTTGCAGAACGCTCCAGGCGTGGAAGTCGACGTGGAAGGCAACATCTCTCTTCGCGGTGTATCGTCAGTGGAAATTTGGATCAACGGAAAGCCGTCGCATCTCAACGAAGAGAACCTTAAGACATATATTCAGCAGTTGCCGGCGAACGCGATTAAAACCATTGAGGTCATCACCAACCCGAGCGCACGTTACGCCTCGAAGAGTGACGGCGGCATCATCAACATCGTGACAAACGGCAAGGTGCAGAAAAACCAGTTTGTGAGCTTCGGCTTCAACGCATCCACACGTCCAGACGTATCGCCTTGGGTTTCATACGTTTACGCTAACGACAAGATTTCTTTTAACCTTTATCTCAACGGACGTTATTCAAACAACATCAACGACAACAACGGCTACAGCTATTCGTTCAAGGACAACGCCGACCACACTGCGCTCGACACCACCACCACGACGCGTTACGACGGTAGAAGCAAAAGCAACAGCTACGGCTTCGGTGGCTATATGAGTTTTGAATACAATATCGACACCATGAACAACGTGTCGGTGTGGATGGGCGGCTGGCCTACATGGAACCTCAACGACAGCTGGCAAAACTACTACCGCAACGAGTATAATGCCAATGGCATTGAGCACAACTTTTACCGCACAGAGGGCGACGGCACCGGACGTTGGGGCGGTTTCAACGGAGGCGCCGACTACCAGCATCTGTTCAACAACAAAGGCCACAACATCAGGTTCAGCCTCTTTGGCGGCAACTGGAGCGGCTACAACAACAGCACCAACAATCGAAATTATTATTACTGGGACGAAGCTGCCGGCGCGTTCAACGACAGCATCATACTTCTTAGCGGGTACAAACAGAAATACAATTACGACGACTTCAGCTATGACGCGAGCATCGACTACAACCTGCCATACAGCGAAAACGGCGAGATAAGCCTCGGCGTGTCGTATTCGCACGACCCCGACACATATCACATGATTTACGACACATTAGTCGGTGAGAATGAATATGTTAGCGACAACCTGCGCACCCTTGACCGTGTAAGCTGGGAGAACGAATTCGACGCTTATCTCACTTTACAGCACAAATTCGGAAACTTCGTGGTGAAGCCAGGCATCAGGATGGAATATTCCGACGTGCATTGCAACATGGACGGCTACATGACTGACCATCAGTCGAAAACGTATCTCAACTGGCGTCCGTCGATACATTTCTCATACAGAACCAAATCGATGCACAACTTCAAGCTGAGCTACACACGCCGCATCAGCAATCCGGACGCGCGTTATCTCACAAACTTCGTCGAATACGAGCTGGAGAGCCTCGACTTAGGCAACATGGAGTTGAAACCTGTCTACACCAACTCCGTCGACGCAGGCTGGACGAAATATTTCGAGAAATTCGGAAGCGTGGGCTTGTCGGCATACTACAGAGACACCAAGGGAAGCATTAACAGCGTGACTGAGAACGTTTATGACGACTATTTCTTCCATCGCTGGGTGCGCGCCACCAAGCCTTATAACGTCGATGACTCGTACAATCTTGGCTTTGAAGCGAACATGATGTACCGTCCAAACGGATTTTTCAACATGAGGTTTTACGCTAATGTGTACGACTCGTACTATTCAACGATGTTCAACAACGAAAAAGTCAAGAGCGATTTATGGTCATACAGTTTAAGATTAAACGTTTGGGCGAAGCTTTGGAACAAGCTGGAAGTGCATGCTTCGGGCTACTACCGCTCTGCTACTCAATCACTTTACGCCGAGCAGAGACCATCGTATGCCATCAATTGCGGCTTACGAGCCGACTTCTTCGACAAGAAAATGTCGGTTTATTTGAACGCAAATGACATCTTTAACTGGAACAAATGGGACAATAACACGTACAATCCGTACTATATTTCGTACAGTTCGTACAAATACAACAGCCGTTCAATCAGCGTCGGTGTGACGTTCAGGTTCGGAAAGATGGAGCTGGAGAACAGAGCGCGACAAGGCGGTGCGGAAGGTGACGATGGTATGTCAACAGGGAAATAATCGACTATGAAAAAGGTATTTTTGATATTAGGAATTGTATTTGCATTCGCATCATGCGAAAACAACAACACACCAAAGCAGACGACACAGAAAACTGAGAAGAAAAACGTTGTAGTGCCAGCATTTGTTGGCGATTCGGCATATTATTTCGTTAAAAGGCAATGTGACTTCGGTCCGAGAGTGCCAGGTTCGATGGCGCATCAACAGTGCGCAGAATGGCTGGTTGAAACGCTCAACGGATATGCCGACACTGTTTTTGTTCAGGATTTCAAGACACGCGTTTACGACGGAAGGGTGTTCGACGGACAAAACATCATCGCGACGTTCAATCCAGAGGCAAAGAAAAGAATCATTGTAGCAGCACATTGGGATTCAAGACCTTACGCCGACAACGACCCTGACGAGGCAAACTGGAAGAGACCTATCGACGGTGCCAACGACGGTGCCTCGGGCTGCGGAGTGATGATGGAGATGGCAAGAGTGATGAAGTCGCACCGCATCGATGCAAACATCGGTATCGACTTGATTTTCTTCGACTTAGAGGATTACGGCGCACCGAAATGGGCTGATGAAAGCTTGCACGACGACCTCGTATGGGGTCTCGGCTCACAATATTGGTCGAAAAAGCTGCACATCGACGGATACAAGGCCTATTACGGCATCTTGTTAGACATGGTCGGAGCTGCAAATCCGCGTTTTCCGAAGGAATATTACTCACAAACCAATGCGGCATGGGTGCAGAACAAGGTATGGCGCACCGCACGTGACATGGGATACACTGACAGTTTCACCAACGAACTCGGCGACCCTATCAACGACGATCACATCTACATGATTCACTACGCCGGCATCCCGACAATCGATTTGATTCATCTCGTTGGCGATGACGACAGGACATCGTGTTTCTTCCCTTACTGGCACACCATAAACGACAATCTGCAACATATTGATAAAAACACATTGCAGATGGTAGGAAACGTGGTGATGAAGGTGGTTTATTCGGAATAATATTTTACCCCGTTTAGGATATAAACCCCTTTATAATTTTCAGGTAATTTCGCGCCGAGGCAACGACCTTCTATGGTGTAATAAAGGTTGTCGTTCAACGTGTTATTTTCAAATATTTCATTAATTCCTTCGGCTCCGACGAAAGGATAGAACGTGACGAGACCAAGACTTGGGTCGTCGTGCTGATGATAGATATGCGATTCGATAACATCGTAATCCAATGAGGCCCAAATATTTCCAACGGCAGAGAGGTCGCATGCCGAGTTGTTGTACAAGTCGTAAACCACGCCAGTGTTGTAGTTGTCGTGAATCTCGTTGTAGCCCCAATCGTCTTCGGTTCCCATGTCGATATCATGCTGATTTATTGCGGTGATACCCCAAAGATTGCCTGTAATCACATTGTGGCGCAAAATCGCCTTGTTGTCGGTCGCGTAGCCGTAAATCGAGATGCCGCTGCCGCCGTTCATCGGGTTTTCCTCGTGGTTGTTATTGATAAACTGGTTGCCTTCGATGACGGATGAGATGGCGTATCCCTGCTGGTTATAGCCGTAACGACCGTCGCGAATGATATTGTCTTTCAGAAGCACCTTCGTATCACCAGCCATCATGAGGTCGGCGATGGAGATGCCGCCAACGTACCATTGAGCCATGATGGTGTAAATCTCATTGCCAACGATACGAATCGTGTCTTCAGCGCCAGGTCCAAGATTGATTTGCGGAGCGTTGATGCCGTTGACATTGGTGTCAAAATCGCAGTTCAAAATCTGAGGCGAAGCTTGTCCGTTGACCGGCGAGCCGATGGCAGAACCCTCATTCAGCATGAAATAGCAGTTCCTGATAATCGGGCTGCAGTTAAAAACGTTGATAACCGAGTTGCTGTAACCTCTTGTAAAATAAACAAATTTCACGTCGTCAAAGGTCACATCCGACTCGATTACTCTGATGCCGGCGCCGTCGGAGAAATACATTTTCTTAATCATGCAGCCGGTGGCGTTCTCGAAACACATGCTGAAATGGTTAGTCTCGTTCAAGCCATAAAACTTAGTTCTGGTACTTGTATTAGTACAAACCATTGAGCCATTGATAGTTACGAGCACTTCACCAAAGTCAACTCTTGACGTCTGATTGTTGATTTCCAACACGTCGCCAGTCGAAATCGTGAGGTCAGCATTGACGAGATAGCCGTTTTCGCCAACTGTCACCACTCCTTCGGTGATTTCAACGAGGTCAGCGAAGGTGTAAGTGGTGCCGTTGCCTGGGCTAACCCATTGAGCATTAATCGCCGAAACGAGTCCGGCGATTAATGATATTAAAATGACTAATTTTTTCATTTTTTGATAGCTGCGATACCTGGTAATTCTTTACCTTCGATAGCTTCGAGCAATGCACCACCGCCTGTCGACACGTATGAAACCTGGTCGGCGAGGTTGAACTTGTTGATGCAAGCCACTGAGTCGCCACCACCGATGAGTGAGAAAGCGCCAGTCTTAGTTGCCTCAGCGATTGCAAGAGCTATAGCTTTTGAACCTTCAGCAAATGTGTCGAACTCAAACACGCCGCAAGGACCGTTCCAAAGGATGGTCTTCGAGCCTTTGATGACGTTGGCGAAGAGCTCGCGGGTCTTAGGACCGATATCCATACCTTCCCAGCCTTCAGGAATGTTCATCGGGTCAACTATCTGAGTGTTGGCGTCGTTAGCGAACTTGTCGCCGCACACGCAGTCGATGGCGAGCACCAAATTCACGCCTTTTTCTTTAGCTTTTGCCAAGATGTCGAGAGCGAGGTCGAGCTTGTCGTCTTCGCAGATTGAGTTACCGATCTTGCCGCCGAGAGCTTTCTTGAAGGTGTATGTCATGCCGCCGCAAAGGATGAGGTTGTCGACCTTTGTGAGCAGATTTTCGATGATTTCGATCTTTGTTGACACTTTCGAGCCACCCATGATAGCTGTGAAAGGATGTTTGATGTCGTTCATAACCTTGTCGACAGCAGCCACTTCCTTGCCCATGAGGTATCCGTACATCTTATGGTCGGCATCGAAATAGTCGGCGATGAGAGCTGTAGAAGCGTGAGCGCGGTGAGCTGTTCCGAAAGCGTCGTTAATGTAGTAGTCGGCGTATGAAGCGAGTGTCTTGGTGAACTCTTTCTGAGCTGCCTTCACCTCTTTCTTTGCCTCGTCGTAGCCAGGCTCGCCTTTTTCCACGCCACGTGGTTTGCCCTCTTCTTCAGCGTAGAAACGGAGGTTTTCGAGAAGCATCACCTCGCCAGCTTTCATAGCTTTGATAGGCTCGGCAGCCTTCATGCAGTCGTCGACGAAGATGACAGGTTTGCCAATAAGCTCTTCGAGATGTTTCACGAGCGGTTTGACCGAATACTTCGGATCAGGATTCTTTTTCGGACGGCCGAGGTGCGACATAATGATAAGCATGCCATTGTCTTTCAACACTTTCTGCAATGTAGGCATTGCTGCGCGCATACGGGTGTCGTCGGTGATGTTGAAATTGTCGTCCAACGGAACATTGAAATCAACGCGAACGATGACGCGTTTTCCAGAGAAATTAACTTGATCGATGTTTGTCATAATGTTAAGTTTTTATGTTTTTAAATTTATTTAGTTTCCAAAACAAGCGAAAATTCGTTTTATCAACTGCTTGATACAGTTAGGTTTAGGCAGTTTACCCTCCTCCACTGCCGTGAAATCTGTGCTGCCTCTTTGAAGATATTTTTCGGTGAAAGTGCCCGGGCTGATGCCCCATTTCAGTTGGAACATCTTCTTTCCCGGATTTTTGCGCATGCGCTTGGTCGATTTGCTCCCAAAATGATAAACTAGGCTGTTGCCAACGCCAATAAAATCGCGCACTCCAGCGTGCCAAAGCTTACGCGAGATGTCTGGATCGGAATACCATCCAGGATGAAACTCGATGCTCATTCCGCCGACGAGATCCCAGCAATCCAACGGCATCACGTTTGGCGGCCAGGTGCTTCCACGCCAGTCGTTGCGCACAAGATTTTCCTGCTCCGTCAGCAAATCAGTCTCACGGAAAGTCTCGATATCCGTTCCAAAGTCTTTAACTACAACGCAAGGATTGTTTCCAGTCGGCTCGATGAGGGTGCTGGAAATCATGAAATATTTATGCGTATCTTTCTGATTGTCAGTCAGTTGATTGATTCGTTCAAGAATCGGCACATCCCAGTTAGGCAGGAAATACATATCGTCGTTCGCATAAAACACAAACTTCGTGTCGATGAGGCTGCGGCAGGCGTTCAAGGCGTAGCAGATGCCGATATTTTCTTTAGCGTAAATATAGTCAAGTTGCTGATTCTCAACCCATTGAAGCGTTCCATCCACACCTTCGTTGATAGCCACGATAATCTGATGTTCGTAAGCCGAATTCTTGCGGATGCTGTTCACGCAAAGCTCCAGATACTTCAGATTGTTCCAAGTCGGGATAATGAAAGTGAAGCAGTAGTCCTTTTTTTCGGCACGTTTATATTTCTCAAAACCAATCATAACTTCTTGTCTGTCAATTCTTTGAGTGTCTGATACTTCAGTCTAGTGGCTTTTGCGGTTATGTGGCATATATGCAAGCCGTCTTTGCCGTCGAGGAAGCCCAGTTGGAAGATATAATGCTGTATGAAGCTGAAAACAGGCGACACCACCATATAAAACGAGGCGTGTTTTTTGCCTTTCATAAAGTAATGTTGTCCGCGCATCTTGGCGAACTTAAACTGCTGATTCTCATAGTCTTCAGGTGTAGCAAAGGAGTAATGCAGCAGGTCGCCGTGAAGCACTGTCTCTTTTATTTCAGTAGAAAACTCTATCGTTTCGTGAATCTCGCCCTGCCACTTTCCCACTGTGCGGTTCCAGATACGGATTTTACGGTCGGGATACCAGCCGCAGTGACGTATCCAGTGGCCGCAGTAGTTGGTTAGGCGGTTCATGCTGAACACGTCGTCGTCAGAGAGGCGTTGGTTTTTAAGCTCTGAAATTGAATTTTTCAGTTTCTCGGAAAGCTCTTCATCGGCGTCGATGCTGAGGATCCAGTCGTTTGAGGCGAGGCTGTTGGCGAAGTTTTTCTGTTCGGAATAGCCCAGCCAGTCCTGTTGTACAAATCTGACGTTGAACGACTTACATGTCTTTTCTGTGTTGTCGGTTGAGCCAGAGTCGACCACGACAATCTCATCCGCGACATCTTTTATTGATTCAAGACATCGGGCTATGTTACGTTCTTCGTTTTTTGTGATTATGACGGCTGTGAGCAGCATTGCACAATTTTTTGCAAAGGTAGTAATTAATTTTAAGATCTGCAAAAAAAATAATCGGAATCTCATCAAACCTTAACCCCCTTACAGCGGCTGCCTTAAGGGCTTTAATGCCCTTAACGGCCTTAACGCCATTAACGCCCTTAATGCCGCCGCCAAAGGTGGTTAAAGAAAAAAGCCCCGGTGCTTTTGAAAAACACCGGAGCTTTTGTTTTTTTTACACGCCTCGCCCGTTTTGCGGGAAAGGGTAAATTCTACTCAACAACGCGAGCCAAGCGGACCGAGTACCCGTTGCTCCGATAGCTGCTGCCCTGAGGCTTCACATTGCCCGAATAGAAGCCCGCGTAGTACGCGAGGTTACTACCGTTGTAGGAACTCGACCAGTAGACCCCGCCGGAACCGACATAGCTGACCGAAGTACCATTCCGGCAGCCTGCGGCAGGCAAGAACACGCAACCCGCAGACTCGAACGTCGACCAATCGCTGCCCGAATACACTGAACCCGTATAGTCGTCAGGATACAAAACAACTCCCAACATACCATTTACACTCTGGCCCAATGTGTAGCTCTTGCCAGAACCTGTACCTCCATTAACTGTACGTGTGTTGAACACATATACCCATTCGTCTTTTGTCAATGTGCGCCATGTGCTGTAGCCGCCCAGATTAGCGGCGCTGGCTGCATAACCCCAGTCAGCCTTGCCGGCGTTATCACCACCATCATACAAATTTGTCGACGTTGAACCATATGGATTGTATTGGCCGTTTGTCGTACTGGTGCTATAAGGCTGGTAGCATGTGGCTATCGGACTGTATCCGTCGATTCCGCTCGTGCCCCAGCCGAAAAGGTCTATCCATCCTGTATAGCTCGATGAAATCGATGCGTTGTTGCTCTTCACCTCGCTGACATACACATTGCCACTGGTCGCATCGCCAACATAGTCCCACTGGTTCTCGGCAAAACGCCATGTGCTTGTCGATGCCTGGTACTGCAGATTGCCAGGAGCAAAGAACACCTTGTCATTGCTCGAGTTGATGGTGAATGCGCCCACAGGGCTGCCCGATGCCATCGCAACGGCGACACCGCTGTCGTAATATCCGTTGGCTGAGACAGCAGGAACGGTGAAAGCGCCTGTGCTGGTGTAACCCGAAGCATAAGCTGTGGCGGTGGTCACCTCGTCCTGAGGGAGAAGTATCGCCCAGCGCTCGGTGTTGCTCTCGGCATGGAGCCTTATCTCGCCGCTGCCGCTCTTCGAATAGGTGTATGGATTGACAACATCACCTATACCATTTTTTGAAAAGTCAACCGTTACTGTGTTGTTCATCCCAGTGACGGTGATGGCCTTGTCGGTATCGACACCAGTGATGGTAAACTTCGCGATGGCGCACTTGTTGTAAAGCGTGGCTTCGTAATCCGTTTTACCTGATTGGTACAGGCTTGTCGAGCGACCATAAGAAATCACAGGGTATTTACTTGTCTGGTCGGTGATGTTCACGCTTGTTGGCTCAGAAGTGGTGCCTTTGTTGCCCATGAAGTAGATGTGGAGATAGTCGCCGTCATTACCGCTTGTAGGGTTGATGGTGCCGCTGAACTGTTTTGTCGAGCTGTTGTAGGTGAGATATCCGCAGTATGCGCCGTTGTTGCCGACGTAGAGGATGTCGCCGTCTTCCCATGTGACAGTGGCGTAGGTGCCGCCGCCTGTGGGATTAACTGCCACTTTCTCGCCGCCGTCAACATTAAGTGTGATATGGACACCGTTGGACGGGACGCTTGAGATTGTCTCGACGTTCTTTCGGCAGTTGGTCATGCCTATAAGTAACGCAAGAGCTAAAACCAATTTGGCGCCGCTATTATAGAACCTGTGAGTCTTAGAAGTCCTATGGGTCTTATAGGATTTGCGGCGCGCTACAGCATAACCTGCGCCGACAGCTGTCAGAATCAGCAATCCACTACCCAGCGGAGCTTCGCTCTGGCCGATGCCGTTGTTTGTGATTGCCCCTGTCGTGGCAAAATCGCGGTTGCCGCCGAAGTTATCTTCTGTGCGGAAGAAACCGTCGCTCTGGGCGAACGCTGCGTTTGGCAACAGCATTCCAAATGCCATCGCCACTGAAAGCGCAAAGACTTTCAGTTTGGTTGTTCTTTTCATTGTTGTTTTTTTCATTTTTAAACAGTAAAGTTAATCGGTTAGTTAATGATTTTTTTTAAAACTGATTATGAATGCACGAAAACAGAAAAGGCATACCACTCCAATGCGGAGGTATGCCTCTATGGTTATTTTACGATAAAATTCGCGTAAGTTATTGATTACTAACGACTTATAACTACCGGGGGGGGGTATGATTCCATACCTGCGGAATCCCACAAATGGCATTCCGCACATTATAAGTCCGTAATATCTTGGATCAATAGTCATTTAAAAAAGTAGTGGCTGCAAAATTACAACATTTTTTAATATGGATTATCAAGAAGTTAAAGTTTTTTTAATGGTTCTGAATTATTCATATAAGATTCCACTTTTTCACTATTTTATACACAGCGCCATCGGGTCTCAAGATGCTCTGGAACAGTATTATTTCTTTCACTTCCTGGTGGATGTAGGTCTTCTGCTCGATGGCCTGCACCACCTTCTGGAAATACTGTTTCTCGCAGAGGTCTTTGATGCGGCCGAGGGTCAGATGCGGCACAAAATTTTGTCTGTCACGTTGATAACCAATGCTATCGAAGGCGGTCAGCACATCTTCTTCGAGGCTCAACAACTCATCGGGTGTCTGCTGCATGCCGAGCCATAGCACGCGCGGGGCGTAGCGGGCTCCGAAGATGCCGGTGCGGTTGAAGTCCATGGTGAAACTATGATGATTTTCAACGACTTTCGACACTGCCTCTATGATTCTCGGCTCGTCCTGAGGGGGCGTCTCGCCAATAAACTTAAGGGTTAAATGTATATTTGTAGGTCGCACCCAATTTATCATTTTCTCATGCGACAAACTACGGCGTAAACCGTCAAGCAGCGGCACGAAGCCGTTGTTTTCGGTATTTATCGGAATTGCAAGAAATAATCTTTTCATATTCTATATTTTCTCTCACAGATTTCACAGATAATCACAGATTTTTTATTTCATAATATCTTCCACAATTTCATTTAGTTCGCTAAAGCGAACAGATTCCACAGATTTTTCTGTGTAATTTCTCGCTTTAGCGAGTAAATAACCGTGAAAGAACTATCTGTGTTAATCAGTGTAATCTGTGTGAGATTTTGTTCTACATTTGTTTGTAATCTTCAGCGAGACCGCCTTCTGATGTTTCACGATAGAGATATGGGATGTCGCGTCCTGTCTTATTCATTGTGTCCACCACTTTGTCGAACGACACTCTATGTCTGCCATCGCTGAATGTCGAGTAGATGTTAGCATCCAGAGCGCGTGCTGCTGCGAAGGCGTTACGTTCGATGCATGGTATCTGGACGAGGCCGCACACAGGGTCGCATGTCATGCCGAGATGATGTTCGAGAGCCATCTCGCAAGCATATTCTATCTGTGCCACGCTGCCACCAAAGATCTGGCAGGCCGCACCAGCGGCCATCGCGCATGCCACTCCTACCTCGCCTTGGCAGCCGACTTCGGCACCGGAGATGGAGGCGTTGGTCTTCACGATATCACCAATAAGACCTGCGGTTATCAGCGCGCGAAGGATACGCATCTCGTCAAACTCATAGCTCTTAGAGATGTGATACAGCACCGCAGGCAGCACTCCACAAGAGCCGCATGTAGGCGCAGTGACGATGAGTCCGCCCGAAGCGTTCTCCTCAGAAACAGCGAGGGCATACGAGAACACCAGACCACGGTTACGTAAGGTGTGATGCTGATAGCCCATGGCCTTGATATGATATTGCGTGGCTTTTCTGGCCAGATTCAATGGTCCGGGCAGACGGCCTTCGGTGGCGAGACCACGCTCCACAGCCTCTTTCATGGCAGCCCAGACGTTTCTCAGATGGTCGATGAGAGTCTCATCATTCTCATTATCAAGCACATACTCCCAGTAAGTCTTACCTTTCTCCTCGCACCATTTCATGATGTCGGTCATCTTCGTCAGCGGATAGATGTCGGGCAGCACCGACGGCTTGCCTTCCTCTTCGAGGGCACCTCCGCCAACGCTGTAAACTGTCCATTCTTCAAGGACTTTATTCTCTTTGTCAAAAGCCTTGAATGTCATTCCGTTAGGATGATAAGGCAGGAATATCTTCGGCTGCCAAACGATGTTCACCTGTGCATGAGGCTTCAGCACCTCGAGGATGGCGACATCGGTAAAGTGGCCTTTGCCGGTGGCGGCGAGGCTTCCGTAGAGTGTGACTTCAAACGAGGCTGCATCATGATGACGCTCAAGGAACTGCTCAGCAGCGAAACGGGGCGCCATAGTGTGGCTTGAAGATGGGCCATGACCGATGCGGTAGATTTCTTTGATAGTTTTCATAATTCATTTTTATTTGTCCTCGTCATTCCGACCGACCGTAGGGAGCGGAGGAATCTCCATCAATTGCAGGAGATTTATTCATTCCATTTCGCTCCGGTCGAAATGACGGATGGTATAGCGTTTATCAATTTTTTTGTATATTCATTTTTCGGGTTGTTGAAAATCTCATCGGCGTCGCCGAGTTCCACTGGGCGGCCGTTGTACATCACGAGGATGCGGTCTGACATGAAGCGGACGACGCTGAGGTCGTGCGAGATGAAGATATATGTGAATCCGAAGTCTTTCTTGAGGCGGTTCAGCAGGTTCAGCACCTGAGCCTGCACCGAGACGTCGAGTGCCGACACCGACTCGTCGCAGATGATAAGCTTCGGACGCACCGCCAGTGCCCTCGCGATGCATATACGCTGCCTCTGACCGCCTGAGAACTCATGCGGATAACGCTGATAATGCTCAGGTTGCAGTCCCACCTCGGTGAGCAGCTCGCACACCTTGTCGCGACGACGTTTGGCGTCAGGTTCGAGGCCATGCACCGACATCGGCTCCGCTATCGCGTCGCCGACGCGCATCTTCGGGTTCAGCGACGAATAGGGGTCCTGAAACACAATCTGCGCATGTTTGCGGTATTCACGTAAGTCGTTGCCGCTCAGCGACATCACATCTCTGCCTTCGAAGATAATTTTGCCATCGGAAGGCTCTACCAGACGTAAAATCGAGCGCCCAAGGGTCGTCTTTCCGCATCCGGATTCGCCAACCAGACCGAGTGTTTCGCCAGGATAAACCTCGAAACTAACGTCATCGACGGCTTTCACGTGGTCGTAAACACGGTTGAAGATGCCTTTTTTCAGCGGGAACCACGTCTTCAGATGCTCCACCTTCAGCAATGGCTCACGGCTATATATCTCTTTCAGATGAGATTCTCTTTCTTCTTGAGTGACAATGAGTTGCTGCTTGAAATCAGCGTCATCACTCCAGGTGCCGTCGAGGAACTCCTTCACTATCGGAAGGCGACGAAGGCGGAAATCCATTGGAGGGCGACAAGCCAGCAAGCCTTTAGTGTAGGGGTCACTAGGGGCACTAAGGACTTTAGGGGCGGGGCCAAATTCGACGACGCGGCCATCGTGCATGACTAAGATATCATCAGAGACTTCCGACACCACGCCGAGGTCGTGCGAGATGAAAATCATCGAGAGGTTATCGCTCTTTTGCAGCTCCTGCAGCAGCTTCAGAATCTCTTTCTGCACTGTGACATCGAGGGCTGTGGTAGGCTCGTCGGCAATCAGGACCTCTGGGTTGCATGCCAGCGCCATCGCTATCATCACACGCTGTTTCTGTCCGCCGGAGAGCTCATGAGGATAGCTTTTGTATATCGCCTCGGGGCGTGGCAGCATCACTTTTTTGAAAAGGGATATTACGCGTGCCTTAGCCTCTTCTTCGGTGACGTTTTCGTGGGCAAGGATGGCTTCAGAAACTTGAAAACCGCACTGAAATACTGGGTTGAGCGAGGTCATCGGCTCCTGGAATATCATGGCGATACGCTTACCACGGATGTCGTGCATGTCTTTCTCATCGAGATGCAGAATATCTTTCCCGTCGAGGGTTATCTCGTCGGCGGTTATCTTCGACTGTTTCTCGTTGAGAAGCCGCATCACCGCGAGGTTGCTCACCGACTTTCCGGAACCCGATTCGCCAACAATTCCAAGGGTTTTGCCACGCGGCACCTCAAAACTGACACCATGCACCGCCTCGTTCCACTCGCCATCGCGAAGGAAGCTGATTTTCAGGTTTTTTATTTGAAGCAGTGTACTCATAATCGTCATGTCGAGCCTGTCGAAACATCTCATATATTTCTGCAAAGATAGTATTTTTTTATTTATCTCTCGCAGATCTAGCAGATCTAGCAGATTTTTACCTATCTTCCGAAAATCATCTCCCAGATGCTCGCGACGCGAGCTGCAGATTTCGCGGATTTTTAACGTAATATATATCTGCGTGATCTGCGAGAGAATAAATGGCGGTCGAAATGACGTCAGAACCCCTCAAGTGTCATTAAAACCGTTGGTATCAACAATATTCCTCCAATTATAATCATCATCAGGATGAACCTCCACACCCATTTGAACCATTTCTGATATGGGATCTTCGCTACACCGAGGGCTCCGATGAGAACGCCTGACGTTGGCGTTATCATGTTGGTGAAACCGTCGCCGAACTGGAACGCCATTACTGTGGCTTGACGGCACACCCCGATGAGGTCGCCAAACGGAGCCATGATAGGCATGGTGATAGCAGCCTTAGCCGAACCCGACGGAATCACGATGTTAATAAGCGTCTGGATGCCATACATTATCTCGACCGACGCCACCTTGCCGAAGTCGGACATCGATTTCGACAAGCAGTAAAGGATAGTGTCGATGATGCCTCCGTCTTGAAGAATTATCACTATGCCACCCGCCAAACCGACGACCACGGCAGCCGACAAGATATCCTGCATTCCCTCGATGAAAAGTCGGGCTATGTCGCTGGCGCTCTTGCCGATAGCCACGCCGCTGCAGATGCCCATGGCGAGGAACAGCGACGCGATCTCCATCACATACCAACCGTAACCCATCACGCCGATTATCAAATAAACGATGGTGTAAAGCAGCATCACCAAGATGAAGCTGTGCACCGTTTTCCGTAAGGATAGGAAACCTAAAATGGCGAAAAGACCAGTCAAAATCGGGATGATTGGCATGGTTAAAGCTCTTTTGCCCACCGTCAATGTCGTTTCAGGGTTCAAAACCGAGAAAACCACCATCGCGACAAACAGGAAAGCATAGACAAACCAAGCCTGTCGAGGCACATATTTTTCAAACTCCTGCCCTTGCGCCGATGAATTTTGCCGCCAATAAGCGTCGTCGTCGAACATTATCGAGCTTTGCGGATTACGTTTGACTTTATGGGCATAATGCAACACGAAGGCGATGCCGAAAATGTTGATAATCACCCAGCAGAAGATGCGGTAGCCTATGCCCGAGAACAGCGGCACGCCTGCGATGCCTTGCGCGATACCGATTGTAAACGGGTTCAGAATAGCTCCGGCAAATCCGATATGCGCCGCCACATACACCATGCAAAGGCCTACGATGCTGTCGTAACCCATTGATATTGCGAGCGGTATGACTATAATCACAAAGGCGATACACTCCTCGCTCATGCCGAAGACCGCTCCGAAGAGGCTAAACAGCAGCATTATCAGCACGATGATGATGTTATCTATGCCTAAAAATCGTATAAACTTATGATTTTCAAGTCGTTGCGTGAATTTCAAAAAGGAAAAGATTCCCATGTCTATGGCGCGGCTTTTGTTCATAATCCAGAACGCGCCGCCAATCATAAGGATGAAGATGATGATTTTCGACTGCTGCACGAAGCCGTTGAAAAGCGCCGAAAACACTTGCCATGTCTGAGCTTCAGGATGGAAAACCTCCTGATATTCAGCAGGTAACTCGTTTTCATAATAAAACTGTCCGTCGACGTACATTCCCGGCTTGATGAACCAAGTCATGATGGCGGCGACCACGATTATGCAGAAAACGATGACGTAGGTATGCGGTACTTTTCGCTGTGACATAACTCTAATTATTGAACGTGCATAAATTCGTTACCAATTCGATGCAATCCATTGACAATCAACTCCCTTTTATCTTGACGAGGGTTTCTGTAACCACTGAGATAATGCCCCAGCTGACGTTGGTTTATTCCAGTCACACGACTTAATGCAGCACGAGTCAATATTCCATCATAATAATGAAGAAGAGCTGATACTTCAAGGACAAACTCAATTTTATATTCACATTTTACACATTCAGGTAACTCATCAGGTTCTGAACCTTCGATATGAAATTTCAAAGCCGATTCGTAGGCTTCCTTAACGCCGTCAAGGGTTTTATGCGTGGCTACACATCCCGGAACCTGATCTGAAACCGCCCCGTAATTGTTTTTCCAAACGATTTTTACTTTAATTGTTTCCATATCTTTATTATTTTAATCCAGCTACTTGTCCATACATCCATAATTTTGAACATTGCAAAGGTAGTAAAAATACTAACATACAACAAATTTTTAATAAAAATTTTAACCATTTTTTCAGGCAAAATTACAATAGGTGATTTGAATTAGTCGTATGAAAAATGACTAATTTTTGAATGGTTTTGTAAATTATTGATTGTCAATTTGTTACAATAGCAACAATGACAGTTTTAAGGCTTTTTAATTGTTAATAAATTTTAACAAATCGATGCAGATATTTTCAGATTATCTTACAACATCGCTTACGAGGCGCACCGAATAGCCATACCAGCGGTCATTGGTCGAAAATCCTCCAAAATAGATATCAAAATGCATGTAATAGGCAATATAGTTATAGTATTCGTAAGGTGTTGATGTCCAATATCCACCAAAAAGGCTATCGGTATAGTATTCCGTGCGCATTCGATAACCTGCGGCTGGGATGAACACCGCTCCTTTCGACTCAAACCTATCCATCCACTCTGTGGCACCTATCACGTTATATGTGTAACTCACTGATTCCGAATTAACTCCATACAAGCCACTGTTCAAATCCCAATCATCGGGAAGCAAAATAATTCCGCATACATTATCCACTTTGGCTTTCGCAAAACGCACGCCCGACGGCGTATTCCGCTGATAAAACAGATACCACCACTCGCCCGATGTCATTGTGCGCCACAGGTTATTGGTGTTTCCGCCATTGATTATCTGATTATCGCCCCATTCGTTGTATTCACTGTAATCATCCGAATTTGAGTATTTTGTCGGATCCTGGCCAGTTCCCCATCCGAACAAGTCAATCCAGCCGTCGTATGATGGGGAGATATTACTATTTGATTCTCCGACAAAATCTCTCTGGTTTTCGGCAAAACGCCAAGTGTCGGTCGAAGCTTGATATTGCAGATTTCCTTTTGAGAAATAAACTTTTTGCGTTGCACTCACGGAAAACGCACTAACAATAGCGCCTTCCGGACCAGGCACATCGGTTATGAAAACCACATCCTCACCGTATGCTGTGCCATAGTTGTTTGTCGCGTATGCCCTTACATAATACGTCACGCCAGCATTTAAGCCAGACATTTCAACTGAAAACTCCCACATGCCGGAATCTGTCGATTGATGAGCTCCGTCAATCGTAGGATTTGGAGAAGTACCCCAACAGGCTCCAAGGTCAATAATGCTGTCGCCACCCAAATCTTCAATATTTCCATAACATTTGGCGGTGGTTTCAGTGATATTTGTAACGTAAGATGTCCGCACAGTCGCAACACCAGGATTATCAAGAGTTGTGAACATCAACTGGTTACCATAAACCACACCAAAACGTGGGCTTTCAATAAAAGCTCTTACATTATAATTAGTCGAAGCTTCTAATCCAGTAATCTCCAACGTGAAATCATTAGTATTTTCATTAGTAGACACATGGCTGTCTTCAATTGTAGGATAATAGTTTTCCTTGCTCCAACAAAAACCTCTTTTTTTAATGGTATTGTCCGCAAATTCGACAAAGCCGTTAATCACAGCCGAAGTAGCAGTCACATCGGTGACAGAATATGTGTAAACATCTATTCCAAAGCACCAATTATCCTGATATTCAATCTGTGCGCCTATTATCTCATTGTTTGCATCATAAATATAGTCAACAACATAAACTCGCGCATACTTTGTATATACATATCCATAATTGTCATATTCAACTTTTTTCAAAACGTAGCCATGTCCCGGAAAAACCGCCACCTGCTCGCTCCAGCCATCCTGTGGGATCTGGTAAACATAGCCCAAAGAAGCCACTTCTCCAACATCATTAAAGGTAAGATATGCACCGTTACCATAAATAGTATAAAAATTATTTGCAGTGCTAATCTTTATATAACGACCGAGAATGAGCACATAGCTTCCATCGTCATTCAACAGATTTACGGTAACAACATTTTCCGGTTCCTCATAATATGTTGGGGTTTCCGGCTCATTTGACGCTGAAGTTTTGTCTTTTTTGCAAGATAAAGTCAAAATGCTTAAAGCGATAAGCATCAGGGATATAGCAAAAATACGTTTTTTCATGGCTAATTATTTTAACATTTATGCAAAAATATATAAAATTTGAATATGAATCTTTCTGGACAATTTTTTTTTACTTTTTTTGAATATTGAATGAAAAATTGTAATTTTGCGGAAAGAAATTTAGTAAAAACATCATATTATGGTAAACTACAAGGATTTAGGGCTAGTGAACACCCGTGCAATGTTCGCAAAGGCTGTCGACGGCGGCTATGCCATCCCGGCATTCAACTTCAACAATATGGAACAGTTGCAGGCTATCATCATGGCGGCTGTTGAGACGAAATCGCCAGTGATTCTTCAGATTTCGAAAGGCGCTCGTAACTACGCTAACCAGACTTTGCTCCGCTACATGGCAGAAGGCGCTGTAGCATACGCCAAAGAACTCGGCTGCGCTCATCCTGAGATAGTGCTTCACCTCGACCACGGCGATTCATTCGAGCTCTGTAAAAACTGCATCGAGATGGGATTCTCATCAGTGATGATCGACGGCTCGGCACTTCCATACGACGAAAACGTGGCTCTGACCCGCAAAGTCGTTGATTTTGCTCATCAATACGACGTGACAGTGGAAGGCGAACTCGGTGTTTTGGCAGGCGTTGAAGACGAGGTCTCGGCTGAGGCAAGCCACTACACAAAACCTGAGGAAGTCGTGGACTTCGTGACCAAGACAGGTGTCGATTCACTCGCAATTTCAATCGGAACATCACACGGAGCATATAAATTCACTCCTGAGCAATGCACCGTCGACCCGAAGACAGGCCGCTTGGTACCTCCACCGCTCGCATTCGACGTGCTCGAGGCCATTGAGAAAGAGCTTCCGGGCTTCCCTATCGTGCTTCACGGCTCATCATCGGTGCCACAAGAGGATGTCGACACCATCAACAAATACGGTGGCGCATTGAAGGCAGCCGTCGGTATCCCAGAGGAACAGCTTCGCAAGGCAGCGAAGTCGGCAGTGTGCAAGATCAACATCGACTCAGACAGCCGTCTCGCCATGACAGCGGCAGTGCGCAAGGCTTTTGCCGAGAAACCGGCAGAGTTCGACCCTCGCAAGTACCTCGGTCCTGCAAGAGATCACATGAAGGAGCTTTATATGCACAAGATTATCAATGTGCTGGGAAGCAATAACAAACTTGCCGAATAATCATTAATCTCTCGCAGATTTCGCAGAAAACGCAGAAATTTTTCTGTTCTTCCACATGGATTTAGTTCGCTAAAGCGAACAGATTACGCAGATAGTGGCGGCATTAGAGGCTTTAAGGTCATAAGGTACTTTAAAGACTCTGGTGCCGCTGATCATACCATATCTGCGAAATCTGCAGCTCGCTTTAGCGAGGATCTGAAAGATAATTTTGAGGAAGATAAAGAAAAAATCTGCTTTATCTGCGGTATCTGCGAGAGAATTAAAAAAAATTATTATTTTTGCGGCCGAAATTTTATTTTTAAACCATTTAAATTTTATCTAATAAAATGAAAAAATCTTTATTAAAAAGAACTTTCATTTCAGTCGTTCTTATCTGTTTTGCTTTGACTGGAATGGCACAAACTTTTACTGCTGGTGATTTGAATTATAGCGTTAACGCTGATGGAGTTTCGGTAACAGTTACAGGTCATGCGCTCGATTATGAGCATGCAAATGGACCGTTAAACATTCCAGAAGCGGTTAATTATCAAGGTACTGACTATACGGTGACAGCCATCGGCAATGCAGCATTTTTGTATTATTTTTATCTGACAAGTTTGTCATTGCCGAACTCATTGGTCACAATCGAAAATAGTGCTTTTGCGTATTGCTCAGGTTTTACTGGCGATTTAATTATTCCTAATTCAGTTGTCACAATCGAGGAAAGCGCATTTTTCACCTGCTATAGCTTTGATGGAGATTTTGTGATTGGCAATTCTGTAACTACTATTGGAGACGGTGCATTTAATTCGTGCGACGGTCTGCATGGTGTGCTGAACATCCCGAGCAGTGTTGAATCGATAGGTTCAATGGCTTTCAGATATTGCAATTTCAGCGGCATGACCGTTGATCCGGCAAACCCTGTTTTTGATTCGAGAGACAACAGCAATGCTATTATTGTGACAGAAACCAACGAACTTCTTATTGGATGCGTTAATTCTGTGATTCCAAACACTGTCACTGCAATCGGTGAAGATGCGTTTTGCGGTCTTGCATTAACTTCAATTAACATTCCGAATTCGGTGACCAGAATTGGAGCCGGCGCATATGCGTTCTGCTTCAGTGCAACTGGCGATTTGACCATTCCTAACTCAGTGGAATTCATTGGTGCCGGTGCTTTTACGCAGTGTACAGGTCTTGACGGCACTTTGACAATAGGTGAATCAGTCAAATTCATTGGCGACTATGCTTTCAGACAATGCGGAGGCTTCACAGGAGCTGTTTCTTTGGCAACCGTGCCACCTGAGCTTGGCAATGAGCCAGGATGGAATTGCGTTGTGTTCGAGCAGTTTGGCTATCCGATTCTCACCGTTCCTTACGGATGCGCTGAAGCATATCAAAATTCAAATTGGTACGACCCGATTGGCTTGAATGGTTTCTATGAATTCATTGAAGCTGAACCACAAGCGGTTTCGGAAGTTGGTGATGTGATTTCAGCGGTTTATCCGAATCCAACTAAAGGTGTAGTGAAAATCGAAGCTGAAAATATCAAAAATGTCAGTATTTTCAATGCTTTAGGACAATTAATTTTTGATACTTTTGTCACTGGCGATTCCTTCGAATATGACTTCAGCAATCAAGAGGCTGGAGTGTATTTTATCAAGGTTGAAACCGAAAAAGGAGTTGAGACTAAAAGAGTGGTGGTAATTTAGGTTATTGGTTATAGATTATTGAAATAACGATGTAATAATTTAATGGTTACATCGTTATTTTTTTATGAAAAACTTTTTCCTATTGATGTTTTTGGCTCTTTGTGCTTTTGAGATTAAGGCACAAGATGATTGTTTTCTGGTAAAGGGAAGAATTTTTTCGGAAGATAGCCTGACAGCGATTTCTAACGTGAACATTGTCAGTGAGTTATCTAATTATGGAACAACAACCAATTGGGAGGGATGGTTTTTGATTAAATCAAAACTGGTTGATACTTTGTGGGTGAGCTGTGTGGGATTTGACCGTCAACGTGTTCCGGTTTCCAAAGACAATCTTTTTGATAATGAATTGATTATCAAGTTGATAAGAAGTGATATCATGCTTGATTCGGTGGAGATTTATCCTTGGCCGGATTATGAGACTTTCAAGCAGGAAATCATCAATATGCCTTGGCGGAAGCCGTTTTTTGTACCAGGTGTTTCGAAAGAAGGTTACGAAAAAATAATAAATCAGGAACCTGTCAGAGAACCGAAAGCGAGCTCCATCAATCCCATTACATTGATTTACAATAGGTTCAACAAAAGAGAACGCTTCAAAAGGAAACTCGAGCGAAATAGACGGCAGTTTAACCGCGAGATGGAACGCCTCGGCGCCGATTCGCTGATGATACCAGAGTGAAATCCATTTGTTTCTTGATTAGGTCAACTGCTTCCACTCGAACTTTGACAGCATCACCGAGACGATAGATTTGACGCGTTTCCTGTCCGACAACGCGGAAGTTTTCCTCGTCGATGTAGTACATATCGTCGAGGGTGCTGAAGCGCACCATTCCCTCGCATTTGCTGTCGACAAGCTCCACATAGATGCCCCATTTGCTGATGCCTGAGATGAGCCCGTCGAACACATGGCCGATCTTATCCTGCAGATACTCGGCCTGTTTGTAACGCACCGACTCACGCTCCATCTCGGCAGCCTTGCGCTCCATTTCGGAGGCGTGCTGGCACAAAACCTCATACTCTTCTTGGCTCACACTCGGCTGATTTTCAATCATATAGCGCTCTATGAGACGGTGAACCATCAAATCGGGATAACGACGGATTGGCGAGGTGAAATGGGTGTAGAACGGGAACGCCAAGCCATAGTGACCGATGTTGACAGTGCTGTAAAGTGCCTTCGCCATCGTGCGAAGTGCCACTGTCTCAACGAGATTGCGCTCGCCCTTGCCTTCTACGGCATCAAACAAGGCGTTGTACGACTTCACCAGATTCTCGCGCGTGCTGATGTTCATCGAATAACCTAATTTCGACACCAACGAGATGAAACTGAAAAGCTTTTCGGGGTTAGGCTCATCGTGGACACGATAAACGAAGGTGTAACCGTGATATTTCGAGTCTTTCTTGCCGATAGATTCAGCCACGGTGCGGTTCGCCAACAACATAAAGTCCTCGATGAGCATGTTCGCCTCGTTTTGCACCTTCACGTAGGTGTCGATGGGATGCATCTTCTCGTCGAGTACAAACTTCACCTCTTCGCTGTGGAAGTTGATGGAACCTTGAGCCATGCGCTTTTCGCGAAGTTTAGTGGCTAAATCATTGAGTATCAATATTTCTTGCTTATAATCTCCTTCCCCACCCTCAATCATGGTTTGAACCTCTTCGTAGGCAAAACGACGATTTGATTTGATGACTGTTTTGCCGATCCATTTTTTGAGGATTTCGGCTTTGTCGTTCATCTCGAAAACAGCCGAAAACGTCAGCTTTTCCTCATCGGGACGAAGTGAGCAGACGTTGTTGCAGAGCTTCTCTGGCAGCATTGGGATGGTTCTATCGACGAGATACACCGAGGTGCCGCGTTGTTGAGCCTCCTGGTCGATGGCAGAGCCTGGTTTCACATAATAAGAAACGTCAGCGATATGGACTCCGACTTCATGGTTGCCGTTAGGAAGTTTGCGATAAGAGATGGCGTCGTCAAAGTCCTTTGCGTCGCGAGGGTCGATAGTGATGGTGAGGACATCGCGGAAGTCTTTTCTGGCTTTAATTTCAGAATTAGAAATCTTATCGGAAATTTTGCTTGCCTCCTTCTCGACTTCTTTCGGGAACTCCAGCGGATACTCGTATTGCGCGAGGATTGACTGCATCTCGACGTTGTTCTCGCCAGGAGTGCCGAGCACACGCACAATCTCACCGAACGGGTTACGCGAGTTTTCGGGCCAGTCGGCAAGTTTCACGATGACTTTCTGTCCGTCGCGGGCGCCTTTGTATCTGCCACGAGGAATGAAGAAGTTGACAGGCATAGTTTCTTTGTCTGGCACCACAAAAGCGTAGCCGTGCGAGACGCTGAAAATGCCAACAAATTCAGTATGAGCGCGTTGGATAACTTTAACAATCTCGCCTTCGGTCTTCTTCGACTTACGCTTCGGGAACATCGCCACCTTGACTTTGTCGCCGTGCAGAGCCTTTCCGGTGTTGTTTGAGGCAATCTGGATGTCCTCGCCCCCGTCTTCAGGCACCACATAAGCCTTGCCGGTGCTCTTCATGTCGACGATGCCGACCACATAATGTGGCTTCGGACCGTATTCGTTGACCAGATCTGGGTTCAGGGTATAGCTATATGGATGATGCTCAATGAGTTGACCGTCACGGTTGAGGGTCTCGAGCACCTGAAATATCACGTCTTTGCCTGCAGCGTCGCGCACACCCATGACTTTGGCTATCTGCTTGTAGTTCATTGGCTTGAAAGGATGCTCGCCGTAAATTCTTAATATAGTGTTTACGAAAGTGCTGAGGCTATTTGTTTTTTTTCTGGACATAAAAAATCTTTTTGGCAAAGATACTATTTTTTCGCACGCAGATCTCGCAGAAATCGCAGAAATCAATTCTTTCGAAAATTATTCTTCCACATTGATTTAGTTCGCAAGCGAACCGATCTCGCAGAGATAATAGCTCTTTAAATACTTTAAAGCGGTAACTTTAAAGCCCTTAACGCCATTAATGCCCTTAAGGCAGCCGCTTAATGTAGTTAAGGCTAAAATATCCTTTCCATTAACTGCCATTTTTCATCGCTCCTCGCATTTGCGCTACAGCCTTGAAACTGAGATACATACGCTTCCCATTCCGCTTGACGAGGAAGTGTTGCAAGGCGCGCCATGTCGCATTCGAAATCGAAGTCATCTTTTACATCCATTATCATGAAAAGATTGCGACCTTTACGATAAATTTGCATATCGAGAATACCGACTTGCCGTTGACCTTCAATGATGTCAGGCCAGACGTGAGAATGAGCTTCCACGTATTTTGCGATCATTTCCTCGTCATCGACGAGTTGTAAACACTGACAATATCTTTTCATTTTACAGTAATACTTTCTTTGCATTTTTAACATTAATTTATCGTTAATTATTCATTAATTCTTTTCTTTCCTGCCTTAACTTTCATGGAAAACTGATTGTGATAGATTAGTAATTAATGAAAAATTATATGGTCAATTAATGATAATTATATGTTTAATTCATTGGTAATTATATGTTTATTTTTCTTGCTCTAATTCCGTAAATTGTTACTATTACGAAGCAAATCAATGGCAAAATATAGCTCACGTTGACTGCTGGATGACCGAGAATTGTGCCGCAGTCGATTATTAGGCCTTGGAGTGGTGGCATCAGGGCGCCACCGACGATTGCCATTACGAGGAATGCCGCGCCGAGTGAGGCATCTTCAAGGCTGACTTTTTCCAATGCGGTACCGTAAATGGTCGGGAACATCAGGCTCATGAAGAGACTGATTCCGACGAGGCAGTAGAGACCGGTTTTGCCGACAATTAATATTGCGCCAAGCGAACAAATCGCAGCACAGATTCCGAAAATGGTCAGGAGTTTTCGCCCGTCAACATATTTCATCAGGAAGGTGGAGATGAAACGACCGCAGAGGAAGAGGCACATCGCGATGATGTTGTAGTTTTGCGCTGTAGCTTTGTTAACTCCAAGATTATCAGCGTATTGGATGATGAAAGTCCAGACCATGATTTGAGCGGCGACGTAGAAAACTTGGGCGATGACGCCTTCGCAATAGACGCGGTTCTTCCAAAGCCGTTCTACCGTGGTTTTAAACGAACACGGATTGCACGAATTTACACGAATCTGTTCTTCCGAAGACTTTTTCGAACACGGATTGCACGGATTTGACGGATTTTTTTGGACCTTATTATCCGTTAGATCCGGTAAATCCGTGGTCGAAAAATAAGATTTCGCGGTTGGCACTTTTACGAGGGCGATGATTATCAGCATAATAATGACGACAATTCCTAGGGCGACGTATGGGTCACGAATTACTGCCAAGTCGTGGAGTCGGATATTCGCTTTTTCGGCTTCGGAGAGCATCGGGAAGATGATGTTTCCAGCCGCATCGCGCTTGTCGCTCAACAAGTTAGGAAGAACTACCATCGAGGCGACCGCCATTCCTGCCAGGGAGCCCATCGGGTTGAAAGCCTGGGCGAGGTTAAGACGACGAGTTGCGTTAGCACCACTGGTTGCTGAGCCTGTCGAAGCACCCAAAGACAGGATGAAAGGATTGGCGGTAGTTTCCAAAAATGCCAATCCAAAAGTCAGGATATACAGGCTAAAACAGAAAAACGTGAAGCTTTGTCGTGCTGCTGCGGGGATGAAAAGCAGTGCGCCGACGGCATAGAGAGCCAAGCCAAGGAGGATACCGCTTTTGTAGCTGTATTTTCTGATGAAAAGTGCTGCCGGAATTGCCATTGTGGCATAGCCTCCGTAGAATGCAAATTGAATCAGAGATGCTTTTGCTGCCGGGAGTTCCATTAAAGTCTGAAACGCCGCCACCATCGGATTGGTGATGTCATTGGCAAAACCCCACAAGGCGAAAAGAGTGGTTATCGCTATAAACGGAACAACATATTTTTTTTCTACTAAACGCATTTTTTTCTTTTTTCGACCACAGATTTCTCGGATTTGACGGATTTGTTCTTTCGTAGTTTTTTATCCGTTGGATCCGTTTAATCCGTGGTCAATATTTTCGTGATTGTTAATATTACATCCCTGTTCTACGTATAGTTAGCCTTATGGCTTCTTCGTGTTCTTTGGCGAAGTCTTCAGCGTCTTCAACCACGCAGGCAAGGTAGCCGCCACCACCGGCACCAGGCATTTTGTAGGCAAGAACTTTGTCGTTATATGCGTCAATGTAGCTCTGAACGCAACCCTGGATCATCGCTGGAAACATTGCCACTTGAGCTTCAAATGATGCTTGATATGCTTCGGCAAAAGTTTGCAAATCCTTCTGCATAATGGCATTCCAGCAATCGTCGGCGGCTTTTGCCAATGCTTTAACCTTTATTTCGGTAATGTCTTTGCCTTCGACCACAGAGCAACCTGGTTGGCGAGGCTCCATTGGAATCATAACCAGATGATTTTCAAGCCATTGAAGTATTGATTCATCGTTGCAAGTCTCGATTTTTTCAGGCCAAAAGTGATTGTCGTAATAATGGCGGCAGAGTCCCGGAACGCAGATACCTATTGCATCTTGCGCTCCGCTGATAATGCCGTCTTCACGCTCTGGATGGTTCTCAAAGCAAAACACCAAACGAGCCAAAGTTTCTGGATCCATGTTTGGTAGCTGATATGGCCAGATGCGTTTGATGACGTTTCGGGTTGAGGTGCTTAATCCGCAGCGTTCGCGAACCTCAAAATTAGGCTCCAGCGAGATGGTGATAGCCCAACCCGGGGCGAAACAGCTCACGTATGGCTGGTCGATCCATGTTCCGGCGAGGTCGAGGCGAGTAGGAATACGACTTTCGGTCTTTTTCAAGTCGGTGGAGCTGCGGGCGGTGAGACCTTCATGCGGGTCGCGACTCAAAACCACGTATTCGATGCCGTGTTCTTTGCAAAACTGCCGTTTTTCTTCGCGATCACCGTCCTCGTTCACCAACAAAATATCAGGTTTCAGCGCATCGACAGTCGGGATGAAATCCATGATTCCACTGCCGGCATTGATGAAAGCATCTTTCACATAGCGGATGCTTTTGACCATGAAGAGGCGCTCCTGCTCACTGTAAACTGTTTTATGATGTTTGTACTCCAAAATGGTAGCATCGGAGCCTATTCCGACATACAAATCACCATACTGAGCCGCCTGACGGAAGAACTCCACATGACCACTATGCAGTAGATCGTAACAACCGCTGACAAAGACTTTCTTCATTTACCACATTTTTTCTTTTTTCAACCACGGATTACTCGGATTTAACGGATTATTTCGTCCTTTTTATCCGTTTGATCCGTTAAATATGTGGTCAATTTATATAACTATCCTTTCTTTTTCCAGTTCTAAAGAACAACCAAAATTATATAGCAATCCAAGTTTATAACCCGTTGCACGGAGATAATTGTAAACCTGTGAACGATGTGCGTCGTCAAGATCACTGACAGCTTTCAATTCAACTATTATTTTATCGTAGCAAACAAAATCTGCTTTATATGTTTGCTTTAACACTACACCATCATAAATAATTTTTAATTCCTTTTCACGTTCATACGGAATGTTACGTTTTTTAAATTCTATTTCAAGAGCCTCTTGATATACCGCTTCTAAGAATCCATGTCCAAGTGTATTGTAAACATGGAAAGCTGCTCCATTGATTTTATAACTTTGTTCACTATATATTAACATATCCGTTTGATCCGTGCAATCCGTGGTCGTTTATCTTTCAGCGCGCATTGGGTTGTTCAGGAAATCTTCGTAGGCCAGCTTTATACCGTCCTCGAGTTCGGTTTTGTAAGTCCAGCCGAGTTTGGTGGCTTTCGAGACATCGAGAAGCTTGCGAGGGGTGCCATTCGGACGGGTTGTGTCCCATTTTATTGCGCCTTTGTAACCAACAACTTTTGCAACTAATTCAGTTAAAGCCTTGATTGTCAGTTCTTTACCAGTGCCGGCATTGACAGTTTCGTTACCAGAATAATTGTTCATTAAGAAGACACAAAGATTGGCGAGGTCATCTACGTAAAGGAACTCGCGCAATGGTGAGCCGTCGCCCCAGCAGGTGACTTCTTTTGCTCCACTGACTTTCGCCTCATGGAAACGACGAATCAATGCCGGCAAAACATGTGAATGTTCAGGGTGGTAGTTATCGTTCGGGCCATAGAGGTTGGTCGGCATTACTGAAATATAATCAGTACCATATTGGCGATTGAGATACTCGCAGTATTTCAAGCCTGAAATCTTAGCCAAAGCGTATGCTTCATTGGTTTTTTCAAGTTCAGACGTGAGAAGGCATGTTTCTGGCATCGGCTGAGGTGCCATTCTCGGATAGATGCAACTCGAACCGAGAAATTCCAGCTTTTTGCAGCCGTTTTTCCAGGCGGCGTGGATGACGTTCATCTCCAAAATCATGTTGTCGTACATGAAATCCGCCAAAGCGCTCTGGTTTGCCACGATTCCACCGACTTTTGCAGCAGCAAAGAACACATACTCAGGCTTTTCGTCAGCAAAAAACTTCTCCACCTGATCCTGACGTGTCAAATCCAATTCCTTATGGGTCTTTAACACCAAATTATTATATCCTTGCCTCTGCAACTCACGCACAATAGCACTTCCAACCATTCCGCGATGCCCAGCGACATATATTTTACTGTTTAATTCCATTTTTTATTCTTTTTAACATTAATTGCCGTTAATTTATCATTAATTATTCATTAATTTTATTCTTCCTTAACTTCTCTTCCTTGGCTTTTCTCACCCTTATTTTTCTTAGAAAATTGATGTGAAAGAAAAAAAATTAATGAAAAATTATATGAATAATTGATGATAATTAATGTTTAAAATTAATCTTCGAGTTGATCTCGGAGATGCATTTTGCGAACCTTTTTCATGTCGTGTTTCACCATGATTCTGACGAGTTCCTCGAAGGATGTCTTGCTTGGGTTCCAACCGAGCTGGGTCTTGGCTTTTGTCGGGTCGCCAAGAAGCTGGTCAACTTCAGCGGGACGGAAATATTTCGGATCAACCTCAACCAAAACTTTGCCTGTCTTGACATCGATACCTTTTTCGTTGACGCCCTCGCCTTCCCATTTCAATTCGATGCCGACTTCCTTGAATGCCAGAGTGCAGAAATCGCGTACGGTGTGATATTGGCCGGTAGCGACCACGTAATCATCGGCTTTCGGCTGTTGAAGGATGAGCCACATGCACTCGACGTAATCCTTGGCATAGCCCCAATCTCTTAAAGAATTCAAGTTTCCAAGGTAAAGTTTATCCTGGAAACCTTGTGCGATTCTAGCCACAGCTAGAGTGATTTTACGCGTCACAAAGTTCTCGCCGCGACGTTCCGATTCATGGTTGAACAGAATGCCGTTGCAGCAGTACATGCCGTAGCTTTCGCGATAGTTTTTCATAATCCAGAAACCATATTGCTTGGCGACACCGTATGGCGAGCGCGGATAGAACGGCGTTGTCTCCTTTTGCGGCACCTCCTGCACCATGCCGAAGAGCTCTGATGTCGAAGCCTGGTAGATGCGACATTTCTCGGTAAGACCAGCAATTCTTACAGCTTCGAGCAGTCGCAAAGTGCCCATAGCATCGACGTCGGCAGTGAATTCCGGCACGTCGAACGACACCTTCACATGACTCTGAGCCGCAAGGTTATAAATCTCGTCGGGCTTTATCTCGGTGATGATTCGAATCAGCGACGAGCTATCGGTCATGTCGCCCCAATGCAGTTCGATGAGACGTTTGTGGTGCATATCGCGCACCCATTCGTCGAGGTAAAGATGCTCGATACGGCCAGTGTTAAAACTCGAGCTGCGGCGAAGGACTCCATGCACCTCATAGCCTTTTTCTATCAGAAATTCAGCCAAGAACGAGCCGTCCTGGCCAGTGATTCCGGTGATTAATGCTTTTTTTGCCATAGCTTGTTAATATGTATAATTTGCAAAGATACAAAGTTTTAACGAATTCGAAAAATTATTTTTTGTAACTTTGCGCTTTAAAAACGAAGAACCTTATGTGTAAACCTGAAAATTTTTCTGACGAAGCATCTATTATCAATGCAATTTTATCAGCATATTTGAAAAGATAGCATCGATTATTTCCTGCTTTACACCGCAATCTTTAGCTATTTCAGGCCAATGTGACGTGGTTTCACATATTTCGTCGATAATATTAGCAGCTTCCTTAATGTTATTTTGATGGGCAAAAGCAAGCAAGTCATCGCGAGTAATCTCATCAAACTTCCCGTTTATCGACATCTGATGCGTGGCTGTCCATCGTCCGTTGGGATTGTAGGCGTATCCCATATCGTAGGCTGGCGAAAGTTTCCATTTTCCACTATCATCCATGAGGAACGAGATGTTTTTTGTGTGATCATCCTGGTTGCGAACTACAACGTTGAACACCATTCGACGAAACATTTCCTGAGCTTCGGAATATGATAGCCTCAACGCTCTCATCACATTAAACGCCTGTTCGTATGAATAGGCGCGATGTAAACGATAGTCGAAATGGGCTATGCCGCAAAGCGTTTGCATGTGAATTTTTTTGCCGTTTTCGCGGTCGAAACGCCTGGTAAGGAAATGAGCCCGACCGTTTTCCTCAATCAGCGAGCATTCCGTCATCTCGATGCCGCAAGCCTTTGCCAACTTATAAAAAGAATGCTCCAAACGACCGTGATTGCCTGTTTCTTTAAAACCAGCCGTTGCCGAAACACCATCCAACTTGATAAGATAATAGTCATATCCTTCAGGCGCTTCCACTTGTCCTGAACGCACCTCACCTGTCACTTTATTATATGTAATAATAGCCTTTGCACGTTGTCCTCCAGCGGAAGTCCCAAGTCTTAAAATTTCAGCTATTGCCGCTTTTTTTTCATCGTTGAGATTAACTCCAAATGATGATTTTTGCGACAAGGCTTCACTTGCGACATTCACCAAAGAATCGATTTCGAATTTGGCATTTTTGTCGTAGGCGATGTCCATGGCAGGCTCAAATTCCAAGGCCCCCATGCATCGTTTGCCCAAAAAGCACAGCGTTTCAATAGGGTTACTGCTCGTGCGGCCTGTCAAAGCCAGCCATTTGTCGAACAATGCGCGACCGTATGTATCAGGTAATGAATCTGCCAACATACCAGGCAAACCTTTGAAAGTTTCTTTGTCCAAATCGCCAAATGAATAAACGCGTCCCTCGCGCACGGGCATCATCAAAGGTGACGGCTCCAAACCACGTCCAACGAAGCTAGTGTCGTATTCAAATCTGACCACCTCGTATCGATCGTCCCATCGGAAAGTGCCGACAGGCATCCCAAACATGTTAACTTTTGCTACATCTACCATTCCGAATCCTCCTTTTCAACTTTATCAATCTTACCCACAGCTCTTTGTCTTGTTTTCGCTTTTGCAGAATGAACCAAATTATAGTATTCATTAGGACTTAACTGCTCTTCCTCTACCAGTGGCTGCAGCACGTCAAGCATACCCAAAATCCGCAACACTCGCAGCAACGAATCGAACGAGCCGATTTCGCCATTTTCAATCTTTTTAATAGATGACAGTGAAATGTTGGCAGCTTCCGCGAGACTTTGTTGGGTAATGTTCTGCTTCAGTCTTGCCTGTTTCAGCTTGCCTCCTATTTTTTGACAGATTGCAGCATCCGCTAACATGTAAATATTTTCCATAATAGCTTATATTTAAACTTTAACGCTGCAAATATACGAATAAAAGTTTAAATTGCAGCTATTTTAAAAAAATATAAATTTTGAATTATAGAAAACAAAAAAGGCCAGATTCCTTCTGAAACCTGACCTTTTATCTATGTAAATCTCAATAACCTATAAACTATAACCAATAACCACTAAAAAACAATCGCCTCCTTTATCTTCTCCACGATATATTTCACGTCGTCATCCGTCACCCACGGACCGCTTGGCAGGCAGATGCCGTGTTTAAACATACTTTCGCTAACGCCGTTGGTGAATGCCGGAGCGTTTTTATAAACCGGCTGGAGGTGCATCGGTTTCCAGAGTGGACGGGCTTCGATGCCGGCTTTGTCAAGCTCAAGGCAGAAGGCTTCGGTGTCTAATTCTTTTTTGAAAAGGATTGTGGTGAGCCAGAAATTGCTATCGAAATCGCCATTCGGATTATCTTGAACTGAAATATCCGTTAAATCTGTGAAATCCGTGGTCGATAAAAATTCCCGATAAAGATTGTGAACGTGTTTGTGATGGTTGATATGATCTTTCAAAACCGTCATCTGACCGCGACCGATGCCTGCGGAGATGTTCGACATTCGGTAGTTGAAGCCGATGGTTTCGTGTTCGTAATGCAAAAATGGCTCTTTGGCTTGTGTTGCAAGGAAAATGGCACGCTTCTTGGTAGCCTCGTCTTTGCAAATTATTGCTCCACCGCCTGAAGTGGTGATCATCTTGTTGCCGTTGAACGAAAGCGTCGCGATATCGCCAAAAGTGCCGCAAGGCTTGCCTTTGTAATACGAGCCGAGTGCGTTGGCGGCGTCTTCAATAATCGGTATAGCGTATTTACGGCTGATGGCGGTTATTTCGTCCCATTTAGCTGGCATGCCGTAGAGGTCAACAACTATTATCGCTTTTGGCTTTTTGCCTGTTTTGGCCATCCTGTCGTTTATCGCATCTTCGAGAAGCTCCGGCGACATGTTCCAAGTCTCTTTTTCGCTATCGATAAATATCGGCGTTGCTCCGCAATATACAACTGGGTTTGAGCTTGCGCAGAAAGAAAATGATTGGCACAAAACCTCATCGTCTTTGCCAACGCCTAAAAGAAGCAATGCCAAATGGATTGCCGCGGTGCAAGATGAAACTGCTGCGACATAGACAGGAGATTTCTCCACTCCCTGCGGTCGGTCGAAATGACGGGCCAGTTCTTCCTCAAAAGCATCTACGTTGGGGCCGAGCGGTGCTACCCAGTTGGAGCTAAATGCTTCCTGGATGTAGCGTTGCTCAGTGCCAGTCGGCGACATTTTAGCGAGGCAGAGGTATATGCGGTGGTCAATATTCATTTGTCAAGTGTAAAATGCAAAAATACTAAATTTATTTTATATTACACAAACATTAAAACGCATTCAACGACAAGTCAATCTTCATCTTCCTGTTGCTATGCGACTTGGCGGCGGAGATCATTGCCTCTTGGGTGGTGTATTGCTGGTATAAAGTGCAGCGGGTGACGATGCCTTGCGATGAGCAGCGTTTGCCTTTGACAAGCACCAGAGCCCAGCCTTTGTTGGTATTTGCAAAGTCATCTCCCACTAATGCCAGACCATTTTCCGTCTCGGTCAGTTCATCTTTCTCAACTTTCCTGACTTCGAAATATACTCGCGGACAATCGCGTTCAATTTTTTGCTCGGCGCTGTAGAGATGCATTTCCATGCCTTGTCGGAAGTCGCTCTTTTTAAGATTGGTGATCAAGGCGGCGACGCCATCAACCTCGCCAAGATACTGCTTCACAGAGAGCAGAGCACCTTCGCTAACCGGGATATCAGGCATAAGCAATGAAGCATTGTCCGACGCCTCGCGATCGTTTACAAAAACAGCCGGCAACCTGTTGGCGAGCGCCACAAAACCGCTGTAGGCCGACTGATGCTCAGTAAACATCGGGTTGCACCACGATAGCGTATGCCACAACGCGATAGAATGCCTCATGCGCTGGCGTTGTTCGAACTGTTTCAGCGTGCAGTGATTTGGTTTTGTCTTATTGTGAGTCGAACGTCCTATCATCTGCCCCTGTTTCAAATAATAGGTCGTTCCCGATTGCGGATATCTAGCAATCGTAAACATTCCTCTGGCTTGTCTTTTTTTCATACTTCTTTGATATTTAATTGTTTTTTGTTAGTTGTTTGATTGTTATTCGATTTAAAAACGAATAACAGACGAAGAAGAGTTGAGGAATAATAGAATAACATTAAAGGGAAGTATGATGCTATTTTCTGTATTGCTTGCCTTACGAAGAAAATCTGCCGCTTTAATAATCATTCTATTCATCTAACTGTGGAGAACTAAATTTTACAACTGCTGGCGTCAAAACCCAAGCCTGATTAGCAGCTTTCAACAATGCGCCAGTTTCCTCTTTGATTGTTATCATATCTTCCTGTACAAAGTATGATGCGTCAAACGGATCAAGCGGTTCTACACCTGGTGTTGAAATAACCAGATATTTCTTGGAATACTGCGATTCATCTATTTCTTGTTTCTCTTTCAGAATGTAATTGCACGTAGCCTTCAATTGTCCAATACCTTCCAGCATTCTGGCATAGACATTTTGCGGCTTACAATATTTCAATTCTAGAAACATAAGCCATCCTTTACGATTGTCATGTCGGTCGGTGTGTATGATGCATTCACAGTTACTCACCTTGGTTTTATCTTCACGAGTATATACAGGCTGATTATTCTCATTGTTCACTACCTTAACTTGAGCTTTATTCGGATTATTCAGTATGAACGATGGAATTATGCTGTTTCCCTCTTTTCCAACCGTAACTCCAGAAAAGTCTGTCGATTGCGAACCATGGGTGTTGTTATATTCAGTGAAATCGGCAATGAATACGTCTTCGTCAAATGTCTCACTAATCATCATATTCCAACAACTTATTAAAATCGCCCATCACCTGATGCATCACATCGTTAAAGTAGTTCTTTCTTATCAAACCGCGCTCATCCTGAATTGTTTTATGCACTTCTCCCTTGGCATTACGTAGATAACCGTCTTTTAATGACCAGACAGAAACATCGTGAGGATTCAATGCATAAGGCAAGCACTCTATCTCATCAGCCACTTCTTTATCAACTTTATCTTTAACCAAAAAAGCAAGCATACAATTATTAAGCGCATACAGTAAATATGGGCTATGAGTTGTCATTACAAGCCGATGATTACGACCATGGTTGATTTCCGATATCAAATCATACAACAAATCCATTTGTGTCTTCGGGAACAAGTTTTGCTCAGGTTCTTCGATGATGAATTGTGTATGCGAATATATCTTGCCTTGTATAAAACCTCTAAGACGTTCAATAACTTGAGACTCTGACTCAGATGTGCTGCCCGACACATGTGCCAGAATATTTCTTACCTTCTGCACCTCTTCTGGCGAGAACGGTTGATTCTCTTCATAAATACCAGACGACAACCAACGTACCATCAACGCCAACGGAACAATCGACTGAAAACCGCTTGCAGCATCTGTTAAAGCTATTGGCGTTTTGTCTTCTAACAACAATTCGTCCCTGTTTCTGCCAGCATTAAAATAATACTTAAATCCCAAGTTTACAACATTGAATGGTTTGTCTTCAGGATAATGACGCTTGGCTTCAAACCAATCATTGATAAACGACTGTAAGACATCGTCTTTTTCGGCATACTTGCTCAGGTTTGGAACTGCCGAAACAAAGTTTCTTTCAGCTGGAATGTAAATAACCTTAGGGTTTTCTGTTTTATCTGTCGTATAGAAAACATATTCATCATTGTTCAGATGCTCGGTCTGTCCATCCAGATATCTTTTTGCTATCGGCAAAGTTTCAGATTTCCAATTATATACTATAGCAATATTCTGACCCTCAAAAAGTATCTGTGTCTTTTCGTTGAAAAAACCTCTCATGTGGTAAAACTTCTCAAGTTGAATGCGAAGTCCGTCGGCAACCGCTGCTTCAGTACCCTCGTTTACCTTTTCAAGCCAATTGCAAAAACTAATTATTTTGGCAATAGTACTCTTACCACTTCCCTGTGGGCCTATAAAAACGTTAACCTTATTCAACTTTATGTCAACACTTTTAATTGGACCGAGATTCCTTATGATTAAATGTTTCATACGTAAGCTTTTTTGCAAAAATAATAATTTTCTGCAAAAGAATTTCGTTTGTTTAAAAAATTTCCAAGATTTTCAACCTAAAATTTTCGCCAAGGCGAAACGAATATTTGTGATTTGAGAGACAAAACAACTCTTAATAATCAAAAATTGACACTTCTTTTGCTTCTATAATAGGTGTTTGTGCATCTCGAATTTCTGTATTACAAATACTTAGCAACGGGAAACTCTCCAACAACGCCGGCTTCACCCAAGTATTATTCCATATTTTAACTTCATTGCCTTTAACAAGCTGAGTGAGTGGTTCTTCATAAGCGATTTCAACATAATTCATATGGAATGTGATTCGCTGCAACCAAATTTCCGATTCGCCAGTGTTTGACATCCTACGCAACTTGGTGTAAACATCTTTAACAACAACGTCCTTATTATACTCTATTCTGTTCAAGAAACAACTAATCAATGCAGTTCCCACATTAAACACTCTTGGTGAAGTCATCATAATCTCCAACGTAATAGAGATTAAGACGCGCATATTTTCTTTTTCATATTTCGATTTATCTATTCGATTGAGAAGTTCAGAAAGCAGGCGTGCCACCATACCACTATTGGGTTGTTTCTTGGCAAACTGAAGAATATAAAGCAACTCCTTTTGAACCGTAGTAAACAAAGAATAGCGACCTTTATAGATCGGTGGTTGTGATAAATAAGCCAATTTATCGGCTTTGATAGAACTCAGCACAATCTCTTCAGACAAATGGGTTTTTGATGAATTCATTCGTAAATTCAGATCTATCAGCACTTCCTGCAAAACCATCACAATGGTTTCCAACCTTTCCTTACTGTTGGCAAAAACCCGATAATCATCCCTGTAACGAAGGATATAATACTCTTCGTCACCGAAGCCCTTGGCTGCAAGTTTATCATAGAGGCATGCATCAGCATAGGCTAAAACCATCTCGGCTATGAGGTCAAACAACACACTTCCCTGCGGAATTCCATTTGTTTGGTCATAGTTCATCGCACCCATATAATGGTCAATAGCATTACCTAAGTTCTTTTCAGCGCGATGTTCTTTTGCGTAATTTTTACCATAAAGGCTCCATGGAATGGTATGGGTATAAATGGAGCCATAGCAATCTGTTATATCAGTAATGAACACATATTGATACTTTAGCGCCAAAGCTATTGATTCTTGTTCAAAATCATCCCACCATGCGGGTATATCAATACCAGCTTGAGCTTGTTTCTTAATCTTCTTAACCTTAGGTAAGCTTGCCACGATGATGTTTGGCCTACCTCTGTTTACAAAGTGACGTTTGACTACATCCCAATTATCTGCCTCAGTTATTGTTCGTACAAGCAAATAGTAAATATAAGGATTGGCCAATTGTATCCGCCGATATGCATAACGTCCATCCTTATTCATCAAAAGCTGGTGATTTACGCCTTCAAAGCCAGATGGCATCTTTTTCTTATCTGCCAAACAAGTATGAATATCTTTCCGACCTACAACCTGTTTGACAAATTTCAAAATCTTTGAAAAGTCATAGTATTCAGGTAGATTGACCGTACAATATGACGAAGGAAGCAACAGATATTCTCTCGCTTTTCTTGAATCAAGCTCTATTATAGTATTAGGTTTCATTTTCTTTTTTATGAATAACATTCTCTATCAAAGACGTATTCTCGCAAACTAATTCGTAAAAAGTGTTTAATAGCTATTCTCTAAACCACTTAACGTTATCACCATTGATTCACCCTTTTATACCTTTATCCTATCTCCATCAACTTCTGAAACATCTCCACTCTCTCCTCTTTCAACTCACCTTTGTTCATCAAATTTCTGTTAAGCTTAACAAAATTCAACATCTAGTGTTCTTCTAGGCGGTGCTTAGATGGATTCCTGTGGTTTTTCTCCATAAAATCCATGACTTCATTGTATTTTGATATCCACAATTCGTCCTGCGTCATTATTTCCATTGTTCATTAACGTCGTATCTACACCACTTTATGTGCATTCCCCACATGCCTCAACGGTCTGCCCTCGCTGATAGCTCTCAGTTTCACTACTTCTGTATAACCCCAGTCATTCACCATACCGCTATAGCCCGCTTTCTTCAAAAGCAACATTGCCGTCAGCATAATCAATCGTTGAGACACCATAAACACCAACTCCTGCTCCGTTAGAAAACTCAGTTTCTTATTCTTGGGCAACCAGCCATGCAAGAATTGGTTCCTGCACGAAATACAAATCTTTTCGTCTTCGTCAAGTTCAATCCTCAACTGCTCAAACACAGATTCCAGCTTCACTGCATTGGGCAAATTGTTCACGGAATTAACTTTTGACTCTAATTTCTTGTAATCCTCAGCAGCGACTTTCTCCTTGATCTTTTTCAACCCTTTATTCAACTCATATTTCAATTGCGATGCAATCTCCTTATCCGTTATCACCTTGGCCTCATCTGATTTCTGAACAAGTTGGTTGGCTATCGTTTCCAAAGCCACAACTGCCAGCACACCCCTTGATGTTCCGTCTATAGCGGAAGCATCTATCAGCAGTTTTGCCGCTCTTGCAAACTCTTCATTTTTAATTAACAGCTGTAGTAAGGCATTCATTTGCTCCGTTGTCAGTTCAAACTGTTTGTGGTCATCATCCACATAGCGCGTTTTATCCAGCAACGGATATTTGTGTTTTTTATTCCTCTCCCTATTGTGATACCTTACGATGAGTGGAATCCTATCCTTAGGCTTATCATCCGTGTAATCAGAAATAAAGTAGCCTCTATCAGCAAAACTATAACCTGCGAGCAGTCCATAGACTATTCTCACCGCCTCTACAGCCTTTTCAAACAGGTCTATACTCATTATCTTCTGAGCACGGAACACGCAGTAGGCATCATCACCTGTCATCATTTCCTCAAAACTTACGATAATGTTATTATCTCCCGACAGTCTAATCAAAAAAGCATTCTTCCAACTACTATGCTGATTCTTGTCTGTGGTCATATTATACCCTAGACTCATGTCTGTGTATCTGAAATCATCCTTGCTATATCTGATGTACGCACAGTGTTTAGAGTTTTTCCATTTCGACGGATCCACTTCCGTTCCGAAACTCTTATAGGTCACCTTTACTTCTTGTGGCCCTTTTTCGTTGATGGTTTGTGTAAACCCCAGTGCATCAGTATTCAACAGCAGAATCTGAATCTTGTTTGGAACAAACAGTACTGCCGGTTTAGAAAAGAAATATTCCCCATCGAAATCATCCCCATCGGGAACAGAGAACTTCAAGATGAAGTTGTCATCATCATTCTTTTCAAACTTTGCATTATATACACGTGTAGGATTGTCTATGCCAAGAAGGAAATCAGTCTCTCCCTTCTCAACACTCTCCACGAAAGTTAACATATGTTTATCCTGTTCGAAAATTGTATCCATAGAGAAAACCATGCTTCTTAATACTCAAACATCCTTTTCGACCTGCTCAGTCCGTATTCATCCAAACTTTGATCTAGTTCTGCGAGCAATTTTTTGATTGCATCTATTAAAAAATTGGTTTTCCCTTCATAGTTATCTATTAGATGCATCAGTATCACTCTGAGGTTTATGCAGTCTTTTGCCACTTCAAACAACACTTCATCACCCTTGAGAGGGAGTTTCCGTAGGCTTTCTTTAAAACCTACTAAAGTTTCTTTCGAAAGGTCATACATCTGGTTTATATCACCGTCAACAACAGGAAGACATGCCGGTAGAACTTCTCTTACCTTAACAGTCTCATCACCTCTGATACTCTTTGTAAAGAGCGCCTCTATCATTTGTTTGGAAAGTTCATCTTTTCTTACGAGACCTTTCCCAACCAATGGCAATACAACGTGTTCCACATAACTGGTCTTATCCTTTATACAATGCGATTCTCCCAATATGTCTTCAAACAGACATTTCTTGAAATAATCAGCATCACCTTTCTTGGCAAATGCATCAACCAGCCATTCATAGAACACATCCATATGAGCTGGAGCCGGTTTCATTCCCCATGCAGCATGGCTGAGTGTAACAACCTCATCATCACACACCAGATGGCGGAAATTGTTGCAATTGAAACTGGCATCCTGTGCCTTATGCAAGAAAACCAGAGCACCGACACCTCTAAGCCAAGCATCCTGCTCGCTCATCAAAGCCGTCATCACAGCATCTGATTTGTTCCAATAGTCGTACTCCATAAGCTCAGCCATCAGCATTACGCTCACTTTGTAGCACGGCTCAATCGTCTTGTCGGAATAAATCTTAAGTAACGTGGGTCGCAACTGCTTTAGTACATCTACATATTCTGTATGCGACAGTCTCAATAATATTTTGGCAGTAAAGTACTGCCCCCAAACCCCGTAGCTATGGCCCTCACAGCCAATATAGTCCAAGAAATGGGCATTGAAGCACGTTACAATTTGATCGTATTTTAGACCCATCAGAATGGTGGCGTCATTATGTATCATTCCTCTGTATGGAGTATTTATATACCCTACAGGATAATTGGAATAATGCCCTTTCAGGATAAAGTCTTTCAGAGTGGTAACCCAATAAGCATCCTTATGCATTTCATTTTCCATATGACATAAGATAACGTGGGCTTCTTCATCTGACATATCAGCCAGGAAATAGCCCAATGTCGCCAACTTGTCGTATGTCCTCCATTCACGAATATCTCTTAAAATATGGTCAACCTTACCACCCTTCATGATTTCCTTTTGGCAATCCAACCACTTCAAGAAGCCCCCGTCAGCCACTTTATCTAATTCCACATTTTCTCGCTCTGACGTTATCTCTGCATAGTTATAGATAGTCTGAACACCCTCCCTGCTCATTGTCTCCTTTATGTGTTTCATCACCTTCTCAAAGGCGACATCCCCAATTTGGGTTATCAGCAGCGGCAACTTATTGGTTGCGCCCTGCAATGAGTTCGACAATGTGTAAGCTTCCACTTTCCCTTCTCCATAGTCAAATATCAGATACCTGTCGTGTAACACATTATGGGAAATGGGTATGTCTATAACCACCAGTTTCATTGGAGCGAACATCCTAGGATTAGCCTTAATGCTCTCAACTATTCTTCTCTTCCTCCATCCATCTTCATCCTCTTTCACTTCTTTGTTAGTGCCGTCAGGATTGGTGCGAAGCTGAGTCTGTGTCAGCACAGTGTATTCGCTGCTTATATTTGCTGAAGCAAGAAAATACATTGCCACATCCTCGAAGTACGGGTCTTGCAGGAATAATCTTTGGGAGTTCTTAGCTTTATCCTTAAACCATTCAAGGAACGATAACAGGCCATGCTCTTCCTCTTTGGCATCCCATCCTTTTGGGAAAAAAACATCATTGCATTTTTGTGGTTTCTTTCTATATACACGCTTTTTCTCTAGCTCACCAATAGTCGAGTGCATACTCTCGCCACGCTCAATGGTCATCGCCTCATCCACTTCCTTTCGCATTTTTTCAGGAACCACATTGCGTATTTCTTTCAGCCATTTCGTCGTGATTTTCATCTTTCCACCAATCAATCCGGCAGTAATACTAATACGTTTCAGGAAATGACGCAAGGTGTCAGTGACCACCACTGTTTCACCATTTCTCTCACGCCAAATCTTTATCTCTATACTATCTGGGCATTTCTCGAAAGAATATTTGAGTTCCACATCACTGACCGCCACAATCTCTTTTCTCTCAATGCTGTCATGTACAGTCCTTCCATCCTCTTTACATACTACATTTATAGTCAGCACATCGCCCATCTCAACCAACTTCTCGTGAATATAAACATGTTGAACGAAAGGAGTCCCTTTCTCCCAGCAACATTCCACAAGGGGTCTTCCAGCAGCATCTCTGTCGAGAGCAACCACTATCTCCAGATTCCCAACATGGTCATAACGCTCTCCAAAAGGCAGATGTGTTTGTTCTTTAAGGTAATCCTCTAGCAAAGCTGATGCTTTTTCTATATCATCAGGTATTTTCCCGTCTATTTCAAACAACCTTGCAGGATCAATCATCTGTATTATTTGAGTAAAAGAAGACTGACTACCCAGAATTGGCTCTTGTCCCCATTCCTCGTAGTTCGACTCCTGTGTAAAACTCACATCATAGTTGAATTGACTGGTATCCACTCCCCACTTTAGGAACGATGCTTTCAAACTTACTCCGTTCACAAGATCTTCGTAAACACCCAGTACAATGTCTCTTTCTCCCGACCAGATAACCTTTCTGATGCTCAGCCTTTCACTCTTCTTACCAAACACACACGAGCCAATTTGATTTGAGCCTAGTACAATAGGTTTGGGCATCTTATCAGGAGAGGGTGTTATCAGGCCATAAGCAACTCGCCACTCCATACTATTCTTCCCAACACGAAGAGCATATATGCTGATAGTCATAAAATTGAAACTTACCAGCATATTGTTCTTCTCTAATATCTTCTTTATTGCCATATTGTTATATATGTTTCCATCATCCCTGCAGCACAAACATATAGCTACAGAAATCACAAACAACTTTCAAGTACTTCATTTTTGTGGAATATTAAGAATGTTCTCCTATTCATGTGACACAAACGACCCTTACTTGCGCCCAAAAATAACTGAGTCTGATTCTAAGCTTTCAATGGTGTACTACACGTTCTTTGGGATGTCAACGCCATATTGACCAGACTGAGAATCAAGAATTACGCTTTAGATGATTGAGTCAGCGTCGTTATAGGTTGATACCTTCACTTTGCCTATTTGCCTATTTTCCTATCTTGTCCAACAATGTTTTATCAATAATCTTTATTTATCTTTTCTGATAAAGGTTAAACTTGCTTCTATCTCTTCTAATGTAATATAACACCTCCCCAAATCGCATACACTTACTCTGACGTGACGCAGCCATAGTCCACTGAACAATAACGTGCTTCGTTGTCCATAAATTCACTACATCATTACATTCTGCATCATTTTCTATAAAAATGAGAGCTTCCCAAGCCATCTGCAAAATAATCTACTTAAGAGAAAAACTTCACATCGGCTCTTGTTAACATTACTAACACCCTTAAAACTCATTACATCCTACTTCTCGGATGATGGTTCATCAATATCTCACGTTGCCTAAACGGATTGACATGGAAATAAATCTGCGTGGTTGAGATGGAACTGTGACCTAAAATGTGCTGGATATATGATATATCTACGTTTTCTTCGAGAAGAAGCGTTGCGAATGTGTGGCGGAAAGTGTGTGGTGTTACATGCTTTTCTATGTTGCATTCGCGAGTCAGTTGACGGACTAATGGTTTGAGGACCCAGTTTTCGGCCAATATGGCTGGTGAAAAATGCATCCTCGGGATCTTCTAAAGATTTTCTGAGTTTTATCCACTGTCGTAGCGGATTCAAAATCGCTGGCAGGCATATGTCAACTATCCGTTCTTTGTTACCTTTCCCGATTATTCGCACCTGTCCCAACTGTAAATCCACATCTTTATTTCTCAATCCGCACAACTCCCCGATTCTCATTCCCGAGCCGAATAAAAGCTCAATGATAGCTTTGTTGCGAACATTCAGAAATTTTTGCCTGTCGCTTTCAGTAGCGGTTATCACCTTGTCAAGTCTGCCAACAATTCTCTGCATCTCGTCTTTTGTCATAACCACCGGCAATCTCACTGGTGGTTTCAACCTTATGTGCAAACTACGTAAAGGATTGTTAAACTCTTCAAACTCCCCTTCGAGATAATTCATCAACGCATTGACTGATGCTATCTTTCTTTTAATTGTTTTATATCGATATTTCGATAACGATTCGATCCACTTTTTCAAATAATCTCTTGTCACATCGCACAATTGGGCGTTTACAGTCAACTCCTCAGCAAATTGTCTTATATCAAAACGATAAGCTTTAATTGTTTTCTCGTCAAGTTTTCTCTCAAACCGGCAGTAGCGCAAAAACTCCTCCGACGCCTCTGCCATTGCAATTTGTTTAACATCCTTTGTCATAGCCGTTTTTGCGGCAAGATAAGGAATAATTTTGGACTGGGAGTAGCGATAATAGCAAATTATCGCTAGTATATAATACTATACTTATCATATCCATATTTATAATCAGGAAGCCAACAATGACAAAATATACAAAACCATGGTCAATTATTTTTCCATGGATCTAATCAATTGATTCCAGCTATCGTATATGGTGGAACGGTCGCTGTTTTCAACCAATGCGTAAAATATTGATTCGTCTATGGTTTTGTTGATGTTTAATTTGTCTAACGCTTCTTGTATAATGGTAATCACATCGTTTTTATCAGCCAGCTTCTCTGGTGCTTGGTTGTTATAAAACGCCTTTAGTTTTGTTTGAAGATCAATGTCATTGGTTTTTATCTTTTTCCCGGATATTTTTTCTATCTTGTCGAGATAACAACCCTTATAACTCTGAACAAACTCATTGTCTATTTCCTTATCTTCATATCTGCTTTTAATCTCCACAATTTGTTTCTCTATCGCATCTTGAAGAGCTTCTTCCATTTGAGGTGCTGTTATATTCGATAGTTTCAGACATCTCATTAGCAATATTGACAGCACTCTTATATCTGAAATAAACACACTTTCTTGTGTATAAACAGGTAACGCGAAACCATCAATATGCTTCTTTGTTTTAAGAGAATTTATCAGTTCCGTACAATGTTCGTCTATCAACCTGTCTCTGTCAAATATCAACAACGATTTTTCCCATAATGATTTGGTGTTTTTAATTTCGCTAAAAAACACCTTGTACATATCAACCTTGTCCAAAATTTTGGATATTCCGCCCAATACCCAGAACATTATCTTTGTATCATGGTGGGCAACATCCATTGAAAACAATTTATGCAACAAACGCGCATCGTCATCACCTTCAACAAAAATAATCTTGTCAGCCTCTATTGCCGATATAAAATCCAATCCTGCGGCAGTACTGTCAATACTTCTAATCACCGGCGTCGGCAACACAGGATAAGGCCCGGTAAAATGAGGACTGTTGAGCTTGGGTAATTCCTTTTTATACAAACAGTTAACTGTTCCTTGACCGGAACCATCAATATGAAATAATTGCGTCAATGATGCCGCGCGAATCAAAGATTCATTATGCGTTGTTATTATTACCTGATTGTTCAGGAAAGAATTGCTTAAGATTTGCAACAACCTTTCTTGAATGTCTCTGTGAATATGACTGTCGGGCTCATCTAGCAAGACCAGATTCAAATCTTTTTTCTCATCCACCTGATGATAGACATCCAACAAAATCTCTATGACTTGCAATGTGCCACTTCCAAGTAAAGCTATGTCTTTTTCAACATTATCATCAGCATTTACGTAGTTTATAACAATTCTCTTATCTTTGTTTATATCGCTACGATTAATGAATCTAATGTTGGCGTACGATGTGCTACCATATAAAACAAAAGACAAATCCTCTTGAAATTTATTGAATCTTGCAGTATGGTATAATTTGTAAATCCTATTTCGGATAATCCGATAAGACTGTCTTTTTCTGATATTATCTTTGAGATTTGGTTCTGTGACAAAATCCTCACGTTGCTCAATATATGCAACCGGAGACGCATAATACGACGATATGCTGCCATTGTTCAAATAATCGAAAAACGTGTTAAACTTATTATAGTCAAACGATTTTTCATTTATCAGTGATATGACATATCGTGTATTTGTCGAGTTACTGATAGAAAAACCCAAAGAAATTTCTTGCCTTTTTTCTTCTGATACAACGACGGCTTCTATAATTATCGGCAATTTTACGTTTCTATCTCTAAACAAGTCGTCAAAATCGGGACAACGAACGCTGTTGATTTCATCAAAATTAAAATATTTGTTATAGGTCGGTCCTAAAATATAATCGCCTTTTTTATATCTGCCTGTAACAGCTCTTTGAGCAACTTTCAATAGTTTTTCAAAACACTCCACCCATAATGCCAGAGCTTCTAAAATAGTAGTCTTTCCACTATTATTAACACCCGTCAAAATGCTTATTTGTTTGTCAAGATTTATCTCTAAATCTTTTATTGACTTAAAATCCTTAATATGAAGCGTTTTTATATACATAATAGTTTATGCTTAATGAATTGCAAAATTAATAATTATTTCTCAACTATATTGTAAAATTTAAAATAAAAAACCTTTAAACTTCCCAAACCTTATCTGTATTGTGCTTCTTGTGTTATAGACTATGCGTCAACTGGTTCCCCCTCAAAGAGGTTGTTATACATTGCATAATCATGCTGTTTCACCGCCGTAATATCACCATTTATTGTCATGGTTGGCTTCCATGTGTTCTGAACTTTGCACAACTCAGCATACTGAGACAAAGATAGTATCATGCTTTCATTTTTACTCTTTTCTATGCTGTTGATAAACATCTGAAACTCTTCATGACCTTTAAATAATTCCTTATATGGAATCTTCTCCATAAAGAACTGAATACCTGTCTTAACATCAGGAGCTTCCTTGTGGAACAACACATCTTTCAAAAAGAAATCGGGATTCTCTTTGATCGCCTCCTGCATCATTTCAGTTGCCACAGAATCTATGCTCTCGCCATTATCTCTATTGTACTCCATAACACAAGCCCTATACGCCCTGAAAACATCTTCCAATATTACACCACCATCCGCCACTTCCGAAATAGCCTTTTTCAGTTTTTTCCTTGCGAAACCCATTAATTCATTAGCAGTGAAAACAAGCGTAGGAACCTCGCCAATATCTAATGAATTAACAGCATGTAATGCGTCATGCAACGCCTCTATAGATAATCGGAAATCATATCTCTCATTTAAAACCGCTTTCAGAAAGCCAATATAGGAGTGTTCGTTTTTAAAGCCAAACTGCTTCACGTTATCAGGCACATTATCCTTTAGCAAATATGACAACGTTGCTATGTAAAGATCCTTTGATTCGCAATATGTACGCGCCATTAGAAAGAAGCAGAAATACCGAGCAGCTTCTTGTTCATTGTGGATGTTATTCTCAAACGACAACACAAACTCTACAAAATCCGACTTATCATTATCGCTTTTAACAAGAGCCTTAACCGTAGTTTTATACTCCTCAGGCGTGATGCTTGGATTCAACAGTCCCGCCAACTTACTATAAGACAGATGCCCTGAGTCTATATCATAAAAATAATTTGTAAACGAATTGACATGTGAGACAGACTTGTATTTCGGCTCTTTTCCTGTAAACAGAAATTTCAATATATCTGCGCAGTCCGCTTTATCATAAGTGCCGGCATTTAGCTTCAAGCATTTACTCTCTGGTATCATTCTCCCTTCCCTTACAACATACCCGTACATACTCAGTTTCTTATAATCTTCAGGATATTTATATCGTATCAAGGTTACAAGCAAAAAATCTCCTAGCAAAACATCATCTTCCACTTGTGGCAATGTCAGGGATACAAGGTTCACAAACCTTTTAATGTCTCTGATAGTCGGCAAACTCTTGGAAATATATGGAAACATTTTGGGCAAAGCCTCATCAATATCTTCCCGCTTAAAACCAATAAACTTGTTATCTGACAAAACATACAGACATTCCCTTAACACCTTCACATAATTGCTCTGCCTCCTCTTTGGAAGGGAAACTTCTATATTGAAATATTTATCCGTATAATCAAGAGTCTCATCATCAACCAAATGCCCCATATAGTTAGATATCACTTGGTTTGTCTGCTTCTTGTCGTAGGCTGTCACAAAGAAGGTTTGTGGAAATGCCGCATTCTTGTCCATCAATTTCAGAACCTCCTGTATCTCCTCACCTGATAATCTGTCAAAGTCATCTATCAGTACAACTATCTTCTTCCCTATCTGATTAATAACATCAACTATGCTTGTCCTCCATCGTTCAATATCCGCTTCCGAGACATTCCCCAGTATGCGTGCAGCCCATAAGTTATCGGGCAAAGCTCCTATCGCTTGCATGTATTTATGCGCAATTCTCACTGCTCCAGAGTGATAGAGTCCCAATGCTTCTGCCAACAGGTTTAAAAAATCTTTCTGTATATCTTGTATAGTAGAAGACTGTCTAGGGTTAAACTCAATGATAATAATATCATCGTATTTCTCCAGCAAACCTTTTATAAACAGCAGCATCGACGTTTTTCCCGTGCCCCACGAACCTGTTACGCCTATGCTAAACGACGCGTCGAATGCATTGTTTATTATAGCAGAAGCTATTCTTTTTGCCAGTCCGCTGTATGCAAGGCCATCGTTGGATATTTTACTTTCCGGCCTGTCCTGAAACAGCCGAACGGTTGGCAACCCTTCAATCTCTACGCTTTTACTGAACAACGGAGCTATCCAATCGAAAATGTAATGGGTTGTAATACCAATCAAGTATGCCACAAGCAAGACAAACCAGCAGGGCATAAGTCCAATATACTGCAAATATGGAACACTGTCATTGTCCCAAAAGAATAGCAATATCAGTAGTATGATAGATACCAGTATCCCTACGTGGTGGCAAGAATAATGCCTTTTTTTGCTCGCCCAACCTGCTATTAGACAAACAATTGCAAAAAGGCTTACAGAAATGTTTAACCATGCACCTTCTGTAATGTTCAGAAAAGTCCATAATCCAGGCAGCCAATTCTCGTATAGCAAATTTCTAAAAATGCTATAGATAATTAACGTTCCAACAGGCCACAATAAAAGCTTATAAAAATACCTTGATTTCTGTTCAACCGATTTCATCTTAAGTTCTTCTTTTGCGACTAGAACAAATAAGAGTAAAATGCACAAATACTTATATATACTTCTTTCATCATAACTCCATGATATCTTCTGGACTTTGCGGCTCGTAGGGACCGTCTTTGACTTCCATGATGACGGAACCTGACTCGAGGGATTTCACGGTGTGCCATTGGCCTTGCGGAACGTTCAATGCCACTATCGGGCCGTTGGGCGAGATTTCTATTCTCTCAGTGCATATATGTTCCGGTTCGTCATAATATTCCCATACAAGCCTTCCACGCAGACATACTACCGTTTCGGACTACTTTTGATGGCGGTGAATTGGTAATGGGCTCCCGGGCTCGATGGCATTGAGCATACGCTGTGATTGGTCATCAGGGCTGTTTCGCAAGTCGAGGTTCATGCGCAAACGAGGCGAGATTTGCGCCAGTCTCAAATCATTATCTCACATTTCTCAACACTCACCACTAATCAAAACGGTACATCTTCATCAGATGGTGATGATGTTTGTATTTTCTTTTTATAATCATCCAGCAAACTTCTGTAATACACCAACTCTTTGATCATTGTATTTGTGTCTCTAACTGCCTCAACAATAATCTGTTTGACATCGTTAGAAATTGCTGCAAATTCAGACCAATCTTTTTGATGAGTATAATAAGAATCATCAGAAAAAGGAAATGTAGCAAGAAAAAAAGTTCCGTCATTCTTCACAATAGCCAACCGCATTTTTCCATTCTTGTCTTCAAATCTCTCTTCGTGCGAAATATTGCAATCAGCCAACAACTCTTCCCATGATTGTTTTTTAAAAATTATATCAGGACTCGGTAATAGACAATCTATATAGTTTATCAGCGAGCGAAACTTGAGCACTCCTTTAGCAGCCTCTTTTGGAACATCAGATTTGTTGACAGAACTCATAATCAATGCTTTCATATCGTTCAACTGTTCTGATATTTGATTCATTTGTTTAGAAGTATCACTTTTACTCTTACTTTGAGACAATAACTTTTGAAACAAGTTAGACCATTGTTTCAATAAACAACTTTCTATATCCTCCAGTTTTCCAAATGGGAATAAAGCGTTATTATGAGTTCTTGCCCTCATGAAATTGATAAATTCAAATATATATGGAGCTGTTTCATCTTTATCTATTGATGGAAATTTCATATTCTTAATCACATCTCCATTTTCTTTGTTTTTTTCATAAACACGATGATCATGCCAAACGCTTTCATCTACAAAGCAATAAACAGGTATATCGGTTTCTATTGCTTTAAATATTTCATACTGTGTTACTGAGAGGTTATCCTTGTCCTCTAATATTTTTGTCTTAAAAGATGCCGCAGACAATGATTTAAAGTCAATCAAACTTTGCAAATTAGGCATTGCAGTCCCTCCAAATCGCGAACCGATGATTAATATAACCACATCAGCATTTGCGACTTCTTTGACACAACTTTCATGAGTATGATCTTGAGGGTCATAAAACACGTCGTTATATTCGCTTAGCACAGCCTCATAACCCATGTTTTCAATAAAACTTTTGAGCTGAGAGCGAATTATGCTCAAATCATAGCATGTTGATGACACAAAAATTTTTAGTTTCATTATAACTATCTTTATGGAACGCTAAGTCGTTTACTTTACCTTCACCCTCAAAAACGACCCCAACTCCGATTCTGTCAGCACCTCAAGTTTATTGTCAAAATACATTTCGATTAAAATTGGATAAACCCGAAGCTGGTTGGCACCGGCATTGGCGATGATGTCGTCAACATCTACGCCGTCGGGAAATTTTTCCAAATAAGTTTTTATGGCTTTTTGATCCTGCTGTTTGTAATCTATATCTGTCATATCATAAATTTTTAAAATGAAACATCTTCTGCCAAAGTGACAATCTCGGGCGAGCCAAGACCTGAACGGGTTATAACTTTTATATATCCACTCATCTCACCTTCAAACAAAATAGGATAAATTCTGAGTTTCTCAGCCCCGCTGCGTCGCTCAATGTCATCGACATAAACCTCAGCCTTGCCTTTCATAAACTCAAGAATTTTTTTTCTGTCCTGATCTTTATAATTTTCGGGGTCTGAGTCAAAGATTATAACATGCGATGGCTGTTTAACAGTAACTTCAAAAGGCTTCTCATCTTTTATTTCGCGTCGGTCAAGCAACATCTGAAGCCAAATCCACCAGTTTTTATGTCCAAGATGAGTCGAAATCGAATAATAAGCCAACTTGTGCATGGTGTCGGTGTGATGCTTGATTTGGTTAGATAGGAAGAAATATGTTCCCCATACCAATATTACCGCCGAAAGAATCACTATGTAAAGCTGCCAATCAATACTGGCTTCAAAATGATAAGCCAACAACCAAATACCGAAAATTATTAGATTGATACCGATTTCACCAAGTGAAGTTATTGAATGACTGAACCCTACATTGATAAAAACATGATGAAGATGCGTTTTGTCGGGATGGAACGGACTCATGCGCTTCAAAATCCTCATTGTCATCACTCGTATGGTGTCGAAAACTGGCACACTAAATACAGCCAACGCCACCGCTATCACATTGGCATCCAAAAACTTATGATTTAACGCCACTATTGAATCACTGCGCAATATGCAGATCGTAAACCAAGTAATAAGGATACCCATCACCATGGTGCCGGCGTCGCCGATAAACATTCGCGAATTAAGTCCAAACACATTGTGAAGCAGAAACGGAAATAACGAAGCAGCAACGATAAATGCGAGCATTGCGTTGGTTATGTCGCCTACTGAATGAAAAATACAACCGTAAACAATGCAGCATGCGATACACAAACCGCTGCTCAGACCGTTCACACCATCAATCATATTGATGGCATTTATTATTCCCACTCCGGCAAACACCGTGAGAGGCACCGCTACATACCAATTAAAACCATTTACTCCCCACAATCCATGGAACGAATCAATACAGCTGCCCGAAGCATAAATAATCCCCAGCACAGTAAAAATCTCTATTATAAAGCGGCTTCTCGGCGTTAATCCGATGATGTCATCCATGGCTCCAGTGTATAACATAATCACCATTGCCAATATTATCGGCAGAAGAGAGTGCAAATCGCTTTTACCAAAAAAATAATTCATTACCATGCCCGCAAGCACGCCTGCCACAACCCCTATAAAAACAGCAATGCCACCCATAACAGGTATAGGTGTCTTTTGCAGTTTTCGCGCGTCGGGATTATCGACAAGGTCTTTATCCTTGGCTATCTTAAGGATTTTGAAATAGGCATATCGCACAGCAAACAAAGCCATCAGCGATGCCGCCGCAATAATAATAACATTGAGGATATATATGCTCATGTCGGGATGTATTTATTCAGGGTACAAAGATAGGGAAAATAAAAATATGATGTCTAAAATTTATTTATTAACGAATCTTAAAATAAACTCAATGTCATCTTCCACTTTACACTCTTCAGTGTTTGGATCCTTAATAAAATTCTTTTGCTGCTTAATAAAAGCCAGACCATCCTGACGACAATCATCCGCATAATAAGTTACGACATAACCATTTTCCATCTCTCCTAATGAGAAAGCTAAAGCGCCATTTTCGATTTTTCTTCGAAGCATCATGCTTGTTGCCGCATAAGCACCAATCAGCTGTGGCTGTGATCGAAAAGCTTCACTTATTATGGTAATTATCTTTTCGTCTGAAAGACCTAACCTTCGCATTATCGCTGTCATAATAAATAATCCCCTGTGTGGTACTACTCTATTTAATGCTTGTGGTAGAGATATCTGTTTCCCTATATCATCCACAGCATGGTACAACTGTCGCAATGTATATGTCAAAAAATCATATTTATTCATAATGGCAAGAACCGCCTTGTTTTCCATCCCTGTTACTCTCGCCAACTCATTAACATAAAATTGATTTACTTGCTCTTGTAGAGAATAAGTAAAAACCCCTCTGTCGGAAAACTTATTTATATAGCCGTCAAAACATGTTTTCGCTCCATAAAAATGATGAAATATGTTTTCTAGATTGTCATAGTCAAGACACACTACAATATTGTCGACACCGAATTTATTTCCAACCGCACTATTGCTTCGTGGTGAAGCGCCATATTTATAACCATAGTCAACCTGCGCAGATATAACATTCAGAATTCTAAAAATATGCGCCGGATCTATTCTGTCCAAATCTTCAAAAACAAGACACACCTTCTTATGTGAATGTAGTTTTTTCCAATCTTTTATGATGTCACATAATATAGAAGTTATTGGATCAGATTCATATATACCTTTATCATCAAATGAAGCCATAAAATGCTCCAATTTTACACCAAGTTCTCCTCCATTCTTTTTGAACTCATCATACTTCTTTTTCATTGATTGCAGAAACTTTACAGCTCCCAAGGTGGTTTTTGTGGCATTTGAAGCATCAAACAATGACAACTCCTGCAATGCTTTATGCGCAAATTTCTCCCAGTTATTACATAAAAAGAAATATGATGCTATAGAATCTGGTATCTCATATGTTACAGGAACCATTCCCTTCCCATATAATTGAAACAATAAATCTCTTTTAATATATTCAAAAATATCCTGATTATCCGCCACTTGATAGTTTACAGGATATAATTTTAAGAAAACATATTTCTTCAGTTCTTTTTCAGCTGCGGTCAAGAAACAGCTTTTACCATCTCCAAATCTAGCCGACAATATTGTCCTCGGATGACTTCTTAGATGCTTATCAAACTCCCTAATTTTATCATCCATTGGAATCAAGCAAACTTTTTTTGTATCATTCATTTTTCGTTACTTACAAATAATACTAATTGATTATTATACTCCCATAGTTGTTCCCTATATTCAAAGATTTTTCACCATTCTGAGTTATTGTACGAAACTCTGCAGGCATAGTATCTCCAGAAGGAATAAATGTCTGATTCACTTGAGCTGTTGCTGTAGGTAAAGTTTTTTTAAGTTCATCTATCAATAAAGCTGCATCGTTTTCAATAAGTTTTTCATAATTTCCGGTGAAATCTCGACAAATAAATGACCACAGGTCGTCAATTGTATTAATGACATCATTTATTTTTTTCAATTCATCAATAATAAAAGACGATCCGCCTGTCTTTATTTGCTCTAATTTTTTCTCTTTCTCTAGTTGCCAATGGTTTTTTATCTCCATCAATCCATCACCATTACGAGGAATGTTACCCATATCCACTACTGGATAAACACGTTCTCTGACATTTCCATTTTTGAACATCTGTGTCATCTCAAACATACAATCCAACGACATTAAATAAGACGGTATCACAAACATTATTACTCTGTCAGCTATGCCAATTTCCATCTCATAGTCATCAATGTTGTCACGATACATAATATCATATTTGTCTATCGAATATGGAATATTGTTCTTATGAAGTCCTCTCAAAATAGCATCCAAAACTATTTCATGTGCATCATCATGTTTATATGATATGTGCACCTTTTCCAATCTATTTCCCATAATTATTCATTGTCCAATTTATTGATAAAGTTGGAGATCAAATACTTATTACTTGGATTCTGCATAGTATTGTCTATCAAATCCATAGCATGTTCTAAAACATCTTGATAACTGTTGTCATTGAACGACTTGATACCATTATATGACTGTATAATAACATCTATAATATTATTCCAAACATAATAATCATCGGGAATATTTGACTTCATGATTTGCTCAAGCCACGCCAAAGCTTGAACCGGATTCTTAATCGCATATCCAGCCAAAAATTCTATGAAACGACTCTTTTTATAGTCACTTAACGAAGACTCAACAAACGCTTTTGCAATAGTTGTTTGCATCTCATCCGGCCATGAATCCATGCCATGAAACAAATCGTCACATGTCTCTCCCATCTCTGGAGAATCATACTTATCATCCATATAACGTAGGATATACTCTACAACATCATCATTTACTTCATGCCTTAAGGTTCCAAAAAACTTCAATAGTGATAATCTTGCCGTTTGACTTATATCACACATTTTGTCAAGTAAAGCTTTAATGCGTGCATCATGATTATTGTGAGACCATGCCAGCCATAAAATTATTACTTGTGATTCATAGCAGTCAGGACAATCAGCAGCATGATTAAAGAAATCCATCAACTCATCAACAGCATAATTGATAAAATAAACCAGTGGATTATAATTATGAACAGGCATCGACATTAATCTTGCATCATAATCATGCATTAATTTCTTGAAAAGTTGAACATTTCTGTCCTTATCAAGATAATTAAGCGATGCCATATTAAACAATATCGCCGCTCTTGTATAAACCGAAGACGATTCTGCTATACTTTCTATTGTTTTGAAGATATCTTCCTTATACTTGTAGTGTTTAGCGCATTGTACTAACATAAACCCAGCATTTCCTCGAGCTTGATTTATACCCACGCTACAAACATCCTTTGTGTCACGATGTCGATCATCCGCTGGTTCATTAGCATTAATAAGAGCATTACAAAGAAGATTAAAAACAACATCTGGCATATTGTCACCTTTAACAGTATCTGAAAAAGCGAACAGCAATGAATGAATATCGAATCCTCTTTCTGTAGAATTTACATCATTGTTCACAACTCCAAGTATTCCCTGCAACACATGCGCTGCCTCTTTCAATCTTCCAGCATCAAGCAACCCTTGCATGCCTGCCTGTGGATATGCCAATTGTATTCTTTTATCAACTATAATAGTATCTATCAATTCGATAAACCTATCAGGATCCTCGGCAACAACTGTTCTAAACAATTGGCACTGTCCGGTTAAAGATGGTTTGTCATGATCATATGGATTAGTGTTATACTTAAGCATCGATTTGAGCCATGTATTACAGCTCATCTTCTTTCCTTGCTCTTTATTTAACGAAGACCAACCCACATGGACGGAAAAATCAGACGGTTTCTCGTTTTGCAATCGTTTTTCTTTAAATTTTCTATCTATCCTTAATCGCTCCTGATATGCTTTCCAAGAATACTTTTTTAATTCATCTTGCGGTATAACCTCCAAAGCTTTCCCCTTATGTAAATCAAGATCCAGGATTGGATGACCATACCGCAGCCTCCTTTCAATAGTATCTTTATCAAAAAGAATGGTCTCTCCTCTATCTTTTATGGAGAGCATTTTATCAATAATAATTGTTTTCTGTCTATCCTCCATGTATGGATAAATAGCCTTCAAAGCCTCAATTGCCTGATATTCCACCCAACTTGGAGCATTTGACAAAACAGTTCTGTTAACTATTAATTCAAAAGCCTCGTTGTGAAAAATAACAGGATACGATGTATAAATGTATAATGCGATAAAAACAAATGCGCCATACTTGCTTTTGCTAAATTTGTCAAGATACCTTTTTGTTTTATCATTTTCAACATCCTTGAGCAAACCATCTATGATATTATTTACAACATCTTCTGCAAAATTTGAAACAAGATGTCCTCCGGTTTTTCGTTGGAAACTAAAGAACTCATAAGAATGAACTAATTCAGAGTCTTCCACATGATATTGTGTTGCCTCATAAATAAGCTCCAGTATTTCAACAAACAGTTGGATGGCCATAACATGGTGTCTCTTCAACAACTCGGCATAAACGAAATCCACATCGTGGTTAATGTTTACACGATATATACCTGCTTTGTTTTTCTCAGCCAACTGCAATCTTACATTTTCCTTCAGCTCGTTACACACAAACGATGGATCTTCTTTAAGAATATTCCTTAAAAGATGTATGTGTTCTAAAGGATTTCGCGTCTTAACAATCTTCTTGTAAAACGCTATCAATTGCTTGCTATCACAATTCAACTCATAATGTTGAAGCAAGTATCCTAAATACTTACAATCCGCTTCATTATTATAATCTAGCGATTGTTTAAGTGTATCAAGTACTGTTTTTGCATCCGACCATAGCGTCCTTTGACACATTACCACCACCTTGTCCTTGTACTCAGCGCTCAACACATTCCATCCACCCTTTTTATTTATAATTTCCCATATAGCTTTAAACCAATTTGTTGTATGGATAGTTTCAAAAATCACATCCATATAAACCTTATCCGCAAACACTCTATTCGATATAAGATTTATTTCTTCCGGTATAGGAGATTCAAAATATGCCATATTGCTGAGCGCTAACGATTTCATGTGAAAACGATACACATCGTTGCCTTTATCATCTTTTGCATACAGCAATTTATCAATATCCTCTTTATACTCCCATGGTCTTTTCTCTCTCAGGAATGACAGTATGCTTTTTGCTGCCGCACGCGAAAATAGTCCTTGGTGATGAGCCTTTAATTCATCTAATAAGTTATATCCTAGCTCTGTAAATCTTCTGGCATAAACATAGTCGAATAATGTTTGATGAAAAAACTGAATCTGTCCACTCCTTGTTAATATGAGTATTCCATTACTGAAAAAATATTGGAGTTCCTTGTCGTATTCCGTTTCATATTCTCTTATATGCACAGACAACTCTTGACACTTATACATGGTTGAGACAAGCATATCCAAAAGAGACAAAAGCTGTCGTTTTTCCACCTTGCGTTCACTATCATCAATTACATATTTCTTCCATAATTGATGATAAAGCACATCGGTCGATAGAGGATCTGTAAGTTGTTTGTTAGGATTAACTTTTAAAAACAAATAAAGATTGAGCGGATTTCCTAAGAATTGTAAAAGGCGCTCATTTATATGTTCTTTACAATGATTTTCATTTAGTATATTTAGAACCTGGTCTTTTGTAAAGTCTTTAAGTTCCCATTTGTTTTTAATATTCAGTCTGTCGAATAAAGGATCATACTCCAAATCATATGGTCTGCATGAGATAACTATTCTAACATTCCCGATAGCACTAATCTTCTCAATTAGTTTTATCAGAGATCGTAAAGGTGTACGATTGGAAGACAACGACAAGGACAATGCATCAATCTGGTCAATGAGTAATACCATTCTCTTGTATTTCTTTGCCATTTCTTCAACCACCGCCTCTATTGGCTTAGCAAGATGCATTTTTTTGCTCAAATCATCAGTATCGACAAACTCGACCTGATCTGATTTTAAGCCAAATACAAGATAATCGTTATTCTTTTGCAAAATCTCCAGTAGATCGTGCATAACGACTGATTTGCCAACACCAGCTTTGCCATATAATAATGCCAATCTAGAAGAAGGTTCTAAAGTTGAATCACAGTCTATCCAATCCTTAATTAAGTCAACTTCAATTCTATGTATGGTCGGGGAAATAGTAGGAGAATATTTTGCCATTTCATAAGAGCCGTCTCTCAAGGCATATGTTGTCTCGGCAACATAGTCACCCATGTAGATATTGCCTACATTTCTCTCGATATATATGGATTTATCTCCAAATTGATTGACAGCTCTTGTGTCCATGTTAAAACAACTATGATTAATTACAAACTATCATTAATCTTTATCAAACGGCAACATCATTATTTGCTGAGCATAAGCCATTTTCCACAAATACGGTTCCCATATTTGCCTGTCAGCAAAAGCTTGTTGCAATTCTTCTGTGGTGAAATCAACGATTGGATTTGATTGGCTTTTAAGACCATATCGCTGCACCATAGTATTAAACTTTTCATCAGACAGCTTTTTGTAATACCTTTGATGTGCCATAATAAAAGCAGCTTCTGAAAACTGATGTTTTTCGTTTACTATTTTCTTAGCTTTTTGTTCAATTACCTCTGATGGTTGTATCTTGAATGACTTCCCAAAAAGATTATATATCACCCTCGTACATTCAGCATCATATTTGAATGGTACTGATGCCGATATTGTATCAAAATTTTTATAACGGCCCATACGTTTTACAAAACCTGCTTGAAGCACAGGCCGTGATTGTGGTTGAATGCCTATTGGACGAAAACACCCATCGTGTCTAATATCTGGCTCTCCCTTATATATATAGAAAACACCAATATCATGTTTATTATGCATATCGTAACGATCTCTGTCGTCTTCTGGCGATACATAATCGCAACAGGCGAAAAACGCAGCCACCCATTTATCTACAGTAACATCAAGATACTCTGTCTTGATACCATAATGCTGCGCTAAAGCTTCGTCATCAATACTCAACTGATGGTATTCACTAGTACCATTCCCGAGACCATTGACAATACCCCTATTAAACAAATGGGAACATGGGTGCTTTTGTAATAAAATTGAAAACTCACATAGTTTTACACGCTCAAGCAACCTTTCTTTAGCTGATAACTTTCTATATAACGAAGGATAACATGGGCTATATTTCTTTGTCTGTCCACGATAATAAACATTTTTCACCAAGCCTTGTGGAAGAAACATATATTTGCCATCTGGATTCACGACCATATTTATTTTTCCATCCTTTTCATGAAGCTCCCCTGAAACATAAACCATATTGCAAGTATTATTATAATACGCGGCATATCTTTCTTCATCATAACACACCAATTCTAATACTTGCATAATATTTGGCAACTGTTTTTCTTCATTTACATCCAACGATCCAAACAATTTCAACAAAAGTGAATCTCTAAAATCATATGATGGATATAATTTTGATATTCTTTTTTCATCATCATACGTATTAATACGGAACGTCTCTTTCTTAAAAACATCATCGACTTGGGTTTCGCTTTTCTCCGTTTTTATTGGTTCTGTAATAATTTGTTCAGATTTAGACTTGGTCTGTTCGTCAACAGTTTTTCGTGACGGGACAGCACATTTAGCATGTATCTTCGACGCCGCCTCTTTGAAATCATTCACTCCAGTCGCATCTATTTTTTCATAAGCAACAGCCACCAACTCATACTGGATTTTGATGAACGACATGACAAAGTCTTGTAGATCAGCAAGACCCAATTGCTTATATTGAACATACGACTTCCATAAATACGACAGTGATATTGCTGGGAATTGGCGAGTACATAACAAAGCCATCAATAAATTATCGCTGGCTACAATGAACGGATTTTTGAATATATCACGCATTCCGCGCATTTCAGCCAACATATCGAAAACAAAGAATATTTCTTGCTGTATACCACCAAAATAAAGGGTTTCCATAACATCAATCATGCTCAATGCCGCTTCTTGTACATATCCATGATTCATTTGCAACATGGCACGATTGAACGCATACATATACATTAGGCGAGGAGGAGCTATTACCGTATTAATGACAACTCTTCCATCCGTGCCAACCAGACGAATCATTTCCTCGTCTAGTTGATCTGCTCGTTTCAAGTCGCCAGCTATTAAACTAGCTGCCAACTCTTCGTTAAGTTGCATTAACTTATTTCCGTCTATCACCCTCATAGCATTATTACTTAACAATGATATCATCATTGCAGATTAACTGTTTTACAACCTGATTACCATCGGTTTTTCTTCTGCATACAAAAGAGATCGCTGTACTCTCTTTTGCGTACGCGATATAGGTTGAAAGCCATAATTGTTTTCAAACTCTCTACGAAGAAGGTCTACTGTCATTGGTCCTATACGAGGATCCAGTGATAATGAGTCTATCAAGTCGGTATTCTTGATATTGTATTTTAGCAGTGTACCTGATTGCTTGGCAGGTTTATCTTTTATTATGAAAAACCTTAGTTCGTTCTCATATTGATAGGCCAAACGTTTTAGTAACAACAATCTAACTTTTAGTTCTTCTTTGTTCAGATTGATAATAGGAGAACCCGATGGATTTAAGAATATGTTACTAGAAAGATTTCCTTTGATCTTGTGGGTCTGCTGATATTCAACTTTCCCTATGTATATTCGCGTTCCCGCATTCGATATTCTGTCCAATTCATTCAGTAAATTTTGCCGATTGAATTTTATGGAAACTCCGATTTCGCTCGCAGAATACGTATTCCAATAAGCCTCACTCGTAGCTGTTTGAGTGGCACACATACAATATACTCGTCCCTTCCAAGGATATGGCTTTTGTACTCCACCTACGTTGTAATTGTTTTCAATAAACCTCTTCTCGAAAGGGTCTTTCCAAATCGTTGGATTAGCGAACCATATAGTTTGGTTTGTCAACATATCCAACACCCTTTCCAGTGATAAGTACTTAAACAAGAGTTTTTTTGATAGAAAATCCGCTCTTGTCATGTTAAAAAATTTTACTGCCATATTATGTTGAAATTATTGATTCGTTTTATTTCTCTAATTAGTTCACGAAGCGAATATGCAAAATTGCTAAGTCTAAGCCTGTTATCCTTTCCCAAAAGATTACTCACACAGGCTTCGAAAAACTCTCTCATAGCCAGGCTCTAATTGAGAATATATGTATTCAGACATCATGAGATACTAACTAAACTTTACAACTTCACCACTGGCACATTCTCCCACTCCACGCTGTCATTAGCAGTGGCAATATCAGTAAACTCAAACTCTTTCAAGTACTTTCTCAACTTATTTTCCGCTCCTTTTAGGCCAACGTATGATTTGAACTTTCTTTTAAGCGGTAGTCCTTTCAGCATCGGCTGACCCGCATCCAAATCACGAGGATGGATATAGCTGAGGCAGTAATCGCCGCATTGCTTGGTCCATTTGCTGATGATTCCGTATGGCATGAGGCGGAAATAGCCGCCGCCATTAAATACTATATGTTTGCCTGCCATTGTGTGGTATGGAATTGGGAATTCCTTCAGCTGAACTCCACCATATTCTACTATTGATGGCACTGCTGCGCCATAGCTTGGCATTCCACCATGTGATGCTGGAGCAGGAAACACTGAACTGTCATATTTTATACCAAGTTCAGCCAATGTTTCAAAAGCCCATGCTTCGCTTTCGCGGATACTAAATCCTGGTGCGCGAAAACACTCGACTTTTTTCCCAGTAATATCTTCCAGCAGTTTTATCGATGCTGATACATCTTCTTTGAACTCTTCCTTATTCTGCTGCCATACCAACTGATGTGTCATAGTGTGAGAGCCAATCTGATACTTATCCGCAATCTTTTTTACTAAATCTGGATATGTTTTTGCAATCCAGCCAATAACAAAGAACGTGGCTTTAGTATTTGTATCTTCAAGAATACGAAAAACGCGCTCCACATTTTCGTGAATGCGCACTTCGTAGTTACCCCACTCTGCTTCGGTTCGGGTGGCATCGAAGTCAAGGAGGTGAAACCATTCTTCAATGTCAAAAGTCAGGATATTCATATGGATTAAATTTCAGAGTATTATTGTACGCCTATGCACTTATAATAACAGGCGTTTGTAATATAGTAAATGGCATGTTATTAACACTAGGCGATGATACTAAACCGCCTGTTTTATTAGTAATTGTAACAAGAAACTCTAGACAAAAAGTTGCTTTACATTAAAGCAAAAAAAACCTATGACTCAAAACTTTATGAAATTAGTACTTCTATCTTGTCGAGTCTAAACAAAAGCAAAAAAAATCCGAAAAGGATTAACCAGACTACAAATCTGGTATAAAATGTTGCTTCCTTGAATCAGAAGACCTGTATGGTCTTGGTTCATTCAAGATGCGACATATCTCCCTAAAAGATTCTCTTGTCGGTCTGTCTGCCGTACTTTTGTTAAAGCTACACGATTTGACTGTTTCCATCATACTAATTCTTTCTTAAAAAAATAAACTTTTTATTCTAATTATAAAAAAACACTATTGCGTTCGTTGCTAACGACCGCAACTTATAAAAAAAACACTTCGATCCTTGTTTGTTAAACAACAAAGAACCGTATTATTTTAAGCATTAACGAAATGTTAATACCACGAATTAACATGCAAAAATAATACTTTTTTTTGAAATATATACATTTTTGTTAAAAAAAATTAAAAATTATCAAAAATAGGTATTTGTACAAAAATCTTTCCTATTATGATTTTGTTTGTAAAAACAGACATATAATGCTTCTTTCTAAACAAATACACCTCTTCATCTATCTTATCAATTAATTCTTGATCACAAAAATCATCGTTATAACATTTAAAATAAATAACACAAAAAGCACCTTTATCCATACATGTTTTGTATGCTTCCAAGCTGTTTTTTGAAACATCGTATGCATCAATTATCACGCTCGGACTCCTTAAGTCAGACAAATACTTGTAATAACCTTGGATGGCATCAATAATATCTTCTGATCCAACACCCTTCGCTCTAATTATAACCCTATTATAATTATTGATTACAGTTTCACCAACATTAATTGCTCTGTATTTTGAAAAAAGCGGATAGATATTATGATCTGGTTTAAACAACCATCTGCTCTTATCTTTATTATATTCCATATTCAGCAATTCTATTCCACATGCTGCTGGAGAAATTCTTATTATTGAAGCCGTCCTTATATATTCTCTTGTTTTGGGCTCTTTCCGGCCAACAGACCCCAATTTAAAATGTTGAATTTTGTTATTTATAAGCGTTGGGGGCTCCATTACTATATTATGATCATGTCCGGTAAGAATGATGTCGGATACTGATTTTATGTATTTAATAGCATCAATATTCATTTTATCAGAGGGGTTGTTTTCTTTCCAAGTAAGATCTTCAAAACCCCTATGCATCACTGTAATTACTGTATAATCAGGGTATTTACTCTTAATATATTCATAGGCATCTTTTATAAGAAGCGTACATAGTTGGCACTTTTCGTACAATTTCATGTGAGTTGAAATCCCTTTTGCAACAATTTTTTTCATATTTGTTTCAAAAGGATCTTTCGGAATATACAACCATTCTGTATTAACCAAAATAAAGCATAAATGATCTTCCTCAAAAATCTTTACTCCAGACAAACTTTTTAGTTCATCGGCTATTATTGACGGATCATTGTACTCCGTACTCCCAATATATGGTTCGCAAAATTTGATATAATCTTTAAAACGCGGCAAGAACTCGTTTTTAAAATCATTTATAAACAAACCTTCTTCATTATTACAAAATTTTTCAAATATATCCCTACTCTTGTCAAGCTCTTTGATCTTGACACCATTTGAAAGTGCATTGTCATGATTCCCTGGTATTATAATTATATGATCTTTTTTAATATTAAAGTCGTTTATAATACCATCTAGGCCTTGCTTTGCGTAATCATACTTGTTTGGGTCATGTTTTAACGTCCAGTTTATAACATCTCCTGCTATAACGATATAATCAGGGTTCCATCTTTGTCGTTCAACACAGTCAACATATTTTTTATAATCTATATGAAGCCTTTCTAATGCTTTCATATTACCTTTCTCATAATGAAGATCGGCCATGCATAATACAGATAATGGACGTTTCATGTTTTCTAATTTTCTGAATTCATAAACCTATAATTCCACAAACTACGATATAATACCGTTCTTATTTGAAAATACTTTTTCCTAATATTAGAAGATGGGATAAAAAATCCCCCAGTTGGATCAATCAGAATGCCGATTGATTCATTATAAAAGTTCTTACTTTCGTCAGTATTTTTTTTAACATCCAATATATCCATAATTGAACCGTCAGGTTCTCTTGGCACACTTTTTATAGATTTATTATAACCATCCAACTCATATAAAACTTTAAGATATGCATAAAACAAACACATTATATAATTGTGTGATGATTCGTTATCTGCCGTCACCAAAACACCATCTTTTATATTATCAATCATTTTATTGGCTCTTGATACTCTTGATATAACTCTTTTAGCTATCTCGTTTTTGAACTCATCATTAAACGACATTTTTGATATACAATACTCATTATATAGCACATAATCATCGTTCATTTTTTTAAAACCATATTCGTCTAAATTATCATAAATCATATTTGCAATTTCCAAGGTTTTATAATAATCATTTATCCACATATCTCCCATAATATGATCAAACGGAATATCAACCTGTTTTTTTATAAAACTTCTGTGAGCGTCATTGTCACTTAATAAACCGACCATGAACAATCTTAATAACATGTGTATAAAATGCTTTCTATCTAATTCATTCAATTGAAAATAACAGATTGATGTTTGTAACATGGTTTTAAAATAAAAATACCACATGAGCTCAAAATTTTCCTGAAACGCGAAATGAAACACGATGTAGTCTTTAAAGAAATACATCAACATTTCTTGATTTAACAGATCCATGGCTATTTGGCAAGTCGAATCATTGGGTAATACTTTATCAGAATTAATAATGTTGTACTTTAATTTGCCAAAAGCATTACTATTTTGTGAGTATGATTGCCAAATTTCCATATGTTTAATAAAATTTTTGGCAAACTCATCATCTGTAGCTGTTAATTCATCTTGAGGTGTTTCGAATAAATTTAAAGCAAAATTTGCTACTTCTTTCCATACAGTAGTTATAAACAGTTCGGGAAAAACAATGTCGTTAATGTTTAAATTAAACAAATTTCGCGTCGAAGATGCCCTTTCCGCACCGGTAATAGTAATGTAGCCTTTGTTCTCTTTTGCATTATGGTAAAATTCTTTAACGATTGTTTTATACGCATAATCAAATGATGCTAGATATTGATGTATGCCTCCACTATATTCTAAGGGATAATGATTCGACTTTTGCAGATATAACCTATCATAAATCGCATTTTCCATATTACCTATTTCAATGTTTAAGGTATCTTCCATATCCCTTATTCTTTCATTTCTGGATTTCATATCTGCCACCATTTTGCTAAAACTAAGCATTGTTGATTCTAATTCTTTAAGATAGAATTTTTGAAGAAGATTATGACATGAATTATTGTACACTTCGTACAGTGCCATCATCCGCTCTCTAACCAACTTGGATATGCCTGCAGCCTTCATGATGCTTTTAGTCTTTTCAATAGTACCCTTTTTTATTTGAACTTTGGGGTTGTTATTGGAATCAGCGTGATTAGTATCTATTTGACACATAATTCTGTTTTCACAATCAACATCTAATAAAACAACCTTCATTTTTCTAACATCTCGTGCAATAATAATATCATTGCAACACTTTTCCTCCAACAATTTTATATTATTTAGAGGGAATGTCGCTATAATATTACACCCACCAGTTATGTTTTTCTGAACGTATGATATACCAAATTTTTCTTTATTTGATTGCAAATATGAATATAATGAATCGCGATGCCCTGCTTTTGATTCAATTAAACAATTCATTGTAAAGCTATTAATAGTGTCGTCTTTTGATATCTCATGATTAATATCATATCCAAAACAAAGCAAAGCCGAACCAAACACATGCTTTTCAACGACATTATTATCTTTGTCTAAACATTCTATATTGATGCTATTATTGGTTATACTTCTTATTTCTCCAAGAAAATTGTATAAATACAACAAATCATTGGAGAATGATATGATTGTTATTTCATCATTATCAAAACAATCAACAACTATATGGTCGGTATTTGATTGCGTTTTCTCTTTACATTGTTTTTCTAATACATCAATGTGAGATTTAATTGCTCTAATTGTTTTTATACCATGGTTCTTACCTAAAAGCAATTCATGATTAATTTTCAAGCGAATTATGCCGATATAATTATACCTGTCATTTTTACGAAGAAACGTATTCTTTGCCTTATCCATTAAACCCGAGCAAGAACTGTCATCCGTTTCTGTTACACCTGAAATAACAATACTATTAAAAATCAAATCATCATCATTTAGCAATGTTTGTATGTGGTTTTTATTAAAGTGACGATTATAAAAATTATAATCATCAACCAACGCCAGTATCGCCAACCCCTGGGATCCAAACATACGATATGCTCTAGGGACATATAAACTGTCATCAATTCCTGATATATCGTATTTGGCTATACTTTCTTTATGTTTTTTAAAAAACGTACTAAGTTTGTCTTTATACAAACTTTTACCATCGCGATTAAATGGATATGAAATCAATCCCAAAAACAAACCTTCTTGTTCAAAATGTGTCATATACAGAAATTTATATATTCCCCAATATTAAATTGAATTGCAAAAATAACATTTTTTAAAATAAACAAACAATAAATGAATTATTTGGCATTAAAAATGAAAAAACCTCTCCATGTTTTCGTGAATACGCACCTCGTACTTTCTCCAGTCAGCTTCAGTTCGGGTAGCGTCGAAGTCGAGCAAGTGAAACCATTCTTCGATGTCGAAAGTGAGGATGTTCATGCTACATCAAAATCAATCAATTCAAACAATATGTTATCTTTAGTCATTTCTGGTAATTTGCCGCCAGTTAAATCGCGGAAAATCAAATTAAAAGGCGACCGCTCAATAAATTTCGGGACACCACAGTATATGCTTTTTTTTAGATTTGCGCCAAAGCCGATATAGAGATTGAATGGACGAAAACGCAGTTTGCACCCAGTAAACAGTCCGTCTTTATCGTGATAAACCAGTTTCTTGAAGCCAGGTTTGATTGGACTTACAATCATGTCACCGTTTTTGAAATACTTCATCGATGGGTTCTTCAGACGCCAGTCCATTATTTCTTTGTCCCAGTAGCGAGTATATGCGTAGTCTGTACGTTCGTAGAGGTTCTGTCCTATGCCTACTTTGAAGGTTAGAGGGCCTATCAGCTTAAACTTCAGGTGTTTCAGAAAGCCGTGGGTACTGTTGGCGTTGGCTACGCCTATCACAAACTTGTAGTTGTTTTCTGCGGCATACTGGTAGGTGCGGGCTGCCAGAGTGGTGAACAGCCGTTTGCCTTGATGGTCAGGATGAGTGGCCGTGTTAAGCGAGAGTACACCTAATGTTTTCTGTCCGTTAATGTTCATATAGATAGGCATTGTGACGTAGTGCGCGGCCAACACATCTCCCATATAGGCATTAAAACCCACAATGGGACTTATTGGGTTGTCAGCGTATTGCCACTTAATGTACTCGTAGCTAAATTTATCGGCATGTTCTTCGAAGACAAGTTGTAACAAAGATTGCGACTCCTTTAAAGAGGCTTCGTCGACTTTTACTTGTTCTATTCTATAATCTGTCATATTCAAATCATTCCTAGTTTAATTTTTATCATTACTCCAAAATCCTGAACGAAGCGTTTCCATTTTTTCTTGTCCGTCATTACTCTATATGGGCCTTCCATATTGTGCTTAATCCACCATTCTGGGGCTCGTTTCATTCTACCTGTATATACATCAAAACTACCACCAAGCCCTTGATAAATAGCTGGATGACTTTGTAGCATACTCTCCATTAACAACTCCTGTTTGGGTGAACCCATTGCCACAAAAACCACATCTGGCTTTTTCTCTGCGATATCTTCAATCAGTTTCTGCTCATCATCACTTTTCAGGTAGCCGTTCCTATACCCAAGGATGTTAATTCCCGGATAATCCTCCCGTAATTTCGCAATGGTAGTATCAATGACTTCTTGTTTTCCACCGACCAAGTAGAATGTTGAATCTTTATACTTTTTCTCGATAATCTTCAGCCACAACTCGCAACCAGGGATTTTGACAGGTTTCTCTACACCATGTTTTTTAAGAGCCTCTACTGCTGCAATTCCGTCAGCATAACCTATATTGCGATTGATAATGTCCACCATCTCCTTGTTTGAACGACCAATCTTTCCTGCATTCATCGCAATAAGAATTCCCTTGTTCTCATCAATAAAGAATATGATTTCATCAAACGAGGTAAACGGAAACAGTGTCACCCCGTTTTTCATTGCCACTCTTTTAATCTCTTTCATTATTACGAAATTTGGTTTGATTCAAGCAAATAATACGTCATCGCGCAAAACATGAATGCATTACTCCATCGCATATAACTGATTTTCGAGCTGATTCCCTTCTTGAGCTGATAGTAAAAATAACCCCTCTTGTTTTGCATATTTTGAATGGTCCAATTCAAAACTTTTTCTGCCAATTCCAGGTTTTCAGTAAACTTATGCAGACGGCTTAAAGTAACGAACAACTGGCCAGGACAATGAATATCAATCGGATACATCTTGTTGTCGTAATACTTTGGCGTACCATCAGGTTCAAAGAAATATTCAATATAGTATTTGAATCCAGTTTCAATATATTCATGATATTTTTTATCACCAGTGTTTTCCTCGTAAGCAATTAATCCGTCAAGATTGTAGCCAGTATGGAAACTATCCACCCAGCTCTGCGTTGGGCCCAAACCATATATCCATGCACCATCTTCACGTTGCCCAAAGCAACAAGCTTTCACCGACTCTTCTGCAAGTTGGCGATACTCTTCGTTACCAGTATATTTATAGCAAAAACTCAAAAGACGGCTCCCTAATAAAGAAGCGTTATAAACCGTGTCGTTTCCTGGCAATTTACTATACGAAAACAAAAATCCATCTTCGCATACATGTCGGTGTAAGTCTTCTTTCACAAATTCGGCCGATGTCAAGGCGACATCTAGATAGCTCTTTTCTCCAGTCAACTCATACGCCTCCATCAAGGCCGTAGCACAAAAGTTTGTGGCCACCACTGTAGGAGTGTATTTTGGAAAAAACAATCCACCTCGAGCCTGCCAGTCAAAGTTGTATCCCCAACAAGCCCCATGGTAGTCTCCTTCGGATTGTAATGAAATTAACAATTCGGCGACTTCATTAACTTTTGCAATCAGTTCTTCCTCAGTTCCCAAATCAGATACCAATTCTGGATGCATTCGAACAAGTTTCACTAAATTACAATAGCCCTGAAGGAACAGTCCGATACCTTTGGCATTATACTCTTTTGGTACCACAGCCAAACGACGCAAATTGATAGGATTCCTCTTGAAGCCTTGGATAACTACTTCACGGTAAAAGGCTGATTTCTTTAACAAAGGCAATGCTTGGAACACTTTTGAATTGAGGCCATCAAAAGGGTCCCAGCCTTTATAATGCTCTTTTTCACAATATCTTTTCAGACTCAGGAATGAGTCAAATACTTTTACATTATTCATTTGTTCTCCTTAAAACTTTTTCAGATTCCCAGGAATTGTGCATTACCCCTCTCACTACTTACCTATTGGACTCTAAAACCAAGCACTTAGAATAATTTTATTATTTGTTCAATTCGTTTAGCCACTTGTGATGCCAAGAAATGTGTCGTTCCATATTTATGGTTATACTCCATTTCTCGACGTGTTTCATCCATATCGTTTATCAGATTCTCGATAGGAGTCACAAAATCTACAGCTTCAAAACTATCCACCATCTGCCCCATCTTGCCGTTCTCAAAAAAATCAACCAATCCACCAACAGGACGTGTTACCACAGGCAAGCCAAAACACAAGGCCTCTAATACAGAAGTCGGCATGCCTTCATGGAAGGAGGTAAACAGATATAAGTCTGCCTTTTTATATTGTTCCGACAAAGCTTTCCCTGTCAAAGCTCCAGTAAATGTGATATTATTTATCACTTTTTCTCTTGCATAACACTTTGCCGCTTCCAACTCTGATCCATTACCTACCACTGTAAATTGAAGGTTGGGATGCCGTTCTTGCAAAAGCTTATACACATCTAGCGAAATGTATATGCCCTTTTCACGTTCTACTCTGCCAAGATAGAGGATGTTATTTACTATTCCATTCCTACAACTCATATCGAAACCATCAAGCATTCTTTCGTCCATCTTTGTGGTTGAAAGGTATATCGGCTGCCTCACTCCCCAATCTTCCAATTGTTTTTTTATCGCATTTGAAAGAACGATAAACCCCGATGCGTTTTGGAACATATTCAAAAATCGCGGAACATCAATTTCCTTTGCATAATTCACATTGAAACCATGAAAATGGACAACCACCTTTTTCCCCATCGCATGGGCCAAATTCATGAAGATGGCATCGCGACGGAGGGCATTATTGCCTAATGATGTATTGACCATTACAACATTAGGACGAAAAACAAGAATTTTGAATATGGTTTTAATCAAATCGTATGGCAACCAATATTTTCCAGTTCCAGGTTTATTACGGCTACCTACAATATTATACCGCACGTTTTCTGTCCAATAAGGACGCAAACCATAATAATGATTGGCGACGCCACCCAATTCCGGACGTTTCCAATTTGGAGTGTTGATTAGGATTTTCATCTTCCGGGAAACAATTTATACCAAATACCAACCAATTTCGCCAGATTGTCGTATTTTCCGCCATGCATATTCATCGCCATCCTTGGCAACAAATAAGGATCAGAATTCTCAACATCAAATGGCAAGGCTTCGGTGGTGAAAGCAAAACGATAACCAGTCTTTTTCAATGCCTCAATTTCTCGTTGCCCGACATTGCCATTCGGGTAACTGAACACATCTACAGGATAACCGACCATCTCCTCCAGCATATATCTTGACTCCGACAATTCTTTTTCTAATGATTCCATAGACAAATTGGTGAGTATCGGATGGTTCACGGTATGCGACTGGATGGTGACAAGTGGATGAGATGCGATTGTTTTCAACTCATCGATAGTCATGGAGGAACGCTCAAGTTTCATATCGGCCTTCACTTTTGCCAAATCTGCATAAAACTCGATTTCTGGTTTCTTTTTGAAAGTAAGCATCGTCGGGCGTCCATACTTTGTGGTAACATACTCCCACCAGTAGTTGCCTGATAGCAAAGGCTCTGTTGCCACAAAAATCGTTATGGGCACATCATATTTCTCACAGATTGGAAGCAGATCCAGATTGCTCTGCCAACCGTCATCGAAGGAGATAAAGGCAAGACGTTTTTTTGGATTGTTTTTGGCTTCCAATAATTGTTTTACCTCCGCCAAGGAAATGAAACGATAGTGATGTTTCACATACCATTTCAACACCATCTCAAACAGCTCTGGAGATGGGTTGTGTAAATAAATGGATGACACCAGAGGTAGACGATGCCATGCTCTGTACCAGGTGTATAATAGAAAACAAAACGATTCTCTTATCAAATTTTTCATCTTATCAATAATGGTGAGACTTGCGAATAAAAAAGTTATAGATGGAAAAGAACAAAGGAGTTAATCTCTTTTTTGACCATATCCACTCCCCAACATATTGTATTTCATCACCACCAGATGCTTTTTTAAAGGCATACACAGAATCGGTTTCGTTATTACTTGGAGGAATACGGGAGAAATCGAAATGAGTTGCACCCATTACAGCGAGTTCCTTAAAAAGAGAATCCATCATGAAATGTGTAGCAGAATACTCCCTAGATTCATTTGAGTTGGCTGCAAACACATCTTCTGCCATATCTTTATATAGATAAACAATTCTAGCACAAATTGGTCGGTCTTCGCGGTAAACAAAATAAAGTCTATAATTGGGACTTGTAATCAATTGATACAGGCTTTCTAGTTCAAGATTATAGCCAAGATGTTTTGTTTCGCTCAATTCTTCAAACATCTGACAAACCATTGATGTATCTTCCTTTGTTGGTTTTTCAACCCATTTAAACACAAGGTTGCTTTCCACCGCCTTTTTTGCATTACGTTTCCAATTTCGGTCGCGCTTACGGTCATTGTCATTTACCAGATCAACAAAAATAGTAAGCGGACAAGTCCGACTACCTAAAGGACGATTAAAACCAGCTCGGCGCAAAGCAACTTCCATATCAACTTCATAAATAGCTTTGCTGTTGTAAGTAATCATGTCACAGCCTGATTCTTCAATTAACAACTTATAGAAACTTCTCATTACCTTATCTGAAAGCTCAGCCTTTATCACTTCTCCAGTAATGTCAAGAATTTTGCCTATAACATGTTTTTTGAAAACCCTCCCACAACACGCCATATTAGGCTGTTCCTCGTTATCAACGAAATAAAGATGTTTAATGCCTCTTCTTTCTTGGTACTTGCGCCACCCTTGGCTTTGTTCAAAAGGGATGTGCCCCAGTTTTGCTATGCATTGGTCAAAAACCGATTCATTTACCAGCATTTTCTTTGTATGTTTTTTTTCGTTTGTAATAATTCGTGAAAGTATTGCCCCATACCGAGGCCTCGTAATAAGTGAATGCCACCCTGAAGCCGACCTTCATTTGCGATTTATAAGCAGGTTTGTTTTCTTTTAATACAATTACTACTGCCTGGCTTTTACCATTTTGCGACAATTGCCACAAACGATAGGCATTCATTGCTCCATGCAAGCCTCGCCCACGGGCAGTTGGGCTGCAATAGGCATCCACCAACAAACCCTCGTTTTCGTCTAAATCTCCCTCTACGCAGGCATTTGACGACTCCAGTTTCTTCAACGAAATCCAACAAGAATAGATAAGCAGTCCATTCTCTATTATACCAAAGGCTTTGTATGTGCCATCAGCCAGACGTTGTTGAATCAATGTCAGCTTCTTTTCGTTAAACACCGAGGTGTCGCCTTTGAGAAAATCATCATAAGCTAATTCTTTCACTGGAGGCAGATTAGCCGCCTCAAATTGTTTGCGGCGAGCCTCTGCATCTATGTGGTTTACTATGTAATAATATGAATTGACATTAATGCCAATCTTACGCAGAAAGAATTTTGCGATACGTTTCAAAAAGCCCCAAAAGCCGAATTGCTTGAGGTCGGATTGGAGTTTTGAGGGCTGTTGGTTATTGTTTTGCATTTGCTATTGTCCTTTTTAATTCAGGGATAAAAACTTCCATATAATGTTCCGCCCCGCTACTGTTCAAATGTGTATGGTCTTTGAACCATTCCGGGTGATCTAAGAACTCTGGGTTATAGAAAAAGTCCAAAACGGGGATATTAAGCGAGTCGGTTAAGGCGTAGAATTGTCGTGTTTCTTCCAGCTCGTATGCATTTGAAGTCTCATACTGAGGTGAAATGGCCATGATAAGTTGTGTCCCTGCTCTTCGTGTACTATTCACAACATCAACAAAAAGAGCAGCCCTTTCTGGGTCATAATTGTCTTCATATTCGTATCGTTTCATTTCAGGATGCTTTTTGCTGGGTTTTGCAGGGGCATAACCTTTTCTGCCATTGTCCTCTTTGCCAGTGAGCATTTGTTCCATTCGTCCCCAAAACCGTCCGTTGTTGCGATAAGCCCATGATAACATTTTGTATTTTTCGCTCGGGCTGCGCCGTTGCACCCATACTCGCGAGAGTGAGTCTGTGTCGTAAAAAGGCATCAAGTCGGTCAGTCGGTCAATTTCCCTATTGTCTGCCTTAAGGAAAACAGCTGGACGCACTTCCCATAAGATATATTTTGGTGCTTTTTGCTGTACCATGCCATGGATGAGTACCGCTTGGGTCAGGAATCCTGTTCCATCCTTTGCAGCATTTACCACGCTTAGTCCAAGGCTATCCTCAATCAAAGTAGGAATGTAATGATGACGGGCGCGAGAATGACCTATGATAATCATATCCTCTGAATTACCCCCCCCCATGGTTTTTTCGTAACTATTATGATAATCAATAGGATAAGATAATAACTTGCCATCTATGGCCTTAAAAACCCGTCCCACGCCATAATCCGCCGCTACAAGTAGCGCCAACAAGATTGCGGCATATATAAAGAACTTTTTCATCAGAATTGGAAGTATATGAATTGTCCGCCGTCAAGCACACCAAAGAGCAGTATGGAAATAATGAGTACTACATAAGTCACCATTCTTACCCAAACCCTTCGGTTGGATACGAGTTGGCACTTGTTTGGCCAAAACTCGTCAATAACATCTTTGGCAAACAACACCATGAATCCAAGTGCCATTTGCAACATGGTATTGCTGTCAATAAACAAAGCTCCTGGTTGGGTGAAAATCTTACCTATGGCTGTAATGGCATCACCAAAGGTGGGCATTCGGAAGAAAATCCACGCAAAGGTGACCAAAACAAAAGTAATTGCGACACGGAAAGCTCTATAGATATGGCTTTTTGATTCAACCTTGTGCAAGTGCAGCATTTTTTCAAGCACTTGAAACACACCATGCAGCAATCCCCAAATGCAGAAAGTAAGTGCCGCACCGTGCCACAATCCAGAAATCAAGAAGGTTATGATTAGATTTAGGTATGCTCTTGACACTCTACAACGACTGCCTCCTAACGGAATATACACATAGTCGCGGAACCATGTGCTCAGCGAAATGTGCCAGCGAGACCAAAACTCGCGCAATGAAGCTGCGAAATAAGGTCGGTTGAAGTTCTGAATCAACTTGAATCCAAACATCTCAGCCACACCCTTAGCCATCAGCGAATAGCCCCAAAAATCGCAATAGATCTGTATGGAATATGCAACGGCTGCCACGAATAGCGAGGTGCCAGTATGCTGTGAAATGTTGCCATACACGGCATCGACATATAGACCAAATCGATCAGCCACTACCACCTTCATAAACAAGCCCCAGAGGATGTTGCGGAAGCCCGTGGCTACCAAATCATAGTCGAATGACCGTTCATTATTAAATTGAGGCAACAAGTCTTTCGCTCTTCCGATAGGGCCTGAAAGCAACGGCGGGAAGAAGTTCATCGCTGCAAAATAAGTTACAGGGTTCTTCTCAACCTTCATGTTTCCACGGCAAAGCTCTATCGTATAAGTAAGCATCTGCAGGGTGTAGAAACTGATGCCTAAAGGCAACACTATGTCAAGATGGTGTGCGGTCGTTCCAAACACACTGGCCACACAATCTATAAAGAAATTGGTGTACTTAAAGTAACACAAAGCACCAATACCCACGAGAATGGACAAGCCACTTAACCATCGCGCCCCTTTCTTGTCGTTCTTTTCGTTGCGCCTGCCAATGCCTAAGCCTATCAGATAGGTTACCAGCGTCCAGCCGAACAACAAGAAACACAACTTCCAGTTGCACCAACCGTAGAACACATAGCTGATGACAACGAGATAGCCATTGGAGACAGCTTTCCCCCATCGGTTGAAAAACAACCAATAGAGCAGAAAAACTGCCACCATAAACACCAGAAAAACAAATGAATTGAAAAGCATATTATTTATCTGTTGAACAAAGCGATGTATTCGTTCACCATACGATTAATCTCGAACTTAGTGCGGATGGTTTCTTCCGCTGCAATCGATAGTTTTTCTCTTTCTTCGGGGTTTTCTATTAGCTGTAAAATCAGCCCTTTCAGCTGAACAACATCCTGATGACGAAGCAAATAGCCGTTCTTGCCATCATTAATGATTTCTGGGGTTCCACCGTAGTTGGTCGCAAGAACAGGGGTTCCAACGGCCATTGATTCCAAGATGGAATTTGACAAACTCTCTCCAACGGCAAAGTTATTAATAATTGAGTTGCACAACACCGTCACATACGATGCCTTATAATAGTTATCAACATCGTAACGGAAACCCAGCACTTGGATTCTTGGCTCATTCATGGCCTTTACCTTCTCGCAGTACATCTCTTCCTGTGGACCGTGCCCGATACAAAGAAAGGCTACATCGTTTCGCTCACCACACAGCTCTTGGGCACATTGAAGGAAAGTGTCATAATCCTTTTCTTTTCTCATTACCGCCACCATTGAAATGATGTATTTCACATCGAGACCCAATTCTGTCATAATTTCTTCTTTGGAGCGGAAGGGCACCAGCCTGGGCACAAAACCGTTGTAGATAAGCACCTGTTTGTGTTTTGGAACCTTATAACTATCCAAAGCTGCCTGTGAGTTGCCCACAAAGGCATCGCAACGCTTACGAGAATATGCATGTATAACTTTGGCAATAAAGCCAAAACGTGGATACAGACAATCCGCGATATAGGCTCCAATATACTTAAAATAGTGATGGGTCAAAGCATACAACCCTGTTATTGAAGCGGACACCGTAGGTCCCCACACCTGCACCACATCAGGATGAAACTCGTTCAGAAGCCGAAACACCTTTCGTACTGCTTTCACATAGCCGATACGATTCTTCTCAATAATTTCCAACCTGACATTCTTTGCTCTTTGTATATCGGGATGCGTAGCGATTTCTGTTTGGTTCAGCACAATCACCATCTGCTCATAACCCAGCGCATCAAGCCCCATGATGAGCTTCATGCAACGGCCGGATTTGCCGCCACCGGTGCCGAATACATCCAATACATTGACAACTTTCATGTAAAACTCATTTTATTTTATAATTCACAGTAATCCAACAACCGCCGTAAAGCATTGTTAGAAGAATAATTCTCGGCAAAAAAGGATTTCACATTTTGGCATAAAGCCTCGTAGGTACCATTATTCCCAAGAATATATTGCAAAGCTTTTGGCAAGTCGTTTTCCGATGTAATCACAACACCCAGTTTATTGGAAGCTATGATTCCACTTGGGTCAACTGTTGAAACAACAGGAATTCCGTATGACCAAGCTTGTAGGAATGTGTTCGGAAAACCTTCAAAAGTGGAGGTACACACCAATACTTTTGATTTGCTCACAATGTCGCAAGCATCCCAAAAAGGCTTGCTCCCCATAAACGAGACATTATCTAGAGCAGTTGCTTCATTTTTTACAGATTCATAATAGGAAAGATCTTTATTATCGGGACCACCTACCATTGTGAACGTATAGTTGGGTAATGCTTTGGCTGCTGACAACACCCATTCCGGTCGCTTGAGTGGACGCAAATTGGCTATCCATACCACATCTGTTGTTGTAGCATTACCTGGTGATTCGATTTTACCCCAAATATTGGGCATAATCATAGATTCTCGACCATAGTTTTTTTTCAAAGTATCATGTTGATGCTGGTTCTGCACCACAAAATAGCTCACAATAGGGATGCCTTTTCGAAAGAGTCGTTTATTTCGTTCCCCGCCAGAAATCAGTTCTTTTCCTGGTTCATAGTTCACATCACTAGCGCCAAATAGTACCATCTTTATACGGAATAATTTCGCTAATCTTGATACAGGATAAAGCGATCTTCCGGCACCTCTCTCTATCACCAAATCGGGACGGTATTGAAGATACACCCAGAAGGTGTGTAACCATTCATGCAGAAAGTCCAATTTGCCCCAATTACGGTATTTCAGGAAGCATACACTTTCTTTCTCATAAGCCTTGTGGGGGCTCATGGTGTATACCGTCCATCCATTATCTACAAAAGTTTTTGCCCAAAAGTAGAGCTGTACCGCAATACCGCCTACTTTTGGAGAACCGTCCATCAGGTTTCCGATTGCTGTTGAACGAATGAATACTACTTTCTTTCGCATTGTTTTATTAAATCTTCTACCATCCAGTTCTGAGGGTTAAAAGGCCCAGAATGAAATTCCATGTTTTCGGTATAGAAGCCTTCACAATTATCGTATCCACGCATTGCAAAACCATACGAAATTTCAACTATCATTGGTTGTCCATCATGCATTACATAGTCAAATGCAGTACATTGCGATTCCAACTTCTTTTGTGTTTCAAACGACAGTCTAACACATTGTTCTGTCATGATGTCTTTTTCATAAACGAGGTTACCACTTCCTGATGCCCTGAAATCGCCCTCGCGAACCAAGCGTTTCAAATAGAAAGCCTTATCGCCCACGACTACAATCCTAATATCATAATGATTATTTGGAATAAAATCCTGAAAATAGGCATAACCAATTTCATTTTGATGATAATGGGAAAACTCATTGGGATATTTCTTAAAAGCATACTTAATAGGACGTAGGACATCACGTAAAGTGCGCTTACCTTCCTTATATTTATTGTAGTTTTCGTGGAACTGGTCTTGCCAACGGTATTGGGCAAAACCTTTTCCAAAACACTGTTTGATGGTTTTTTCGGCTTCCTTTTGGTCGTGTATCAACCTCACATTTATTGAGCCAGCACCTCCTTTAAGCTTAAACACCTTTGGAAAATCTGTTTTGGCCGCCCATGCTAAGGCCTCTTTTTGAGTGTAAAAGACATACGAGGGCACGATAGGTGCACCAATAGCCTCAAGTAAGTATTTTTGGGCTACTTTGTCATCAAAATGCCAACAAGTGTGGCTATCGGGAAAGCATTTGATTCCTTTGGTTTCCAATGATAAAACCAGGCTTTTAGCAAATTGCATGTCACGATAATCAGCCTGATGAAAATGCCACATAAAAGCATCACATCCTTCCACTTGGTGCATGATGTCGGATGCGTATGCATCAACAAGTTTATAATCAATATGGTTTTCTTCGCAATAAGCAATCCAGCGGTCACTGAAGCTGCCTTTGCGGTGGTGAATAGCTATTCTCATATTTAATAGTTGTTGAATTAATATAAAAAATTAACACAGAATAAATTATCATGATATAATTCATATTATATGTCCACGCCGTAAGATTTAAAAAAAGTATCATTAATAAACCAAAAAGATAGACAAATATATTATTCCCTTTTTTTCTTTTTTTGTTCAATCCTCTGAAAAGTGTAAGATAATAGATGATAAGTAATGAAAAACCAACAAGCCCATTTTCGCATATTTGCACCATATATTCAGTATGCAACCGTATTCCAATTTGAGATATTTTGGAAAAATTATTGAGTCCAATGCCAGTTATAGGATGTTGATGAAATATCTGCGAGCCCATGTAATACATAATAGAACGATCGCCAAGCAGCGTCATTAAAAAACTATTTATAGTAGGATTGGAAGAAAGAGGCACATCATATTCTTCTGAACTAGATACAATACGCTGACCTATCAAGGTATTCTCTATAAGGAATCCCATACCCCAATAAACGATTAAAGCAAATAAAGCTACTAATATCATAGATTGTATATTTACTTTCTTGGAGCGTCCCAACACCATTCCGGCAACAGCCAGCACAACTGCTCCCAAAGCTTTACGGGTGGCAGCCATAATGATGATATACAATACAACTACAAGAATAAGCCCATAAGTAATCCAACCTCCTTTCAACTGCCGATTACAAAACAACAAGCCAGCAATAAAAACACATGAAGCTCCCATTAAAGGTAACAGATTACCAATTCCAACAGCACTAAAACGATCAAAAGCTCCCCCAGAAAAGTGTGTGCCGCCAATAATCAAATATAACAATTGTGCTATTAAGATAATTTTCAAACATCTGTTTGTGTCATGATTTATCTCTAAAATAGCAATCAGAAGAAAAATATAAGGACTCAAGAATTCACCCCAAATATAAATAAGAAAACCATTCTCGGCTTCAAAACCTTTCGCCATGGAGTTTATAAAAGAGAACACCACCAATATAGTCCAGCAAACGAACTGGGTAGAATGGAATAGATTTCTATGATTGTGAAATGAAGAATAATTCAACAGCAGAGCGATTATAGATAATAACATGATAGTTCTTGCTGCTCCATCCACATGAAGATAATAAAGTTGAAGCGGAGTCCATATAATACATACAAAAAGATAAAACAAATTGTATGTGTTTTTATTTAATCTAAAAAACTTCATAATACATCCAGTATTTTATCGCTACTCATAAATTCAGTGTCAGGATATTTCTTGAGCAAGCAAGTGAGGATTTGTTTGAAAAGGCTAAGGGTACCAAATCTGTTTTGCTCATTAATTCCACCTGAATAATTGATTCTATGGGTGGAGACAACCGCAATCCTATGATTTGCGAAGGAGTCATCAATTTGCTTCATGAAAGCCTCAACAGTTGCTCCACCTTCATCGGTAGAAGGTTCAAATTTGCAATTGCGGATGTTGTACACTTGACTAAATTTATTGCGTTGGCCACTATAGAAATAACGAGCCGAGGACTTAAATGCAGGCTTGTTCGTCCGTGAAGTTTGGATAAGTTTTATGCCACCATTAGCCAACACCTCCTCGGTTTGTTCGTTCCAAAGATAACAAGGCGCTACAAAAGTTTTCGATTTAAACCCCCATAATTGTTTGAACATCCTTAATCCTTCAGCTACAAGTTCGTCTATTTTTTCCTGCTCTTTTTCGTTCTCAGCTAACAATGCGTTCATCATTTGATTGCCTTGTTCGGAATGATGCTTTGGAGCAATACCACACATGCCAAACCGGAATGCCGTCAGCAAATCTTCATTGCTCTCTTGCAATCCTTTCATCCATTGGGCTACATTGAAATGCTCCCGTCCATGACTTTGGGGTATAAAAACACCTTTGTCTATTCCTTGCCGCATCAATTCAAGTACTTTTGTATCGCCAAAATAGCGTTCGTATGTTTTGGCTATAGGTTCAAAAAAATACTCTTGAAATCCCAACTTCTCAATTCTTTCAAAGTCAGGATTCGCCATAAGCATGTTGGCAGTAATGACAGGATGATTACCGTTGCAGTCTTTATGTTTAACGAGCACCTCAAATAAAGCCTCAAGATCTTCAGCAGACTCCAATGTGTCGAATCGTTCGTAAGGACGTTTATCCACAGCGTAACCCATCTTGAGCAGTTTTTCCCAATCCTTCTTGTTGGACATACGAATGCTGCCCCAGTCGTCACTCTCAAAAACGACAATGTGACGATTGGTGCGGAAATCCCGATGTTCAGCTACATTCCTTTTTAATCTGTTTTGTATGGAGTTCCAAATCATGGTCTACAACTGCGTTATTTTTTATAATAATCTGCAAACATTTTGTCATTAAAGAAACGAGTAACAAAATGAGACTTCCCATCAAATGCCATAGATAAAACTTCCGAAAACAAAAGTAGGTATTGTTTGTTTCTTTTTCGGTTGCTAATCCAAGAATCCGATACCACATATTTAACACCCTCTATTTGTTTAACACGAGGTAAAACACCACCATTAATATCAAGATAGGCGGCATTGGCCAACGACACCTCTGCCATATCAGAAATCGCGACAAAACCTTCCGTTCGCGTACTCATCTCAATGAAGTAATACTGACCATTACAATATTTCACTTCAATTCCTCCAATACCAACATAATCAATATTTTCAATAAATGCACGACACAAACTCGCCAAAGCCTCATCATATTTGGTTGTTCCTATAGTCATAATGCCATTGGATTGTAGCGTTTTTTCACCCATACATTCCACCAACGCTCCCTTTTTGCTACGATAGAAAATATAGAACTTACAATCCGCATCCCCTCCTTTGATGTATTCCTGACAAATAAAATGGCAATGGTTTTCCAACAAATCTTTTGAAAAAGCCCTAAAACCATTAGCGTCTTCAAATACTTGCATCTTAAACTTGAATTTTACATGTTCGTCTGACGTAGTTGGTTTGACAATTACCGGAAACATAAACGTTTCACACACCTCATCAACTTGCGATGTGCATTCAATGTTTATCGTCTTAGGCACCATCATTCCATTTGCCTCAGCCATATCACCCGCCAACGATTTATCATTAAAGGTTTTGACAATTAGGCTTGAAGGCAAACACAAATCAAAATGGCTTTCATAATAATCTCTATTCTCGTCAACAAACAAGCAGGCCCCATCATAAACGGCGAATAAAATAGGCTTTTCTTGAAATTGATGGATCTTAAAAAAATCTTCCCAAAACCGAAAGAGTTCTGCCTTGTCAACATTATAAGATTCCGTCACATATCGGCTTCGGGAATAGTCCATGGGACGGCTCAATCCGGTACAAACACAATAGGTATTTGCACCATGTTTCTTGGCCGCTTTACAAAGGGATAAAACGCTCCAAGGCGTAGTTCCCGCAAGAACAACAACGTCTTTCATTATTTTCTTTTCAACATATACAATACCGGTCCCATATCATGCCAATTCCACATAATATGGGTGTCAGCTGTAATGAACTGCCAAAACCATTTTATGAATGAAACTTTTTTGGTGTGTACGAATTGGTCTAAATCCACCCTTTCATTCATCCCAATAAATGATGTCTTCTTCACTTCTGGCATCAAGTCCACATTCTCACCAGTTACAGCACAACAGTATAACCATGGTAAATTAATACCCGCATTGGTTATCAAATAATCATGACCATCATGGCGGAAATTAACTTCCGTAAAGTACCATTCCCCGCTTCTGTCAACAAGAAACTCCACCGAGAATAGTCCTTGAAAGTTGATTTCCTTAAGCATTGTTTTTATGTTGGATGTCAATTCATTATTCTTCGTCTTGTCAAAGCGATGGTATCCTCCATAGGCATGGTCTGAAAAACGCAACTGATGCTGAATGTATGGCAAATATACTTCTCCATTAGCAGTATATCCAATAAAGTCAATTTCATCTACTTTGTCAATGAATTGTTGTACCAAAAGACCTTCCGAACGGCAGTTATTCAATGCCACCTCCAACTCTTCTCTATTACTGCATTTTTGTTCTTCTTTTTTACCACCATCAATACTTTTTACTGATTTGGTGAAAACGGGATATGACAATTCTGCGGGTATGCCTTCCTTTTTCATTATTATTTTCATCCATGGAATTTGGAATCCATGTTTTATGGCCAGTTCCCCTATGTTTTTTTTGCTCATCAAACGAGTCAGTTTGCCATCCTCGTCAGAAGCTGGAACGATAAAATGTTTTCGTAATTCAGTAGCATTGACATCAAAAAGGGTCTCCGTCACATCATCACTGCTGAGCAATATTGGTTTGGGAGTTTCATTTGAAAAATGCTCCACGATATAGTCATAGCCGTCTTGTGGACTAGCCGCCCAGTGGCAAGCTGCAGGGTACTTGCTACGAAACACCAGTCCGTCTTTGCTTTTCAAACACACACAATATGGCCGAATACCTTTTTCACCAAGGCTGCGCACCAAGCCTAACATATTCTGATGGTTGCAGCCAAATACTATTACTTTATTATCCATTTTTAATGTATAAACTTATCTGCTATACCTTGTTTCTTACCCATTTGAGAGGCATATACGCCTGTACCTGAATTGATTTCAATAATGACAGGGCCATTAACCGTTGTGGCAACATCAAAACCAACGCTATTATAATAAGGAATAAGTTGAATGGTCTTTTCTACCAGTTCCTTGACAGCAGGCCACATTGGAACCTCATAGTCCTTAAACTTAATTTTTGTGTCAGGATGTTCATAGTATTTGGTTAGGTCGTATTCACGGAGTCCATATTCTTCAATTCTTCCAGTTTCCATATCCAAGCTCAACACGATGCCACCTTTTGCTGCATTATCCACAAAAGACCCTTTACGACCGACACGAATGCTGCATGAGACTACTTTGTCTTTATATGTCAACACTCTGCAAGTATTAATTGTATCTGGGTTCAGCTTCGACAAAATGGGATCTTGAACTAGTTGCTTCTCAAATATATAGTTACTATCACAATAATTGTTACGTATCATAGTAGCCGACAATTTCTGACCGTCTTCTGTATAAAAACCGTCTTGTTTGCGCTCTGCAACGGAAATACCACTTGCCGCCCCCCCACGATAGCGCTTAATGAAAATCCTATCATCGGTTATCCTGGTAACAATGGCATCCACCTCTTCGTCAGAAATCACTTGACCGTCTTTTCGAAAGGTCTTGTCTTGAAACACAAAATAGCGTTCAGGCACAGGCAGCCCATACATTCTCATTATGTTATGAAAAAGGATTTTGTCATCAATAAGAATATGATATTTGAGATCTTTGTCGGAAGCGTATCTTGCATAAGCCTGCTGCGGAATAAATGTTTTCATTAACTCAATGTCTCCGAAATGTTCTAAAAACATTCCGAAGCGAAAATATGTATCGGGGAAGCAATGCCAAAACTTTGCTAGCTTATTAGACTCCTTATACATTGTCATAAGAGACTTGCCATCACCCTTTTGTGATTTTCTGAAGTCAGACAACATCTTCCAACTCTTATAAACATCCGTGTGCTTATAATCCAATCTGCGATAATAAAATGGCAGAAATTGGCGCATTGCATAGTATAAGACCATAATAGTTACAAACTAAAATATTTTTTTAAAACATTGATTAAAGTTTCTCTATTCGATTCACAACAAATGCGCATAAGCATGGATTTGAGTTGCTCCCTGCGCATAAACCTTGGAAAAAGATGTTTTTTCTGAAGCTTTTTGATGCAATTGTTCGAAATAGGTTCCAAAGCCAAAAGACGGTACTCGTATATAGAGTCCACCTTTATCTTGAACTCATTCTGTAACAAAACTTCGTTTTCAACAATCTCATTAATCATAGAAACCTTTTTATAGAAAACCGGTTTCTCTTTTTCATCCAATAGTTCTACGGATGGGGTTTCGCCACATTGGGTATAGGGAATTATTTCATAATTTAAGTTATTCGCCTCCAATTCAAGTTTCACTAAATATCCTTCATTCCAATTACTATCTCTTTGTCCTTTGCGATCAAAACAAAAATTGCCAAGACCATAAAAGATAGGTTTCCCATGATATTCTTCAAAGCCACTAAAACAATGCTGGTGGTGGTTGACAACAGCATCCGCTCCAGCATCAACAAAAAATCTATAGGTTTCTTGCATCCTTGGCGTAGGGTATTGGTAACCCTCAATACCTCCATGCACAATTACAAGCACAAAGTCTGCATTTCCACGAACTTCTTGTATGGTGTAATAATTCTTTACTGGATTAAGTGGAGCAGACCCGCCATGATTTTTTCCTGCAATCGACCATTCGTTTTCACATATATTGATGATGGCCAATCTTTGTCCATTAAGGGTTTTATATAATATCTGTTGGGCCTCGACAAGATTTTTGCCACCTCCAACATAATCCATCCCATAATTTTGACAAGCTGTCAATGTATCTTCAACACCAACTTGTCCTTGGTCACGAAAATGATTATTGGCCAAAGTAACGCATTTGAATCCAACTTGTGCCATACATTTCATTGCATGTTCAGTACACATCAGGTTTGGTCCTGTTTTATCAATAGGCTTAGCATCGCGTGTCACCACGGGGCTTTCAAAATTCACAATGGCATAGTCCACACTTTGAACATATGGCTTCACTTGTTCAAAACATCCAAAATCATTTGTTTCAATCTGCGTTGCAATACGGTCTTGAGGTACGAAGTCTCCCGCAATAAGTATCTTCATTTTGAGTTTTTAGAGTTTTTATTGTTAAAACTAACTTTTTTCATCAACTTTTTAATTTGAGGGCCAACAGTAGCCGCATAATCTTTACCTACAATCTGTGGCCAAATTACAAACTCGCATAGAAATACCAATGTAAAACAAGCGGCATAAACGATATTAATTATTAAAGAATGAGGAATAAGAAGATAGGGAATACTTATGGCAAGTATTGGAAGAATGGAACGCCATGAAAAAAACCAACGCGTGATAACTTCCCAAACATTTACTTTAACACTTAGAACGAGGGCAAGGACCTTCATTAGAATAACAAGAATATCACTTAAAGTAATAGCTACAGCCACTCCCATGATTCCAAATCTTGCGCCAATGATGATGGCAACGATAACTATACCCCCTTGCACAAAACGAAGTATAGCCCCTAACCTAACAAGATTAAGACTACGGAAAAAACAATCTACCAAACGACCATCTATCTTAAATATTACAGCTATCGCAACTACCCGCATAATAGGAACCAACTCTATCCATTGACTGCCGAAAAACACCGTAATAATGAGTTCGGCATTGAAAAAAAAGATAGCAGCCAAAACGATGGAGCATGAGTTCAACAAAGAAATGGAACGAAGCAGGACATCGTGCACTTTTTGGGCATCATCTTGAATGTCAGACAACAATGGGAACAACACTGTATCAAAAATACCATTAATCTGGGTGGAAATATTGTTGACAAATCCTGCGGGTCGATTATACGCACCTAAAGCTTCGACAGAAAGCAAACGCGACAGCATCAACGAATCCGCCTTCTGAGTAAATGAATTAATAATGGACCCCGTAGTTAACCACCCTCCATAACTCACTATTCCGGAAATATATTTTTTATGAATACCCAAACGAGGAATCTTCAAACTGGTAAGATACATAAGAACCAAACTAAACAAAGGCGTTGCTATAGAGGCAGCAATTAATGCATATAACCCAAACCCTTTTAATGCCAATATGATACCTAACCCAGAACTGCAAATATAACTTGAAATAGTAATAACAGCTTTCCTTTTGAAACGTAATTGTTTGATCAATTGATTACCAGAAACACTTAGAAGAGTCAACAACAAAACATTGATAGACATCACTCTTAATGGCGTTGTAAGATATTCATTGTCGGCAACTAATACCGCTAATTGGGGAGCAAAGACAAGTACCACAAACATTCCTATCAAACCCAATATGAGACTGAGGGTAAATGCTGTTGAAATAAACTCTCTTGATGCGTCTTTCTTTTGCACGATAGCAGAACCCAAACCCGCAAAAGAAATGCATTCAACAATCGCTAAAATACCTCCGATAGCAGCCATGTAGCCAAAATCCTGCTTTGTGAGATGCCTCGACCAAAACGAGAACATCAGCATCTCAACGGCGGCTATGATAATCATTGCAATGGTCTGCACCGACATACCATTGAACAACTCGTCTGTTTTCGACTTTCTCATATAGTGTTTTACTTTATCTCATCGATTGATTCAACGACATGTATATATTCTGTTGGATTAGAAAGCTTTCCATACTTGTTTTTATAGAAATCAGGATATAGCTTATATATCCAATAATAATCACAATGAGGATTGAAAAACAACTCACAAGTAGAAACCATAGAAACGACTAACGATTCTTTTGCGGAAGCGATATATAGCTCTGCCGGATAATCCGAGTTTAGTTCATAAACCTTTTGCATCTTTGAAAAAACATCATGGGAATATTTTTTTGACAAAGGATGATGCTTTACCATGACTTTCATTTCGGGATGTTTGGATTGGATGGCTTCCAATATTTCAATAGTCTTTTTATAATAATCATCCGTATGATAGCTTGAATCAAAGAAAAGAATTGAGGGGGCTTGATGGATAATATCCATGTCTTTCTCGTTTACACAAAAGACATGAAACAATAATTTGACAAAAGAATCATCCATAGTTATATGAAACTCTATCACTTTTTTATGTGTCTTATTGTTATAAAAGTTGGGGTGTTCCACCCAGACTTCATCGATAAACCTTGAGGTTGCGTATGTTTTTTCAACATGTGGCCATGTCGGTAGAAGTCTGGTTTTTGCAGAATAAAACATACCGTATATAAGATTACGAGTTCTTTGATTAATAGGCAGAATACCATGATCATTATAAGTTTTCATGCCATCAGGGCCTAAAATGATTTTTGTTCCCAATTTGTGCAGCTTGGAGAAAAGATAGTTCATCCAAAACTTTCCTTCAAGAAAGAAAAAAAACTTCTCAGGTTTTAAATCTATAATAAATTGAAGTTGATCTTTAAGCTTGCTGGTAGGATTCTTGTAATCATAAATGATTTCATGATAACCCAATCCCGTGCCTTCAAAATCCAGATTATTCAAACGAGGCCGTTCTATTGGCGACATTCGAATCACAATAATATTATAGCCTTGGGAAAAATATTGTCGTATAATTCCTAATGATACTATAAGCTGATATTCAGTTACTACAAGGAAAACTATATTATTCATAAGATAATCTACTTACTTAATGTGTTTTACAAAATCGTTTGCCCGTCTATATTCCTGTGGATTTCCAATATCAATCCATGTTCCGTTCAAAGGGAATCGAATCACTCTCTTATTTTGCTCTATCAGCACCTCTATTAAATCGGTAGCATTAAAAACAACATTCTTTGGAATGTATTCCAAGATAGACTTTCTAATTAGATAGATTCCTGCATTGGCATAATAATCGTATGTAGGTTTTTCTACCAATCCTTTAATATTGCGTCGTTCTTCAAGGTCAAGGATACCATATGGAATGCTTACACTATAAGGCACTGCTGCAACAGACATATCTGCATCATGTTCTTTGAAATGCAGATAAAAATCTTCGTAATTGATGTTGGTGAATAAGTCACTGTTCATTACCAATATGGTATCGTTGAAGAACTGGGGGACAAAGCGTATGCTGCCAATGGTGCCAAGAAATTTTGGCTCTCGTATTGTCTCAACTCGAACTTCTTTATGAGGCTCACGATAATGCTCTTCTAATTGTTCTCCAAGATAATTGACAGTGACCGAAATATGCTTTACTCCATATGAAATAAGACGATCTACATTATGGTCGATGATTGCTTTATCACCTACAGGCAACAACGGCTTCGGGGTCTTTTCTGTCAGCGGTCGCAATCGTTCACCCTTTCCTCCTGCCATCAACACAGCGTCAATAGGAAGAAAATTATGGTATTTAATCAGATTACAAACTCTCACAAAATGATTGTTTGCATCTAAAACCGGAACAAAATAAACCTGTTTTTCACGAAAAGCTTTAAGCAGCAATGCATCATTCTCTCCTTCTCGGATATACTTAAAGTCGCGATGCATGGCATTGCTTACGCTATCCTCTAACGCAACACCCTTAATTAGCCCACGTCTGATGTCCCCATCAGTCAGAGTACCAACCATATGGTCCTCTTCATCCACCACAAACAATGTCTGCCAATCGTGGGTGTTGCCATCCAAAGCGATAAGAGCGTCCTTGATTGTGGCTTTTTGATTGATTATGTATTTTTCGGCTGACATATTTCTATTGATTATGTTATTTTCCTTGTGCTATTATGGCTTCAGCCATCTGCCAATCCCACATAGTGTCAAGGTCAAATGACGACAGGTCATCCATTACATACTTTACACGCTTTTGCATCTTGTGCATATGGGTGGTCTTCAGCGTTTCAGCATTCATAATATAGATTGCACCATTATATTCATACACCTTTGGTGCATCTTGACGACGGAAGATGTTGCCATCACCCTTGCACACATGGAGATAGCCCTCGGCATTTTCCTCAAAGACACAATAATATGGGTTGGCTGCGCATTCCTTAACTGACACCACCATATCCACGTAATCATTATACATGCCCAAAGCCTCTTTCACTTGCTCAGCCTTGCGGAAAGGCGATGTGTTTTGCAGAAGCACCACCGCGTTATAATGACGGCCTTGCTTTTCATAGAAATCCAAAGCATGCAACAACACTTCGTAAGTACCCGCTGTGTCGGAAGCCAACTCAGCCGGACGTACAAAAGGCACTTTCAAACCATACTGCTCAACTACAGATATAATTTCTGTATCATCGGTTGAGACACAAATATCCTCGTCAGAACAAATGGCACGGGCACAATCGATGGTATAGTATATCAGCGGCTTGCCGTTAAGCGGTTTGATATTCTTACGAGGAATACCCTTACTACCTCCTCGTGCCGGTATAATGACTAAAGTTTTCATTATGACAAATCGTAGAAATGTTTCTGTTTTAATTCTTCCAAAGGATAGGTGCTAATCACCTTGAATATTTCCTCCGAAGTATTATCTTTTTCGTATGGATTATGTGTTTCAGCCGCTTTCATCTTAAAGGCAGGTGACATAATTACATCTAATCCTCTCAGGATAGAATCCTTATCAGTATCACAATTATAAACGCTGTCAGCCGCCATTCTGCCTTTTTGGCGGTCCCCAATGTTCAATGTAGGAATACCAAATGAGGGCACCTCTATCAAGCCGCTGGAAGAGTTACCAACAACAGCTCCCGCATATTTCATCACAGAGAGGTATCGTTTAATACCAAGTGACTTATAGGCAATAGCTCTGTCCGCATTGTTTGCAACAAACGTATTAATAGCATCAACTATTGCTTGCGAACCTGTATCAGAGTTAGGCATAGTAAAGAACACTCTCAAATCCTTGCGTTCTTCCAAAGCACCAATAAACTCCTTGATGTCTTTTTCTGCAGTATGCTCACCCAAGGTTACCGGATGGTAGGTCACCAAAATGGTATTTTCATCCAACTTGAAGTTGACGGATTCTTCCACCTCTTCCTTGCTCATCAACGGAAACTTCTTAATGTTCTCCACACCAGGTGCTCCTACATAGAACACCCTGTCAGGCTGTTCACCCAATTGAATCACACGCTTTCTATAATCTTCAGTAGAAGTAAAATGCAAGTGACTCATCTTAGTGATACTATGACGAATAGCATCATCGTAAGCCCCTTCTGTCACTTCTCCCCCATGCAGATGAGCAATGGGAATACGCGCAATCAAAGCAGCCGTTGCAGCGGCAAGAATCTCGTAACGGTCACCAAGTACAACTAACATATCCGGCTTCAAAGTGTTGTAGGCTTCGGCAAAACCAGAAAGAGCTGTTGCCATTGACTTAACCGTTGTTACAGCATTGTCCTCAGCGTTCTCATCTATGATAGGTATCTTGCAGTCAATGGTAAAACCATCTTTCTCAATCTCTTGATAGGTATTACCATACTTGGGGCTCAGGTGCATATTGGTTGCTATCACCTGCAATTGAGTGTCAGGTGATTCCTGTATCAACCGCATCAGGCGGCATAGCAGGCCATATTCTGCACGTGTTCCTGTAACAACACAAATCTTTCTCATAGCTCAATCAACTCTTCTTCGTTGAAGTCACGAATTGCATTAGTTCCTATTACCTCTTCCCATTGCATCGGTGAGATACCTGTACCAGGTCTCTTCACTGTCAAGTTCTCTTCGGTGAGAAGATCCCCTTTTTTGATGTCTCTGGCTGCAACGATACTCTTTCTCGCAATGGCAATATTCTTGCGTTCGCTTTCACTCACATGTTTGGTTCCATCACCCCCGACAGCTTTTTCGATATTACGGATGGCACCCACCATTGCCTTCAACTCGTCAGGCTCCAAACTGGCTTTGTGGTCAGGGCCTTCCATATTGCGGTCAAGCGTGAAGTGCTTCTCAATTACGGTTGCTCCTAAGGCAACGGCTGCAATGGGTACTTCAATGCCTTTGGTATGGTCGCTATAGCCAACCTCAACGCCAAACTCCTCACGAAGCGCATCCATTGCTTTCAGGTTCACATCTTCAAAAGGCGTAGGGTATTCAGTATTGCAATGGAGCAATATCAGGTTCTCCTTTGACAATCCATTCTTATATAATGCCTCTACAGCTGCTCTTACATCAACCATATCGCACATTCCTGTGCTTAGAATGGTCTTCTCATTGAAAGCGGCCACACGTTTCAAGAAAGGATAGTTTGTGACCTCACCCGAAGGTATCTTCCACATTCCAAGGTTGAGAGAATGGAGGTACTCAATACTATCAAAGTCAAAGGCTGTGGAAAAGAACTTGATACCTCTCTCCTGGCAATAGGCAATGAGAACTTCATGGTCTCCGGGCGACAATTCCAATTTCTTCAACATCTGGTACTGGCTGTCACCTTCTTTTCCAATGTTCTTCTGTTGGTATTCCGCCTGCTTTGCCGCTTTGGTGACAAGTTTTGAAGCCTTGAAGGTCTGGAACTTGATATAGTCCACACCAGCTTCAACCGCTTTGTCAACCAATTGCTTGGCAAGTTCAATGGAACCATTGTGGTTCACACCAGCCTCTGCTATGATAATTGTATGTTCTGTCATTTTGCTTTTACTCTAAAAATCCTATTATTAATACGATTAAATACAATCCCACACACAATGGAGATAATCCATACGACCAATATACTAATAACTCTTGGCATGTGTATGAAACCTCTAGCGTAACAAACGCACATTTGCACAAGGAATATTTCGTATGATGATTTAGCCAACTCTTTTATACAACGATTAATCCATTCTGTCTTATGAAATCTTTGCCATATTATATTTAGCAGATAGACAAGACCGTTTGCACAGAAATAATAGCATGGCCATCGGTGGAAAGTCCAAGCTGTATTGAAGAACCAAGGCTCATTATTAATATGGAAATACACTGCAACATACTCGAAATAAATTATGGCCAATGCGCTTACCATAGATAGGATGACCATCTTCCTGTTTAGGGTTATCCCGTCTTTCACCCAAAACCATCCGAGAAGTATTAGGAACAAATACCTTATAGCCAATAATCTGTAAAGCCATCCAGGCAGTTCTATAAAGGAACACAACACTTCCAAACCTTCGGCAATTATTAAGAAAAAACATATCAATTGTTTTCTATTGAGTCCATTAATCACCAATCGAAAGCAAGGAAGAAGCAAAGCTATTTGAATATAAATGATTGGGAAATAGGAGCCTGGCCCGTACCCCCCCCCCATTTAATAATCCTTTGATTACCAATTGCTTATATTCGCAATCCGTATTGATAAAACATAAAGCGAAAAACTCTAAAAGCCCAATAATCACAAATGGAAATAGTACTCTCTGAATTAGTTTTTTTATGTTAAGCCTTGTTCCTTCTTTCTTGTAGAAATGAAATGTTTGAATTAAGATGAATAGTGGAACCTGCATACCAGCCCACAAACCGTATCCCAAGTAAGTAACTGGTAAAGTATGACCTATCAACACGCATATTATCGCGTAAGCCTTGATAAAATCAATGAAAGGGTCATATCCAGACCTATTAAATTGGATTACGGTTTTCATTTTACTTTGAATTTGATCATAGCAGGATTTCCAGAATAAATACCTTTCTCACTAATTGACTTCCTTACAAAAGAACCAGCACTCACTATGATATCATCGCCTACAGAGATGCAATTTGCCAGCACAGACTGGCTTCCGATAAAGCATCTTTCGCCAACCTTACATTCTCCATTCACCATAGTTCCTGTAGAAATGTGACAGTGGTCGCCTATCTCTGCATCATGTTCAATGTTGGTTGCCGTGTTCAGAATAACATTCTTTCCTATCTTTGCACCGGCATTCACAAATGCTTGGTGAAGAACTACTGTACCTTCTCCCAAAGTAGCATACTTCGAAACGTATGCGGTTGAAGCCACTATAGTTGCCAGTTTACCACCAGCCTCTTTTATCTTGTTGTAAAGCTTGATACGGATAGTTGGATCTTTAATAAAACCGACAGTTATAACAAATTCTGCTTTATCAACGTAAGCAGGTATGTCATCATCCGTTCCAATCACTTTAGTAGAGAGTATTTCTTTCCCTACTTCTTCGGGCATATCGAGCACACCAAGAATGCTATAACCAGTACTCTCAGCAGCCTCAATCACTGACTTGCAGTGGCCGCCTCCTCCAACAAGAATTAAAGGTTTTCTCATAGCTCAATTTATAAGCAACGTACAGAACTTGGAATATTAACCACTCTGTCTGCAAACCAGATAGTATTCTCCAAACTATCGTGCAGGCAATGCTCGAACATGGGCAGACGATTCATCAACTCCCAAATAGGACGGGTCATTACGCCATTGTCGTTGGTTTCTTGAAGGAATTCCAATTGTTTGTCATGGTCAGGCAGAATCACCACATTGAGCCAATAGTTAGAGAAACTGTTTTCAGGCTCGGTGAAGAAGTCTATACCATCTACGTTTTTGAAGTACTCAGCGTAGGCAGCAGCTGTTGCACGCTTGTCTGCAATATATTCATCCAAATGCTCCAATTGGGCGCAACCTAGGGCTGCATTGATGTTGGGCATACGATAGTTGTAGCCAATATGGTCATGCTTGAACTCCCAACGATGCGGAACTTTGGCTTGGGTGGTGAGATGTTTTGCCAACGCGCCAAGTTCTTCGTCCATAAAAAGGAGCATACCTCCACCACCTGTGGTAATGGTCTTGTTACCATTGAAGCTTAAGGCACCAACGATACCAAACAACCCGGTGTGTATTCCTTTGTACTTGCTCCCAACACTCTCAGCAGCATCTTCCACCAACTCAATATGCCATTCTGCACAGATGGCTGCCAATTCTTCGATGCGCACAGGATGACCAAAAGTGTGCATCGGCACACAGGCCTTGACTCTGCGACCTGTGTGCTTATCATAGCACTGGCCATTCTTGATTTCAGCATTTTTTACAAGCCATTCCTTCACTGCATCAGGAGAAAGACCCATTGTACTCTTATCCACATCGATGAAGACCGGGTGAGCTCCGATGTAGCTTATGGCATTACAAGTGGCAATGAAAGTGAGCGCCTGGGTAAGGACTTCATCATCGCGTTCTACACCCACCAACATCATGGCCATGTGGAGTGCGTTTGTACCACTCACACAGACAACCGCACGTTTGGCCCCCGTGTAAGCAGCCATATCTTTCTCAAAACGATCAACAAACTTACCCACGCTGCTTACAAAGGTAGTGTCGATGCACTCGTTTAAGAATTTCTTTTCGTTGCCGATGAATTTTGGCACCGAAAGAGGGGTAAACTCTTGATTACCATAGAGTTCTTTGATAAATTTTATAGTTTTCTCGTACATAAAGTTTTACATCTTCTGGTCCAAATTCTTCCCTTTTTCTTCATGTTCGAAGTTCGGGATAAACTCCTTAATAGCCTCCACTACCTGTACCTTGGTAAAATCATCCTTGGCAAAGATGGCTTCCAATTTCTCAAAGAAAGCATTAACATTGGCCATGTTGTGGCGAGTGGTTTGCTCCACTACACCAAGAGCTTGGAAGCGTTGCATGTCAATCTTTTCGCCAGGAACGTAAAACTCTTCATAGGCTTTCTCGCCTGTAGTATCGCTTGTGAAATAAACCACAGGGTACGTGTCACTGTCGTACGACATCTGATGAGCGTAACGCTTAGCTTCCACATCGTTGACACATTCTTTTTTTTGGAATCCTTCCGACTTCACAAAGTCATCACAGATGGCACTGAAAGTGAGCATTTGGTCTTCGCCCAACTTCGGGAAGAAGACCTCGCCGCCATTGCCCAAGATGCAAGCCAACATACAGATTTGTCCGCTTTCTTCAGGCGAGACAAAGTAACGTTTTACATCGTTGGGCGCAGCCAAGGGTTGTTTCTTCTGCAAGCGATGTAACCAACCATCGGGTAAGGAGCCATTACTGAAAGCCACATTAGCAAAACGAGCCGTAGTCACTTTGAACTTGTCGTTATAGGCCATCACCAAGTCCTCCATAATGCGCTTGCTGGCACCCATAATGTTAACGGGATTGGCCGCTTTGTCAGTACTCACACAGAAGAAATGCTTGGGTGGAAACTCGCAAAGTAAGTCCATCAGCCGCTTGGCTTTGATGTCGTTATTTTCAATCAAAGCTTGGACAGAATATTTATCCTTCTCGCTACGCACATGCTTATGTGCAGAGAAGTTGGCTACGATGTCGAAGCCCTTCTCTTCCCTAAAGATTCTTGTGAAAATCGGGTCAGCAAAATTGAGTGTATAAGCACGGTACTCCTGCGGCACAAATAGTCCTTCAGTAGAACGAATATCGCGAGTCAGTTCAGCCAGTCCATTCTCATTAAGGTCGATGACAACAAGTTTGTCAGGTCTAAACCGCAACACGGCTTTGATAAACGAAGAACCGATGCTACCAGCACCGCCGATAACACACACCGACTTGCCTTCTATTTCTTGCGTTAGCCGCGTAGCATTGGCCAGAATATCGCCCTTAAACATGCTTGAGGGACGATGAGTGACACTATCAGCAATGAATTTTTCAAGGTTGAACATAGTTTATAATCTTCCGTCTACGATACTTCTATCCAACGTACACTTCACATCAAAAATGACGTGCTTTTCCTTTAGCAGAGCAGGTACGTCAAGACCTTCAAACTTCTTGTGAGCAACAGCGGCAATAGCAGCATCAAACTTCTGAGTGGGCAGCTCGTTCACAACCTTGATACCATATTCATGCTCCACAATAGCAGGATTTGCCCACGGGTCGTAAACGGTTATATTGAGGTTATACTCTTTCAAAGCCTTGTAGATGTCAATGACCTTGGTGTTGCGAACATCGGGACAGTTCTCCTTGAAAGTGAAACCAAGAATGAGGATGTTGCTATTCAGCACTTGAATGCCTTTCTTCAGCATAAGTTTGATGGTCTCGGTGGCAACATATTCGCCCATTCCATCGTTCATACGACGACCGGCGAGGATAATTTCAGGGTTGTAGCCATGACGCTGGGCGCATTGTGCAAGATAATAGGGGTCAACACCGATGCAGTGGCCACCTACCAAACCCGGACGAAATGGCAGAAAGTTCCACTTGGTTCCAGCAGCTTCCAATACGTCCAATGTATCGATGCCCATCTTATTAAAGATCTTACTCAACTCGTTCACGAAAGCGATGTTGATGTCACGCTGTGAGTTCTCAATCACCTTGGCAGCCTCGGCAACCTTCATAGTCGGGGCAAGATGAGTTCCGGCTGTAATCACACTGCTGTAAACTTCGTTGATGTACTTTCCGATCTCGGGTGTCGAACCAGAAGTCACTTTTTTGATATGCTCCACGGTGTGCTGCTTGTCACCTGGGTTGATACGCTCAGGGCTGTAGCCACCGTAAAAGTCAACGTTCATTTTCAGACCACTGACTTTTTCGACAACAGGGATGCACTCATCTTCGGTAACGCCAGGATAGACGGTAGATTCGTAAACCACCACGTCACCTTTACCAATAACCTTGCCAACAGTGGTGCTTGCACCTACCAAAGGAGTGAGGTCAGGATTATTATCGCTATCGACAGGTGTAGGAACAGCCACGATGTAGAAGTTGCAATCCTTGATTTTATCTATATCGCTGGTGCAAATAAAGCCATGGTTCTTGATGGCATCTTGCAGCAACTCGTCAGCTACTTCGAGGGTAGCATCATGACCAGCCATCAAAGCATCGCAACGCTTTTGGTTCATGTCAAAACCCACAGTCGGGTATTTTGTTGAGAAAAGGCGTGCAAGCGGAAGACCCACATAGCCTAAGCCTATAACGCATATTTTTGTGTCTTTCATAATTTATTTTTATTGATTATTCTATAATTCTGTTTTTTATAAATTAGCTTTATACCATTCGATAGCCTCATTCAATCCTCTAGCAAAGTCATATTCCGGATTATACCCCAATAGTTTCTTTGCTTTTGAAATGTCTGCATTTGAATGTTTTATATCACCTGGTCTGTCGGGACCGAAAATAGGCTCGATATTTTTTCCAAGCGCCTTTGTGAGGTCGAAGTAAATGTCAATGAGATATTCGCGGCCGCCGTATGCCACGTTGAAAGCTTCGCCACTTGCTTCATCTGGAGATAGACAGGCTTTTAGGTTAGCTTCAATGACATTCTCAATGTAGGTAAAGTCACGGCTTTGCTTTCCATCACCATTAATAGTCGGCTGTTCGTTGTTTATCAACATCTTGATAAACTTAGGAATGACCGCAGCGTATGCACCATTTGGATCTTGCCGGCGACCAAAGACATTGAAATAGCGAAGGCCTATGGTTTTCAGACCATAATGTCTGGTATATTGCTTCGCCCACTCCTCGTCGGCTCTTTTTGTCAATGCGTATGGAGAAAGAAGATTCCCCTCAACACCCTCCTGCTTAGGTAGGTGTGCTTCATCTCCATAAACAGAGCTTGAAGAAGCATACACAAAAGTCTTAACGCCATTCTGTCGTGCTGCTTCCATCATATTCAAAGTTCCCTGAATGTTGTTGGCGCAGTAAAACAGCGGCATTTCAATACTACGGGGTACACTGCCCCATGCAGCCTGGTTAAGGACATAATCCACACCTTTACAGGCTTTCATACAAGAGTCAAGGTCTTTAATATCACCCTTGATAAACTCGTAATTCGGATTATTGATAAACAAATCCACATTGGCCTGCTTGCCAGTGCTCAAGTCGTCTAAGCAACGGACTTTATAACCTAATTTTAAAATTGCCTCGCAGAGGTTGGAGCCGATGAACCCGGCACCACCTGTGACTAGAAACAATGTATCTTTGGGGAATTTTAGATGTGTATACATATAATTGATATTAGATGTGATATGCTCCTTTTAACGGACAAATATTATGGCAGTCCAAAATAACTTTCCCCTTCAGCTTGTCCCAATTCTGTTTGATGTGATCATGCTTCACCATGAGAACAACCATATCTACCTCGTTGAGGAACTGGTCGAAATCGAGGATCTGGTTCTTAACAATCTTCTTCTCAGTGAAGAATGGGTCAAATGTTTTCAGCGGACGGGCCAAGTGACGTTCCTGAATGTCGAGCATCTGAAGGGTGGGACTTTCACGGATATCATCTACATTCTCCTTGTAGGTCAGACCATACAGACCAACCTTGCGGTTGTCGGTGATGCCGTGCTCTTCCATAATCTCGTGGATTCTTTCGAGAACAAACACAGGCTGGTAGTCGTTGGTCTTCATACTCTCGTCAATAACTTTGGCTAATTGTGGATAATCGCCGACCAAGAACCAAGGGTCAACCGAGATGCAGTGACCGCCAACGCCTGGACCAGGCTGCAAAATGTTTACACGTGGATGCATGTTGCAGATTCGGATAATCTCGTACACATCCATATTGTCGTGACGGCAGATTCTTGAAAGCTCATTCGCGAAAGCAATATTAACAGCACGATAGGTATTTTCCACCACTTTCGTCATCTCAGCAGTGCGGATGTCAGTTACGACAATCTCGCCTTGGCAGAATGAGGCATAATATTTCTTCACTTTCTCGCCAATCTCTTTGCTATCTGCACCGATAGTGCGGTTATTGTGAAGCAACTCATAAACCATGTTGCCAGGGATAATACGTTCAGGAGCGTGAACAAGATTGATATCCACACCAATCTTAAAGCCATTAGCCTCAATAACTGGACGTACATATTTATCCATAGTACCTGGAGAAACTGTTGATTCAACCACCACAGTTGCGCCTTTAGGACAAACTTTCATTACTTCCTTCACCGCTGCAACAACGTAGCAAGCATCAACTTTTTTTGAGAATTTATCATATGGTGTAGGAACCGACACGATGTACATGTCAGTCTTCTGATATTCGGTTGTAAACTTTATGCCAGCTTTCAATGCCGCATTGAAGAGTTCATCCAAACCATCTTCCTTGAAAGTGGTCTTGCCGGCATTCAATGTGGCAACGAGCTCCTTGTTATAGTCTGTTCCGATGACCTCAACACCGTGCGAAGCCATCATAAGTGCTGTCGGCAGTCCGATATAGCCGAGTCCGATAACGTTTATCATATTTTTTGTTTTTAATTATTTCAATGCATTAACTATTCTTCCGCAAGCAAGACCATCGCCATAAGGGTTAACGGCATGGCTCATCTTGTCGTAATATGCTTTATCGTCTAATAATTTGCTGACTTCGCTAACAATCAAATCGTGGTCAGTACCCACAAGTTTAACTGTGCCTGCATCCAAAGCTTCTGGTCTTTCAGTCGTATTTCTCATTACGAGTACTGGCTTGCCAAGTCCCGGAGCCTCTTCCTGAATGCCACCGCTATCTGTAAGGACAACTGTCGATTTTTCCATCAAATACACAAATTCCAGATATTGCAAAGGTTCAATAAAGAAGAAGTTCTTATAAACTGTCAAATTCTCACCGAAAACCTCATGAATTGGTTTGCGCACGTTGGGGTTGAGATGCATAGGATACACAAAATCAACATCAGGATATTTCTCCGAGAGATCTTTCATGGCTGTTACCATACTGATAAATCCTTCACCAAAATTCTCGCGACGATGCCCCGTAATAAGCACCAACTTTCTACCATTATCAAGTCTTGTAACATCATAACCGGCATCAGCAAGAATCTTTATTTGCTCGTTTGCAAGATTCTTGTCGCTTTTCAATTTATCAACTACCACATGCAATGCATCTATCACAGTGTTGCCTGTAATATAAATTTTGCCCCACGTTTTCTCTTCCTTCAAATTTCGCTCAGAAAGTGGTGTCGGAGCAAAGTTGTATTCCGAAATCCTTCCTGTTATCTGCCGGTTCATCTCCTCCGGCCAAGGACTATATATATTATGTGTACGCAGACCTGCCTCGACATGTCCCACAGGAATCTGCTGATAGAACGCTGCAAGAGCGGCAGCCGTAGAAGTTGTTGTATCGCCATGTACAAGCACCACATCAGGCTTACACTCTTTGAAAACATCGCGCATTCCTGTCAGCACACGTGCCGTCACATCGTACAAATCCTGCCCCTGCTTCATAATATTGAGGTCATAATCAGGTGTAACCTCAAATATCTTAAGCACCTGGTCAAGCATTTCACGGTGTTGCCCCGTAACGCACACTATAGTTTCAAAATCCTTCGGATATTTCTGAAACTCCTTCACCAACGGGCACATCTTGATTGCCTCAGGACGAGTGCCGAAAACAAGCATTATTTTTTTCATATTAGTCAAATTTTATATCTTTCTTCGTCCCATATCCTCCACCGTCCTTCGAACATGATTTGAACTTGGTACGAATATTGGGCTGTAAAAACAATTGTTTTTCGCTATCAATCTCTCTTAAAAATATCCCTCGTATAAACCTTCTCCGCAACATCGTCCAAGCAACTATCATATCGGTTTGCAATAATAGCTTGGCTTTGCTGCTTGAATTTCTTCAAGTCGTTCACCACTAGGCTGCCGAAGAAGGTTTCTCCGTCGTTCAACGTCGGCTCGTAGATGATAACCTTTGCGCCTTTGGCTTTCACACGTTTCATCACACCTTGGATTGACGATTGGCGGAAGTTATCTGAATTCGACTTCATCGTCAAACGATACACTCCGATAACGCATTCTTTTTCTTCCTTGGCATTGTAGCTACCGTTGTCGAAATAGTCGTAGTAGCCTGCTTTCTTCAAGACTTGATCGGCAATGAAATCCTTACGAGTTCTGTTACTTTCAACAATAGCGCTCATCATATTCTGAGGCACGTTGGCATAGTTGGCAAGCAACTGTTTTGTATCCTTTGGCAAGCAATAGCCGCCATAACCGAACGAAGGGTTGTTATAGTGCGAACCAATTCTTGGGTCTAAACAAATTCCATCGATAATTGCTTGAGTGTCGAGACCTTTAACCTCGGCGTATGTATCAAGCTCGTTGAAGAAGCTTACTCTTAATGCCAAATAAGTGTTGGCAAAGAGTTTGACCGCTTCGGCTTCCTTCAAGCCCATTAACAAAACTTGCACATCTGGCTTTAATGCACTTTCTTTCAAGATGTTGGCGAAGGCGTCGGCTTCTTTTTTAAGGCTCGCCGGATGACCAACAATTATTCTTGAAGGATAAAGATTATCGTATAAAGCCTTGCTTTCACGCAGAAACTCTGGTGAAAACAGCAGATTGATGTTGCCGTATTTCGCGTAAAGGCTATCGGTATAACCAACCGGTACGGTACTCTTGATAACCATCACAGCCTTCGGATTAACCGAAAGAACTTCTTCAATAACTTCCTCGACATGAGATGTGTTGAAGTTATTAGTATGCGGATCGTAGTTGGTCGGAACTGCAATTACTATGAAATCGGCTGATTTATAAGCTTTTTCGGCATCAAGCGTCGCAGTAAGGTTCAGCTCTTTCTCAGCAAAATACTTTTCTATGTATTCATCCTGAATAGGAGACTGTTTCTTGTTTATTTTCTCCACTTTTTCAGGAATGACATCAACAGCAGTAACCTGATGGTGCTGCGCCAAAAGGGTAGCAATGCTCAATCCCACATAACCTGTTCCTGCTACTGAAATTTTCATATTCAAAACTTTGTTTTTAACATGCACTATCGGCTGCGCCTCGGCAATAAGCGAGCTTGCTGCCCTCGGCTTGCACGATAGGTCATATATTGTTGTTTTTATTTTTATTTATTTCATCATTTATTCGTCCCATCCTCCTTTATCCAACAACCACTTTCACCACCACTTTCTTTACCATCTGAGGCTCATCGACACACAACTGCGGCATGTGACCGTCTTGCGGAAAGAATATGGCAAAGTAGCCATTGCCAATTGTCATCGTTTGTGCCGCAACACCCTCTGCAGCATAGAAAGCCGCATCCTTTTCTTCGCTATAAGGCTCTGTCTCGGTCAACTTTTCTATCGGCATACAAGCAATCCGCTCCTCACCCTTCAAAAGATACTGTATGTCGATGTTCTTCCTATGCGCCTCGAAGCCGACCTCGTTCTTAACCTTAGTTTCATATTCAGAGACTATGGCTTTCACCCGAGAAGTAATCTGATAGGTGCCAGGAGCGATATCAGGAGATAGCTGGTGCAAAAATTCCAATCCTGCATAGATATCAGGTGATAAACCTTTGTAAAGAGATATGTTGGAGAGGTGGTCGAAGATCATTATTTCTTATTTTTAGAACTAATAGCTTCCATTGTTTCGACAAGTCGCTCTAACGTATTAGGAGCAGACTTGCCCATTAGCTTTTCTTCAGGCGTGCGATCGTCGACCTTTATGTTGAAAATTGAATCGTATATTGACACAAAGATACGTTGAGCTATACTGCTTTTAAGAGGCTCTTCCAGCCCAGCATTGGTCATTAACTTGTCTTTTTCTATCTGCATTTGGTATTCCAACTTGTGACCGTTATTTGCAAAATTAAGCATCTTATCAACATGTGAATATATAATCACATATAAGTCGTTTCTGCTATGCAATTCATCACAAATCTTTTTCCACCAAAGCTTATCTGTCTCGCCAAAGGAAAGGCCATAACAACAAATTAACTGAGCATTGTTTATAAGTGAACTACACTTGTTGGTGTGAGCAACACCGTATGTATGGTTGTTCGCCGGTTTTACCAAAGCATTAGTGATATAAGTGAGTTTGCGCAGTTGGTCGTTCTCAATTTGCGAAGCGTCGTTCACACCCAGAACCATACGAGAGTCGTAATAGCCGTGAACATGAATCGGTTCGTGAATCTCATAACTTGAGGTTTGAACTGGGAATTGCCCAATAAGATGCTCAATGGTTCGAGTGTAATTGAATGTAATAATGTCAATTACATTGGGGGTTCTAAGCCAAATGTTTTTTCTATTATTATCAATTTGTTCCTTTTCAAAATCGCGCAGATGACGCTCGGGAGCAACAATGTCGTTTAAGAACTGTTTCTTCGCATTATCAGCAAAGAAACTGCGTTTATCTTGATCGGCAATATACTCTGAAAGCTTTTCGCGAATGTCATCATTAATAATATCGAACTCGAACTGCATTCGACGCATATCTGAACTTGTTTTTCCAAGTTGGGCCATATGTTTCCCAAAACGCAGTTCCAACTGTGACCAAAGGTTAAATCTTTTATTTATATCATCCTTGAGGCGTTTGATACAGACCTTATCTATATCGCTCAAAGCTTCAGGATAAGGTTGGTCGAGGTAATACCTTAAAAAATCAGGATAGCCAGTATTCAGCCCCACATGCAAATCAAATCCGTTACCAAACAAATATAAAACTCTCATCTTACATCAAACTATAATAAATAGCATCAATAATTAAGAAGATTTTTTTATTTCTCCAGCTATCTCACCCAATTTATTTCTTGCATTCTTCTTTTTCTCCTCCATCTGACGAACATGTTCTCGGTCGTCAAGAATAAGTTCTATCACAGCTCTAACGATAGAAAAACAATTCAAACACTCTTCCTCTGTTAATGTATGGATACCCGCACTTAATACTCCGTATAAAGGTTTGTTCTCCATAATTACGTCTGGCAAATGATTAGACAGAAGTTTAAGTTTATTATCCATTTTACTTGTTTCGAACTGCGTTTTGTCAATCTCTCCTTTTTTGATTGCTTCTGCTGCAATTTCCTCAACCAAATGCTCGAAAACACGACGTAAATAAACAAACGACCCTGTTCCTATACCATTAGCAGCCAGTCCTATAGCTTTAGTAAAATCATTAATATAAGACTCTCCAAGTACTTTTTTATATTGTTTAACTTGAGCAATATGTATGTCTGCCATAGAAGGATATTGACCAACTTTTTCTATATAATCTTCTTGCTTATCAAAATGAACCATTACATAAAAACGGTCTCCATAACGCTGACAAACGAAACACACGGTTTTTGTACCTTGAGATGGTAAATATTTAGAGTCTATTTGCTGATCCAACCTGAAAGTAGAATCAACACTTTTCAATGAATTATATCCGTCAATATGAGTATAACTATTTGTTAAATCATCCAATATACTATTGCCAGACAATTTAATCTTTGTATATAAAGGTAAATCAAATATAAACTCTTGAGTAGTCATACTTATAATATTTATACAAATGATTTATTCCTGCTCTACCTTAATCAAGTTTTCTAATCATATCCTCTTTTCAAAGCCCAAGCTAAAACAGTCTCTTTCACTTTGTCTTAAATCATTAATACTATGCTTTAGGCTAAAGTACAGTGCTTACTTCTCGTAATACCCTTTCTTACTGTATTGCGACCAGCGGAGGTACATCTCCTGGTAGTGATCTTTGATAAACTCTGTGATACGTGATATCTCACGGTCGCTGAGAATGCCACGATTTTGAAGTACCGCATCACCGTTGCTCTTAACAAAGAACTTTGCCGAACCACCCTCGGTAAGCTTACTATCGCTGGCATGAACGTGCATGCACTCAACAACACAGAACGACGTAAAATAGAGGTAATAACCCACCACCTTGAAATCGTAATACTTCGGCATGGCTCAATCCTCCATATATTTAAGGTTCTGCTTCAAGTAACGGCTCACAATGAAGAGTTCTATGTCGTCCATAGTGGTTTCAAGCACCTCGCCAGCAACGCTAAACACAACGGCCTTGTCAGGAGTGTTGAGATTGAGCACTTTTATACAATCGTCCTCACGAGTAAAAGCATATCCGTTGACGATAAAGTCAGCCTTGTCGGCAATGGTTTTGATATCAGGCATAATCTATACGTACGTTTTTGATAGGTTTCAAAAAAGCGGTGGGGTCGATATACAAACCTTCAAGGATTGGCTTGAGATCAATATATTCCTCTTCAAGCTCGGCATTGTGCTTATATTTGGCCATCACAACTAGGTAGCCGTCGTCCCATGTCACAACGTCAACATAGCGCTCAAGGCTATAAGGCGCACGAAAGCGGATATTATACCCCCCGAAGCTGAAAGCTGTGAAGCCTTCGCTACTGCTGAGGACTGCCTCGTTGCTAGTTGTTGTTTGATTGTTCATATATAATTGTTATTTTTATTCCTGCTCCACCCAAATCAACTTCTGCACATCGTACCCTCTTCTTGTTGCTTCGGCGAGGACGATATCTTTTACATCATCTGTTAGTTTTGGTGTACGTGAAAGTATCCACAAGTAACTCTCATCGTTGCCGCCTACCAAAACCCATTGATAATCTTCATCCAATAGCATGATTCTGTAGTCACCGTAGAATGGACCAAAGAACGAAACTCTCAAGATTCTTGGATTGTCAGTAAACTTAGCCTTACCTTTTGCCTCGCTTGGCTTGCCGTCTTTAATTCCAGTGTTCAGCACAGCTACTTTGCCGTCTTCACGCAGTGAATACTGGGCTTTGCATAATTGAATTCCACGCTCGAACTTATGGTCAAAACGGGCGATTTCATACCATGTTCCGAGATATTTGTCGAGGTTCAAATCGCCTGACACTGAATTGTCAACCTTCGACTGCGCCTTGCAGCCAGTGAAAAAACAAAGACACATAATTGAAAGTGTTAGTAAGTTTTTCATAATAATGTTTATCAATTTTGATTGTTAAGATTGGCTTCTTCAATAATCACATGTAATTCCCCATTTACGGGCTCAATCAATTCTGAATCAAAAACAGTCCATTTTACAATAAAGTTTCCACATTGTACTAAATCTACATAAATAGGTTCTTTTGTAGTTATTTTAGTGCATAAATTATGTACCAGTTTTGATGAACTATAATTCAATTTATGATTGTCAAGCATCTTGTCAACATCCCACATCTCAATATCTTCATATTCTTTGTCATGATAATCCAAAACAGATGCAAAATTTTCCATAATGTTGTCTCGGCTATCGTTCAGAAGTGGCTCTTTGGGATCTTCGAGTGTGAAACTTGTTTTACTATCTTCGTCATATAATGCAACATTTGAAGGAAATGTTATAAAAACCACAGTTTCGCCCAATGACGAAGTACCAATATTGCCCAGCCAAAAATCAATCCTTACAAAACGCTGATCCAACAATTCCTTTTCTAGTTGTCTCCTTTTTAATTCTATCTTCTTCTTATAATAATCGTCTAGCTTTTCGTTATAATCAGCAACACGATTAATCGAACGCGTTTGCCATCTGACATTATTCATATCTGTTCGATATGGATGCTCTTCTTTTAGCTGGGTTTCATAAATATCAAGTTGCCCTCTAATATCAATAAATGCAGGTTTATGTATAACAAGATGGTCTGTTCGATTCTCAAACTCAATTAATGGTTGAGGGAGTCTTGCCTCATGTTTTGCAAGTCGTTCCTTTAATTTTTTTATTTCCTTTTCCTCTTCAGACAGTTCTTCTGATATTCGTAAATCGTCTGGCATTTTAAAGAAGCCTAAACCCGAATGTTTCGCTTTCAATAACAAACCATTGTCACCAGAAACGATGATAATATCGGAAAAATCATACGATGAATGAAGTGCTGAAAGAATAATCCAATCGTCATTTATGTCCTTATGATATTTAGTGTCATCAAATGCTGTTGATGGTGGATTATCCATCTCTTTCACAGCAATTGCCGTTTCCGCATTCAGCAAAAATATTTCGTAAAAACGTGATGACAGTTTTTTTGCACGTTTTTGAATCTTTCCTCTATTTTGATCTTTATGCTTGTCTATCTCTCCTAATACAACTGCTGGAACACAAATTGTAACATCGTCACCAACAAGCGATTGCCAGTCTACTTGTTCAAAATCCTTGTAGTGAAGATAAACATTTGTATCAAGCACCAAGTATTTCATAGAAGTGAAAATGATCGTAATTCATATTTAATTAGTTCAGCCAACTTCCAACGAGTTTAATAATTCTCCGCATTTATCTCGAAATACGCCTGCGGATGGTTGCAAACAGGACAGATCTGCGGAGCTTTCTTACCAATCACAATGTGACCGCAATTTGAGCATTTCCAGATTCTGTCGCCGTCACGAGAGAAGACGACGCCTTCTTTTATGTTGTTCAAAAGTTTTTTATAACGTTCCTCGTGCTCCTTCTCGATGGCAGCCACCATCTCAAACTTCGCGGCGATCTCGTTGAAACCTTCCTCGCGGGCTTCTTTAGCCATGCGGGCGTACATGTCGGTCCACTCGAAGTTCTCGCCTTCAGCGGCAGCTTTCAAATTGTCTTCTGTGCCAGGCACATCGCCGTCATGCAGATATTTAAACCAAATCTTGGCATGTTCCTGCTCGTTGGCTGCCGTCTCCTCAAAAATCTTCGAAATCTGGACATAGCCGTCTTTCTTGGCCTTTGAAGCAAAATATGTGTATTTGTTGCGTGCCATGGATTCGCCAGCGAAGGCCTCCATGAGATTCTTTTCGGTTTTACTTCCTTTTAATTCCATAGTGTAATGTTTTATTATTCTTTAAATGTTTCAGAGTTTATTTCGTTTTTCATCTCGTCAATCACCTTCAACAGATACTGTCCGTACTGGTTTTTCAGCATCGGCTGGGCAAGAGAACGCATCTTTTCCTCGGTAATCCAACCGTTACGATATGCAATGCCTTCCAGACAAGCAATCTTAAGGCCTTGGCGCTTTTCAATAACCTCAACAAAGGTTGAAGCCTCGCTTAATGAATCGTGCGTTCCTGTATCGAGCCACGCAAAACCTCTTCCGAAGACTTGAACTTTCAACTCTCCATCTTCAAGAAAACGCTGGTTGACAGTCGTGATTTCTAATTCTCCACGTGCTGATGGCTTGATATTTTTTGCAACTTCAACAACTTTATTCGGATAGAAATACAAGCCAACAACAGCGTAATTGCTCTTCGGATTCTTCGGCTTCTCTTCGATACTTAGGCAATTGCCTTGTTTGTCAAACTCCGCCACACCGTAACGTTCAGGATCCGAGACCCAATATCCGAAAACTGTCGCTTTCTTATTCTGTTCCGCCTCTCTCACAGCTTCCTTGAGCATCTTTGTGAGGCCGCTTCCGTGGAATATGTTATCGCCCAAAACCAAGCAGGCGCTGTCGTTTCCAATAAACTTCTCGCCTATGATAAAAGCTTGCGCCAAACCATCGGGTGAAGGCTGCTCTGTATACTCGAAATGCACGCCATAATCGCTGCCATCACCAAGCAAACGCTTAAATCCAGGCAAATCGTAAGGCGTGGAGATAATCAAAATATCTCTAATCCCCGCCAGCATCAATACGCTGATAGGATAATAAACCATCGGCTTGTCGTATATAGGCAAGAGTTGCTTGCTGACGCCTTTTGTTATTGGATATAAACGTGTGCCGGAACCTCCAGCGAGAACTATGCCTTTCATTGATTTAATACTTTTAAATTTTTTCTATATCACTTGCGCTCAACGCCATCGTGGCAACGGCAGCGACGCCTTCAATTTTAATGACTACTCGCTTTTCATGTCGGGTCGGCATCTTGATGAAAACGCCTTCAACTCCTTCAAACGGACCAGTCAACACTCTGACGCGGTCGCCTTTGCGAAGATCAATGTTCACGTCTACCGGCTTGAATCCAATTGTGCGAACCACTTTGATAAAGTCGTTCATCTGCTTGTCGGGCACATACTGCGGCTCGCTCAACAAGCCGTCTTTACCTTTCCCCATTACGAAACGCAGATAATCGAGTTTGGTCTGCTTAAGTCTCAAGATATTTTCATACGAGTCGTTGATGAAAATGTAGTTGTGAATCAGCGGCTCGGTCTTCCATCCTATCGAAATCCCTTTCTCATTGCGAATTCTAGTCCTTACTGTAGGCACGTAATGCTCAATCTGCATCTCTTCCAACGCCTTTGCAGCTGTTATTTCACGCTGATATGTGACGCGCAAAACATACCACGCAACCTCTTTTTTTCTGAATTCTTCCATAAATAATAAAGGGCACAGCTACAGTACCGAGCATATCTCGGGGACATCGAAATCGTCTAAGTTATTGGATTTCAATTATTTACACAACCATATTGGGGTTTTCCAGTCAAATTGGTTCATCATTATACGCCAATTCTATGCGGAAAATAGTCAATTGCAAAGTTAAATAAAAATTAAATAGGTTCGACGAGAAAATAAAAAAAAGTTGAGATATTTTTCAACATCTCAACTTTCCGATTTGTTGCCCAACCAGGGTTCGAACCTAGACTTTACTGATCCAGAGTCAGTCGTGTTGCCAATTACACCATTGGGCATTTCCGACCGCAAAATTACACATAATTTTTATTCGTGCGACAAAAATTTCGTTTTTTTCTTATCTTGTTGATAATCACTGACTTGCCATGACGATTCAGCGTATTTTTGCATCTCGTTGGCAATCTCAGGATAGTCCAAAATGTAATTTTTCTTCTCTTTTTCGACGTATTTGTACAAACCTTTTTGCTCCTCCGACGGCTTGTTTATGAGCAACCACTCGCCATTGATGACACCATATTTGTCGTCGCCCATGAAATATGCATACCTCCTGCCCTCGCTCCGCAAATCGATTCCAAAAGTATTGTTGACATACGTTTTTCCTAAAATTCCCATCACCGTCGGGAAGACATCCATCTGACTTGCAATCGCCTCACATTCAATAGCTTGCAAATGTTTCGGCATGTAAAACACCAATGGCGTATGGAAATAGCTCAACGGAATGGAATAGTCGGTGTCCAGAGCGGCGCCGTGGTCGGCCACGAAAACGAACAAAGTATTGTCAAACCAAGGCTTTTCGGACGCCATCTCGATAAAACGGCGCAGCGACCAGTCGGCATACTCCGTAATCTGATATCTAATGTCGTCATTTTTAGCCTTGAAATAGTCGGGAATGTAGAATGGACCATGGTCGGAAGCAGTCATCATCGTCACGCAGAAAGGCCTGTTATTATTGGCCATTTCGTCAAAAATAGGCATGGCAAAACGGAACATGTAATCGTCAGGAACGCCAAGCGTTGTCTTAACCTCCGAAACTGGATAATCGGCCTGCGAGATGATACGCTCAACGCCATTCTGGGTCAAAAATCCGGCCACATTGTCGAACTCCTTGTCGTGAGTGGTGAAATAAGCAGTCTGATAGCCGTTTTTCTGCAAAGTGGCAGCCAATCCGTCGTACTGCAAAACCGGAATCCGCTTCAAGGCATGGTTGCGGAACACCACAGGATACGACACCGAAGTGCTGTAAATTCCACAGTAAGTATGCGTGCCAGTAGTGTAACAATTATTAAAACTCAATGAGTTACACATCAATGAATCCAAAAATGGCGTGAGATTTCGGGTGTTACCACCATGAGCGGTTTTGTTGTAGCTCATGCCTTCCATTATCACCACAATGACGTTGTAATCGTTTGAAACAGTGTCATTTACAACTTCTCTCGCTATCGGAAATTCTTTATCCGGATTCTCAATCCCAAGATTCTTCTGCACATTAGTTATAGCATCATAATCCGACATAAATACAACCTTCTGATTGTCAGGATCTTTGCTATCCAGCCAGCTTCTCGCCAATGTGAAATTCGGGTTCAAGCCGAGCTGGTTGAGCATAGCGTTGTTGCAGAAATATGCCGTGCCAACCATGATAGGAGATTTCTCGTTCAGACGGCCGCGCATGCCGATGAAAACGAGTCCCCAAAGGAGCACTGTCGCAACTCCATAATGCACATAATTCACTGATTCCCAGCCGGTTGAGCGTTTAATTATTCTATGCGCGAAGAACCAGAAAATGAAACCGCAAGCCAGAACCGGAAGCATCATCAAAATATATGTCGGCTCCTCGAAAATCATCTTGAAAACGAAGACGCTGTCGCCCGTAGCCATCCACTCAAACGCGGTGATATTAAACCTGTCAAAGAACTGGTCAAAATATGGGATATCAGCTGCACAAATACCGAAAGTTATTGTAAAACAAACAGTTAAAACCCAAGTGTAAATTTGTTCAAAGAGCCTGCTTTTCTTGCCGAAAAATGAAAAAAACGTTAAAACTATTGTTGGTATTGCAATTACAAATCCAATAGTAACGATATCGAAGCGGACGCCCATCACAAAAGCTTGGCAAACCTCCCAAAACGTAGTTTCGCCAACACGATCGATGTTCAACAAAAGCAGTGCCGCTCTGAATGCAAAATATATCGCAATCAGCAGAAGGTATAGTTTGAAAGTTATCTTTACAAAAACAGGGATTCGCTTCATATTTATTCTTCCTTTTGTTTCTCGCAGATTTCGCAGATTTCGCAGAACTAATAATCTGCGTGATCTGTTCGCTTTAGCGAACTAAATCCTGTGGAAGAAATTTTCAGCGTCCTCTGCGTTATCTGCGAGAGATTATACTATCTAAACAGTTTCTCAACCTCCTTAATCGCATTAGGCAATGCAAGCACAACAACACGGTCTTCTGCTTCGATTTGGAAGTCACCAGTGGCGATGTAGCTCACTTCACCGCGGATGATACCACCTATGATAGCACCCTCTGGAACGTGTAACCTATTGATTGGTCGCATGGTAGCCAAACAGCCATCGGGAACCATGAATTCCATAATATCGGCATCGATGCCGCTCAGGCACTTCAAAGTCGAGACGTTGTCGCCCAAAGTGTAGCGCACGATGTAGCTCGCCGCAATCAACTTTTTATTGATAATCGTATCAATACCAATGCTTTGGGAGATATCAATATAATCGATGTTATCGACTAAAGCAATTGTCTTCTTCACTCCGTAAGCTTTAGCCTGCAAACACGTCAAGATATTTGTCTCGGTGTTTTCAGTCACAGCAATAAACGCGTCCACACTCTTGATTCCTTCTTCCTCAAGCATGTCAACATCACGAGCATCAGCATTGACTACCAATGTGTTAGATAACGAATTCGTCAGTTCATAACAACGATTTTTGTCCATCTCGATAATTTTGATGTCCATGTCGTTTTCGAGGCGTTTCGCGGTGATACGACCAACACGACCGCCGCCTATAATCATTACGTTGCGGATGTCGTATTTCTTCTTGCCGCTCATCTGCATCAGCTCGCGTATGGCGCTCGGTTTGGTGATCACATAAACCATGTCGCCGGCCTTCAAGGTGTCGCCGTCGTGCGGGATGAAGGTGTTCTGCCTGCGGTGTATCGCCACGAGCTTGAAGTCGAGGTGTTTGAAGCGCTCAGCGAGCTCAGCCAGGCTCTTGTCAATCACCTTGGCGTTCTCGTCAAGTTTCATCATATACATCTCTAGCCTTCCGCCTGCAAAGTCGTAGGCTTCTGTCGCCGCCGTCTGCTTTAGCAAGGTGATAATCTCTTGAGCAGCAATGTCTTCTGGAGAAATTATGCCGTCGATGCCAAGGTCCTGATATATTCGCCACGACTCCGCGCTGAGGTTCTCCATGGTGTTGACGCGCACGATGACTCGTTTGGCTCCGAGTTTCTTCGCCAAAATACCTGTCAAGAGGTTGATATGCTCGTCGTGAAGCACCGCAATGACCATGTCGGCCTTCTTCACGTTGGCTTTCTGTAAAACCTTGATAGATGTGGAGTCTCCGGCAATCGTCATAAGGTCGGAGTGCGACTCCATCATCTTCAGAAGCTCCTCGTGAGGGTCCACGATGGTGATGTTATGGTCGCTGCGCTCCAAGGCCTCCGCCAAGTGCATGCCAACTTCACCGTCACCTGCAATGATAATGTCCATAGTATATAATTTAATCCCAATCTTTTGATACTCTAAAGTATTCACGGAACGCCTCCAGCTCAAACTCACTCAGTTCCGCTGTGAAAACACTTTCGCCTGGCTGAGCCTGCTCCACCACACGTCCTTTCACATTCAAAATCATGCTTTCGCCTTTGTATTCGATGTTGCTATCGTCGATTCCGACTCTGTTCACTCCTACCACAAACGCTTGATTTTCAATAGCTCGCGCCCTTAACAATGTATTCCAAACCTCCGATTTCTTCTTTGGCCACTCAGCCGTGAAAATCGCTATATCGTACTCAAATTTACCATCTTTGAAGCTGTTTCTGTCCCACACCGGAAAACGCAGATCGTAGCACACAAACGGCCTGATTCTCCAGCCTTTCCACTCAATCGTGATGCGCTCCTCGCCTGGGTTCAAACCCAATTCGCCTCCCATCGTAAACAGATGCCTCTTATTATAAAGGTAATATTTGCCGTCGGGCTGCATCCAGACGAACGAGTTATAAAAACCGTTGTTATTCAAAATGATAGTCCCGCAAACAGCACAATTTTTCTCTCTTGCCTTCTCGCGCATCCATTGCATCGTCACGCCGTCAACCTCTTCAGCAAACTCATTCGGATCGGCAGGAAAGCCCGTCGTGAACGTCTCCGGAAACACGATAATATCAGTGTTTTCAACGTTTTTCAGCATCTCGTCAAGATGACGGCGGTTAGCCTCCGGATCTCTCGCGATGACGTCGCTCTGAATGCATGTGACTCTCAAATCCATAAAAATTTCATTAAAAAAAACTTACAAATATACTACTTTTATTTTTTTTGCTTACTTTTGTAAAAATTTTTTTTGGAAAATGAATAAGAAACTTACGTTTTTAATCTGCCTTTTGGCAATATTCGGACTGAAAATTTCAGCTCAGGAGGAATCGCATTGGGGACTGTTCTTGGGCGGTAGCGTTAACAAGATGAACATCGACAAGGGTTTTTATTATGACGACAGCAGACGGCCTACTCCGACTCCTATCATCAATCCATCAAGCCACGACACCACTGGATATGATGCAGCATTTCCTATTGTTAGCAATGCTTCCGTCAAACCGAATGGCGGATTCATCATCGGGGGATTTTATGAGTATAAGGCTAGCGATTTGATTGGTCTTCAGTTCGAACTCCTTTATAATCAATATGGTTACAAGCTGAAAGGCTCTGTCGACCAAACTGATTATCATGGAGAAATCACCACATACGATTACAAGGCGAACATGAGAATAAGCAATTTTAGCGCTGCGGTTATCGTGAAGATTCAGCCAATAAAATATCTTTCGGTTGACCTTGGCGTGCAACCCAGCTATTGCTTTAGAATGATAAAAGACGGCGAACTCGGAATTCTTCGAGAATCGACCGTTTACGATAGCGATAAAGAATATAACCCGTTGAATCTCAGCGCTCTTGGAGGTATAACTTACTATTGGAACAAAATATTTTTCTCAGCACGTTATTCGCTAGGTTTCATGGATGTTTTGAAGGTCAAAACTCCTTATTATCTTAAAGATGAAAAGGAAGTTAAATATAATTACAAAGATGCGAAATCGACAACAAGCGCTGTGCAATTAACTGTTGGATACCGCATTAAATAGTTTAGAGTTGATAGTTGAAAAGTATAAATAAAGATAGGATTAAAGAGCTTTACGCCGATAAGCGCTATCAGTCGCTGTTCGACGTGGGACTATTTTTTGTGCTGATTTTCAGTTTCCATTTACTATATAATATTTGGAATTACAAGCTCGATTATTGGCCAATAAAAGGCACCGTCGACAAACTCTTCGCCTGGGCTTCGGCCTTGCTTTTCGACCAAAGCACATGGACTTTAGAGCATATTTTCAGGATGGATTTCTTTACGAAAGACCAGACAATAGCTTTCATGAACAATGAAGGAACATATTCGATGGTAACGGTGGCACCGGAATGCACCAGCCTCAAGCAATGGATGCACTGGCTTTTCCTCATGCTAATCTTCCCTGGACCATGGAAACACAAAGCTTGGTATATCCCGCTCGGCCTCGTCATTGTTGAGTTCACAAATGTAGTGAGAATAGTCGGAATCGCTTTGTTTTTAAGACCTTTCCCACATGATTTCGCGTTAGCTCACGACGGAATCTTTAAAGTGATGTTCTACGTTGTTATCTTTTTGATGTGGGCTCTATGGAATGACAGGTTTCATCACAAAAAGTCTATTCCGCGGAAATCTCCTTCAGAGTAGCTTGATAAGCAGTGAACACATTGGCACGGGAAATGTAACCGAGATATTTTCCGTTATCGACTATCACGATATTGTATTTGTGCGACTCCTCGAATTTCTGCACGATGCTCTCCATTGGCTCATCGTAATTGATAACATAATCAGGATAAACCATGATTTTCTCGACAGAAGTGCCGTAAAGCGAGGTATCAAACATAAACTGCCGCACGTCGTCGAACAGGATATGACCTTTAAACTCGCCATCTTCAGCCACAACTGGGAAAATGTTTCTTTGCGACGAAGCTATGATTTTCACCAAATCGCCAAGGGTCTTATCTGGACGTATTGTATTGAAGTTCGTCTCAATTAAGTGACTGGAAGTCATCATGTTAAGGATGGTTTCATCTTTATTGAACGACACCTTTACACCTTTTTCTGCTATGCTTTGCGTGTAAATCGACTCCTTGAAGAACACCCTGTTGATTGCCAGCGACAATGCCGACACGACCATCAGCGGCACCATCAGCGAGTAGCCGTTAGTGATTTCAGCGATAAGGAAGATACCCGTCAGAGGAGCATGCAGCATACCTGCAATCAGACCGCTCATTCCCACGAGGGCAAATTTACCGACATCAAGATTGCCGCCCAACTCATTGACAACCAATGCGTAAACCAAACCAGTCATAGCACCGAGGAACAGAGCCGGAGCAAAAGTGCCTCCAACGCCACCAGCCGCAAAAGTCAGCGACGTCGCTAAAGCCTTGCAAAGGATTATCACAACGAAAATCAAAATCACAATCCAGATATTATCGTTGAACGGCTCGAAAATCGTGTTGAACAAAATCATGTCCGACTTGCCATTTAGCGCCGCATTGATTGTTTCGTAACCCTCACCATACAACGACGGGAACAGGAAAATCAAAGCACCAAGACCAAAAGCCGCGATAACAAAGCGCTGCCAAGGGTTTTCAATCTTACCGAACCTCTTGCTGACATCGAAATAAACCCTCATGAAATAAGCGGAGACAAGTCCCACCACAATACCTAAACCCACGTAATACAACGAGTTAGACGGAACAAACGACTCAGCAATAGTGATATCGTATTCAACAGCTTTTCCGAGGAAATAATATGAGGTGAGAATTGCGCAAAATGCCGATATAATAATAGGTACAAGCGCCGTCATTGAGATATCGATCATGAAGACCTCCATCGCGAAGATGACACCGGTTATAGGAGCCTGGAAGATCGACGCCAAAGCCGCCGCACCACCCATTCCTATCAACACGTTGATTTGCTTCTGGTTAAGCTTCAAAAGCTGACCTATATTCGAGCCGATCGAGCCGCCTGTCGACACAGATGGACCTTCCAATCCGACAGATCCGCCGAAACCGACCGTCAAAGCGCTGGTGATAATCGAGGAGAATGTCGTGTAAGGCTTCACTATGCCTTTATTTCGCGACAAAGCATACAGGAGTCCAGGAATTCCATGTCCGACCTCTCGTCGGATTACATATCGTATCGTAATGATTGTCAATAAGATACCTACTGCTGGCAAAACAAAAAACAGAAGGTCGAAATTGCTGTTTAAAGTTCTGATGTAAAAGAACAGATCGCGTAATGAGTGAGTGAGGAATTTTATCAACACTGCGGCAACGCCTGCCAAAAATCCTGTCGGGACGGCCAAAAGTATCATGAACTGCCGATCGGATAAATGCGCTAAACGCCATTTATTCAATGACTTAAAGAAAATCTTTGCCCGTGTTTTCAATCTTAATCTCACATCGCAAAAATAAAAAATGAATTTTTATTATGAATGTTTTTTTTAAAAAATTTTGAGTATTTTTGCATTGTGAATTAATGGTATGAGGATTATTAGCTACAACGTAAACGGAATTCGTGCTGCAATTTCGAAAGGATTGCTCGAGTGGCTTGAGGCTGTCTCGCCGGATGTCGTTTGTTTTCAAGAGCTTAAGGCTACGCCCGATCAGATTCCAGTGATGGAGTTTGAAGCGATAGGATATCATTGCTACTGGTTCTCAGCTCAAAAAAAAGGTTACAGCGGCGTTGGAATTCTCACAAAAATGGAGCCTGACAACGTCGTTATCGGAATGAACAACAAGAAATACGATGACGAAGGCCGTTTTCTGAGAGCCGATTTTGGTGATTTGTCGGTCGTCAGCGTGTATCATCCTTCTGGAACTACAGGTGAGGAACGTCAGGATTTCAAGATGGAATGGCTCGATTTCTTCAGAAAATACGTCAACGAACTAAGAAAAACGCGTCCAAATCTTGTACTTTCGGGCGATTACAACATCTGCCATGAGGCCATCGACATCCACGATCCGGTAAGAAATGCTACAAATTCAGGCTTTTTGCCAGAGGAGCGTCAGTGGTTCACCGATTTTTTGAGCGACGGATATATCGACAGTTTCCGTCACCTTTGCAAGGAGCCGAATCATTATTCATGGTGGAGCTACCGTGCTAACGCAAGGGAGAACAACAAAGGTTGGCGCATTGATTATCATATAGTTACCAATTCATTAAAAGATAAATTGTTAAATGCGGAGATACTGCCGGAAGCCAAGCATTCCGACCATTGCCCGATAAGTGTTGAAATAAAAATTTAAGACATGCTCGATAAAATAGTTATTTGGTTCATCGACCACAAAGATTTTTTTATTGACAATATTCCATATTTCATTTTAGGATTTATCGGAATCATTATTCTTATTTGGATTCTTTGGTTTTTTAAGTCGAAAAGAAGAAGAAGACATATGAGATTCCATTGGCATCATTTCACTTATGCCATCGGACTCAGAAGAGTCATGTCGAGACATTACGTCAGCAAGGTTCACGTGCACGAATGCTTCGATCCGCTCGTCGACTTCCTTCCACACAAACACATAATTTTCAACACAGAGACACTCGAAGAACCGAATCTCATCAGAAAAGAAGTGCTTTTCAAACTTTATAGAATTGCCGACAATCTTCCAAAAGGTATTAACCTTAAGATTTACAACACTTTCCGTTCAAGAATAAAAATGAACGACGCTTTTGAGGCCGTCATAGCACAGATTACAGCTGAAGATCCGACAATCGGTCGTCACGAGGCGATGAAGCTCGCAAAATACAAGACTGCTGATCCTAAAGGCAGCATCGGAGGTCACGAGACAGGCGGCGCAGTCGACGTGGCACTCTGCGACGACAATGGCAAAGACTTAGACTTCGGTACGAAGTTCCACGAATTCAACGATGCCACGTTCACATACAACAGTCACATCACCAAGGAGCAAAGAAGAAACCGCAAAAAACTCGTCAAAATGATGAAAAAACAAGGCTTCGTGAATTTCCCTGCCGAGTGGTGGCATTTCTCATATGGCGACAGAATGTGGGCGGCTTACAAAGGCAAACGCAACGGCGGCATTTACGGCTCAGCGGAGACCGAGATGGGCGGTCATTATGGCTTCACCATCCCTGTAAAAAGAACCATTCACGAGAAGCGCTAATAAACGATGGAAGTAGCTGCATTGGTTTCAGGCGGCGTCGACAGCTCTGTCATTGTGCCTCTCCTTAAGGAGCAAGGCATTGATCCTCATATCTTTTACATCAAAATCGGACTCGAAGGCAAGGAAGACCTCATGGACTGCCCTTCGGAGGAAGATATTGAGATTACCACCTACATCGCAAAGAAATACGGCTGTAAGTTCGACATCGTCGACCTGCAAAAAGAGTATTACGACCGCGTGGCACAATACACAATGGACTCGGTGCGCAAAGGTCTCACACCAAATCCCGATGTGATGTGCAACAGATTCATCAAATTTGGCGCCTTCGATGAAAAGGCAGGCTATCAGTTTGACCGCATCGCCACTGGACATTACGCTCAGCAATGGATTGACGCAGAAGGAGTTGCATGGCTTGGAACGGCGGTCGACACTTTCAAAGACCAGACCGATTTCTTAGCAAGAATCACATACGCTCAACTTAAAAAGGCCATGTTTCCTGTTGGAGGCATTCCCAAAAGCGAGGTTCGCCAGCTAGCCGAGAAATACGGACTCCCAAGTGCTCAACGTCACGATTCGCAAGGAATTTGCTTCCTCGGAAAGATAAATTACAACGACTACATCCGCGAATACGTAGGCGAAAAAGAAGGCGACATCATAGAACTCGAGACCGGCAAGAAGCTCGGCAAGCACAAAGGATTCTGGTTTCACACCATCGGTCAACGCAAAGGCTTGGGCTTAGGCGGCGGTCCGTGGTTCGTGGTGAAAAAAGACACCGACCAGAACATCATTTACGTCTCACAAGGCTACGACCCTGAAGCACAATACACCAACATCATTGAATTGGTTGATGTGCAGGCGATGAACCCTGTCATCAAGTTCACTGAAGGAGAAAAGGTTCGTTACAAAATCCGTCACCAGCCGGAGTTCCGCACCGGCACACTCAGCATCACCGAAAGAGGCCTGAAAATCAACTCAGATGTGATGATTTCAGGAGTTGCCAGCGGTCAGTTCGGGACGATTTATCACGCCACGGAACCGGTAGTGCTGGGCAGTGGCATTATAGAATAAAAAAACTAGACGACCATTTAGGTCGTCTAGTTTTTAGAGACCAACAATTATGTTAATCCTCGTCCTTCTTTGATTCCTCGTAAGCCTTCAACAGCTTGGTCTGGACATCGGCCGGGACCTGAGCGTATTCAGCATATTGCATCGTGAATGAACCACGACCTGAGGTGAGTGAGCTCAATGATGTTGAATAACGGTCCATCTCTGCGAGCGGCACTCTAGCGCGGATAATCTGGTAGTTTCTGTCTGAATCCATACCCATGATGATAGCGCGACGGCCTTGGAGGTCAGTGTTGACTGCACCCATCATATCTTCTGGCATGCGGACTGTGAGATCGTAGATAGGTTCCATGATCTTAGGACCTGCTGCCTTGAATGCGATTGAGAATGCCATACGACCAGCGATCTTAAATGCCATTTCGTTTGAATCGACTGGGTGCATCTTACCATCGTAAACGTAGACGATGATGTCGCGGGCGTATGAACCTGTCAACGGACCTTCCTCCAAACGCTCGTTGATACCTTTCAAGATAGCTGGCATGAAACGTGCGTCGATAGCACCACCGACGATACAGTTCTTGAAGATGAGCTTGCCGCCCCATGGGAGGTCGTACTCCTGAGTGTCACGGACCTGGAGGTCTGTTGGGTCGGTGTAGCCTTCATAGTAAGGAGCCAAGCGCATGTGGACCTCACCGAACTGACCTGAACCACCTGACTGTTTCTTGTGACGGTAGTCGCCGTTAGCAGCCTTTGTGATAGTCTCTCTGTAAGGGATCTTAGGTGATGCGAACTCAACAGCAATCTTGTGGACGTTGTCGAGGTACCATTTAATTGTGTTGAGGTGATATTCACCCTGGCACTGAAGGATATTCTGTTTCAACTCGCGTGACATACCTGTGAGGATAGTCGGGTCTGTCTTGTGCATATCGTTGAGGATACCACCGAGTTTTTCATCTTCCTGTGAGTTAACAGCCTTGATAGCGACTGAGAAGATAGGTGTTGGGAACTTGATTGCCGGGAATGCAGCTTCTGCGACCTTTGCGTCGACGAGGCTGTCGCTCACGCGGACATCTTTCAACTTGATTGTTGAGATGATATCGCCAGCGCAGGCTTTCTCAACTCTCTCGCGGTTCTTACCGTTTGAAACGAGGATCTGTGAGATACGCTCTTTGTTGCCTGTACGTGGGTTGACGAGGTCCTGAGCCTCAGCCACTGTACCGCCATAGATACGTGCCATAGCAACGTCACCAACGTTCTGCTCGTTAGAAATCTTGAAGAAGAACATTGCTGTTGGCTCGTTAACGTCGTTGTGGAACTCTGTGCCGTTCTCAGCCTTGATAGGAGCAACGTGTGCCGGTGATGGGCAGGCGTTGACGATGAACTCGAGAAGACGTGTCACGCCAGCGCCGCTCTTTGCTGCGCCGCAGATCACTGGGAACATCTCGCGTTTTGCGATACCCATGCGGATACCTTTTTCCATATCTTCCTCTGAAAGTGTACCTTCGTCGAAGAATTTCTCCATCAAAGCGTCGTCACCTTCTGCAGCGTGCTCGATAAGAGCATCGTGAAGCTCAGCAGCTTTGTCAGCGAGGTTAGCAGGGATGTCCTGAACCTCAGGAGCGCCGTTGCCGTTCTTGAAAACGAGCATCTTCTTCATAATGAGGTCGATGACAGCGTTGAAGCCTTCGCCAGCGTTCACTGGGAACTGGATTGGAGTAACCTTATCTCCGAAGTATTCTTTCAACTGATGAATTGTGTCGTCGAAGTTAGCGTTGTTGTGGTCGAGCTGGTTCATGAAGAACACGACTGGCTTGTTAGTGTTAGCAGCGTGTTTCCATGCATTTTCTGTTGTGGCCTCAACACCTGACTGTGAATTGACTGTGAACACAGCTGTGTCGGCAGCGGTCAGACAAGCGACGATATCGCCAGAGAAATCGCTAAAGCCAGGAGTATCCAAGATGTTGATTTTCTTGTCGTTAAAGATTGTGTAGCACAAGCTGGCGTTAACAGAGATACCGCGCTCCATTTCGATCGGGCGGTAGTCTGACACTGTGTTCTTGCTGGTAGTGTCGCCTTTTCTGTTGATGAGCTTACCTTCGAAAATCATGTTTTCGGCAAGCGTGGTCTTTCCGGATTTAGCAGCTCCAATGAGAGCTATGTTACGGATGTCGTCTGTCTGAAATACCTTCATTTTGTTTAAATTCTATATTTATTAATACTTTTTTTCAATTTGGGTGCAAAAGTACAAAAAATTTCAGTACCACCTATAATTAATAAGAAATAATTTTTTCTCACGCAGATCTCGCAGATAACGCAGAAATAATTTCCCCATAAAATAAGCTCGCAAGCGAGCGGAACTCGCAGAAATCTGCGATATCAGTTCGCTTGCGAACAAATCCTTTTGTGGAAGAACAGAAAAAAATCTGCGCTTTCTGCGAGATCTGCGTGAGACTATTAAAGCTTATAGTCATTGTGGATAGCCTTCCACTGCTCGTCTTTAAGCTTTGCGCCGAGGTTTTGAATCACGTTTCCGGCGAGACAGGTACCTAGTTCGCCGCTCTTTTGCAAATCGTAGCCGTTGATGAGTCCTGCCATGAAACCGGCGGCATACATGTCGCCAGCGCCAGTGGTGTCGATGACGTTAACTTTGTTGCAGCCCACAGTGACTCTTTCGTTGCCGCGCTTGATCATCGAACCTTTGCTTCCGACTTTAACCACTGCGATTTCGCAATGTTTTCCAATGAATTCTAGAGCTTCTTCTGGAGTGCTGTGTGTCAATGCCTTAGCCTCTTCCTCGTTGGCAAAAACGATGTCGATTTGCGGTAAAAGTTCAACCAAAAATTCACGGTTTTCTTCAACCACATTGTATGATGCGAGATCCAAAACAACCTTACAGCCTGCCTGTTTTGCAAGCTCGATAGCCTTCTTGAATAGCGGACGGTTGGCGATGAGATAACCCTCAACGTAGCAGTAATCCCAGCCTTTGAAAAGATCCAAAGTGAGGTGACTGTCGCTGAGTAAAATCGCTGCTCCGAGGTGAGTTGCAAAGGTGCGCTCGCCATCTGGTGAGATGATTGCCTGTGCAATGCCTGAAGGCACGTCGCCATGGAACATTATCGGCTTCACTCCCACCGATTTCATGGCATCGTCGAAGAACTTTCCGACTTTGTCATTGCCAGTAAATCCTATAAATCCAGTCTCTACACCGCACTTTGCCAAGCCGTGGATGGTGTTTGCCGCTGAACCGCCTGGAGCCATTGAGTTATCGAATTTCTCGAGTGCTTTCGCAACCTTGGCCGATGTCTTGTCATCAACGAGTTGCATTGAGCCTTTTGGAAGACCGAGCTCGCTCAGAATATTGTCATTGTCGATTCTTGTAAGAATGTCAACTAATGCATTGCCTATGCCTAATACTTTTTTCATATTGATATTTTTTTCTAGTTTTTGTCTCTCGCTGATTACGCTGATTACACAGATCTTTTTTTCCACAATTTATTTCTCAGATAGCTCGCTAAAGCGAGCTGCAGATTTCGCTGATAATCTGCGGGATCTGTGAGTGTCAACGAACTAAATCCCTGTGGAAGAACTACATAATTCTGCGTTTTCTGCGGGATCTGCGAGAGACTAAAAAAAGAATGAACGCCTGTTGGTATCCATTCTCTCAATTAATAACATGAAACATAAAAAATTACACTTTGTAATCTCTCTTGCGCCCCCTTCAGGACTTGAACCTGAGACCCCCTGATTAACAGTCAGATGCTCTAACCAACTGAGCTAAGGAGGCTAACAACGGTTTTCTCCGTTTGCGAGTGCAAAAGTACGACGTTTTTCAATACGCGCGACAAAAATTTGCACTTATTTTTTAAATTTTTTATATCTTACTGATATTCAATATTTTATTTTCCAAAAACAGTCTTCCAAAGTATCGAAACATCTCTCCAAACCGACCAGTTTTGGTAGTATTCCTTGTTGATTTTCACCTTATCGGGCCAGATAACCTCGTCGTTATACTTCTTCGGGTCGCTTTGCTGGGCCAAAATCCTATCTTCGTGACGGTATTTTATCGATGCCGGACCCGTCAAGCCGGGACGCATCTTCAAAATGATTCGGTCGTTGCCTTCGAGCTTGTCGGCATAGCCCGGCACATCGGGACGCGGACCCACAAAACTCATGTCACCTATTAATATATTAATCAACTCCAAAAACGTGTCGACTTTGCTCTCTCGCAGCCATTTTCCGAATGGCAAAATACGTTCATCGTCAGCGATTGTAACTGTTCCAAGTGCTTCAGAATCATCTTTCAATGTCCGAATCTTGAAGATTCTGAACGGCTTGCCGTCTTTGCCGATTCTTACCTGACGATATAAAAATCTCCCTTTTGGCATTTTAATCTTATGCAAAATATAAATCACCAACACTGCAGGAGATAAAATCACCAGCAAAATCAGGGAAAAAATTCGATCAAATATATATTTTATTACCATAATCACCTATTTTGTCATTTCGAGCTTGTCGAGACCTGAGCTTGCGAAAGCATTCACCTCCGGTGAATAAATCCTTTATTATCGTTCGTTCAAAAAGGATTTCTCGACTCCACTCCGTTCCGCTCGAAATGACAAGTTAATACTGCATCTTATGCATATTTAATACTGCCTTCACATTTCTATTCCAAATAATATTCCTAAACGGCAACAAAACCCTCACTATTATTCCAAACCACCATTTATATCTTATTTTCAGCTTGCAATACGCCTTACTAAACTTAAAATTCTGCTCCAAAAAAGGCTGAACATTCGAATGCTCCGTGATGCTTCTCGCACCGTCAGAAACATATTTAAAATGCCTTTCGCCAAGGTAATTTTCGTTCAATTTATAAAAAAAACCGTAATACGGATATGATGCGTTATGCTTATATTTCGGCTCAAATCCAATCAAACCGTACTCACAAGAATTTTCAAAAAGTCGAACTGTACAAAAACCTACAAAATCGCCATTTTCTTTGTCGAAAGCACCCCAAAAATCGAAATTTTTATCGTCGCAGCTGTCAAGATACGCTTTAAAAACCGCCTCATTCATCTCACGATCCGTCACATTGTAATCTTCAAAAGTGGCTTTTGCAATCAGATAAGCTTTCTTTGCAAGTAATTCTTTATCAACAAGTTTGAAATCAAAACTCCTTAATGCGTGACGCAGTTTCTTCCTCTCGTTTTGCGACTGCTCCTCCATTCCACCGAAAGAATCCTTTATCACATACCAGAAATCAGTCTCCTCCTTACAGTCAAAATCATAGGTATTTCTTACCAACCAGCCTCCTTTTCTCAACAATATTTTGCATTGAGAATCAGAGAGTTGTGGCTCTTTATCGGGAGCCGATGCAAATCTCCAGGCATTCCTATACAGTTCAAAATCCGATTCAGAAAACATGTTTTTTGACTGCATTAAATGAATAACATATAAAATTCACTATCGCTTTTGGCCACGACAGTTTCTCAATCTTTCGATAAACTCTCCAAACATCACTTGCCGCCTTGATTTTGTTGCTCGAAGCTGAACCTGGTGTTATTCTGTATTTGTGAAGCGGACCAGGGACAGGATACGCGTCAAAACCTCTTCGCATGATGCTGAGCCACAACGACATATCCTCGCTGGTTTTGATAATCGGAGTAGCAAAATGACCTGTTTTTTCTCGGTCGACGACAACCGTTCCGCAACAGATTATGGTGTTTTTGAGATATTTTTTATAACTCATCACGCCAGCGTCTTTTACCACCCTATTCTTTGGATTCCCATGATAATCAATGATTTCGTAACTCGAATAAGTGAATGCCAGATTGTTTTCAAGCATATAGTTCACTTGTTTTTCAAGCTTTTCGGAATACCAAATATCATCGCTGTCCAAAAACGCAATAAAACGACCTCTAGCCCTTGATATCGACATGTTTCTTGTCCGTGCAATCCCTTGATGTTCGTCTGGCACCATAACGTTGATTCGTTCATCATTTTTGCTGTATTTACTGATGATTTCAACGCTTTTATCGGTTGAACAGTCGTCTGTTATGAGCAGTTCCCAGTTCTGGTAGGTCTGCGCCAAAACCGATTCGATGCTTTGCGCGATATAACGCTCAGCATTATAACAAGGCATTATTATGGAAACAAGCGGTGTCATCTCTTATTCGTAGCTGTTATTTTTCCTTCTTCCAATCCCTCCGTGCTTTCTTTTATGAAGATGACCTTCAACGTCAGCAGCATAAGCTTCAAATCAAGTAAAAGCGAGCAGTTTTCGACATAAATCATGTCGAGTTTGAGTTTGTCGTAAGAAGTGGTGTTGTATTTTCCGAAAACCTGCGCATAACCTGTCAAACCGGCTTTCACCTTCAAACGGTACGCGAATTCAGGTACTTCTTTCGTGTATTCATCAGCAATTTCTGGGCGTTCCGGACGCGGACCGACGAAACTCATGTCACCGCTAAGAATATTGAAAAACTGTGGAAGCTCATCAAGTCGCGTTGCGCGTATAAACTTTCCAACAGGCGTGATTCGGTCGTCGTTTTCAGCCGCCAGTCGCGCCACGCCATCTTTCTCAGCATTTGGAATCATACTTCTGAATTTCAATATCTTAAAGGTCTTTCCATTTTTGGTGTAACGAGTCTGACGGTAGAAAACCGGACCTCTGTCGTAAAGGAAAATCGCCAAAGAAACGAGTATCATTATAGGCGAAAGAATTATCAAACCCATTGCCGAAAGGAAGATGTCGGCCAGCCTCTTTATGCCTCTTTGGGTTAAAGTCAGCGTACTGTTGTGGCTGAAGAGCAACGGGGTGTCGAAAACAGCGAGTGTTTCCGCGCCTCTTAAGATGATGTCGGAGATTTTAGGTGTGATATAAACACGCTTTCCTTTAGCAAAACAAATCTTCAAAATGCGGTTTCTTGTCTCACTCGGCACGTCGTTGATCAAAACTGCGTCATAATCGTCAACCATACGACTAATCTCCTCAATATCAGCGTCATAACTGATCTCTCCGACAACATTGTACTTGTCACCTCTCGTATTAAACTTCGCCGCCAGATTATTTTCATATTCTCCCTTGATATTCAACACTTTATATGGAGGAAAAATCCTATAATAAAGCGTCATGACGTAGTAAGAATACAGCACCGTCATCAGAACCTGTACCACAGTTAACTGAATGTAACACAACAAGATACGCGGCACAAGATGTAAAAATCCGATAATCAGAATAGTGATGACAATATTGATGCCATTAGCTATCAGAAGTCCAATAATCTGAGAAATTATGACGTTTGTTTTTTTGTTGATTCCGATTTTATAACCGCCAAAAAATCCTATGAAATAAGCTGCTATCACGCCGTAAACCGCAATCACAAAATAATTACCTTTCAAGAGGAACTCCTTGATTAACAATATGTTAAATTGAGTATACCAAACGTATGCGAACGTCGTCATCAACAACAACGTCAGTATCGCACTCGCAACAAACCTATACCATGTTTTATATATGTTTTTCTGCTTCATAATTTATTTTTTTATCAGACTTAAAACTCTTTCAACATAACGCCAGCTCTGTTTGAAGAAATTGCTCGGCAATTTGTGTTCGCGCACGCATCGCATCCTCTCTCTCATGATTTTACGATGCACCTTCAATCCGTTTGACGATGTGCCTCCGCTGCGCATGTTTACAAATATATCATTGATATACAATGTGTTAATATTTTCTTCCCAGATCATTTTCACGAACATGTCGTAGTCGGAACAGATCGGATAGTCGAGACTGTAAAGACCGAATTTGTCGTAACATTCACGTTTCACATAAAACGAAGGATGAGGCGGCATCTTGCCCCAACAGAGCTTCTCGCGCTTGAAATCCTTGCCGGAAAATATCCTCACAGTCTTGCTTGTATCATGCCAATCGACATAGCGAACATCAGCGTAAACGCCTTCTAACGCTGGGTTTTCAGTAAAAGCGGCATTAACTTTTTCAAGCACTTTATTGGAAGCAAAGAAATCATCGCTGTTCAATATACCCACAACATCGCCTGTCGCCATCTTCACGCCCTTGTTCATCGCGTCGTAGATGCCTTTGTCGGGCTCTGACACCCAACGTAAACGGCCCTCAAACAGCGGCTCGAATTCCTTCACAATGTCGATAGTATTATCTTTCGATTTACCGTCCACGATGATATACTCCACGTCCTTAAACGTCTGATTAAGAACGCTTTGCATGGTGTCGCGCAAGGTCTCGGCGCTGTTATATGTGACTGTTACCAAGGATATTTTCATACAAATCAATATAATCTTTAAAACGTTCGTCTTTATTATAAAACTTCACGGCTCTTTCCCTGCAATTCGTTGAATAACAATGTTTTCCGTTTTTCCGAATTGTCTCCACCGCCTCACAAAGCTGCTCAAAATTGCCTTTTTCGACCACGATTCCGGTCTCGGGTGTCACCGACTCAGGACTGCCACCGGTCTTGTATGTAATCACTGGTGTTCCGCACGCCAAAGCCTCGAGATTCACCGTCGGGAATGTGTCTTTATACGTCGGGTTGACAAAAACATCAGCCATCGAATAATACTCAGCGAGTTCTTTCTGGCTGTTGGTATGCGACACCGCTATGATGTTTTTCGGCAATTGTTTTTTCAAATCATCTTTTACGCCTATCATAACAACATGATAATCAGGGTTTTGAGACAATTTGACAAATTCTTGGATGCCTTTGTCATTGTCCCAGTTGGAGGCGACACCTAATATAGTAAATTTATCTAAGAGGATTTCTCCACTACGCTCCATTTCATTACGCTTCGGTCGAAATGACAAGATGTCAACTCCGTTGTGGATGACTTTGATTGGATATTTTGCTAAGAATGATTGCTTCACAACATTTTCAAGCCAATGCGAAACGGGTACTATCGTCATGTTTTTCACCGAAGTGAAACATTGTTTTTTCAAATCAAAATTTCGCTTCGACCTGTCGATGACTGACTTCGGATACCAATCCATATGATATTGACAATCATGGCATTGTGTTTTCCATTTGTCACAATTATAGTTCTCAAATTGCGAGCAGTGCCCAGTCATGCTCCAGCAATCGTGCAAGGTCCAAACGACTGGTAGCCCAGATTTTTCAAGGTATTCAAATAAAATCTGATAGTTCAGGTAATATCCGTGTATGTTATGCAGATGCACAATGTCGGGTTTTATCTCTTCAAGCTTGGTTATCAACGATTTAGTGGCGTTTTTCAAGCCAAGACCATGAGCATCGAACAACAGACTCCTGACACTATTCAGCAACTCCTGATTCTTTGTAGTAACTTGAATATCAGCGAATTGCGAATTATTCACATAACGCGCGCCATGCACAATGGTCGTCTCAAAGCCTCTTTCAGCGGCCATGAGTGAAATCTGCTCCACGATACGACCGTGCGAGCCTCGATTCAAAGCGGTATTTATCTGAACAATCTTCTTCATCAGGCAAGTTTATAAGCTAATTTCAAAAACAAATCCACAAAACGGCTCAAGGTGCTCATGTAAAACAGGCGCGTCTTTAACGAAAGTGCCTTGTTTTCCTTGGCTTCCCGGAAATATTTTCTCGCCAAGGCCTTGTCTTTCCTGCCATAAACCGACTTCATGATATACAGATACATCTGTTTGTCGTCTTCCTTCAACTCGATGCCGTATTGTTTGGCATAAAACATCCTGCATTCGCGTGCGGATTTATAAAAATCAATCTCTTTCTGAATATCAGAGTTGTGCGACACCGAGTTTTCCAACACTCTATATACCGCAGTTATCTTATTGATATACTGAAACTTACATTCTCTTGACATCTCAATCTGCATCGGCAGGTCGCCCATCTTGAAATCCTGCTGATAATACAGTTTCGGCATCTTTTCAAATAGATCACGACGGTACATCATCGTCAGACTTCCGATGTGACACTCGGCATTTATTAGCTTTTCCGTTGCCACTATCGGCTCCGCAGGCCATTTCGAATGTCCGACATTGCCCACCGACATCTCAAAATCGGTGTGAACCAGACCAACTTCAGGATTTTTCTCCATGATATCGACCTGCTGCTGCAGTTTTGTAGGATCGGTCCAATAGTCGTCGCCTTCGCAAAAAGCAATGTATTTTCCGCGGCACGACATCCTGTTCCAAAGCCCGTTAAACCTGCTCTTCGTGCCATAAGGTTTTGTAAAATGCGACTCGTTTCGGTCACGCAAAAACAATCTTATCTTATCCTGATGCTTCTCGGCATACATTTTGCAGATTTCCCTAGTATTATCTGGCGATTCGTCCTCTCCCACAATGATTTCAAACGGAAAATCGGTCTGCTGCATCAATATTCCGTCGAGACACTGACCGATGTAATCCTGTTGGTTGTAGGTGGCAACGCAAACGCTCACCAAAGGCATGGTCTTGTTCACCGCCTTTTCGTCACCGAGATATTCCTTCTGTAAGGCAAATCTCCTAACTAATTCATTTTCAAATGTTTGCTCCGCCATCTTCTATAATTTTTTTATATCTTTTCAATGTGTCGATAATCTCACCTTTCTCGTCAACAACCTTCACGCCGCCGTTTTTCACTGCAGTGTAGTTGTTTTTCGCCTTCGGGTATTTGTTCTGCAAGTCAAGCAGATACGGCACCGGAAAAAATCCGTCTTTAAAGACCTTGTACAAGCCTTCGGCGCTGTAAAGATTCGGTATGTTTTTCTCCAAAAGGTCAATAGCACCGCGGCATTCCGCATATAAGTTTTCTTCACGGAACTTAACGTCGTCGTTGTATTTCATGTTCTCCACCAAGCCCATTTTTCTCATCTTACGATACTCGCGCAAAGCCGAAAGCGTAATCTTGATGCTTTCCTCAATGACCGGTGGCGTTGCCAGTCGCACAGCTTCCGAATAGCTCACCACGTGGATAATCTGCGGGCTATCGTCGTTTTCCGGCTCGATGTCATCCATCAAAGCAGTCACAGCAGCCAGCTGAATCTTAGCTTTTTCAAGGTCTGGCGCAAAGTAATCGAGACCCGCGCGTAGCTGCAGACTGACTTTAAAGTCGCTGTCTTCCAACTCTCGCACCAATCGCAGCATCGTCCTGCCTTTGGCCAAATCTTGCACACCCAAAGTCTGCTTAGGTGTATTGAGCATATTTTGCAATATCAAGTGCTTGATACCCAATTTCTTAGCCATCTTTGCAGCCAAATAAGCCGAGATGACATACGTCGCGTCATCACCGCCACGGAACGCAAAATGATGCGGCACGTTAGGCTCCAACGGCTTGCCTGTCGTCGCGATATATCTTATCGCCTCCAGATGCTCGCGAAGGTTCTCCAGCAAATCGTTATTGCCGCGACCGTCAAGCTCGCAGAACCACCAGAACGACAGCGCATGCCAAGAAATGTTCAGCGAACGCTCGTGCATCCGAGCCATCCAAGGAACATCTTTTGTTCCAGAATACGTCCTCACCAGCATCGGCTTGGCAAGCTCCGCAATCTCCTTGTATTCAATCTCCGAATTGATAGGAACGCCGCCGCCGTTATGCTTTCCTTCCCAGTTTTCACCAAAATTCGACTGCGTAAGCTGCGAACTACCAATAGAAAGCACATCAAGTAACCTTGTGGAAGCCAATTCTTTAACCCATGACTTGTATTCCTTAATCGCCTCCAACCTGTCAGGATTATATGGACCCGCATGCACTCGAATTATCGGCAGACTGTACTTTTGCTTGCAATATTCAAGCCTTTTGATGTATGTGTCATCATTTGTGCCTGCTTCCTTATAACCATAATGGTCGGGAATTCCGACGTTTTTATACCGTTCTTCCTCGATAAGTTTCTTGGCAAAATCCCAACGTGATTTGTCATATTGGTTGGTCTGGGTCAAAACGCTTGAAATCTTGTCTTTCGGAACGCCATAACGCGCCAGCGACTCTTCTGCCGTCTCATCACCAGGGAAATAAATCACTTGATTTCCAAGCACTTTCTGCACCAAAACGCAGGTATCGGGCAGTCCGGCAAACGAAAACCCTTTGATAAGTCCGCCGTCTTCAAAGAACATATTGCTGCTTTTCAGCTGATAGAAAATATTGCAGAAATAATCTCTACCTTCAACAGGATCAAGGCGATAGCTGAAACTCAAACGCGAAATATTGTTGTCTTTTATCCACTTGATAAGCAGTCCAAGATTATTCACTTTCCTAACATCCGAAGCTGCACACATCACCTCCGCCGGCGCGATAATGGTTTTGTAACCGCAGTCTCGCAGCAGATTCGACATCGTTGACATGCCCATGGTATGCACATCAACGTCAGTCTTCAAAAAACCGAAAATCTCGTTGTCAAGCAGTCGCATCAGTTAATTCTTTTTAATATTTCTTCAACATTCAAACCTCCAAATCCAAGGTTTTTCAAGTTTCTTCCTTCCTTTCGAAAATCTTTTTGCAGCAGTTCCGAGCAAATTGTTATCGTCGCATCAATCAGTGGAGTGGGCACGCCTGCCGCCTTTCCAAACTCAGAAAATGGCACCAAACCCGTCGGAATGTCTTCAGTAATCTGTCGGCAGTCGATCTTTGTCGGAGCCAAAATCTCGTAATAAGCCGGGTTGTTTCGCATTCTTTCGCAAAGATTATCGCCTTTGATATCTTTGTATGCGTACGATACCCAATCACTTGCAGAAATTATATCCAATCCGTAGGCTTTTGCTACCGCGATACGCTCAGCATCAACTTTTTCAATTAATCGGGCCAGACCCGGCGTCATCTCACGGTAAAAATAGAACTGATTTCCGCGCTCGATTGCCGCCTCGTTAAACAGCACCACACATGGGTGAAACACCGCCCCAATGTTCTCGAAACTCGTCACCAGCACGTTTTTTGCCGCATAAAAACAGTCAAAAACATGCGAAAGCTTCTTCAAAACCACCTTTGTGTCCGACGAAGGATATGCCGAAACAAGTACTTTATCCTTCACACCGATGATGTTCACCAATCCAGTCTCCACAATGCGGCAGGCAAACACAAGTGTCTGAGTCTCAGCAAGATATATGCGTTTGTTAAATCCGTTTTCTTCCAATACGCGCTTAAACTCGATAGCACCGCCTGTCCTGCCTGGATTCAGCACAACAACTTGATTATCAGCAAGATACGAAAGCATTTGCTTAGCCAGAACCTTATGCGCGTTAGCTGTCACTGTCACCATAATGAGTTCAGCGCCTTCAATAGCTTTTCCTACATTTTCTGTTACCAATTTCGGTTTGCCGACACATGTCATTCTGCCCTCAAGACGAATCTCGCCAAGCTCGTGCAGACGCTCAACAACCTCGGTTCTTGCCTCGCAAACGCACGCCTCATGCCCCTGCGACGCAAAATATCCGGCAAACGCCTGACCACCGTTTCCAGCTCCTATGACAGCAATTTTCATATCCTAATCGTTTATGTTGTGAATCATAATATCATTACCTTTATCATCAATGATTTTCAATGTGTTATCAACCTGAGCAATCTTTTTCGCCATCTCATCCAAGGTGTCGGCAACCACAAGATATCCCATCACACGGTCGCCACTCGTCTCATGTTTAGTGATGAGATTATTCTCCATTTTATATTGAAAATCCTTGACTATCAAACCTTTACTTCTCACTTCCTCGCGTCCTTCGATCTTCACAAACAAGCCATTGTGACAATACACGTAATTCATCGTGGCGAATTTTACCATCTTTTTCGGATGAACTGCCGGTTTTGCACCGAAAATCCTATCGACATAAATCTTCATGATGTCAACGCCTGTTATCGTTTCGATGAGTTTATGCTTCGAGCCGCCGCCCATGCGCGCGCTGAACTCAAGCACAAAAAACTCGCCTTCATGAAGAATCAGCTGCACCAGCAACGGAGTGTCCTTCAAATCAAAGGCTTTCGCGATCTTTGCAGCTATCTCCACCAACTTTTTTTCCTGATTTTCATTGATTACAGGATAATAACTCTGCGTTATCGTGAACGAATTAGTGTTTTTTATCTTCTTCGACTGTGTCGCGCATAAAAACTTCACCGTCTCGCCCTGGATGTAAAAGTCAGCCGACACCTCCTCTCCCGACTTAAACTCCTCAATGACAGCGGTCTTCGTCCTGCTGCAATCTATCGCCTCCGCTAACGCTCCGGCGAAATCATCAGTCTCCTCAACCCTTTTCACACCCTTCGACGAGTTGCAGTCAACAGGCTTTACCACCAACGGATAACGGAAACCTTTCGCAGCAAACAAATCGACTTTGTCAACGATGGCGTATCGCGCCGTAGGGATGCCATTGTCCATCATCACCTTCTTCATGAACGATTTGTTCGTGACATTCAAAGCTGTTTTGTAAGAGATGTATGTGGGCAATCCAAGCTCCTCCGAAACCTTCGCAACTGTCAGCAAAGCCTGGTCAGTGCAAGCGGTACAAATCATATCGACTTTCTCCGAAAGCGCTATCTCCCTCACTTTTTCGACGTCGAGAGTACTTTCCTGAATGTGCTTGTCGGCATATTTTTTCGCCGGCGGATTGGCATAATAATCGACCAAGACGACCTCATGTCCTCTGCTTTTTATCTCGTTTATCAAATCAATCTGGTCGCTTCCGCCAGCCAAAACCAATATTTTCATATCTTCTTAATTAGTTCAATGATTCTCTCAACATCTTGATTTTCAAGACCATAGTATATCGGCAGACACAAAACCTGTTCAGCAATTCTTGTCGCGACAGGAATATTTTCAGGCCGTGCCGACTCCAAATCCTTGTACATCATAAATTGCGAAATCAGCGGGTAGAAATACCTTCTGCCGTAAATGTTTTCCTCCTGAAGCTTGAAATACAAAGCATCGCGCGATATTCCGTATTCTTTCTCTTCAATGAAAATCGGGAAATAAGAATAGTTATTTCTAACTCCTTGAGGCTCAGCAAGTAACCTCACTCCAGAAACATCTTTTAGACCTTCACGATACATATCGGAAATCACTTTTCGAACCTCAATCGCCTGGTCAACCTGCTTCAAATTCAACAGTCCGAAAGCCGCTCTCACCTCGTCCATCTTGCTGTTGATGCCAGGCGCCAGCACCGTCGTCTCGCCTGCAAAGCCGAAGTTCTTCAAAAAGTCGATTTTCTGCTTCATCTCAGCGCTCCTCACCACCAACGCGCCGCCTTCCAATGTGTTGTAAACCTTCGTCGCATGGAAACTCAGCGTTGACATATCTCCATATTCCAAAATCGATTTTCCATTGATTTTCACTCCGAAAGTATGCGCCGCGTCATAAATAACCTTCAAATTATGTTTCTCCGCAATCGCCTGTATTTTCTCAACATCACAAGGAATGCCATAGCAATGCACAGGCATTATCGCTGTTGTTTTTTCATTTATCGCCGCCTCGATTTTTCCAGGATCGAGATTACATGTTTTAGGGTCAATATCAACAAAAACAGGCTTAATTCCGTTCCACAAAAGCGAATGTGTCGTCGCCACAAAGCTGTACGGCGTCGTAATCACCTCGCCATGAATATCAAGCGCCTGCAATGCCGTGATGAGCGGCAATGTCCCGTTCGTAAACAGGCTGATAAACTCCACACCGAGATACTCCGCCAGCTTCTTCTCCAGCTCTTTGTGGTAAAAGCCATTGTTCGTGACCCATTTTCTGTCCCAAATATCCTCAAGATATGGGATAAACTCCTGTAAATCAGGGAGTAACGGCGATGTGACAGTTATCTTTTTATTCATTTCCCGCTTTTTTTGATATAACCCATTAAAATATTCTTAAGTTCCTGATATTCAGATAGTTTCAACATCTCACACATACCAATCATCAAGCCGAATCCTACGATAAGTTGAAGAGGGAATATCACGAAAGCCGATATTTGCAGATACGACATTGCGAAAACCACCACCGCCATCACAGCAGCAATCAAAAACGACGGAATAACATCCCTGACCTGTTCTCTGCAAGGATAGCCGATCTCCCTTCCGGAAAAATGCCCGTTGAGATAATAGGCGATAAACCCAGTAAACACACTGCCAATCAGCATCCAATTGATGTTGATGAAGATTCCCAGCAAAATCGGTCCAACTGCTATCGTTTTTTTCACAATTTCCAAAATCAGATAGACATCGGAGCGGCCTTTGACCTGTAACATATTGAGATTCAATGCATGAAGCGGATAAAGCATGCCAGAGAAACAAATTATTTGCAGATATGGCACACATGGCAGCCATTGCTCGCCGATAAACACCAAAATCATCGGCTTTGCCACCGCCGCAAGCCCAAGCATGCAAGGGAACGTCACCAACATCGTGGTTTTAATCACCTTCCGATACGCCTGTTTCAAACGTTCTTTCTCGTCCTGAATCTTACTCAGCGCCGGATAGCTCACACGATGCACCACCGCCGTCAGGTTGCTTGAGAAAATCTGGTTAAACTGCTCTGCCCTCGTGTAATGTCCCAGCGTCTCCGCGCTATAGCATTTGCCAATCACCACCTGATAAATCTGTTTCCAAATAGTGTCGATCAGTCCCGAAACCAGCAGTTTCCAACCAAAACCGAACAATTCCTTGAAACTCTTTCCAGAAACAGTGAGCCCTGGCCTCCATTTGTTGAAAATCCACAGAAACACGCTGTTCATCAGCTGCCGCGATATTTGCTGACCCACCAAACTCCACACTCCGTAGCCCATTATTGCCATCCCGATACCGACCACGCCACTCACTATAGAAGCTATCAGCGACACCTTCATCTGCATCTTGAAATCAATGTTTTTCACCAAAATCGTTCGCTGAATTATCGCGAAAGCATTGATAATCACTATCGAAGCCATCACTTTGGTGACTGGCACAAGTATCGGTATCTTAAAATAAGCACTTATCGCATTCGCCGAGAAATACAAGATGAAAAACAGCAACACGCTTATCATCAAGTTGAAGAAAAACACCGTGTTGTAGTCCGTGTCGTCAGCGTCGTTTTTCCTAATCAGAGCATTCGAAAAGCCGCTGTCAACGATGCTGTTGAACACCGCAATAAAAATCATGATGATTCCAATAACACCATATTCCTGAGGCGTTAAAAGTCGCGCCAAAACAAGTCCAACAAGGAACGTGATGCCCGAACCTGCCAGATTGTCGGCCAGACTCCAAAACGAGCCAGATAAGGTCTTATTTCTTAGAGAATCAATCATTTATCAAAAATCGTAATACTTTCTGTCCAAACTTGTCCTGATGCCGAAGCTAAAGATAAAAGCATTCTGATTATCAAGACCTTGCGCTTTTAAACTACGATGTGTCACTTCAGCGAAAATGTTCATGCTGTACGCCGGATTCACCAGATACGACACTATGAAATCGTTCATCATCAGAGTGGTTTTTCTTCCAGTCAGCAGATAATGACCGTTGTATGTGTCATGACCGTTTTCATCCCAGTCCAAAGGAATTGCGGTATGGTAGTCATTGTAAACATTATGCCCGTAATTGGCCCAAACGTTGTTTTCAACATCCCAGTCGTCGCCATATTGTCCATAGTTTAGTTTATACTGGAAATACCATCGATTCCAGTTGTATTGCGCTCTTGCCACCATCTCCCAAAGGTTTCCGCCCCAAGGATGCGCCAACGGCTCATTGTAATGTGCGTAATTGTCTTCTCCAACTGAGTTTTCAGTGCCTTGTGGCGTGTGAGAATACATATATGGTCTCACGATATTGCCTTCCAACTGCAAAAACAGATTTTTCACGCCGAAGCAGTCATAGCTCTTAACACCAAGTTGATACGACTGTTTGTTCGCCGAATACCCTTTAAATGCTATAAATCTTTTCACAGTCATCTCATCGAGGACAAACTGTCCGTAAATGGTTGTGTGCTTTCCAATGATAAAACTTGCATTCAAACCTAAAACTGCATTGTCTGGTGAATGTCCTGCATAATATTCAGCTGAACGCAGGAAAATAATCGGGTTAATGTATTGAAAATCAAAGCCACGACGCATATCGATAGTCGTATATGTCGAGTCGTTGACCATCACCTGCTGATGTGTCTGTGCCGCCGACATCACAGCATCGAAAAAGCCGATATTGAGTCGTTTTGTGACCGCAAAATCAAGATAATGAATCACCGCCCACTTGCGAGCATAGGTGTTGTCGGCCAAAACAGTGTTACGGTCGGTCATCTGGGCATACAGGCATGTGTACTGAATGCGCCAGAAATCGGCTCTCACCTTGAAATACGGATAGTTTGCGGCATTGTCGGATAGCATCATCGAGCGATATCCGTCGCCGATGAAATTCTTGCCGTAGCCCAACGTGGCATCAATCCATTTCAGCGGACGATAGGAAATGTAAGCCGCCGCATTGGTATAGTCTCTTCCGTTTTTCTTGAAATGATTCGCAAATCCTTGTCCCGGAATGACTTTCACCGTCTCACAGTAGTTGTCAATATATTCCGGAAAAACCGCCTGATTTTCGCGTGCATTGGCATAAAAAGCGAATTTTTTGCCCAATGTTCCTTTTATTTCAGCGCCTCTGGTGTTGACCCAAGTTGTTCTGTGTCCGTCAGAGCCAACCTGAAAATCGATATATGGATTGATTGCGAAATAAATCTCGTCGTTTTTCATCCTGACGAAGTCGTCATTCAAAACGGAATTCCAAATATAATTCGAAAACTTGCCTTTTCTGTTGACTTGAATGCGATATAACTCATTGATACTATCGAGTTTAATAATCCCATTAAACTGTGATTCCGACCATCCTCTCAATGCAGTGTGGAAGATGTAATCAGAGCTGTATGCGGCAGCCTCAACCTCCATGTGATAGTCGTTGTTCAAAGGAATCTGCAGCTCCTGGGCTTTCGCTGTAAAACCAAGTAAAACCAGAGAAATTATAAAAAAATACTTTTTCATTTTTTAATAGTTTTCGTTCCAAATGACATGTAAAACAGCAGTGAGTTGAAGAAACAGAAGAAGATGATTCCAAGTTGCACTTCAAAAATCGACTCAAACAAGGCGTTGAACCCCATCATGAGCAAAAATGAGAAATACAACATGTCGAATTTCTTCCGTTTTATCCACAAAACCAACGGCACGATAAAATATGCAAGCAATAGCAAAACTCCAATAATTCCGACACTTATCAAAGTGTCGAAATACATATTATGTGCGTTGATTTCATTATCTATCGCAAACCTAATAAATTGATATTCAACAAGATACTTTCCAATGGTATCAGGCTCCACACCATATTTAGGCGCCTTCGCCATCATATCTCTTCGCATTGTATAATCAGGCTCATAGTATTGATTATCAATAACTTCATCAATAACAGCCGCCATTTTCGGAGTTATCTTCTCAACAATTTTAGTTTTGTATTTTTTGTAAGACTCTTGTGTAACCTCAGTCCTGTCGCCTGTTCCGACTCCCCACAGCCAGTTTTCTTCCAAAACAGCTTTGTAGCCTTTAAATTGCACAAGTCTGTGGTCAGACGAATGCTCCGATTTGATATCGCTAATCGTGTTCGTTATTCTTTCCATGCTCTGCGGAAAAGCGATAATCGCTCCGGCAACAGCAAGCACAAAAACACCGCCCATCGCCCAGCCGATTTTCTTCTTTTTCATGATGAAAGTCAGCCAAATCCATTGCAAAATGAACAGCAAAACCATGCAAATCAAGCCAGCCCTTGATCTTATCAAAATAGTGAAAACAACAAGAATTATATAGGCTATGCCATTGAATATCTTTACTTTACGATTTCCATCGCCAAAAATCTCCATAAAACAGAACATCATTCCCAAACCTGCATACATCGAGAGATAGCTGTGGTGCACGTAATACAGCTTCATCAATCCCTGATCGAAAAACCTTTCACTGCCTGCTCCATTGAAAACCACATCGTAAATGGCATAAAACAGATTCATAAAGAAAAATAGTATGCATCCGAGAACTAACGCGTTGGCAATAGCTTTGAACCTGTTTTTTGTAATATACGACATGTCGGAAATGACGAAAATGGCAGGGAAAACAAGGAATCCCAGTTTCTTGCTGACTTGTGCCCAGCCCACCGAAGTGTTATCTGTGTAAATCATTCCTACTAGATATATCACCCATGTCAAGGCGAAAATGAAATAAGCCCATTTGAGTTTCAACTGGTCCTCGTTCATCTTGAATTTCTGTTCAAATACGAGTTTCAACACCGCACAAACGAGCAACGCAACCTCAAAATACTGTGCCGCCAGCCAGCTGAAAGGAAGCGCAATCACCAGAAGCATCATGATCAGAAGCTCTGCTTTTTGAAACGGTTTTAATCCCTTAAAAATATAGTTCATACCCTTGCAGATTAAATTGCAAAGATAGCACTATTTTTTTAAATAAAAATAAACAATGTGAATTTTATCGTTTCGGCTACTTAAAAAGACCCAATTCTTTAAATTCTTTTCTCAAATTTTTATGGAAAGTCCAACGCAAATCGGATATCCACAACCGCACGTATTCGCTGTAATCGAAATAATAAACGTAGCTGAAATAGAGGTAAACCGAGCCTAAAATCGCGATTTTCCATGGCGCAAGACAGAACAGCAACGTCACCCCGGTGGCCATGACAAGCGGATGCAAAAGCAGCTCCACACAGACGTTCACTGTATTACGGAAAGCTTTGTCTTTCAAGTTGTTAAGTATAAACGACGCAGTTATCCAAATCGGGCATGAAACCACTGCGGCCACGATGAAAAACGGTAATCCGACAAGCACCATCAGCGTCTTCCAGAGCGTGCGCCAGAACGGAGTGCGCAAAGCCACCGACGACACCGAAATTCCTTCTTCCTTACGGTGCTTCGTGAACTCGTTAACTTTTTCAAACAATGTCTTAGCTTTTTCTGGTTCTTTCTCTTTGAATCTCAATATATTAGCGACAATTCGTTTATTTCTTAGCAAACGCATTTTTTGTGTCAAAGGTATGTATCCGGCTTTGATTTTTGTCATCTCCCAGATGGCATCATAGTCTTCATCATCTGGTATAAACGTTATCAACTCAGCCATTCTTTCTGTAAGAATTGCTTTTAAATTATTGATAATCACCGCCTCATTCTCTCCTTCGTGTTCTTTCACATATTCTGTCACGTTGATTGGTTTGCCGTAATTAACCAAAATCGTCGAACGAAAACGGAAATAATCGCCGTATTCAAGTCCTACAGGCACAATATAAATAGGTTTTTCATGTCCGAACTGACGGTTGGCGTCCAATGCGATATGAAAAATTCCTTTGCTCAGCTGGCGCAACGAGTGTTTTGTGCGGTGCGCCGCCTCAGGGAAAAGATACAGCGGCACTTCGTCGTGCATCACGTCGACAGCCTGGTCCATGGTGTCGCCGTTTTTGTCGCGCACCGCTCCTATTCCATCACGAATTCTGAAAATCGGCAAGATTCTCAACCATTTCAATATCTTTGCAGTGACAGGATTCTTGAAAATATCACCTCGCGCAATAAAAACTTTCTTCTGCCTTGATGTCGCCAAAAGAACAAGGGCATCCATCAATGTATTGCAGTGATTACAGCCGAAAACGCACGCTCCATCCTTAGGGATATTTTCTTTCCCGATAACATGAAATCTCTTGAAACTGCGGCGAGTATGATGGTCAACAAAATGTTTCAAAAAAGAATATAGTTTGTCGTCGTCTTGGATCTTACCCATGTCGTTCACTTTTAAAAGCACAAATTTACAAAAATTTCTTCGAAATGAAATAAAATTTGTAATTTTGACGCACTTTTTCAGTCCGTTATGACGTTTATTATGCAATTTTATAGTATTATGATCAAAGTATTAAACTACATCTTCGTCGTTGCTCTCGGCTTCTTCGCCGTGATGTTCGGCATCGACCGTTTCGGAAACAACAACGCTCAAACCAGTGGTGACACAACACTTTACACAGAAGAATTTTGTCAGGATATCGTCGGTTTCAACGACATTATTCCGTTGGAAATCAACATGGTGGATGGAAAAATCGCTAGCATCAACATCCTCGACAACAAAGAGACTCCACGTTTCCTTCAGAAGGTTACAGATGCTGAACTCGTTGAGAATTTCTATGGTTTAACACCGAAAGAGGCAATAAATCTTGACATCGACGCGGTTAGCGGAGCCACTTACAGCTCAAATGCAATCATCAAATCGGTGAAAACACGCATGGAAATCTACGAAAAGGAATCATCTCCTAATCCGTGGACATGGCAGTTGTTCGGCATTATCGGATGCGCTATTGTGTTGCTCGTTCTGAGTTTCTTCAGAAAAAATAATTAGAAAATATAGTTAAAACCTATATACGCCTTCATTCCTTCGCCGTCAAGCTTGTTGAGAGCTTTGGCGAATTCGGCGGAGACTACAAAATTCTTGTTCATGATGAGCTTCAAGCCACATCCTGCTGAGGTGTGGAGACTCTCGCCTTTACCACTGTAAATCAAGTCGTATTCTTCCTCTGTGTCGTAGGTGATATGGTTCAGCTGTTTCATCGCAGCCTTTTGTTCCTCGAGACGGAATGTCTGCGTCACCAGGCCTGCGTCGAACATCGGATTGATAGCCACGCACCAGTTCTGGTTGATAAACTTGAAATTCGTGATACGCCAACGCAATTCGGCGTTTAACCATGCCACTCCTTGACCGATGACGCTGTTACGGTTGATGCCTCGTCCAGTCGTGGAGCCGCCATACGCTTCGGTGTAGATCTTCTTGTAAAACATGAGGTTGGTGTTCATCATCGCATAGAATGGGATGTCGCCAGCGATAACATTCTGAGCGCCAATACGATAGCTGAATGTCAGGTGGTCACCCCATACAGGAATATAATGATGGAACACTCCGGTGAATGTCAGATGGTCGTAGCCGTGACGGTCAATAAAATCGGGTGCTGCAGTGAATGTAGCTTCAAAATATATTCCACGAGTCGGATCGTTTTCGTAGTTTTTCGAGTCGTAGATGATGCCCGCCTTAAACTGTGTAACATGTCCGCCACCTTGCTCGTCTTCGCGGATAAGACCACTTTGACAATATAAGGAGTAAAGCGAATATTGATCTTCATATTTCTTGATAGTCATCGGTTTGAATTTGTAATCATAAAAAGCTAATCCAACTCCATAAGACAGATGTTCCAGATTTCCAATCTTTTGCCTCATACTTAGCACAGCTCGGAATTGTCGTCTGTCCATGTAATACAGTCCGCTTTCTTTCATTCCAGGTTCAGTGATATGACCAGGATAATGCAATCCTACATGATTAACCCTGTCAATATTCACCGCAACATCTTTATAATATGGCGACGCATATCCGTTGAAACCGTAAAAATCAAATTTTTTATCGATAAAATATCCGAAATCAGCAAAAAGTATTCCTTTTGGAATCACATTGTTCCAGTATGAATAGGAGCGAAAAATGCTCGAACCCTTAGTGTATGTTGACACTTCAAAGTTCATCTTGAAGTCGTAGCCAGGATATTTAGAGCCGTCTCCATAGTTGAAGACATCCATGCAAACTCCGTATTGGAATCCCATGTCACTGTTATATCCCACAACTGGCAGCGGTCCGAAGTTCCAGCCTTTTTTGATGATTTCGCCTTTTTCGTTTAAGGTCTTTCCGTTGTCCTGAGCCATCAAACCGAAGACTGCCAAAATAATGGCTAATGTAAATACTATTTTCTTCATATTCAATTATTTAAATATTCAAAACTACAATTTACTTTAATTTTTGGCTTTCAACCACACTGATTATATCTAAAAGTCGAATTTTTTCTTATTTCATCACAAATATTTAATTTTCGTCACAAAATAGTATCTAATTGTCAAAAATTGACAATTTTCATTCTACCGTCAATTCGGACGGATTCGATCCGTCTATACCAGATAAAACAATCACTATCTCTCCCTTCACTTCTTTCTCTTTAAAATACCTTATCACCTCTTCTAATGTTCCGCGTACGTTCTCCTCGTGAATCTTTGTAAGCTCACGAGCCACTGAAACCTTGCGATCGGGACCCGCTACCTCTGCCAGTTGCTCCAACGTTTTCACAAGTCTAAACGGTGACTCGTACAAAATCGTAGTATATTCATTTTCAACGATTTGCTTGATTTTTGTCTGGCGACCTTTCTTATGAGGCAGGAAACCTTCAAAGATAAAATGATCGGCGGCAAGTCCGGAATTTACAAGAGCTGGCACAAAAGCGGTGGCTCCAGGAAGGCATTCCACTTCCACACCACGTTTGATGCACTCACGGACGAGCATGAAACCAGGATCGGATATAGCTGGAGTGCCGGCATCGGTGACCAAAGCCATGCGCTCGCCATTGGCAATACGCTCAGCGATACGCTCCACCACGACATGTTCGTTGTTAAGATGGAATGCCACCATCGGTTTACTTATCTCATAGTGTTTCAATAAGTTACCGCTGGTACGAGTATCTTCAGCAAGGATTACATCGACCTCTTCGCGAAGCACACGCAATGCCCTCAAGGTGATGTCCTCAAGGTTACCTATCGGAGTTGGGACGAGATATAATTTCATGACGATTTAAATAAATCTTCTTTCAACCAAATCGTTTAGCTGTCTGTACGCTTGAGAATCGGTATCCCATTGAAGCTCAATCTGAAGTTCGCTCATGTAAACCTTTGCGCCAGAAAGCGTCGGGAAGTCATTCAAGGCATCAATTGATTTGTTATAGCGATCAACTGAACCTCTAAACAAATCGTTGATAATCATTACTTTGTCATTGATTCCCAAAGCTAAACGAATATCTGTCACAGGTGTGCGCTGCAATCGGGCCGCAAGACTGTTATCTTCAGGCTCTGTAACTGGCTTTTCTGCAACAGGTTCTTCTGCAACAGGTTCAACATGAAACACTTCATCATCTTCGTCTTCCCAATCTTCCTCGTCTTCGTCAACGTCGTCATTGTCATCAACGGGCAATACATGTATTGCCCCTACGGGATTTTCTTTCTCCTTATCTGCCTTATCATCATTCTCTTCTTCAGGAATTTCTGGGATTTCAGGTTCATTCAAAACCTCAGCAGGTGTTTCTATTTCGAAATCGACATCGCGATTGATTAATTCACCACCTTCATTAATTTCGGTGTTTTTTGTATCATCACCCGCAACCTCATTGGCGGGCGAATGATGATTCGCCCCTACACCATAATCACACAATAAATCGTAAAAATCGCGGGTGCGTTCCATCATGATGTCGAGGTCGAGACGGCTCATCTCACGGTCGTTGCGATACATGTAGTCAACCTGCACCATCATGCGGCCCAGCTGGCGTTTCAGCTCAAGCACAATATTTTTTTCATCATTTTTTTGTGTTTCCATGATAAAATTCTTTATTTTTGTAGCTACAAAATTATAAAAAAATTAAACGCGTCGTATATGTTTCTCGAAAAAGATTCTCACAATAAATCGCAGGGCTGGATTGAAGTGGTGTGCGGCTCAATGTTTTCAGGCAAAACCGAGGAATTGATCCGTCGTTTGAACCGTGCCAGAATCGCCAAACTCAGGGTTGAAATCTTCAAGCCGGGAATCGACACGAGATACTCAGAAGAAGACGTGGTTTCACACAACGCCAACGCTTTGCATTCCATTCCAGTGGAAAACGCGCAGCAGATTTTGTTTTACTCCAATGAATGCGACGTGATTGGAATCGACGAAGCGCAGTTTTTCGGAAATGAGCTTATCGACGTCTGCCAACAGCTTGCTAATCAAGGTATTAGAGTTATCATTGCTGGTCTCGACATGGACTTCATGGGCAAGCCGTTCGGTCCGATGCCTCAGCTGATGGCTATTGCCGAAGATGTCACAAAAGTGCACGCCATCTGTATGCGCTGCGGAAGTCTGGCACAGTATTCGCACCGTACTATCGCTGGCGACAAACTCGTGGTTTTGGGCGAAACCGAGAGCTACGAACCTCTCTGCCGTGAGTGCTACAACAAAGCAATGGCGGAAAAAACCAAAGAGAAATAATAATCTCTCACAGATTACACTGATTTGATCTGTGAAATCAGATTGCTTAGCAATCAAAATCATATAGTACAATAAATCAGTGCAAATCCGTGTTATCTGTGAGAGAAAAAAGAAAAAATCATATTGCTATGAAAAGATTGTTAATTTTCATAATAGCACTTGCTATATCATTGAGTATCAATGCTCAAGACTACCAAAAACTTTGGAACGAATACAACGAAGCCATAGAGAATTTCCTTCCAGAATCAGCAGGAACGGTGCTGAATAATATCGAAAAACAGGCTCTGAAGGATAAAAACGAAGTTCAACTTATCAAGACAGTCCTTCGCAGATGCGAGATTTTTAACATGAAAGAGGAGAATCCGGAAGACACCATCGTCGGTTACTGCAAGTCGTATCTTCCAAAGCTTTCCAAGGCTTCGCAGGTGATTCTAAATACCGAAATAGCCAAGTATAAAACCAAATTCGACGATATTTTGGCATACCAGGACGACGATTTCATAAAGACCGTCTCGATGGAAGATTATGCCGAACTTTTCCAATCGGACGACGACCGTTCAGTCTTCGACATCGACCTTGAGCCGACGCTTTACGATTACGTAATGCATTGTCTTACAAACGAATACTTCTGGTATTCCGAAAAACAAGTGCTGTTTGAAAAGCTTTTGAAGTTTGACCTCGAAAATGATTTCATCAAAGCTTATTATAATAATAGGATTAACCAACTTGGCCTAATTACCAGGCAAAACTATGATGATTTTTCGCAACTTGCCGCTGAATGCCCTGATAATGAACTTGTTGCGAAAATTAAAATCATACAGATTGATTATCTGACATACATGAGCGAATTTGTCGAAGCCAAGAGTCTATGCAACGAAACAATGGATCTTCTCGATAAAAATCATCCGCTTTATCTTCAATGCGTGGAGTATATAAACAGTTTGCAACAAAAAGCCGTTGAAATTCAATTAAATAACGTTTATATTCCAGATCAGCCTATCGCAGTGGGTTTAAAATATCGTAACACCACAAATCCGTCGTATAAAATTTTCAAGGTATCGACTGAGGAGTTTTTAAAATTTACTCCTCGAAATCAGGAAGATGTTTTGCCATACCTGTTTTCTAAAAAACCGATAGTAGAGACAACTCTCGAAATACCAGCAGAGACTGATTATAAAGCACATTCATCGCTTATTGCACTGCCTGCTTTGCAATGCGGAATTTATTATCTTGTTTTTTCAAACACCGACAATTTTTACGATTATAAAAACCTGATGTATTGCGCTTTTCAAGTCAGCAATCTCGCGATGTTTAATTTGGAAACCGACGAAAACCTCAATATTTACGTGGTAAATCGCGAAACCGGCTTGCCTATGAGTTTTGTCACGGCGCACTTCACCGAACGAGTTTATTCGTACGACACCAAATCATGGGGACGCAAAACCGTTGCCGATGTGATTAGCGACAAAAACGGATTTCTCACTGCGCCAATAACCAGAAAAAACTCGTATTACATTGATTTATACGACAAAAACGACACTCTGCTTTCAAATCAATTATTCTCATATTATAAGAGTTATAAAAAAGATAATATTTCAATAAAAAGTGAGATTTTCACCGACCGCGCCATTTATCGTCCAGGGCAGACTGTGCAATTCAACTATCTCGCCTATCGCGGCAATTCAAAAGAAAAAGAGGTTATTGCTGACTATCAAACCGTTGTGTATTTCTGCGATGCAAACAACCAAATTATTGATTCACTGGAACTTATAACCAATGAATTTGGCACCTCACATGGCAGTTTCAACATTCCTACCGACAGACTTAACGGCGATTTTTGTATTAAAGATGAACACGGCAGGGAATGGTTGAAGGTGGAGGAATACAAGCGTCCGACCTTTGAGGTGACGTTTGACGCGCCTGCAAACGAGTACAAAATCGGCGACAGCATCAGTATTTCCGGCAAGGTTGCAGCGCTCTCAGGATTTGGTCTCGACAATGTTGAATTTAAATATTCTGTAGTCAGAAAAGCCTCGTTCCCGTTCAGATTTTGGCATTGGACACCACCTTATTACATCTCTGACGAGACAATTTCAACAGGTGAAGGTATCACTTCCGTTGATGGCAGCTTTAACATTGATTTTCAATTGTTACCATCCGATGATTATGAAGTTGCGAACATGCCAAAATACACTTACAATATAATTGTCACAGCCACCAACAAGCAAGGCGAGTCGCAAAGCGGACAATACAGCATTTCAGCCACATATAATAAATATGATATTCGAATTGAAGGCCCAACTATTGTTGACGTGAAAGATCTGGACAAAATGTATGTCACTGCAGCTAATATTAGTGGAAAACCAGCAAGCACTCAAATTGAATATAAAGTATTTAAAATCAATGATATAGACAGATATCCAAGAGATTTGGGCGATTTCGACAGAAAGATTTTAAGCGACGCTTTACTTAAAGCTTATTTCCCTAATTTTGATTATTATGCGAAAGATATAATTTCGAAAGAGATTGTCTGTCAAGGAGTTATAGATGTTGATGGAAAGGCGATACTATTCAAAGACAATGACAAGCTAGCCATCGGCAAATACATAGTCGAACTTCGCGCTATTGACGACACTTTATCCGCATTTTCAGAGCAGTATGTTGTCTGCGACATGAAGTCGAAAAAGATGCCTTACAAGTCGATGTGTTGGACCAATATCGATAAAACTTCAGCTCAACCCGGCGAAACCATCAATTATTACGTTGGTTCGTCGGAGAAAAACGTATCAGCTTTGGTAATTATCAAAAAAGGCGACAAACTTCTAAAATCAGAACGTATCTTGTTGAATAACAATATTGTAAAGGTATCTTACAAAGTTCGTGAAGAAGACCGTGGACGTATCGGTTTCCAGGTCGCAATAGTCAAACACAACACAGAAATGCGCCTTGTAGATTTCGTGACAATACCTTTCAACAACTGGGATTTGGATGTCGTTTTGCACACTGAGCGCAATAAAATGCTTCCCGGCGAGCAAGACACCTGGAGTCTGACGGTTAAAGACTATAAAGGCAAGCCTGCCAACGCGGCTGTGACGGCTGTTATGTACGATGCCGCTCTTGACAATTTCAATATTCTCCATTGGGATATCAATAATAAACCGGACGTTACTATTGGCAGTTACATTATGACAGACAAAAGTTTTAACACTCAGTCACAATATCAATACTATCATCTTCATCATTTCAATTATGAGGATAATATGATATTTTCAGCGATGAATCTGCTTCCGAGCCGATATAATTACGATATAAAAAGCAGTGCAATGAATAGGAATCTCTATTATTGCTATGATGACGCAATGGCGGAAGAGGAAGTCTTCTTAAAAGCAGATTCTGACGATGAAATCTTGCTTGACACAAAACCTTATAAGCCTCAGGAAATCAAGGTAGCGAAGATCAGAAAAGACTTCAACGAAACGGCATTCTTCTATCCTGATTTACTGACAGACAAAAATGGCGATGCAATATTCTCTTTCACAATGCCCGATGCGTTAACTCGTTGGAAATTAAAGATTTTAGCACATGATAAGGGTTTAAAAGTCGGAAATTTTGAAAAGGAGATTGTCACACATCAGCCGCTTATGATTATGGCCGACATGCCTCGTTTTGTTTACGATGAAGACACACTGTGGATTTCAGCAAATGTCATAAACTTGTCTGAAGAAACGCTTTCGCCAACCGCCAAACTCGAAATTTTTGATGAAGACAATAATCCAATAGAATTGATTTTGTCGGAAAATAATATAAATATTGGATCGATTTCAGCTGGTCGCAGTCAGAGTGTTCGCTGGAAAGTGGCAATGCAGAAAAATCTCAACCCGCTGATTTTCAGATTCTCAGTAATCACTGACGGTTTCAGCGATGCAGAACAGCATCTGCTGCCGGTATTGAGTACCGATATCTTTTTAACACAAACTTATTCTCTGACGGTTGACGCCAATACGTTGAAAGAATACGAATTCAACATCAGCAATGAAGGCGAGAAAAACCACGACATCAAGTTGGATTTTAAAGCAAATCCGGTGTTTTATGTGATTCATGCATTGCCATATATCGCTGAAGGAGATGAAAAATACGCTACGACAGCATTCAACAGATATTTTGTCAACAAGATGGCACAACAAATCGTTGAAAGCAATCCGAATATCGAGGAAATGCTGGCTGGACATGAATCTGACACCTTGTCGGAGCTGCAGAAAAACGAAGACGTTAAGGCTATATTATTAAAGGAAACACCATGGGTTTTGGACGCCAAGAACGAGGCTCAACAACGCGCAAATATTGCAAAACTCTTTGATACGGAGGTAATTGACAGAAACATCGCATCAGCATTGGAAATTCTTGAAAATAAGCAGACCGTCAACGGAGGCTGGTCGTGGATCGACGGCATGCCCGAAAGCGAATACATCACTCAGTATATTTTGAGTGGTCTAGGACGTCTTGGCGACAACACGGAGATGACTGGAAAAGCCTTCCATTTCCTTGAAAATGAAGTGTTTACGAGATTCAAGAAACTTGACACTCAGAAGAAAAAAGACAATGCCATCTGTGATTTCATGACAATGAAGGATTTGTTCGCGATGAGTGATTTCTCATACGAGACGAGCGAGCAATTTGATGAAGCTAAAACATTTTATATCAACAAGTTACACAACGATTGGAAACGTTACAGCCAAGAGGAACAGGCCTATATTGCATTGATTCTCAACAGAAACGGCCATAACGAAAAAGCTTTGTTGATTATCAAATCGTTACGTGAGCGCGGTCTCAAAGGCAATGCCATAATTCTTGAAGCATTTAACGAAATCGATCCAAATCCTGAGGAAATCGATAAAATGAGATTGTTGATTCTATCTCAGAAACGCACAAATATGTGGGAAAATGAGCGGGCTTCTGTTGAAGCTATTTTCGCCATCATGAACAGAGGTACTGACTGGACCTCTGAAGACGCTAAAACATCAATGATTGTTGGCGATAACAGTGTTAAAGTTTTTGTTGACAACCAGACTAATCACACTGTTTGGGGCGGTCTATACAGACAATATTTCGTGCCAATCGACAAGGTGCAAAAGCACAACGACGCAATGAAGATCAAACGCGAGATAATTGTTCCTGAAAACGTCAAAGTAGGCGATAAAGTCACAGTGAAAATCACGTTTGAGAACAGTCAGGACATGGAGTTTGTGTATCTGAAGGATTTACGTGGTGCCTGTTTCGAGCCGACAGAGCTACTTTCAAGATATCATTGGGATAACGGACTTTGGTATTATCAAAGCACTACTGACGTTTCGATGGAGTATTTCTTCGAAAGTCTTCCAAAAGGAAAACACACGGTTTCGTATGATTTGTACGTGACAAAAGACGGCAGTTTCAGCGCCGGATATTCATACATCCAATGCCAGTATGCGCCAGAATTTGGTGCCTATTCAAACGGTTCGAGAATTAGTGTAAACCCTTGACGGTTGGCGTTCCAGGGACAAAATCTTTGAGGTAGAACGGCTCGAAATACGCCACATCAACAAATTCACTATTATTGAATTTTTGTTGTGCAATAGTATTCATATATTTAGCCGAGCAGTAGAAGTCTTTTATCACGGTGATTTTATCGTCGTTTTTGAAGAGTTCAGCGCATTTGTCGGCACCGTCACCGAAAAGATAGAGATGATGGTCTTTTTTCAAATCTGAAAATGAATTCTCATCAATGATAACCGCCTCGGTATCCCTAATTTTATTGACGTTTTCGTCGAAGATGGCGGCGTAGACTTCCATGCGGCGGGCATCGATGGCAGGTATCAATAAACCATTTTTTACAATGGTTTTTCCGCCATACGCCATTGATTCCAATGTTTCAACAGCGATTAAAGGTTTGGAAACGGCGTAGCAGATGCCTTTGGCGGTGCTCACGCCGATGCGGAGACCAGTGTATGAACCAGGTCCCATGCTGACAGCAACGGCATCGAGCTGATTGTATGAAACACCGGCTTTTTTCATCACTGAATCGATGAAAAGAGTGATTTTTTCTGAATGATTCTGGCCTTTCGGGTCTTCCTCGCAAGCCAAAACCTCGCCGTTATGAACGAGAGCCACTGAACACGATGGCGTAGCAGTTTCCAAACAAAGAATCATTTCGTTAAAATTTTTGCAAAAATAATGATTTTTCTTTTTCGCACGCAAATCTCGCAGAAAACGCAGAAATTTCATTTTTTTCTTTGATATTATTTTTTAAATATGTAATTTTGCGAGTTATTTGTACATTTTTGAAAATGAATTTTATTAAAACTGATATTGAAGGGGTTAAGATTATAGAGCCGAAAGTGTTCGGTGACGAGAGGGGATATTTTTTTGAGTCTTTTTCACAAAAAGAGTTCGATGAGAATGTCTGCAAGACAGTTTTCGTACAGGATAACGAGTCGAAATCATGCTACGGAGTGCTGAGAGGCCTGCATTTCCAGATGCCTCCGTTTGCTCAAGCCAAGCTGGTGCGCTGCGTTAGAGGCCGTGTCTTAGACGTGGCTGTCGACATCCGCAAAGGCTCGCCAACATACGGAAAACACATCGCATGTGAACTTTCAGAGGAAAATCACCGCATGTTCTTTATTCCACGCGGTTTTGCGCATGGTTTTTCGGTGTTGAGCGAGACAGCTATCTTCCAGTACAAATGCGACAACTACTACGCTCCGCAAAGCGAAGGTGCTCTAATGTGGAATGATAAAGATTTGAATATCAACTGGTTGGTTCCGGAGGATAAAGTTATTTTATCGGAAAAAGATAAACATCATCCTTTGTTTAAAGATTTTGATTCACCATTTGTTTTTGAGAGATAAGATGAATATTCTAGTCACAGGCGCAAACGGTCAGCTCGGCAACGAGATGCGGATAGTTTCAAAGAACTCGTCCGACCGCTACATCTTTACCGATGTGGAGGAACTCGATATCACGAGTTACAATACCGTGAACAAATGTGTAAAAGACAATGATATAAATGTCGTCGTCAACTGTGCTGCGTACACTAACGTTGATAAAGCTGAGGATGACGAAACAACTGCGGAACTGCTTAACGCTCAAGCAGTTGAATATCTGGCAAAGGCTTGCAAAGACAACGATGCCACGCTCATCCACATCTCCACTGATTATGTTTTTGGAGGCAATGAAGGCAACACACCTCGCACCGAAGACGAGCCTGTGAACCCTACGGGAGCGTACGGTAGAACCAAGCTTCACGGCGAAGAAGCCATACAAAGGATTGGATGTAAACATATTATTATCCGCACTGCTTGGCTTTACAGCGAATTTGGAAACAATTTCGTTAAAACTATGCGCAAGTTAACAGCTGAACGCGACAGTCTGAAAGTCGTTTTCGACCAGGTAGGAACACCGACATACGCATTGGATTTAGCAAAAGTGATAGAAGTTTTTATCGAAGAATTAAAAACTCCACACTCCACGCTCCTAACTTCTAACTGTGTATATCACTTTAGTAATGAAGGAGTTATCAGCTGGTACGACTTCGCAAAGGAGATATGCGAGCTGAGTGGCAATGTGTGCAACATACAGCCATGCCACAGCGACGAGTTCCCGAGCAAAGTCAAGCGTCCGAGCTATTCAGTACTCGACAAAACGAAAATTAAAAATAAGTTAAATATAACGATTCCACATTGGAAGGAGTCATTAAAAAATTGCATTAAAAATCTATGAAGAACATCATCATCACCGGCGGCGCAGGTTTCATTGGAAGTCATGTTGTAAGACTTTTTGTGAACAAATACCCTGATTATCACATCATTAACGTCGATAAGTTGACGTATGCAGGCAACCTTGCAAACCTCAAAGACATTGAAGACAAACCGAATTACACATTTGTCAAGGCCGACATCTGCGACTTCGAGACCATCATGGGAATCTTCAAGAAATACAACGTCGACGGTGTGATTCATTTAGCAGCCGAGAGCCATGTCGACCGCTCAATCAAAGATCCGTTCACCTTCGCACAGACCAACGTGATGGGTACTTTGAGCATGTTGCAGGCAGCCAAATTGACATGGGAGCAGCTTCCAGAAAAATGGGAAGGCAAACGTTTCTACCACATCTCGACAGATGAGGTTTACGGCGCATTGGAAATGACTGACCCTGATGGCATTGAGCCTCCATTCACGACAAAAGCAAGCTCTGGCAAACACCATCTCGCCTACGGAAGCAAGTTCTTCACAGAGGATTTGAAATACATGCCGCATTCACCATATTCGGCTTCGAAAGCAAGCTCAGACCATTTTGTGAGAGCATTCCACGACACTTACGGCATGCCGACAATCGTGACAAACTGCTCGAACAACTACGGTCCGTATCAGTTCCCAGAGAAGCTTATCCCGTTGTTTATCAACAATATCCGTCACCGCAAGCCGTTGCCAGTTTACGGCAAAGGCGAGAATGTGCGCGACTGGTTGTATGTTGAAGATCACGCAAGAGCAATCGACCTCATTTTCCATAAGGGAACGATAGCCGAGACATACAACATCGGAGGTTTCAACGAATGGAAAAACATTGATATTATTAAGGTTGTCATCAACACTGTCGACAGACTGCTTGGCAGAAAAGAAGGCGAGGACATGAACCTCATCACCTACGTAACAGACCGTGCGGGACACGACATGAGATATGCCATCGATTCATCGAAATTGCAGAGAGAACTTGGTTGGGAGCCAAGTCTGCAATTCGAGGAAGGCATTGAAAAAACAGTGAAATGGTATTTGGAAAATCAGGCTTGGATGGATAACATCACAAGCGGCGAATACGAGAAATACTACGAATCGATGTATGCGAACAGGTAAGCTTTCACATATTATCCGATCGAAATGTAGATATGCGCGAGTAGTCACGCCTTGGCCGTGATTAATAGGGTTTTATACGATTGAGAAGCAATAAATTGAACCCTAAAAAATTTAAAAAATGGAAAAAGTAACATTAATACCATACGAAAGTATTTACGAGAACTTCATCGACAAGAAGTATCTTCATGATGGTCTCGATGAATACTATTTCAGAAACCAACAAGTTAAAAAACCTGCAAACGATTGGCGTCATTTGCGTTCCGACGAGATTGAGCGTTTGGTGAAGAACAGCAACACCGCCACAAGTTGGGACGACATCCTCGTGACTGACGATTTCGACACTAACTTGGTTAAAAACAATCGTTTTTACGGTCTCGTGCGTATCGGAGCCATTAAAAACGTGGTGCTTCAGTACCATGATTTGAAGTTGGCGTGCGGAATCACCGATAGTACAATCATTTCTTGCGACATAGGCGACTACGTTGCTATTCACGACGCGCATTATATTGCAAATTATATCATCGGCGACCGTTGTATTCTATTCAACGTTCACGAGGTTTCGTGCACCGACCACTCGAAATTCGGCAACGGTATCCTGAAAGAAGGCGAGCCGGAAGACGTGCGCGTTTGGCTTGAACTCATGAATGAAGCCGGCGGACGTAGAGTTTTGCCTTTCGACGGCATGATCACAGCCGACGCCTATCTATGGGCAAAATACACTGATATTCAGCCACTTCAGGATAGATTGTTCGAGATTACACAGAAATCGTTCGATAGCCGCAGAGGTTACTACGGCACAATAGGTGAAGGCTGCGTCATCAAGAACTCATGGATTATCAAAGATGCCAAGATTGGACCTAACTGCTACATCAAAGGTGCTAACAAACTGAAAAACATCACGATAAACTCGTCAGAGGAAGAGCCGACACAGATTGGCGAAGGCGTGATTTTGGTCAATGGCATCGTGGGTTACGGCTGCCACATCTTCTATTCGGTGGTGGCTACACGTTTCGTCATCGGCGATAACTGCAACCTGAAATACGGAGCACGTGTCATCTATTCAATTTTGGGAGACAACTCAACCATTTCATGCTGCGAGGTATTGAATAACCTGATCTTCCCGGCACACGAGCAGCATCACAACAACTCGTTCCTCATCGCCGCCTGCGTGATGGGACAGAGCAATATGGCAGCTGGAGCGACACTCGGCTCGAACCACAACAGCCGCGCCACCGACGGTGAAATCGTGGCGAAACGCGGTTTCTGGCCAGGACTTTGCTCCAGCGTCAAACACTCATCGAAGTTCGCGTCATTCACACTACTTTCGAAGGCCGACTATCCGAATGAGATGAACATCAAGTTGCCGTTTGCGTTGGTAAACAACAACGTTTCGAAAGACCAGCTCGAGGTGATGCCAGCATATTGGTGGATGTATAACATGTACGCCATCGCTCGTAACACTTCGAAATATCAGAAACGCGACAAACGTCTGCGCCGCATCCAAAATATTGAATTTGAGACATTTGCGCCAGACACAATGGAGGAAGTCATTGCAGGACGCAAGCTCCTCGAGGTGTGGACAGCCAAGGCATATCTGCGTTCGAAAGGCGAAAATCCTGAGCAGGAATACTACACCTTGCGCGACCTCGGACATAAACTTCTGAACGGCGACAAGGCGGTGGTAAAAGGTCTTGAAGTCTTAGGCGAAGAGATGGAAAAATCACATCGTAAAGTAGTGATACTCAAACCTTATGAGGCATATCACGCCTATGAAGACATGATTATTTACTACGCTGTTAGAAACCTTGTCCACTACATTGCAATTCATCCGAAAGAGAGCTTTGAGGAGATGTGCAAACACCTCACCAACGTTCGTCAGCGTGAATGGATCAACTTAGGCGGTCAGTTAGTCACTGAAGACGACCTTGAACGACTCATCGACGATATTTGCAACGGAACGCTCAACAGCTGGGACGACATTCACAGCCGCTACAATGCTTTGTGGACTAAGTATCAGACTGACAAGCTGTTACATAGTTATCAAGCTTTGAGATTTATCTACGACAAGTGTCCTTCATTGACAAAAGAAATCTTTATCGACATACTCAACAGAGGCGAAAAAGTGCTTCAATACGTATGCGACCAGGTTTATGAGTCAAGGAAGAAAGACTACGAAAACGTCATCCGCAACTCGACATTCCGCAGTTTGGAAGAACGTGACGCGGTGAACGGAAAACTCGAAGACAACAGCTTCGTGAAACAGATTAAAAAAGAAACAGAGATCGGCCTTAAATATATTGCCGACGCTAGAGAATTAATCAAATGAAAACCACTAAAAATTATAGAATATGAGAGTAATTATTGAACCGAATTACGAGAAGATGTCACAATGGGCGGCAAATCATATCGTCCGCAGAATCAATGAGTTCAAGCCAACAGAGACTAAACCGTTTATCCTTGGTTTGCCTACAGGCTCAACTCCTATTGGAACATACAAAGCCCTTATCAAGGCATATGAAGAAGGCAAAGTATCGTTTAAGAATGTGGTTACTTTCAACATGGACGAATATGTGAAGATCCCGGAAAACCATCCGGAGAGCTATCACTCATTCATGTGGAACAACTTCTTCAGCCATGTCGACATCAAGAAAGAAAACGTGAACATCCTTAACGGAAACGCTGAAGACCTCGAGGCCGAGTGCGCACGTTACGAAGCCAAGATCAAGAGCTACGGCGGCATCCATCTGTTCATGGGCGGCATCGGTCCTGACGGCCATATCGCATTCAACGAGCCAGGTTCATCACTGACATCACGTACAAGAGTGAAATCGTTGACAACAGACACTATCATTGCCAACTCACGTTTCTTTGACAACGACATCAACAAGGTGCCGAAGACGGCTTTGACAGTGGGTGTCGGCACAGTGATGGACAGCGACGAGGTGATGATTCTCGCCAACGGTCACAACAAGGCACGCGCTTTGGCAGCGGCTATCGAAGGCGGTGTTTGCCACCTTTGCACTGTGAGCGCGTTGCAGATGCATCCGAAAGGCATCATCGTGTGCGACGACGCAGCAACAGAAGAGTTGAAAGTCGGTACGGTGAACTATTTCAAAGACATTGAAAAAGCTAACTTATAATGTTTTTTAAACACGAATCGAGTTATATAGACGATGGTGCCGTCGTTGGCGACGGCACCAAAATCTGGCATTTCTGTCATATCCAGAAAGGTGCGGTGATAGGAAAAGACTGCTCGTTGGGACAGAATGTCAACATCGGAAACAATGTAAAGATTGGAAACGGCGTCAGGATTCAGAACAACGTGTCGGTGTATGAGGGCGTGGAGATTGAAGACAACGTGTTTTGCGGTCCGAGCTGCGTATTTACCAACGTCGTGACACCACGCGCGCACTTTCCGGTGCACGGCGTTTATGCGAAGACATTAATAAAAGAAGGTGCGTCGCTGGGTGCCAACTGCACCGTCGTTTGCGGCCACACCATTGGAAAGAGCGCATTGATAGCAGCCGGAGCTGTCGTGACAAAAGACGTGAAAGACTATGCCTTGATGGCAGGAGTTCCGGCACGACAAATCGGATGGGTTTGCGAATGTGGAAAGAAATTAGGAGCTGATTTGAAATGTGATTGTGGCAGAGAATATAAATTGGAAAATAATTTTTTAAAGTTAATCAGTTAGTCAGTTGATTAGTTAGTCAGTTAAATCTGACGACTGATAACTGAACAATTGAATAACTGAACAACTGAATAACTAATATGAAGAATTTTGCGATTATCGGAGTTGGAGGTTATATTGCGCCAAGACATCTGAAGGCGATAAAAGACACGGGAAACAACATGGTTTCAGCCTACGACAAGAGTGACTCGGTGGGCATCATGGACAGCTATTTCCCGAATGCGGCGTTTTTTACAGAGCAGGAGCTTTTCGACAGACATAACACACGTTTGATTGAACGTGGCACAAATATAGATTTTGTTACGGTTTGCACGCCGAATTACTTGCACGACGCGCACACCAGATACGGTTTAAGATTAGGTGCCGACGTCATTTGCGAGAAGCCGGTAGTGCTGAATCCATGGAACATCGACGCTTTGGAGAAAGTTGAGCAAGCGACAGGACACAAAGCATACACGATACTTCAACTGCGCTTGCACGACTCAATAGTTGCACTGAAAAAGAAGATCGATGAAGGTCCGAAAGACAAGGTCTACGACGTCGATTTGACATATATCACCGCGAGAGGCAACTGGTATTACACCTCATGGAAAGGCAACGAAAACAAGAGCGGCGGCATCGCCACCAACATCGGAATACATTTCTACGATATGCTTTCGTGGATTTTCGGTCCGGTGACAAAAAATGTGGTACATGTTTCAACCCATGACAGAGTTGCAGGTTATCTGGAGATGCCAAAAGCACGTGTACGTTACTTCTTGAGTATCAATGCTGACACCCTTCCGGAGAATGCCGTTCAAGGTGAGAAAAAGACATACCGCACCATCATGATCGACGGCTCGGAGTTTGAGTTCAGCGCAGGATTTACCGAGCTGCATACCAAGAGCTACGAGAAGATTTTGGCAGGCGAAGGATTCAGGATTTCTGAAGCCAGAAACTGTATCGAGATAGTGTACGAGATTAGAAACGCAAAGCCAATAGGATTGGTCGGCGATTACCATCCACTGGCGAAATTACCATTGTCAGAACACCCATTTGGTTGGAGATAAATTATTGAATATGAAAATATTAGTTACAGGCGGAACGGGATTTATTGGTTCGCACACAACAGTTGAATTGCAGCAGCAAGGTTACGACGTAATCATTGTGGACGCGTTGTTTAACTCGAGAATCGAGGCTCTCGACGCGATTGCTTCCATCACTGGAAAACGTCCGGAATTCGAGCAGTTTGACCTTGCCGACAGAGAAATAGTCGACAATTTCTTCAGCCGCCATCAAGATATTAAAGGTGTTATACATTTCGCAGCGCACAAAGCTGTGGGCGAGTCGGTGGAGCATCCGTTGAAATATTATCGCAACAACCTCGATTCGTTGATGAATATTCTTGAATCGATGAACAAATACGGTGTGGAGAACCTTGTTTTCTCATCATCATGCACCGTTTACGGCGAGCCAGACCCAGAAAATCTACCGATTTCTGAAAAAGCTCCTATCAAGAAGGCTGAGTGCCCTTACGGCAACACCAAACAGATTGCCGAAGAGATTATGCAGGACTGCATCACAGCATATAAAGGATTGAACGCCATAGCGTTACGTTATTTCAACCCTGTCGGGGCACACGAGAGTGCTAAACTTGGCGAACTTCCATTCGGAGTTCCTGCGAATTTGATGCCTTACGTCACGCAAACAGCCTATGGCATTCGTCCGTTCCTGAGAGTGTTTGGCAACGACTACGACACGCCTGACGGAACGCCAATCCGCGATTACATTCACATCATGGATTTGGCGAAAGCTCACGTGAAAGCTGTAGAAAGAATGATTCAAGGCAAGATGAAGGCTAATTTCGAAGTGTTCAACGTGGGAACAGGCACCGGATATTCGGTTTTGGATATCATCAAATCGTTTGAGAGAAGCAACAATATCAAGCTGAAATACGAAATTGTTGGCCGTAGAGCAGGCGACATCGTGAAAATCTGGGCTGACCCTACATATACTAATAAGGAGTTGGGCTGGAAAGCCGAGCGCACACTCGACGACATGACACGCAGCGCCTGGGAATGGGAAAAAGCCTATCGCGAAGGAAAAACATGTTTTAAACTTGACAAATAATTGATTTTATGAATAATAATCACCTTATTATAATGGCAGGCGGTGTTGGCTCACGTTTCTGGCCGATGTCGATACCTGAAAAACCAAAACAGTTCATAGATGTGATGGGCATCGGCAAGACCATGATTCAGCTCACCGTCGAGCGTTTTGCAGGCATCATCGCCCCTGACCATGTTTGGATTGTGACATCGAAGAAATATAAGGACATCGTGATGGAGCAGTTGCCAGAAGTCCCTGAGACACAGATACTTATGGAGCCCATCATGCGCAACACAGCACCTTGCATCGAGTATGTTAGCCGCAAGATTTACGCCAAATATCCTGATGCGAACCTCGTGTTCTCACCTGCCGACCATCTCGTGCTCGATGTGCCACATTTCCAAAAGGTGATTAAGGAATCGCTTGAATACACTAAGAATAACGATGTTATTGTTACACTCGGCATGATGCCTACACGTCCTGAAACAGGCTACGGATACATCAAATCATTGGATGCCAACTCGAAGGAAAAAATCCAGAAAGTGGAGGCTTTCAAAGAGAAACCAAACCTCGAGACTGCCAAGAAATACTTGGCCGACGGCGGTTATTACTGGAACGCTGGTATCTTCATCTGGAACGTGAAAATGGTGGTGAACACGATAGCGAAACTTGTTCCAGATTTGGCTGCAGTTTTCGATAAAATCGAGCCGCATTTCTATAAAAATGACGAACAAAAAGTGGTTGATGAGCTCTTCCCGACTTGCCCGAATATCAGCATCGACTATGCAGTGATGGAAAAATCGCAAGATGTGTTCGTTTATCCGGCAAGTTTCGGTTGGAGTGACATCGGCACTTGGGGCAGTCTTTACACCCACATCCCGTACGACGAGAAAAACAATGCCATCATTGGAGAAAACATCCAGATGGTCGACAGCAAAGACTGCGTCGTTCGTTCTTACGGAAGAAAGAAAGTGATAGTGCAAGGTCTTGATAATTATATAGTTGTGGACGACAACAACTGTCTCCTAATCTGCAAAATGCAAGACGAACAATTAATTAAAGAATGGCAAAAATAGTTTTTTAAACTAAAATTACATATTATGAAAAAGTTTTTGATGAATATCGCCAGACTGTTTTTCGGAAAACGAAATTCAAGTTCATTATCAAGAGGTTATGTTCTCGCTTTTGATATTTTTATTGTAATAGTCGCGATATTATTCGTGCCTTTGATCGGTTATTATCCTGACTATCCAAAATCAAGTATCTTTATGTTTTTCAAAGGATCCGTTTCCTTATTATTGTTTTTCATAATCGGATTCTTGATCTCAGGATCGTATAAAGGACTTGTCAGATATACAGGTTTTAAAGACATTGAGCGCATTTCGCGGGCGACAATCTGGGTGTTCCTTGCTCTATGTTTATGCAAATATTTTATCAATAATATTAAATTATTTGGAGCTTTCGACCAATATTTCCTCAATTATCTGTCGATACTTCTCACATGTATTGTATCGTTGGTTTTCCTGATATTCGGTCGTCTTGTTATCCGCCGTATCTACAACGAATATCTGCGTCCGCAGCCTAACAAAATCAACGTGATTATTTACGGTGCAGGTGATGCAGGTCCTATCACGCAAAACGCTCTGTATCAAGACACTTCGACACAATACAACATCGTTTCGTTTGTCGATGACTCAAATTCAAAAATCGGAAAATCGATTAACGGAGTGCGCATCCGTAAGCCTGAAGCAGTTTTAAACAAAGAATTCATCAAGAAATTTGAGGTCGATATGATTATTTTGGCTATGCCAAGTTTGAAAATCGATAAACGTAATGAAATCGTCAACAAACTCATTGAACTTGGGGTTTCTGTTAAATCAGTGCCGCATGTTGATTCTTGGATCAATGGTAACCAATTGAATTTCAACCAGATTGAAGATATCAAGATTGAAGATTTGCTCGAAAGAGACCCTATAGTTCTTGGCAAGGAAAACGTGAAACACGAACTTGAAGGCAAGGTTGTTATGGTGACAGGAGCCGCTGGTTCTATCGGTAGCGAGATTTGCCGTCAGGTGTTGCAACACAACCCTAAATGCTTGGTAATGTTCGACCAAGCCGAGTCGCCAATGTACGATTTACAATTTGAGTTGAACAACGAAGAGCCTTACAAACACATTGCGGTGCCGAAGGAGTTTGTCGTCGGTAACGTGAAGGATATCAATAAGATGACAGAGGTGTTTGAAAAATATCAGCCTCAGATTATCTATCACGCAGCGGCTTACAAACATGTGCCATTGATGGAGAGTTTCCCGTATGAGGCGGTGTTTGTCAACGTGTTTGGAACTAAGATTGTTGCGGATTTGGCAATAAAATATGGCGTTGAGAAGTTTGTGATGATCTCTACTGACAAGGCAGTTAACCCGACCAACGTGATGGGCGCAACCAAGCGTATCGCCGAGATTTACACCCAGAGCCGTAACAGCAAAACCAAGTTCGTTACCACACGTTTCGGTAACGTTTTAGGATCAAATGGTTCAGTTATCCCATTGTTTAAGAAGCAGTTGGCTCACGGCGGACCACTTACAGTTACCGACCGCAACATCATCCGTTTCTTCATGACAATTCCAGAAGCCTGCAGTTTGGTTTTGGAAGCAGGAGCCATTGGCGATGACGACGATATCTTTGTGTTCGACATGGGCAAGCCAGTCAAGATTTACGATTTGGCAAGCAAGATGATTAAGTTGTCGCATGTCCCTGATGTTCAGATTGAAATCACAGGTTTACGTCCAGGTGAGAAACTCTACGAGGAGCTGCTTGCAACCAAGGAAAACACCATTCCGACCGAACATCCTAAGATTATGCGCGCAAAGGTTCGCGAATATACCGAAGCGGAAGTCGATAAGGAAATCGGCAAATTGCTTGAAATACTCCCGACATGTCAGGACTTTGACATTGTGAAACAAATGAAGGTGATTGTGCCTGAGTTCAAGTCTAATAATTCTGTCTACCAGATATTAGACAAGCAAATGGGGGGGGGTATAAACCGCTGAGTATCAGCTAATTAAGAGCCACGTGTCGGACTCGAACCAACGACCTACGCATTACGAATGCGTTGCTCTACCAACTGAGCTAAAGTGGCTTGTTTTGCGGGTGCAAAATTACATAATTTTTTGTTCAATGCAACAGAAAATTAAAAATAACGTTATTAACACATGTATTGGAAGATCCTTTCAGTGGTATTATTGTCGCTCGTTAAGACGTTTTATGCGCCAGTGGTGGGCTTTGCGGCGGGGTTGTCGTTTGGCGTAACCTTTGCCGCCACTGCATTGGGAGCGATGGCAGGATTCACGCTGTTTTACTTTTTCTGCGACATTGTGTTAAACCGATTTTACAAAAATAGAAAATCACATCCCACAGAGAAACAACTACGAAAAGCACGTAAAATCGTGAATTTCAGAAAGAAATATCCAGTATGGTTGTTTCTGCCGTTACTGACAATAATGTCGGTACCCGTGATGGCTGTAGTGGTGAGGAAATTCTTCAGACATAACAAACCAGTGTTCGCATTGTCACTATTGACGGTGACGCTGTTCGCACTGGTTGGATGTTTGGTGTTTTCTCCGATACAATTTTTATAATTGGCAGAGGGCGGCGGCGCCAAGGATTGCCACTTCGTTGTCTTTCAATTCTGAAACGCGGATTTCCACTGTACCTTGGTAAATATTCAGCAAATGCTCGTCGAACGACTTGCGGAGAGGCTTCATCAGGACTTCACCGGCATGAACAGGACCGCCCATTAGGAAGATGGCCTGTGGAGCTGAGAAGGTGACTGCATTTGCCATCGCGATGCCAAGCAGATAACCCACATTTTCGAATGTCTGGATACCTATCGGATCGCCTGCATTGGCAGCGTCACCAACCATTTTTGAGGTAAGATTTTCAGGTGCGACCTGTTTCAAAACGCCATTGTACAAAGGATTCTGCTCCATCAGCTCGAGAGCAGTGCGACGGATGCCTCCTGCCGAGGTGTAAGTCTCCAGACAGCCTTTGCGTCCGCAGCCGCACTGACGACCGTTGATGATGATAATCGAGTGACCCAGCTCACCTGCGGTACTCGTCGAGCCAAGGATGAGTTTTCTATCGATGATGATGCCGCTTCCGACACCAGTTCCGAGCGTGAAAGTGATAAAATGATCGAGGTTTTTGGCACCTCCGTAAATCATCTCGCCGTAAGCCGCCGCGTTGGCATCGTTCGACACAACCACTTTAGTATCAATATGTTGCTTCATCATCTCGGCAAGCTTAACCTGACCTTTGAAGTTGAGATTCGGAGCCTTGTCGATGCTTCCGGTATAAGTGTTTCCATTCGGAGCGCCGATACCAATACCGTCGATCTCAGAAATATGGTTTCTCTCAAGTAAAATCTTGATCTTATCAGCCATGTCTTTCACATAAAGCGCGGCATCGTAATATTCGTTGGTGTGCAAGTTTTCCTTGTCGATGATTTTGCCGTCAGCGCGGACTATTCCGATGTCGGTATTTGTGCCTCCGATATCGATTCCGATAGAATGATTTAATTTCATATTGGTCAAATTTTATTTCAAAATGATGAATTTCTCCGCAAAATTAAAAAAACTTTAAATAATATCAACTAAACTCAATTCTTTTTTTTATCTTTGCAGATTATTTAGAAATATAAACGTTTTATGAAGAACGCATATCGCGAATATAAGTTTTTGAATCTCACCAACATAGCAGACGAGATTCGTAAGTTTTGGGAAGATAACGACATCTTCAATAAGAGTTTGGAGAACACCAAGAACGGTACAGCGTATGTTTTTTATGAAGGTCCGCCGTCAGCAAACGGTATGCCGGGCATCCATCACGTGATGGCTCGTACCATTAAGGACACCTTCTGCCGGTTCCAGACTTTAAAAGGAAAATATGTGAGCCGCAAGGCAGGTTGGGACACCCACGGACTTCCTGTGGAGCTCGGCGTTGAGAAGAAACTCGGCATCACCAAGGAAGATATCGGCAAGAAGATCAGTGTTGACGACTACAACCGCGCCTGCCGCGAGGAAGTGATGAAATACAAAGACCGCTGGGACGACCTCACCCGTCAGATGGGCTACTGGGTCGACCTCACAAACCCATATATCACCTTCACAAACGAATATATCGAGACTTTATGGTTCTTGCTTAAAGACTTGTATAACAAAGGCTTACTTTACAAAGGATATACCATTCAGCCATATTCACCGGCTGCAGGAACAGGCTTAAGCTCACACGAGTTGAACATGCCAGGCTGCTATCGCGACGTGAAAGATCTCACCTGCGTGGCGATGTTCCGTTTGAAAGCCGAGCAGCGTAAGTTCCAGAAGTTGCCATTTGGCGTCGATGTAAACTTCCACGATGTGCAGATTGTGGCTTGGACCACAACACCTTGGACCTTGCCGTCGAACACAGCATTGGCAGTGGGTCCTGGCATCGAGTATAACCTCGTGAAGACTGTGAACCCAAACAGCGGCGAGCAGATTTACATCATCATCGGAAAGCCATTGATGGCTTCGTTCTTCCCTGCTGAGGCTGAGAAACCGGCATTTGAAGACTGGAAAATCGGCGACAAGAAGCTTCCATACGAAGTTTTGGGCACCTGCAAAGGTAAAGAACTCGCAGGATTGGATTACGAGCCGCTCATCCCTTGGGTGAAGCCTGACGGCGACGGATTCCGCGTGATTCCTGGCGATTACGTCACAACAGAAGACGGTACTGGCATCGTTCACATCGCTCCTACCTTCGGTGCCGACGATAACAGAGTGGCAAAACAGACCAATATACCACCACTGCACCTCATCGACAAAGACGGCAAAGCACAGCCGATGGTCGACAAGACAGGTAAATTCTTCCTCCTCGAAGACCTTGATCCAGAATGGGTTAAGACACACGTCGACGCTGAGGAATATGCAAAATACGCAGGCAAATTTGTAAAAAACGCCTACGACCCGACAAAGACCGACAAAGATATCTCATTGGATGTCGAAATCGTCGTCATGCTGAAGGAACAGGGCAAGCTCTTCAAGAGCGAGAAACACACCCACAACTATCCGCACTGCTGGCGTACCGACAAACCTGTCCTCTACTACCCTCTCGACAGCTGGTTCATCAAGACTACAGCGTTGAAAGACAGAATGATAGAGCTCAACAAGACCATCAACTGGAAGCCCGAAGCAACAGGAAGCGGACGTTTCGGCAACTGGCTCGAGAATCTCGTCGACTGGAACCTCTCACGTTCACGTTACTGGGGCACTCCACTTCCAATCTGGAGAACAGAAGACGGCAACGAAGAGATCTGCATCGGCAGCGTAGCTGAACTCCGCGAAGAAATCGAGAAGTCGGTGAAAGCAGGATTTATGAAAGAAAATCCTTATAAATCAGAGGATTACACCAAGTTCGACCTGCACAGACCATATATCGACAGCGTGGTTTTGGTTTCAAAATCAGGAAAGAAGATGTTCCGTGAGCCAGACCTCATCGACGTGTGGTTTGACTCAGGCGCAATGCCTTACGCACAGATCCATTACATGGGCAAACCAGGTCAGTTGAACGACAAGACATTTCCTGCCGACTTCATCGCAGAAGGCGTCGACCAGACAAGAGGTTGGTTCTTCACCTTGCACGCAATCGCGACGATGTGCTTCGACTCGGTGGCATACAAGAACGTGATTTCCAACGGTTTGGTGCTCGACAAGAACGGCAACAAGATGTCGAAACGTCTCGGCAACGCTGTCGACCCATTCGGAGCCATCACCAAATACGGTGCCGATGCAGTGCGTTGGTACATGATGACCAACTCTCAGCCTTGGGACAACCTGAAATTTGACGAAGACGGAGTGGACGACGTGCGCCGCAAGTTCTTCGGAACATTATACAACACCTACGCATTCTTCGCGCTTTACGCCAACATCGACGGATTTGAGTACAAAGAAGCCGATATCCCATTCGAGAAACGTCCGGAAATCGACAGATGGATTCTTTCGGAGCTCAACTCACTCATCATCGAGGTTGAGAAAGACTACGAAAACTACGAGCCAACAAAGGCCGGCCGCGCAATCGGCAACTTCGTCGACGCTCACCTCAGCAACTGGTACGTGCGTTTGTCACGCCGCCGTTTCTGGAAGAGCAACGGCTCCGACGACAAGACCTCGGCATATCAGACATTGTACACCTGCCTCGATACTTTGGCACGCTTGATTTCGCCTATTGCGCCGTTCTTCAGCGAACAGCTCTACCGCGACCTTAACGCCGTGACACATCGCGACAGCGCAGAATCAGTACATCTCACCAAGTTCCCAAAGGCAAACGAGAAATTCATCGACAAGAAACTCGAAGAGCGCATGGAGATGGCACAGCTCGTCGCCTCAATGGTGCTTTCACTCAGAAAGAAAGCCAACATCCGCGTGCGTCAGCCATTGTCAAGAATCATGATTCCGGTGCTTTCAGACGAGATGAAACAGCAGCTTGAAAAAGTTGAAGGTCTCATCCTTTCGGAAGTCAACGTGAAGAAAGTGGAATATCTCACAGGCGAACTCAACATCTTGGTGAAGAAAGTCAGACCGAACTTCGCTTCGTTGAAGACACGTTACGCCAAGTTGATGGGTCAGCTCACGAAGTATTTCAACACCATGAGTCAGGAAGACATCCGCAACTTCGAGAAGAATGGCGGAGCCAACATCACCGTTGAAGGTCAGGAAGTTAACCTGATTTTGGAAGACGCACTCATCACAACGGAGGACATTCCGGGCTGGACAGTGACCACGCAGGACAACATGACCGTCGCACTCGACATCACCATCTCGCAAGAGCTGTTTGAAGAAGGTCTCGCAAGAGAAATTATCAACCGCGTGCAGAACATGAGAAAAGACAGCGGTCTCGAAGTCACCGACAAGATAGTTTTGACGATTGAAAAGAACAACGACATCATGAAGCCGGTAGAGCGTTTCGGCGAATACATCTGCTCAGAGACACTCGCGACACTTCAGATGGTCGACAATCTCGAAGGCGTTGAATCTCAAGAACTTGTAGAAAAAGTCTCGGCTAAATTAACGATTAAAAAAGCATAACAAAATATTATCATCATGGAAGAAACAGTCAACACATCAGAAAAAACCAGATATTCTGACGAAGAGCTGGCTGAATTCAAAGCTCTGATTCTGGAAAGATTGGCTCAGGCAAGAAAAGACCTCGAGTTATTGCAGGAAAACGTTGCCAGCGGTAATGACTCCGACGACACAGCTCCTACTTTCAAGATTTTGGAAGAAGGCGCGGCGGTTTTGTCGAAAGAGGAGAACAGCGCCCTCGCAGTGCGTCAGATCAAGTACATCAAGAACCTTGAAAACGCTTTGATTCGCATTGAGAACAAGACCTACGGAATTTGCCGTGTGACAGGCAAGCTCATCCCTAAAGAACGTCTGCGCGCTGTGCCACACGCAACACTCAGCGTGGAAGCCAAGATGAATCAAAATAAGAAGAAATGAAAAAGCCGCTGATTGTCATTTTTTTAGTTCTTCTACTCGATCAGTTTTCGAAGATTTTGGTCAAGACGACAATGGCAATCGGTGAGGCTATCCCAGTGTTTGGGAAATGGTTCTATATTTTGTTTATTGAGAACAACGGGATGGCTTTCGGATGGGAGATATCAGGCGCTGAATGGGGCAAAATCTTCTTGAGCTTGTTTCGTGTCGCCGCCGTGGTGTTTCTGTTCTGGCTTCTCTTCAAGCTAGTGAAGAAAGGCGTGAAATTCGGACCATTATTCGGCATCTCCCTGATTTTGGCAGGTGCGTTGGGCAATATCATCGACGGAATGTTCTACGGTCTGATTTTCGACTATGCGGGCTTCCTGCAAGGCAAAGTTGTCGATATGCTCTATTTTCCGCTGTTCACCTTCCCGGAATGGGTACCTTGGCTAGGCGGGGAGATATTTTTCAGTCCGGTGTTCAACGTAGCCGACAGCGCTATAACGATCGGAATAATATATATGATAATCTTCCAATGGAGTTTTATCAGAGATTTTGAAAAGATAATAGAAATTAAACAACAATAACATGGAAAAAGAAATAAAAGGTCGTATTGTACAGATCATCGGACCGGTTATCGACGTGGCCTTTGACGATGAAAAGAATTTGCCGAATTTGCTGGATGCTCTTGAGATTACACGCAGCAACGGCGAAAAACTCATCACCGAAGTGCAGCAGGACATCGGAGAAAACACCATGCGTACCATCGCTATGGACTCGACTGACGGTTTGCGCCGCGGCATGGAGGTTCGCAGCCTCGGACATCCAATCACAATGCCTACCGGCGACCAGGTGAAGGGACGTCTTTTCAACGTGATTGGCGACAGCATCGACGGCTTGAAGCCGATGAATCCTGGCAAACGCAACAGTATCCACCGCGATCCTCCAAAATTTGAGAACCTCTCGACAAAACAAGAGATTCTGTTTACAGGTATCAAGGTTATCGACTTGATTGAGCCTTACGCAAAGGGAGGTAAGATCGGTTTGTTCGGTGGCGCTGGTGTCGGTAAGACCGTGCTTATCATGGAGTTGATCAACAACATCGCGAAGCTGTATTCTGGTATGACAGTGTTCGCTGGCGTTGGTGAGCGTACCCGTGAAGGCAACGACCTTCTTCGCGATATGATTGAAGCAGGCGTTATCAAATACGGAAAAGAGTTCCAGGAAGAGATGGCGAAAGGCAACTGGCCACTCGACAAGGTCGACTACAACGAACTCGACAAATCGCAGGCTACGCTGGTGTTCGGACAGATGAACGAACCACCAGGAGCACGTGCTAGAGTAGCTTTGTCGGGACTTTCAATGGCTGAATATTTCCGTGATGGCGACGGCGAGACTGCAGGACGTGATATCATGTTCTTCATCGATAATATCTTCCGTTTCACACAAGCAGGTTCAGAGGTTTCGGCATTGCTCGGACGTATGCCTTCTGCTGTGGGTTACCAGCCGACATTGGCTTCTGAAATGGGTTTGATGCAGGAGCGAATCACATCAACGAAGAGCGGTTCAATCACCTCAGTGCAGGCTGTTTACGTGCCAGCCGACGACTTGACAGACCCTGCACCTGCAACGACATTCGCCCACTTGGACGCAACAACAGTTTTGAGCCGTAAGATTTCTGAGCTAGGCATTTACCCTGCTGTTGACCCATTGGATTCAACATCAAGAATTTTAACTCCTGACATCGTCGGTGAGGAGCATTACAACACCGCTCAGCGCGTGAAGAATATCCTCCAGAGATACAAGGAGTTGCAAGATATCATCGCCATCCTCGGTATGGACGAGCTTTCAGAGGAAGACAAGCTCATCGTACACCGTGCACGTCGTGTTCAGAGATTCCTCTCACAGCCGTTCACAGTGGCTGAGCAGTTCACAGGTTTAAGAGGCGCCACAGTGAAGATTGAAGACACCATCAAGGGCTTCAACATGATTATGGACGGCGAGGTCGACCAGTATCCTGAGGCCGCATTCAACCTCGTGGGAACCATTGAGGAAGCCATCGAGAAAGGTAAGAAGATGTTAGCCGAAAGCAAGGAGTAAGCCATGAGACTCGACATAACATCTCCCGACAAACAGATTTTCAGCGGCGACACCGTGTTGGTGCAACTGCCTGGAAGCGACGGATTATTTGAGATTCTCAACAACCACGCCCCGATGATTGCAGCCTTGGGTCCTGGCAAGATCAAAGTGCAGGACGAAGCCGGCAAACTTCAGTTTTTTGAGATAAAAGGCGGCGTTTGCGAAGTTAGGGATAATATCATAACGGTATTAGCTGAATAAGGACCGACTTCCAAAACTATGCAAAAAGCCGCAGGCTCATTTTCAGCTTGACGCAAGGCCTGCTATTTTTTGCATAGTTTTTTCAGTCTATTATTTGAATGATTCGGAACTTTCCAATTGAAAATTTTAAAGACATGAGAAAAACTAGATTTACTTTATTAGCTATTATACTTTGTATCAGCGTGTTAGCGTTTGCTCAAGAAGCGAAAAAGAACGATTGGACTCCTAAGGTATCTGGTTTTGCACAGTTTCGTTTCGATGCGAACTTCGACGATGATTTCAAACTGATGGACGACTCGTTTCGTTTCCATCGTGTTTGCCTGAGTCTTTCGGGTAATCTGACAGAGAAACTCACTTGGATGATAAGCGGCGATTTCGTGAGAAAACCCATGCTTGTCAATGCCATCATCAAGTATTCTTTCTGTGATGCCTTTGCGATACAAGCCGGTCAGTTTAAGACTCCTTTCACCATTGAAAACGACATGAATCCTGCCTTCGGCTGCGAGATTTTCGATTATGGCAACAGTATCAAGCAGTTGGTTGGATATGAATATAGCTATATCTCCCCTCTTGGCGCACTTGGCTGCGACATCGGTGTGATGGCAAGCGGCAAATTATATAACAATGTTTTTGAATATAGAATCGGTGTTTATAACGGCAACGGCATTAACAATATCGACAATAATGGCAACAAAACCTTTGTCGGCCGCCTTGATATTCATCCGATAAAAGAATTGACATTTACAGGCGCCATCCGTGTTGGCGACTATTACTGCGACACATTAAATCATGGCAAATTCAACCGTTGGACCGCCGGTGTTCAATACAAAAACAAAAAAATAGTCATTCGTTCTGAATTTATCGGTGCCGAAACAGGTGACGATCCTTTAAAAAGCAACAGTTTCTATGCTGTGGCGGGCTATTGGTTTGACATCTTTAAAGGCAAACAGAGAATTATGCCTGTTTTGAGATATGACCGCATCCATACGGATGTTACCTTTAAAGAAAGCGTTGTCAATTACTATATCGCCGGCATATATTATTTGCCTATAAATCAATTGAATTTCAAGCTTAACTATCAATATGAGCGTTGGGAGAGCGGTAAGGAAGGACATCAGATAGTCGCTATTTTAAACTTTAGGTTTTAGTTTGTCATCATTGGTATTCCACGATTTTCCTGCATATCTTTTCATTAAAAAGTAAAATATTTTACTATTTTTTAGTAAAAGCGTTTACTTTTTTTGTATTTTTGTCGCCGAAAACGAACATAAATATTAACTAATTTTAAAAATATGAGAAAATTTAGACTCATTTTGTTAGCTACACTTATGATTGTCAGCAGCTTAACATTTGCACAGGAAAAAGTTAAAGTCAGTGGATTCGTCCAGGGGCTGTATCAGGTTGACATTAAAGACAAGGACAACATCGACAATTCGTTCCGTATGCGTCGTGTCCGTATGTCGATCAGCGGCGACCTCAACAAGGTTATTTCTTACAAGATTCAGGGTGATTTCAGCAGCACTCCTACTTTGGTCGACGCTTTCGTGAAGGCCAAATTCTGCGACGCATTTGCAGTACAGTTCGGTCAGTTCAAGCTCCCATTCTCAATCGAGAGCCCAATCAACCCTGTTGACCTCGAAGCAGTCGACTACGGCGATGTCATCAACAAACTCGTTGGCTACAGCGATGTTTGCGGCGTCGGAGGTCTCGGCCGTGACCTCGGTCTCATGTTCACCGGTAAATTCATGAAAATCGGCAAAGACGAACACTACATGTTCGACTACAGCGTCGGTGTGTTCAACGGAACAGGCCCTTACAAATATGGCAGCAATTCGAAAGACGACAACAGAGAGAAAGAATTTGTCGGCCGTTTGAACATCAAGCCTATCAAGAGCGTGACAGCGTCATTCTCATACTACACTGGCCATTACGGACCAGAAGCTCTCAAGAGAAACCGCATCGGTTTTGGTGCTGAATTCAACAACAACAAAGTTGTGGCTCGTACCGAATTCATCTCAGGAAAAACAGGCACATCAACCGAGATTCTTGATGAAAACGGTGATGTCATCGGCTCAGAAATCGGCTCATACGAAAGCGTCGGTATGTATTCAGTCGCTGGTTACTGGTTCGACTTCACATGCCATGAAAATCCAATGAGACTTCTCCCATTCGTCCGTTACGACTATTTCGCAAAGGATGCTGAGGCTAAAGTCGGCCAGTATGGCATTTTCACATTCGGTGCTAACTTCCTGCCTTACAAATTCTTAAGCCTTAAAGTGAACTATCAGCTCCGTCAGGATACTGTTTACAAAGAAGGTTCAACAGAGGATACAGAAGGCAAAACAAGCCATTGCATCAAGTGCATGGTCAGCTATAAATTCTAATTTTAGGATTCAAATAATTAAGATTTAAAATTATGTCGAAAGATTTATTGAAAAAAGAAGACTGGTTGGCGGTGTGGATCGGCTTCATCGTCATCGCAATAGGCGCAGTGTCGGTTTTGACCGGGTGGTTTGACTTCTCAGCCATGAAATTCAGCACCTGGGTCATTGGTGAAGAAGGCGTGAAAAAAGCTGTGCCGTTGGTAGAACAGCTCGGAAACTGGATTTTCTGGCGTAAGCTCATCGTCACGGTGCTCGTGCTCGGAATATTATTTACAATAGGTATCAAACTTCAGGGCGAAAAAGTAAGCAAATTCATTCCTGCTTTCATAGTGCTGTTTGTCATCGCCATCATCGTGCGTTTCGTGAGCGCTGAGTTCACCTTGAACCGTTACCTCGAGTGGGCGTTCTGGGCATTGCTCATCGGATTGTTGATTTCAAATACCGTCGGCACCCCAGAATGGCTGAAACCTGCAATAAGGACTGAGTTTTACATCAAAACCGGTTTGGTCATCATGGGATTCTCGGTGTTGTTCAGCAACATCGCAAAGTTCGGTCCATACGGATTAGGCATCGCTTGGGTTGTGACACCTATCGTCATCATTTTCATGTGGTGGTTTGGCACAAAAGTGTTGAAAATCGGTAACAAGCCATTGGTTATCACTTTGGCATCGGCCACTTCGGTGTGCGGAACATCAGCAGCTATCGCAACTGGAGCAGCGGCAAAAGCTAAGAAAGAAGACCTCTCGTTGGCAATCTCAATCTCAATCATCTTCACCATTTTGATGATGGTGTTTGAACCTATGATTATCCGTTGGGCTGGCATGAACCAGATGATGGGCGGCGCACTCATCGGTGGTACTGTCGACTCGACTGGCGCTGTGGTTTTGGCAGGTAACGCCCTCGGACCGGAGGCTGAACAAGTGGCATCGATGGTTAAGATGATTCAGAACATCCTCATCGGATTCATCGCTTTCTTCGTGGCAATTTTCTTTGCCTTGAGAGTCGATAAGACAGGCGACAGCAAGGTCGGCGCAGGCGAGATCTGGAATCGTTTCCCAAAGTTCATCATCGGTTTCTTTGTGGCTTCATTGGTAGCCTCGTTCGTTGTCATGCCGCTCACCAAAGGTATGGATTTTGGCGGCGTTTCGGGTGTGAAGGCTATCAACAACGTGCTTGACCAGTACAAGAACTGGGCATTCGTTTTGGCGTTCACCAGCATCGGATTGGACACCAATTTCAAGACATTAGCCAAGCAGATGCAGGGCGGCAAAGTTTTGTGGCTCTACGTTGTAGGTCAGCTGTTCAACATCGCTTTGACGCTGTTTGCAGTGTGGTTCCTGCTCTCAGGCGTGGTGTTCGACGTTCCGAATCTCGATTTGTTCAAATAATGGACAAAAAACACATAATTTTCAAGGTGATTACCATCGTTGTGGTGGTAATCACTTTGGTTTTGGCGGTTTATATCATGTTGAATCGCCGAGGCGTAGTCGAAGACTACGACTTCGGTGCAGGCGCTTATTATTACGCCGACATCCCGACTGAGCAATACAACGAAATCGTCAACGAGGACGCATATCACAACACCATTCCGCAGTGGATTTACTATGTTTTTTTCTTTGGTTGGGGCTGGCTGATGTGGCGTTTATGGGTATGGATTGACAGTCGAAAAAAATAATTTTCGAAAAATCATTTGTATATTGAAAAAAGTTGTATTTTTGCAGTCTTAAAACAAGGTATCATGGCCGAGTGGCTAGGCGAAGGTCTGCAAAACCTTTTACGGCGGTTCGATTCCGTCTGGTACCTCAAAAAAATAGCGTTCACTATTACGAGAACGCTATTTTTTTGTATTTTTGCAGTCAGAAAACTGTTTAAAATGCAAAAGGTAACTCACTTTATATTATATGTTATTTTAGCTGTATTTGCTGTCAGTTGTGTAAAAACGGACAATGACGTGAAATACGAGCCTCAGCCAGGCGACACAATCTACACCGCAGATGCTGCGATGTCAATTTATGGCTATAATCCGGAAAGAGCATTAATAATACTTGATTCGGCAGTGATTGTCGGCAATCTGGATGAAGACCTCGCAAAGATGCTGCGCGCTAAAGTGCTTAGCCACTCAATTGACGAGCTGAATTTTGAAGAGGCACTCAAGATTTGCGAAGATCTGATGCAGAGCGATTTTGTTGACAATCCAAATAACCGCGAGAATGTGCTTGATTTGCTGATTACCATCACACGCAGACGTGGCGACAATGAGCAATGGATTCGCTGGTCGACCGAAAAAGTTGAGCTTTGCCGCCAGCAGGGCGATGAGACCGAGGCGTTACGCACCGAAGCAGAGATAGGATTCAGCTTAGCCAAACTCGGTGAAGAAGAGAGAGGTATTGCCAAAATTAACGGTGTTATCGGGACTCTCGACGAGCAACGTCATTTCAATGAGATGGATGCCTGCATCATCGCACTCAAACGAAAGATTAATCTGTTAGACATTCTCGGCAGACCAGAAAGCATTATCCCACTTGCCCAACGTATCATCGAAAAAATAGACGATTACCGTCAGCACCGCGACGAATACGCCGATGGCTCATTCCGTATGCCGCCAAGCGACGAACAATTCTACAGCTATTGCAATTTCTATACCGCCCAGGCTTATGGATTCCTTGCCAAGGCATACGCCGACATAGGAGAGGAGGATACTGCACGTCATTACCTTTCGTTGTTCGAGGAAAGCGACTATGGCAAAACATTCTCAGGACGCATGATGGCATCAAACACATGGGTTGTTTTGGGCGATTATGACAAAATGCTTGCCATCTACGACGTGGCTGACAAACGTTTAGGAAACGACACTATGAATCACGATTATGCGTCTATGCTTCACAATCGTGCTATTGCCGCTGAAGCAGCTGGCAATTATCAAACCGCTACAGACTTATGGCATCGTTATGTAAGCATAAAAGAAAACCTCGATAGAAAACAACATGAAGGACAGGCATATCATTATGCGGCACGTTACAAGTTGCAGGAAGAACGCATGAACACTGAGCGCGAACAGACTAAGTCCAAACATAACAAAAGTCTAGCTTTGGCTGGTTTCATCTTGGTGTTATTGTCTGTCGGTTTCATCATCCGACTGTTGATACAAAGCCACGCCATCAACCGTAAAAACCGTTTGCTTACCGAGCAGATGATGGAGTCGGTAAAATATAAAAAGCAAGAATCCCAAAACTCACAACTTCAAACTCCACTCTCAAAACTCAAAACTCAAGATGTGGATAATCTTAACGATGAACAACTTTTTGATTATCTTAGCGATGTCATTCGCAATGAGAAGCTGTTCCTCAATCAAAACTTCAGCCGTCAGTTGCTGATGGACCGTTTCCATATCAACGAACGTCGTATCGGTGCCGCTTTCTCATGTTGTGAAGGTTTACCTGATTTCATCCGCGACTTGCGCCTTGAATACGCCTGCCAGATGATTACCGACAACCCTGAAATGAGCATCAGCGATGTTGCATCTGCTTCGGGATTTTCCAACCTCACGGTCTTCGGTCGCGACTTCAAGCGTAAATATGAGGTCACACCGACCTATTTTAGGAGCCAAATGACAGCCAAAAAGTAGAAAAATATTCGACTTTTTGTGTAAAAACGCTCGACTTTTTGTTTTTTACACCCCCCATTTTCAATCAATCGATTCGATTGTTTGTGATAAGCAGTCGACCATTTATGAACCCCTAAAAACTATGCCCTTGATTTATTAATTTTGTAAAAAATCAACAAGGGCAAAATGGGTAAGATGATTATCACGATTAACCGCGAAAGTGGAAGTGGAGGAAGGCATATTGCTTTCCGTTTGGGAGAGCTTCTGGGCATAAATGTATACGATAAGGCAGCAATTGAAGGCATCAAGACATATAAGCCCGAGAATAAGAAGATAACATCACGCGAGGCATATTATGCTCAGATTCAGAAGATGCGCGACCTTGCCGCTAACGAGTCGTGTATTTTCGTCGGCCGTACCGGATTCCGTGTTTTTAAAGACGATCCAAATGCTTTGAAGATATTCATCTTCGCCGATAGAGATGTGCGAATTAAAAAAATGGCTGAAAAATTTGGCGTCGATGAGGAAACAGCGGCCCAACGCATCGACGATGTCGACAACGCGCGCGAAACCTATACCAAATATTATGCAGGAGCTTCTCGCTATGAGGTTAGAAACTATGATTTCACAATAAATGTGAGCAAGTTCACAATAGAAGAAGTAGCACAACAATTAGCAAAAAACATATGTTCACTATAACCTCATACACATTCATCGCTGGATATTTTCCTCGAGGCCGAAAACCTCATTACAAAATACCCCACTCCTCATCCAGGCATCAGTTTAGACTTCCTTATAAGCCTGGTATCAATGTTTACACTCTTGGATCGAGCCTCGAGGAATACTAGCGTAAATTATTAATCGGTATCACTTTAAAACTATTTATCATGAAAAAACTATTTCTTATTCTGGCAGCTGTGACAATGATTTTTGTCGCTTGTAAAAAAGAAGACAATAATACAGCGACTCCTGTTAAACATACTGTGCTCGCAGGCATGGATGTCGATAAAATGGTTTTTTATGGCGACGTGATATATTACTACACCTACGATGCCGATTATCGTCTGGTGAGAATAAAAGAATTGCAAGCTGATGACAACGTCGTGCTTCGTAACATGAAATTCCATTATAGCGATGGCCACCTCTCAATCACTGGCATGTCGGAAGGTAATAATGTAATAAAAGAATGCACCCTCGACAGGCAGGGTCGCATAACCGAGATGATGCACACCAGCGTCTCGTTAGAGTATGGTGACACTACTAGCTATTTCTATACCTACACCTACGATGCCGACGGTCATTTGGCGACATCAACACAAATCGCCGACGACGAAATTCATACCAGCACATATGTATGGGAAAATGGTGAGCTTATTGCTGTTAACACAGGCAACGGGACAGGTTATGGTGATACGATGCTTGCTTTCGAGACCAGCGACGCTCCTGCACAGGCATTGTTTAACAGGATGAAGTATGACAACGATATTTCAGAGCTTTGCACACAAGGATGTTTCGGAACACTTCCCGTTCACATGCCTTCAAAAAGATCCTTGACATTATATCTGGAAGGCATTCCTGTTAGAACCATAACTACAGAATATGCCTACACCGTTGAGAATGACTGCCTTGCCACATGCCAAGTAGATGATAACATGACATTTACTTTTGATTGGGAAGAAAGATAAATAAAAATCCCCATAAATAGGGATACCACCCAATCTTTTTTCTTAGTATTTTTGCATCATGAAAAATGATGTAATGACAACTCTCGATAAACTCGAAATAGGACAGTCAGCTGTGATAAAAAAAGTCAAGGGCAAAGGCTCGCGACGCCAGCATTTCCTCGACATGGGCGTGATTCCCGATGCCGTTGTGAAGCTGGTAAAATACGCTCCTATGGGCGACCCGATGGAGGTGATGATTCACGGCTATTCGCTCACTTTGCGTAAAGCCGACGCCACCATGATTGAGGTCGAACCGAATGCAGCGGCAACCCATGAGCAAAACGACGATTTCGACATTAACCGTTTGTATATCAGTTCGTTACCAGATCACAACGCTCACCCTGGTCTCGGTGAAGAGGGTATCTATCACGATAAAACTCATGAGAATCCGGTACCGAAAGGCACCATTTTGACGTTCGCGCTCGCTGGTCAGCAAAACTGCGGAAAGACAACGCTTTTCAACCATTTGACAGGCGCTAACCAGCATGTCGGTAACTTCCCTGGCGTCACTGTCGACCGCAAAGACGGCGTGATAAAAAACCATCCCGACACTTTGGTCACCGACCTGCCGGGAATATATTCGCTTTCGCCTTACACTAATGAGGAAATCGTCTCACGCGAATTCATTTTAAAGGAAAAACCGAAGGCGATAATCAACATTGTCGATGCCAACAACATCGAGCGCAACCTATACCTCACCATGCAGCTGATGGAGCTCGGAACGCCTATGGTGCTGGCGCTCAACATGATGGACGAGGTACGCAACAACGGAGGCAGTATTCTCGTCAACGAGATGGAACAGATCCTAGGACTGCCTGTGGTGCCAATTTCAGCAGCTAAAAACGAAGGTGTCAACGAGCTTGTCGACCACGCCATCCACGTTGCGAAATACCAGGAAGAGCCTGTTCGCCAGGACTTCTGCGACAAAGACGACAACGGCGGCGCGGTTCACCGTTGCCTGCACTCGATAATGCACCTCATCGAAGACCATGCAGTGAGGGCAGAAATACCTGTTCGTTTCGCGGCTTCGAAGCTAATAGAAGGCGACGATATCGTGCTCGAATCACTACAACTCTCTCAAAATGAGAAAGAAACACTCGAGCATCTCATCGTGCAGATGGAAGAGGAACGTGGTCTCGACCGCGCCGCAGCAATAGCCGAGATGCGCTTCACCTTCATCAAGCGTCTCTGTTCGAAAACAGTAGTAAAACCAAAAGAAAGTAAAGAATATCAGCGCAGCCGCAGAATCGATAAGATTCTCACTGGCAAATGGACTGCAATACCGATTTTCATCCTCGTGATGATGGAAATTATATATCTTTCTATCGACGCACTCGGCGCGCCGCTGCAGGATTTGTTGGATAACGGCATCAGTTGGCTCGGAAGCGTTGTTGGCGCTGCTCTGGCGAGTTGGAACGTCACTCCTGCGGTGCAGTCACTGGTGGTCGACGGCATTTTCGGAGGCGTTGGCACCATTATCAGCTTCGTGCCAATCATCATTCTGCTTTTCTTCTTCCTGAGTATCCTCGAAGACAGCGGCTACATGGCGCGTGTGGCGTTTGTCAGCGACAGTTTTTTAAGAAAACTCGGTCTCACCGGACATAGTATCGTGCCTCTCCTCATCGGTTTCGGATGCACTGTTCCAGCCGTGATGTCGTCACGTACACTGCACTCCTCCCACGACCGTTGGCGTACGATTTTGCTCACTCCTTTCATGAGCTGCTCGGCAAAAATCCCAATCTATGCCTTCTTCACCAACTATTTCTTCCCTCATCACGGAGGTCTGGTCTTGATAGGATTATATCTCTTCGGAATCTTTGCAGGAATTGTTACCGCATTGGTTACCAAATGGTTAGGTAATAAAGGCGACGTGGCTCCTTTCGTGATGGAACTGCCAAATTATCGTCTCCCGAGTTCAAAAAATGTGGCGCATTTGCTGTGGGACAAAACCAAAGACTTCCTCCAGCGCGCGTTCACGGTCATTTTCGTTGCCTCATTGGTTATTTGGTTCCTTCAAACCTTTGATTTCCAATTTAATATGGTTGTAAATGGTGAAGGCAGCATGCTCGCTGTCATAGCCGGATGGATTGCACCACTTTTCAAGCCAATCGGTCTCGGCGAATGGCAGATTGTCACTGCCCTTGTCAGTGGATTCATGGCAAAAGAGAGCGTCGTGGCTACATTAGAGGTGCTTAATGCGATGCCGTTGTTCACAACGCTCACATCAATTTCAATGCTTGTGTTCTGCCTGCTTTACACACCTTGTGTGGCGGCAATGGCAGCTATCAGAAGGGAATTAGGTACAAAATGGATGGTTCTTGTGATTATGTTCCAATGCTCGGTAGCGTGGCTGTGCGCATTCTTTGTCTACCTAATCGCGAGCGCAATCCTGTAGACATTCTTTACAAAGACAATCATTATATTTAGAAAGATTTGCCTTCGCGCGGTCGCTGAGGTGTATGGTCACACACCAGCAATTTATTGAATGTACACATTCGAATTCTTTTCCGCAGCGAGGGCAAATCTTCTTCATTTTTCTGATTATTTAATGATTACACGTTCTGTGAATACGTTTTCACCGCATTTGACACGGACGAAATATATTCCTGATTCCAAACCCGAAACATTGATTTCATTTTCTGTTGATGACAGAACCTTCTGGCCTGTAACGGAATATAAATCACATTGTAAGGGCAAATCATTATTTGCACGTATGATAATGAAATCATGTGCCGGATTCGGATATACCGAAATTGTCACATTGTCATTCTCTTCAATGCCATCCTCAACGAAATTCATTGTAACATTGACATCAAAATTAATGCTTTGACCGTTTGATGTAGCGCGAATAACGATGGTTGCCGAGCCTTCTTCTCTTGAAAGACGTGTCAAAACCAACGACTTATCATTCAATGTTGCCGATAATTCTTGTGCATTCGAATTTGAAGAAATTCTGTATGAGATGTTTTCATCCGGATCGTCTGGGTCAGAAACGACGCCATCAAGATTGATTTCAATAGTTTCCGGATACTCGTTGAAGATTACTTCTTCGACAGGATTTGCCACATATGGCGGCTCATTTGGCGCCGGAGGATTCGGGAAATGCTCAATGTCATGAATTACACCGACAGCATCGAGGTCGAAACCGCTTGAAGCGAATGGTGTAGGCCATGGATCGTTGATCGGGTGTCCCTGGCAGTCGTAAGTGGCATATTCCGGATCAATACAGCCAACAACGTCGACAATACGCACATGTGTGATGCTGTTTTTGTCGAGAAGCGAATTGTCCGGAACCTCGTCAAGTTCAAACGGAGTGCCGTACATTGCACCATATTTGCTAGCCAAGTTATGAATCTCTGATGGGAGAATACATGCAAAACCACCTAACTGGGTATCTGTCTGAGTGTTGCTATAAGCCGGAAAACGGAAGAAATTCACACCATCGGAGCTCACTTCAACAAATGCAAGCTCAAGAAACCAATAATCAGGAGTCTGAGCATTGGCGAATCCGTTTTCAAACACAGCAAAGTCAGGACCAGGCTGATTGCAGATAGGCGAAGCGAATGTCAATATTGCGATTCCTCCATCACCGAGACATGTAACACCATATGTACCACCTGGAGTACCTATAGCATTCGCAGCAGGATAACCTGCACCTGCCAGACCCAAGCTTGGGTTGGCGATATTCATCGGTCCTGGCTCAGTCACGCAATCTGTAGCCCATGCAATGAAAGCCGACGAGTCAGCATGCATGGCTGTGGTGCCGGGCTGGTCCTGTGCAGGAGCAAACTGCGCCCACAGAGCCACCGGCATCATAGCCATCAATAACACTAAAAGTTTTCTCATTTTACAACGACTTTGGTTGTCTTTGCTGCATTTTCGCTTCTAACTGTAACGAAGTAAATGCCAGCTTCCATGTCTCTCAAATCGATGACAGACAATGTTGTTGTGAAAATATTGCGACCAGTCATGTCGTAAATCTGTACGAGATTAACGTTTTCAGCGTTGACATACAATATTTCTGTTGCAGGATTTGGATACACTGTCATGTATGAAGCATCGACTTCCTCAACACTGAAATATTCTGTCACAGGCTGCACTGGTGTTTCCCAAACATATGTCCACTGTGCAATCTCTGTAGCGATAGTATAATCGCCCCATTTCACAAAGTCGCCATTGACTACTGTTTGCTCGTCAAAAGTCAACCATGGTGCCACACCATTCAAATTGTACATGGCGTTATAGCCAACAAGTTCATAATGAACTTCATTATAGTTGAATGTGAGGTCGGTAAGACTCATACCACCCCATGGAGACGGCTCGTCATTATAAGCGAAGCGAAGGTCAACTGCTGCTATAGCTGTCATCATATCTTTAATTGTGACGCTTTCGCCAGCAAATCTGTAGCCCCAAGCAAAGCAAACATCCTCAGGTTCAGCGAAGTTGACTGAAAATACCACTTCGTTTTCGCCTTCGCCAATCCAGTAAACTATTTCTGATGGGTCAATCATAGCTTCTTCGCCAAGAGCGTAAACAGGAGCGACTTCTTTTTCCCAAACATAAATGTAATTGACAGGATCCACCAAAGTGCCACATTCTGTATCGCCCATTTTCACATATTGGCCAGGAACAACAACTGCGACATCAAAAGTATCCCAGCATGATTGTCCATCGATCAAAAATGAAACCCACATCTGCTGAACGAGGCTCAAATCGAGAATTCCGTCATTGTAATGCATGTCAACAAGCCAACCAGCCTCTGTTGCTTCATAGCTGAAACGGTAGTCGGCTGCTGCGATGTCGTCCATGATGGTTTTGATTGTGACATCTTCGCTCATAAAGCGATAACCCCAAGCCAAAGCTGTGTCAGGTTCTGCCCAGTTGGCAATGAAAACAACTTCATTTTCGCCGTTGCCAATCCAGAATTTGATGTCGGCTGGGTCGATTGTTGCATCTTCCTGTGCGAAAAGGTTGGTCGAGAAGAGACCGAAGATTCCTAAAAGGAACATTAAAGTAAATTTTTTAACCATAATTTAAGATTTTTAAGGTTTAATAATAATTTAATTACCTCAAAACCTCGTGGAAAAATGTTGGTAGGCCTTATAAAATAAGGATGAGCCAGCTTTTATCCCGAAAGCTTTGTTTACGATTTGTGGCAGGTCTTCTGACTCGCTCCTTAAGGTCTGCCGCCTTCCCGAAACGTCTGTTTTCAGTGGCATTCTGGCAGATTTTAAAAGCTTACAGCAGCGGGAACTGTCCGGGAATTTCACCCGATTCCCTATTGAGCCTCATCGGCACCATAAATCGTTGCAAAAATACAAAAAAGTTTGCAATTGCAAACTTTTTTAGTTATTCAGTTAATCAGTTGTCCAGTTAGTCAGTTGGTTGTCCGAAACTGAACAACTGACTAACTGATTAACTGACTAACTTTCAAGTTCTACTGAAACTGATTCCATTTTGCCACCGAGTGGCGGATTCATTTTCTTCACCTTCACCCAGGCGTACGAAACTGCCGGAAATTCCTTCTTGATGGCGTTTAGAATGCGTCTGGCGACATTTTCAAGCAACTTTGAGGAAATCATCATCTCACGCTTCACAACAGCGTAAACCGCCTGATAATTGACAGTATCGTCAAGATTGTCAGTCTCCTCAGCCTTCGAAGTGTCAACCTCCATGCTCAAGTCCACGTTGAACCACGTCCCTATCTTGCGCTCCTCCTCGAAGCAGCCATGATAGGAATAAAATTCCATTTTTTCTATTGAAATCAATGACATAATTTAGACCTTAGACATTAGACTTTAGACCTTAGTTATTAAAGTTCCGTAGACCACTAAAGTCTAAGGTCTAACGTCTAAAGTCTTTATTCCTTTTTCAATACGTTTCAACGCCTCGTCTTTACCAATGAGTCCAAGGATTTCATGGATATGCGGGCCTTTACCTGCTCCAACCAGCATCAGACGAAGACCGTTCATCACTGGTCCCATGCCGAGTTCGTTGCTTGTAATCCATTCGTTGAGCACCTTATCGATGTTCTCAGCGCTGAAATCGTCAATATTTCTTATCACTTCCGAAGCTTGGCACATCAAGTCGGCTGAGTTTTCTTTCCAGCGTTTCTTCACCGTCACCTCGTCGTATGTGGTAGGTTCTTCAAAGAAGAAGAAGCTCTGATCCCACATCTCTTTCACGAAGTTCACGCGGTCTTTCACCAATGCTGCTACCTTTGTAACGTATTGAATATCAGCGTCGATATTCTTTTCTGTCTTGAGCCATTCCTGATATTCCTTGCCAACTTCCTCGCTCGAGCGGCGCATCAGATATTCGTGGTTGAACCATTTTGCCTTCTCCACGTTAAATCTTGCTCCCGACTTGCTGCAGTGGTCAAACGAGAACGCCTGAATGAGCTCGTCCATCGAGAAGATTTCCTGCTCTGTTCCCGGGTTCCAGCCAAGCAATGCAAGCATGTTGATAAATGCCTCTGCATAGTATCCCGACTGCTTGTATCCCGACGAAATCTCATGAGTCTCAGGGTTCTCCCATTGCATAGGAAACACTGGGAATCCAAGACGGTCACCGTCACGTTTGCTAAGCTTTCCGTTGCCATCCGGTTTGAGCAACAATGGCAGGTGTGCAAACTCAGGAGCTTCCCATCCGAATGCTTGATACAGAAGCACATGCAACGGCATCGATGGCAGCCATTCCTCACCACGGATCACGTGTGAGATCTTCATCAGGTGGTCATCGACAATGTTTGCCAAGTGGTATGTAGGCATGCCGTCTGATTTGAACAGCACCTTATCGTCCAAAGTGTTGGTGTTCACCTTGATATCTCCACGGATGATGTCGTGCATCTCCACCACGTAGTTCTCCGGCATCATGAAACGCACAGTGTAAGGAGTGCCGTTTGCAATCAAAGCATCGACATCTTCTTTGGTCATTGTCAATGAGTTACGCAGCTCCTGACGTGTCTCGGCGTTGTAGATGAAGGTCTTTTTCTGTGCTTCGGCTTCCTTGCGGAGGTTGTCGAGTTCCTCGGCAGTGTCGAATGCATAGTAAGCATGGCCTTTTGCTATCAGCTCGTCGCTGTATTGTTTGTAGAGAGGCTTGCGGTTGCTCTGTTTGTAAGGACCGTAAGGACCGCCCACGATGTCGCTTTCGTCGAACTTGATTCCGCACCAGTCGAGCGATTTTATGATATAATCCTCGGCGCCCGGCACAAAACGTGTCTGGTCGGTGTCTTCAATGCGGAGCAGCATCTTTCCGCCGTTTTTCTTGGCGAAAAGGTAGTTATACAAGGCGGTTCTCACGCCGCCGATGTGCAACGGTCCGGTCGGACTTGGAGCAAAACGAACTCTTACTTCTTTCATTTCTCAAAAATTTTTGCAAAAATAAAAAATTCTCTCGCAGATTTCGCAGATAACTCAGATTTTTTCTACCACAAATTCTACCACATGGATTTAGTTCGCTAACGCTCACAGATTTCGCAGATATTTTCTGCTGTTTCTGCGTGAAAATGGTCTTCCGTACCAATCCGTACCATTTTTTCTTGACAAAATTCTATAAAACAGCTATTTTTGTCGTTTTAAATTTGGTATGAAAAAACTCAAAGCTTTATTGTTATCAGGCGTAATCGCCTTAATGATTATTTCTTGTTCTAACAGCGTTTCAAACAAGACATCGCTGCTTGAACTATCGCCAGAACTTATTGAAATCGACAGCGTCATGCAACAACGGCCCGATTCGGCATTCATGATGCTACTCGACACAACCCGTACGGACAAGGCATGCCTTGTCCCTATCGGCAACCATTATTATTATCTCCTTGTTTCCGAAGCGCTCTATAAAAACGACGCTCCCCAACTTGTTCGCGCTGAACTTCTTGACGCTCTCGCCCATTTTGACAGCATTTTCGAGGCTAATCCCAAAGACGAAATCGCCGCTATACTCTCAGCCCGCTCCCATTATATGAATGGCGTAGGTTTTTATGAAAACGACAGCGTTTTCGAGGCTTGCCAGCAATACTACAAGGCTCTCGAAATCGTGCAGCCTTTCGATTGCAATCCCAAATTTATTTCGTTGATTTACACTCGTTTGGCAAATATCTATTCCGACAAATTCCTCATCGAACCGGCTATCGTTTTCTACAAAAACGCACTCGAATACAAAAAACGTGACCCACACTCAAACTTAGCTAACACATTGTTTTTCATAGGATACGAGTTTGAAAAAGGCGAGAAAGCCGATAGCGCAATCTATTATTACAACCTCTCTTTAGATAATATTTCCGACACTAACAGCCTTCTGTATCGAAATGTCATAAATAGGAAGACAATTGCCACATATACCGTTGATAATGATGGAGAAAAAGCAATAAAATCATTAAAAAACATTATCAAAACAGGTGAAGATTATGAGATATATGATCGGTATTTAGGTCTTGGTTATATTTATATTCTTGAAAATCAATATGATACCGCTCTCATTTATCTTAACAATGTCTTCAACGACGCTCCTGATATTTTCCTTAGAACACAAAGCGCAAACCACCTTTACGAGATTTACAACCATTTAGCAGACACCGTAAAAGCGGATTCCTACTCGCGTTTCATCACTGAGAATACTCCGCCTGAATTCGGGACAAAAGCCGACGAATGGCAGCTCACCGGCATGTTCCAGGATTATCTCAAACAAAAAAACGAGCAAACTCTGGCATTGGAACAACAGAAAAAGAGGCACGAAATCACCATTATTATAATTGTTGCAATCGCTATAACAGTAGTAATTGCTGTCTTTTTGATGATTCGGCACAAAAGAAAACTTAACACTTTCAAAAAAGAGGCAAACATGGACGGCTATAACGCCTTTATCAACGAGCCGGTTTGCCAATATATCCTTGAAACGGCACACGAACAGCAGTTTAAGTCGAAGATGGATTGCACCATTTACAAGGATTTCGCGCTCGACAAAGAACAACTGCTGACGTTACGAACCACTGCCGACAACCATCTTAACGGCTTCACAGAGCGTATCCGAAACAAATATCCGGAGCTTACCAACGACGACGTGAACTATTGCGTTTTGTATCTGCTCGGCATGAAAGAGCCTGATATTGCGGCATTTATGCAAAAAGCGTACTCAACCGTAAGCGACCGCAGCCGAAAACTGAAAAAGATTCTTACTTCTGATTTCGATCTTACAACAACATTGCGCAACATCGCAATCGAATGACAATCGTACCTTTCCGTACCCAGTTTTCCTTGACATAGCTGCATTTTGGGAATAATTTTGTCGTCGGAAACAAAAGTGTATAACTTAAAATTTTTTGCTATGAAAAAGATTACCTTAATTATCATTGCAGTGTTGATGGGATCGGCACTCAATGCACAAGAAACATTCCATTATGGCGACTTGACTTATAAAATCAACGACGACGGCGTTTCTGTCACTCTTACCGGTCATGTATTAGGCTGTCATCCCGGAGAATTAACGATTCCGGCAATGGTACCTTATACTGGGAATCTTTATGCAGTTACCGTTATTGGCGATATGGCCTTGAGTAATTGTTATTATTTTACTGGCTCTTTGATTATTCCCAATACAGTTACAGAAATCGGTTATGGGGCATTTGCACAATGTGGTTTTGATGGCACGTTGACAATTGGGTGTAATGTCAGGAAAATAGGTTCACATGCTTTCAGTTCCGACAATTTCACAGGTTCTCTGATTCTTCCTGAATCGCTCGATACTATTGGCTATTTTGCTTTTGCCTGGAATGAAGGTTTTAACGATAAATTGGTTATTCCAAGTTCTGTCAAATATATTGATCACGAAGCTTTTGCATGGTGTAATGGCTTTTCAGAAGCATATTCTTTAGCTACAGAGCCTCCAACTATGAGTTATTCTGTCTTTTATGATTTTGGTTGCTCAACCATAACCGTTCCTTGTGGTAGCCTTTCAGCTTACGAAAACTCAAGTTGGCATGGTGATGGCGGTTTTTCTACCATTGTCGATGATTGTGGTGTGAATTTATCAGTATGGGATGGTTCTGTGGAGCCCTGGGACACCATTCATGCCGGCACTGCCAACGACCCTATTCTGATTGAAAATGCAGCGCAATTGGCTTATATGTCGACGTTTACCTATTGCTCACAAGAGCCGAAATACTACAAACTCACTACCGATATTGACCTCGACAACAGGCTTTGGAATCCGATTGGTTATATTGCATCAGTTAGCTGTCCGGAGTTTAACGGCTATTTTGACGGCGACAACCATACAATATATAACCCTTCCAAAACCTTGTTTTATGATACTTATAATGGTTATATCAAAAATCTTACCACAAAAGGCTCCGCGGTTTATCGTGAAACATCAATTAATTTCGGTTTAATCACATATTGGGCTCCATTGGTCGAAAATTGTCATAATTACTGTGATATCACAATAAATGCGCATTCTAGTATGAAAGCAGGAAGCATTGTCGGTGAATGTGGCTCTGTTATCAATTGCAGCAATCACGGGACAATAACAATAAATGCCAATAATTTAAGCAGTTGCTTTGTCGGTGGTATCGCAGGTGAAGCTTCTGTTATTGAAGAATGCTACAATACTGGTGATTTAACTGTTGAAATATCAAATTGCAATAATTGTAAAATTGGTGGAGTTAGTGGCTTGATTTTCAATGATTTGTCTCATAGCTATAATACTGGAAACATAACGGTAAACTGTGAAAACTCCTATACTGGAGGAATTGCAGGAGATATTACTGAAAACGAGAATCCTTTAAACAATATTTCCATTAATTCTTGTTATAATGCCGGAAATATCGAAGCCGCGAATGTTGGCGGAATTTTGGCAAAAACAGACTATGAAAACATCACTATAAATGTAGCTAACTGCTACTATATCAATACTATATCAAGCACAAATGGTTATGGCACCGCCAAATCCGACAATGAGATGAAAACCCAAGATTTTGTCAATTTGTTAAACGCTAATGGTGATTTTTACGCAATGGATATAATGAATGTAAACAAAGGTTATCCTGTTTTTGAAAGATATTATTCCGTAGAAGAAACTGATTTTGCAAATGGAATATCTGTTTACCCAAACCCAGCGAAAGACGTTGTAAATATCACCTTTTCCAACAATGCAGAATGCCGATTAATCGATATATATTCCATCGACGGCAGATTGATGAAATCGCAAAATGATAATTTCAACGAAATCAACATCGCCAACCTCACCCCAGGTTTATACCTAATTGAAGTGCGAATGTCCGACGGAAAAGAATTCACGGAAAAGATTGTTGTGAAATAAAATATGTAGGTTAATTGTAGAATACATCAAAGTATTTCTGCAACTTCACAGGGTCAGTTTGGTAAATGTTGTCGCCGTAGTAGCAGTCGGCAAGAACCTCATAAAGTCGACAAAATTCTCCAAGGTCATGCTTGCCTCGTTGAGCATCAATGGTTAAAGATAGTAGTTCCAAAGCTCTGTCAGCAGCACGATGACATTGTTCGATGTTTCCTTTACTTTGCCAACGGTTCGCACGCGATACCTCGCTGCCGATATTCAGCATCTGCTCCGCTAAAGTCATCGTAGCCCACCTTCCGGCAGCTAAATCTGTATGCTGATAGTTGCTCATTTTATCAATGTATTAACGACTTCAACAATACGCTTACGAATGGCAGGGTCCTGAACATCACGACTCCTATTACCTTGATATGGACGAATATTGATAAGCGAGTCAAACTCAATAAAGTCTTCACCTTCCATCTCAGGATATAAGTTTATTCCCCACAAATCCGTCTGTTCCGAACCTTGCGAAAGCAATTCTTTTTCAATGTCAGCATGAAGCTCGGCATCTAAACCGATTATCACTTTTTGAATGTCAACAACAGCTTTAATCATGTCACCAAAATAACCTGGCAACATTTCATTTAATTTATTACGACTTATAGGCTGTGAAGTAATTTTCATAACTACTATCTATATAATTTCTGATTGCAAAAATACAAAATTTGTGAAAACTAAGGTTATTTTTATGCAAATTTCGTATCTTTGCAAGTTTATAGTATTATGTCAAATTTTGCATTGATATCGAAAATTGAGCGCTTCATCAGGAAGTTCTACCTCAACCGCCTCATTCAAGGTGCGCTGATAGGACTCGTCTTGATGATTGCCTTGTTTCTGATTATCAATGGAATAGAGTATTTCTCATGGCTTCCGCAAAAAGGCAGACTAATACTTTTATTGCTCTTCATCCTCGGAATAAGCTTTGTCGCTTTTTTCTATTTTATTATCCCGATAATCAACCTCATCCGCTTCCGCAAAAAGATGTCGGACGAACAGGCTGCTGTCATAATCGGAAAATTCTTCCCGGAAATAAGCGACAAACTGCTAAATACAATTCAACTTTCTAATGAGTATTCACAAAACGCTGATAATGAACTGCTTGCAGCGACAATCGAGCAGCGTACAGAGAATTTGAAGCCTATCAACTTTTCAGATGCGGTCAACCTGAAAGAGAATTATAAATACTTGAAGATGTTTGGTTTAGCATTTGTAGTGTTAAGCGTCGCTTTAATATTTATCCCCGACTTTTCAAAAAAACCTGCACAGCGAATTATCAACTATTCGCAGGATTTTGAGAAGCCTCTACCCTTTTCAGTCGAGCTTTCAGCAACCGAGATCGAGGTGACGCAGGGCAAGGACGTAGAATTCCGTATTCACGTCATAGGAGAACGCATTCCAGACGCATTTTACATCAAATGTAGAGACGTTTCCCGAAACGTCCCAACAGGTACCCATTTAATGAACCGCCTGAACACCAACGATTTCCGTTTCGTTTTCAAGAACGTTTATCAAAACGAGGAATTCTACGTCGAAGGCGGAGATTACCGTAGCCAAATGATAAACCTCACCGTCAACCCGAACCCCACCATGCTGTATTATGAGGCAAATCTGACGTTTCCGAAATATATCCACCGCAAAAACGAAACATTGAATGGGAAGACACGCATCATCGTGCCACAGGGAACCAACGTGGAATATACATTCCATACAAGGGACGTTGATTCAATATCTATAACGATTCCATCCGATAATGCTCCTGTAAGGGCGAATCATTATTCGCCCCTACAATCATCGAATGATTTCGTTTACAATCTGTTGGCAACACAAACCACGAAATTCAACGTCACATTATATAATAATTGGAACACCACAGATGCCATCCCTTTCACTGTCGAGGTGATTCCAGATGCATATCCCGACATTCAGGTGCAAAATTTCCACGAAGACTTCGCAAAACAGACATATTATTCAGGTCTCATAGCTGATGACTACGGTTTCACTAAACTTCTCTACCATTTCGAAGTCGACGGCAAACCGAATCAGTCGTTCGTGAAAAACATTCCTATCGATAAGCGCAACACTCGCACTTCTTTCTACTATAGCATTGATACTGACACCCTTACGCTATATCGTGGCGACGAGGTGAAGGCATATTTCGAGATCTTCGACAACGACGGCATCAACGGTCCAAAATCAAAACGCTCAGAGGTGTTTTATATGGTTCTGCCGACAACCGAACAACTTGATTCAATAGCTGATGACGCTGAAAATCAAATACTTAACAACCTCAATCAGCGTTCTGATGAACTTCAAAATCTCCGTAAGGATATTGAAGACATGCTTCGTGACCTGATGTCGAAAAAAGACCTCGATTGGAGCGATAAAGAGAAGATGAAAGAACTGCTCGAGAAGCAGAAAGAGGTTCAGGAAGAGTGGAACAAAATTCAAGAAGAGCAGAAGGAACTGTCTGATTTCATTAAGGAAAATGAGCTTTTCAATGAAGATCTGATCAAAAAACAGGAAGAGATAAATAAGCTTTTCGACGAGGTTATCCCCGACGAGATGAAAAAACTGATGGAGGAAATCGAGCAGCTGCTTAATGAGATGCCTCGCGAACGTATGCAGGAAATCATGAAAGACCTCAAGAAAAACAACGAGGCTCTGCAACAGATGATGGATCGCAACCTCTCGCTTCTCGAACAACTGAAGGTTGAAAAAGACATGAATCAGCTGATGGACGAGATGCAGAAACTTGCTGACGAACTGCTTGAACGAACAGACTCCATCTCCGCCCAAGACGCTGAGAATCAATTGAATAAACTCGAACAGCAACTCGACTCCATCATAGATAAGAACCAAGGTTTATCGGATCCTTTCAATATCGAAAAAGACGAGCAAGCCTTCGATGAGGCTGAGCAAGACCTTGAAGAAGCTGAGGCGTCGGAAGAATCGGGCGACCAAGAAAAATCACAGCAACAAAAACAGAAAGCCAGCAAAAAAATCAAGGAGATGTCGGAAAACATGATGTCGATGATGATGGGTGGCGGTATGGACCAACTAGCCGAAGACGCTCATTTAGTGAGGATCCTGCTTGAAAATGTGGTGCGCTCATCACACGCTGAAGAAGAGCTGATGCAGGAAATCAGTGTTATGAAGAAAGACGATCCTACAGTCTCGCAAAAGATTTCACGACAGAAAGAGATTTCCGAAAACTTCGTGATGGTCGAAGACTCCCTGCATAAGATGGCAAATCGTCAGACATCTGTTAAAAACTTCGTATTCAACGAGTTACAGATTATAGACCAGCAGACTGAGTCCGCGATGAAAGACATTCTGGAATCGAAATTCGGGTCAGCGACACAGAAACAGCAGAAGGCGATGATGTCGATGAACAACCTCGCGTTGATGCTTGCCGAATCGCTTAACGAGATGGAATCGATGATGGACGGCGCAAGCAGCAGTTCATGTTCAAAACCTGGAAAATCTAAGGGAAATCAAGGCAAGCCGAAGACTATGAAGAACATGAAAGACCTTCAGAACCAACTTGGTGAGCAGCTTAAGAAGATGCAACAGCAGATGCAGCAACAACAGCAAAACGGCATGCCGATGGAAAAAATGAGCGAGGAGCTGGCACGAATGGCGGCTCAACAGGAACTCATCCGCGAAGGTATGCAGCAGATGCTCGAGGAGATGAAAAAGAACGGCGTACTCGGAGATGACGGCATCAACCAAATCATCAAAGACATGGAAAAACTCGAGGAAGATATTGTAAATAAACGCATTACGAATCAGACAATTAAGCGAAACAAAGATATTATGTCGCGCATGCTGAAAGCTGAAAACGCCCAGCAGGAACGCGAGAAAGAGGAAAAACGTAAGTCGGATGAGTATAAAGGTCCTGAAAAGAGCCATAATATTGACGAGTTGCGATATGAGGAGAGTATCAAGAAGCAACAGGACTTCTTGCGTACGAATCCTATTGAGTATCAACCGTTTTACAAACAAAAGATAAACGAATATTTCTTTAAAAAACAATGATAAAATTTGAAAACATCGACATTGAAATGCCTTCTTTGAACCAGCGATTGGCAAAGGAATGGATTGAAGAGTTTGTTGCTTCTTACGGCAAAAAAATCGGAGAATTGTACTATCTCTTCTGCAGCGACGAATATCTTCTGGAGTTCAATCAGAAACGTATGAACCACGATTTTTACACCGACATCGTGACGTTTCCGTTGAACGATTGTGAGGAATATCTCTCGGGCGAGTTTTACATCAGTATCGATAGAATTAAAGACAATGCCGAGCAGATGGGAAAGCCTTTCAAAGACGAATTTCACCGTGTTTTAGCGCATGGGGTGCTACATCTAATAGGCTTCAAAGACAAGACCGATGAAGACGCAAAAGTGATGCGCTTACAGGAGGAAAAGTGTTTGTCAATACGACGCAACGAATTTTAAATCAACGAATTACAAAAAATGTTCCACGTGGAACAATTGAAGATATGATATTTGATAATTACGATGTGATAGTGGTCGGAGCGGGCCACGCAGGATGTGAGGCAGCAGCGGCAGCGGCTAACCTTGGAAACAAGACTTTGCTAATCACCATGAACATGAGTTTTATGGCTGCAATGTCGTGTAACCCTGCCGTTGGAGGCATTGCCAAAGGTCAGATAGTGCGTGAGATAGATGCATTGGGTGGACAAATGGGCATCATTGCCGACAAGACAATGATACAGTTCAGAATGCTCAACAAGTCGAAAGGTCCAGCCGTGTGGAGTCCGCGTGTGCAAAGCGACAAAGCAGCGTTTTCAGCCGAATGGCGCAACACGCTTGAGCACACTAAAAACCTCGAGTTTTGGCAAGATCATGTAGATGGATTGTTAGTTGAAGGTGACCAGATAAAAGGTGTCCACACCATGATGGGAGGTGATGTGCATTCCAAGACTGTCATCCTCACAAATGGAACGTTCTTAAATGGTAAGATCTTCATCGGCGAGAAGTCGTTCTCAGGTGGCAGAATTGGCGAAGCGGCAAGTCACGGAATCACCGAACAGCTTGTTGAACTTGGTTTTGAAGCTAACAGAATGAAGACAGGAACGCCTGTACGTATCGATGGAAGAACTATCGATTTCAGCAAACTAGCTGAACAAAAAGGCGATGAGGAAATCACAGGATTCTCGTTTATGAACGTGGAAAAACCACTGAAACAACGCTCGTGCTACATTGCATACACATCGTTAAAAGTACACGAAATACTTCGCAAAGGATTTGATAAATCACCGATGTTCACAGGCAGGATCCAAGGTATAGGACCTCGTTACTGTCCAAGCATTGAGGATAAAATCGAGCGTTTTGCAGGCAAGGATTTCCATCAGTTGTTTGTGGAACCTGAAGGCGCGACAACATGCGAGTATTATCTAAACGGTTTCAGCTCCTCGTTACCGGAAGACATCCAATTTGAGGCACTTAGAAACATTGAAGGTTTCGAAAACGCAAAGATTTTCCGTCCAGGATACGCTATAGAATACGACTTTTTCCCGCCAGATCAGCTGTATCACAGTTTGGAAACACATAAGATCCACGGCTTGTTCTTTGCCGGACAAATCAACGGCACAACAGGCTATGAAGAGGCAGCAGCGCAAGGTTTGATGGCTGGTATCAACGCTCATCGTCTCATCCACGATGAGGAACCAGTGGTTTTACGCCGTGATGAAGGTTATATTGGCGTTCTCATCGACGACCTCATCACTAAGAGTGTTGACGAGCCTTATCGTATGTTTACCAGTCGCGCAGAATATCGAATTTTGCTGCGTCAGGACAATGCTGATGCACGATTGACACCACTTGGATATAAGCTTGGTCTTGCTACTCAAGTACGTTACGAACGTTTCCAACAGAAACAGCAAAAAGTGCAGGATATGGTGCAATTCCTAAAAGAGACAAATGTTTCTCCAGACGAAATCAACGCTCTTTTAGTCGCAAAAGAAACTCCTGAAATCGCAGGAAAGACTCGTTTTGCACATGTTTTAACTCGCCCGCAAATCAGCTTGATGGAGATGATGGAAAACGTGGAATCGTTGAAAGGACAATATCATCTTTCCGACGAGATGACGCGAAGTGTCATCGAGGAGGCGGAAATATTAGTGAAATATGAAGGATACATCGACAAAGAACGCGAAGTTGCTGACAAACTTAAACGTCTCGAGGATGTTAAACTGAGTCCTGATTTCGATTACAACGCACTACACTCGTTGACAATCGAAGCCCGCCAGAAGCTGACGAAACACAAGCCTCAGACACTAGGACAAGCTTCGAGAATAAGCGGAGTTTCGCCAGCTGACATTTCGGTTCTTGCAGTTTTCTTGGGACGTTAACATGTATTTGTCATTTCGACTGGAGTGTAATTAAATGGAACGGAATGGAGAAATCCTAGTATTATTGAAACATTTTATTGAAAAGGAAATAAAGGATTTCTCGACAAGCTCGAAATAACAAATTGAATGTTCCACGTGGAACAATTTTTGAAAACAACAATAAAATAAGAATATCATGAGCACTAAATGCCCGTTTTGCGAATCAGAAAAAACAAGGTTATACCTGAAGCTGAAAGACTATTTCCTCTCTCAGGAAGACTTCGAAATCGTCGAGTGTGAAGACTGTAAACTGCTCTTTACAACCCCCCGACCGGACAAATCTGTCATCGGAAATTATTACAAATCGGAGGATTATCTCTCGCACAACAAGCATAAAAAAGGTCTCGTGCCTTGGATTTACAACCATGTGAAAAAGGTCAATATTCGAAACAAATTTAAGATAGCCTGTGGCGACCGCACCAAACCACACCTCCTCGATTTCGGTTGCGGCGTTGGTGATTTCCTGCATTACGCTCAACAAAAAGGCTGCGAGATAATGGGCTGCGACATGAGCGAAGACGCTCGTAAATTTGCATCTGAAAAACTGGGCAAAACGGTTGTCACACCTGAAGAAATCTTCGCTCTCCCCCACTCCACTTTCGATGTAATCACAATGTGGCATGTGCTCGAACATATTGATAATCTTAAATATCAAACCGAACAACTTCACCGTCTGCTAAAAGATAACGGACGCCTTGTGATAGCAGTGCCTAATTTCATGTCATACGACGCACAATATTACAAAGACAAATGGGCTGCATACGACGTTCCGCGACACTTAAATCATTTCCATAAAGAGTCGCTGCAAAACGTTTTCAAAGGCAAATTCGAGCTTGAAAAAATCTATCCGATGAAATGGGATGCTTTTTACATCTCGATGATGAGCGAAAATTACATCGGCAAAGGCAACTCTTTCATCAAAGGCATTCTCACCGGATTGAAGTCGAACTGTAAGGCTCGTAAGACTGGAGATTATTCGAGCTTGATCTACGTTTTTCACAAAATTTGATTTTTGCCCGTTTTTAGCCGTTTTAAGGCATTTTTCGTTTTGAACATCCGGAATATCAAAAAATTATAGAAAACGTCTTAAACAGAAGCAGTTTTTGGAACGATTTTTGTTAAAATTTGAGTTATGAAAAAGATTTACATCATACTAATCGCCATCGCGCTCATCGTCGCCACAGTGTTCGTCCACCAACGGAACGAAAGCAACGAGAACGCCGAGATGGAACGTTTCGCAAAAATCATCGCCGACGAGACAGACAAGGATTTTGAAAAAACCACAACCGACATTATCGAAAAAATCAAAACCGACGAATTGTTCAACTCTTGGGTTAACGACGAAAACATGCCGAGCGACGACAGTATCCTCTCTTACTTCGACTCAAAGTTTTTCAATCAAAACGATTTATACAAATTTTACAACCGAACACTCACCATTTGCGACAGCAGCACAATAATTGACTATTATGATATTGGTATTCACTGTGAAGTGTCGTATGCAGACATGCTATCCGATTCAAAACAGATAAACGAACATTTGTATCATTACGACGACGCAACTTCAGACATCTATTACGTCGTAAAAGTACAGCTTAACGACATCAAAAATCTTTATATGGAGTTTTATAAAGAGAAGATTTTCAATAAGTTAAGTATTGATTCTGACTCTACAAAAACCAACTATCTCATCATTCCAAATCTGAAAAACTACTCCATTGCGATTTACAACGACGACATTCTTTTTTATAAATACGGCAATTATCTTTATCCGAACAATATCAATAATTTCATAGCAAAAGAAGATGGTATTCATAAAGGTAAGAATTATAAACATTTGATTCTCAATGATTTTGATAAGAATAAAATTGTCGTAGTAACTATTGAATCGGTGCGCTGGATGAAATATGTGACACCTTTCTCGCTCATTTTCATAGTCTTACTCCTCTCCTACTTCATCTACATTTACTTCGAAAACGGTCGCAAAAGCATCTTCAAGCATAGTTTTCACGGCAAGATGCAGCTCATGATAATGATGATTCTGGCGATTGCATTTTTCGTGATTGGCCTCGTCTCATATCTGTTTTTAAGAAACAACGTCATTAAAAAAACTCAGATTTCTCAGTACAAACAGGCAAATATCATACGAAACAACTACGAACAAAATCTTTATATAAGAGGACTTCAAGATCCGGATTTGATCTGGAATATGGCTGATTCATACGTCTGCGACATCAATATTTTTGATCATGACGGTAATTTGATTTGCTCATCATTTGAAAAAAGAATGTTAGGCGAAGCAATCAACAACGACGCTTTTCGGAATATTGTCAATGAAAAAGCCGGATATTTCGTGCAAACCGAGAATTATAAAGGTGAGAAAAACACCTCCTACTATTTCCCTATTCTTGATGATAACAACGAGCTTTCAGCGATTTTGAACGTTTTGTATTTCGATTTCAACTCGGAATACGACGACCAGCTTTCGAATTTCGTGATAAACTACATCAATATTATTATTGTTTTGTTCGGCATCGCGTCAATTATTGTGATTCTGATTACCCGTAAGACTCTTAAACCATTGAAAATCATTGAGAATCAGATGGGAAAAATCAGTCTCGACGGGACAAACGAACCTATCGACTTCAAAGGTCACGATGAGATTGGTGCGCTGGTCGAGCAATATAATAATATGTGTAGGCAACTTGAGATTGCGGCAAACAAGCTAGCCCGCAACGAACGTGAGAGCGCTTGGCGCGAGATGGCTCGACAGGTGGCACATGAGATCAAGAATCCGCTCACCCCGATGCGACTGAATATCGAGTATCTGCAGATGCTTTGGGACAGAAAAGACCCGAAGTTCGAGGATAATTTTAAAGAAACGCTCAAGTCGTTGCTCGAACAAATCGACACGCTCTCAAAAATTGCGACAGCATTCTCTGATTACGCCAAACTGCCAGAAAACGTGTCAACAACTTTTGACCTCAGCGAACTGCTGAAGAGCACAATAAAAATTTATGATGTCGAGAAAAACATTTCCATCTCATTGATTTACAATGAAAATGAGAGCTGGTCATTGTTTGCCGACAGAAACAATCTCGGCAGAGTTTTCGGTAATATTATCAAAAACGGAATTCAGGCAATAGGAAACGAAATTGGACATATTGAAGTGATTATCAGTAGGTTAGGGGAGAAGTACAGAATTCAAATCTCCGACAACGGCTGCGGTATCAAGGAAGAAGACAAGAAAAAGGTGTTTTTCCCAAATTTCACTACTAAATCGAGCGGAATGGGAGTGGGGCTGTCAGTTTCGCACGACATCATCCAAGGCATGGGCGGAAGCATTACATTCTCCAGCAAAGAAGGAATCGGCACAGTTTTCACAATTGATATACCTATTTTAAAAGAAATATAATATATTTGCAAAAATTATGTTAGTGTAGAGATATGAGTTCAAATCCGATAAAAGCCCTTGCGGGCCAGACTGTCATTTACGGCATGGGAACCATCGTGCCGCGATTGCTGAATTATCTTTTAGTTCCGCTATATACACGTGTTTTTGTCGCTGGAGTTTATGGTCAAATTACCGACCTCTACGCCTGGATAGCTTTCCTGCTGGCTCTCCTGACATACGGAATGGAGACCACTTTCTTCCGTTATACGCAAAAAGAAGACCCCAACAAAGTATTTAACAACATTGTTTCGTGCATCATCGTAACAACCGGCATTTTTCTGGTTTTCTTCGGTTTTTTATATAAAAGCTTCGCGCATCTCATTCAGTATGAACATAATACGCAATATGTTCTGCTTCTGGGCATAATTGTCGCCCTTGATGCTTTGACAGCTGTTCCTTTTGCAAAACTAAGAAAGAATAATCAGGCTAAGTTGTTCACACTCATTAAGATAGCAAACGTGACATTAAATATCGGACTAAACTTGTTTTTCTTGCTTGTTATCCCAGAAACAGCCTTGGCGATTTCAGAAAAAGTATTCTGTCCACAAGCCGGTTTACTCGTTTGGGTTTTGATTTCAAATGTATTATCAAGTTTTTTAAGTCTGCTTTTACTTCTTCCGCAGTTTAAAGGATTCAAATTTGAACTCGAAAAAAGCCTCATTCGCCCGATGCTGGCATATTCGCTCCCGATTTTGCTTATCAGTCTCGTCGGTATGGTCAATGAGGTGGCTGATAAAATTTTGATCAAATATCTGACTCCGATACCTGATGCGGAAACATTGGCAAACCTTGATATCTCTGCGGAAGAGTACGCATTAAGTCAGCTTGGAATCTATGGCGCGAACTTCAAACTCGCGGTTTTGATGACCATTTTTATCCAGATGTTCCGTTACGCATCGGAGCCGTTTTTCTTCGGAAAGGCGAAAGACCGCAACGCACCTGAGCTTTACGCCAAAGTGATGACTTATTTTGTCATCTTCTGTCTGCTGATTTTCCTAGGCGTGATGCTCTATATCGATGTGCTGAAATACTTCATCGGCAGAGGCGGAAGCAACTATCACGAAGGCTTGATAATTGTACCTATAGTATTGATAGCCAATATGTTTTATGGAATTGTGTTTAATCTTTCCATTTGGTTTAAACTCACCGACAGGACATTTTCGGGGACTATCATTTCTATCGTTGGAGCATCAATAACTCTGCTGTGTCTGTTTGTTTTAGTTCCACAAATCGGCTACCTCGGTGCGGCTATCGCGCACCTAGGTTGCTACACGGTGATGATGCTGGTGTCGTACTTCTGGGGACAAAAAGTGTTTCCGGTGCCGTATCAAGTCGGCCGAATAGGTTTTTATATCGTTTTCGCCATCGGATTATTCCTGTTTAGCACGATTTTCAACGATTACGGTCTTGGTTTCAGATTGACAATCAACACATTATTGATATTAAGTTATTTAACTGTAGTTTATCTTTTTGAACGTAAAAATCCTTTGAAAATATGAAATTGAACATAGTTAACAAGTCGAATAACGCGATGCCGGCTTACGAGACAGTGAACTCGGCTGGCATGGATTTAAGAGCGTATCTTCCTGATGGAGAATTAGTTATCAAGCCAATGCAGCGTACTTTGGTGCCAACAGGATTGTTTATGGAGATACCGGTCGGATACGAGGGACAGGTCCGTCCACGCAGCGGTTTGGCAATCAAGAGCGGCATTACGGTGTTGAACTCGCCAGGAACAATCGACGCTGACTATAGGGGAGAAGTGAAAGTGATTTTGATCAACCTTTCGGATGTGGATTTCGTGATTAAAAGCGGCGACAGAATTGCGCAGCTGGTTATTGCAAAATGCGAACAAATGGAAGTTGTTGAAGTTGAAACATTAAGTGAAACCGAACGCGGTGCTGGAGGTTTCGGACATACTGGGAAATGATTTTATAGCTCACAGATTCCACAGAAACAAAAATCCGTGAATATCTGTGAAATCTGTGAGAAAATTAAAAGAAAGATGAAAATAAAATATTTTATATTTGGTATTATTTTAGCGATTTCAAGCAGTGTTTTCGCGCAAAGTGATGTCGTTGGCGAGGCTCCGAACGACACTGTTGTTGTCAAGCAGGACATGGCTAAAAATGCCGAGTATTTTTCGAAAGGCTTGGAGGCGAAATACAACGAGAATTATCCTGTCGCCATCTACAATTTCGAGCAGGCACTGAGGTTTTTCAACGATGACGACGCTTCGATGTATGAGCTTTCTGCACTTTATCTGGCGAGCGGCCGCACTACCGAAGCTATGTCGATGATTCAGCAGGCTGCCGAGTTGCAACCCGACAATAAATGGTATCAGATCCGTTTGGCACAGCTTTATATGCAAAACGGTGATTATCATTCGTTTATGAATATTTACGACAAGCTTCTGCAAGATGATCCTTACAATTTGGATTATCTCGAAGCATACATCGACGCGCTTCTACGCGTTGGCGAATACGACAAAGTGATTGAAAAACTTAATGTTGTGGAGCAGCAGCTTGGCAAAAACGAGATGATTTTCCTGCAAAAGATTCAGATTTATGATGAGCAAGGCAAAAAAGACCAAGCACTCGCTGAGATGGAAAAACTCGTTGAGTTTATGCCTGAAAACACACGTTATCGCGCAATGCTCGCCGAAGCTTACCGCAAGGTTAAACGCGACAAAGATGCATATCAACAATATCTGAAAATCAAAGAGTTAGACCCGGAAGACAAATATATCAACATCTCGCTGATGGATTATTACCAAAGCATGGGCGAGGTTGACAAGGCTTTTGAGGAATTTGTTGCGGCTATCAAAAACAAGAACCTCGATTTTGAGACCAAGTCGCAGATTTACGATTTCTGGTTCCAAAACAAGTCGGACAAAGACGCAAGCGACGATGCAGAAGTGGCAGGAAAAGCTTTTATCGAGACACATCCCAACAAGTCGCTCGGTTATTACATCATGGGCACTGTTTCATATAATGCAAACGACTTTGCGAAAGCCAAAGAGTATTATCAGCAAGCCCTTGAGCTCGACAGCAAGAACTTCATCACTCTTTACCAACTATCACTCTGCGAAATTGAATTGCATGATTATCAAGGTGTTATAGAAGTTACTGACAACGCCATTTCATTGTATCCAGAGCAGCCGTTGTTCTATTTGTTCCAAGGAATTGGATATTTCAACAAGAAAGACTACGAAAACTGCGTGAAGGTGCTTGAAAAAGGTCGCAAACTGTCAGCAAACAAAGAGCTTACAGCTAATTTCGACACTTATATCGGTGACACTTACAACCAGTTGAACAACAAGCAGAAATCATTCGAGGCATACGACAGAGTTTTGAAATCCGATCCGAACAACATCTATGTCTTGAATAATTACGCTTATTACTTATCGCTTGATAATCAAGATCTTGAGCGCGCTTTGCAGATGTCGGGAAAGACAATAAAAGCCGAGCCTAAAAATGCCACGTATCTTGACACTTACGCTTGGGTTTTGTATAAACTTGGGCGTTATCAGGAGGCGAAAAAGTATATGGACAAGGTTTTCAAGTATGATAAAAACCCGAATGGCGTTAATTTTGAGCACCTTGGAGATATTTTTTATAAACTTGGCGACACGAAAAACGCGGTGAAAAATTGGAAAAAAGCCAAGAAAATGGGTGATGTTTCCGAGTTTATCGATCAAAAAATAAAAGACGAGAAACTGTATGAATAGAAAGATTCATATATTATTGATATTCTGTGTTTTATCACTTATTATCATAGGAACGAGCTGCTCCTCGAAGAAAAAAATGATGAAGACGAATCTGCGTTCGTTTACAGCTACACGTCTCATCCAAGAAGTAGAAAACAATGCGTTTGATTTCGACAATTTCCAGGCAAAAATGAGCGTGAAAATCGAGACTAACGATAAGAGTTTCAACGTGAAAGGACAGCTCAGGATGAAAAAGGACAGCATCATCTGGACGAGCATTTCATTGCCGTTAGGCCTCGAAGTCATCAGGGTGAAAATTGAGCCAGATTCGGTGTTTTTCCTCAATAGAAACGACAAAACTTATCTTTGCGAAGATATCAGATTGTTCAACGACATCTCATTTTTAAACGCTTCGATAGAGTTTATTCAATCTGTTTTGGTTGGCAATGTCATCGACCTTGATGAAAATGGAAATTACAAAGTCGAAATCGACAACGGACAGTATAATCTATTGATTTCCAAGAAGAAAAAAAGTCTCTGGATTGATCCGCAGCTGTTTAAAATCACGAAATATTACCTTAAGGAAAATATCGACGGTAAACACAAGATTGAATTGCAATACGCTGATTTTGAGAAAGTTAACGATAAATACATTCCTACAAAAATTATTCTCAACATTCATGGAGAATATAATTTGAAAGCGGTTATAAGCTATTCGAATATCATTGTGGGCGACACTATCGATTTTAATTTTAACGTCCCGAAAAAATACGAGCGAATCTATAAATGACAAGAAAAATTACATATCAACTGCTTTGTGTTTTGATGCTTTTTAGTGTCAACTTGATATGTAATGCCCAAAGTGTCAATGATTTGGAAAAACAAGTCAACAAACTGCAGAATGAGATCAAGACTTCGCAAAATTTGTTGAAAAAGACTTCAAAAAACAAAGAGACGACAATTAAGGAAGTCGAGCTTTTGCAAGTGCAGATTAAGAAAAGAGACGATCTTATCAAGACTTACGACAAGCAGCTGGCGGTTTTAAACAAAGAGACAAAAGGTTACAAAAAAGACATCAGCAATTTGCAGAACGAGCTTGAGAAAAACCGTAAGGAATATGCCGACCTTCTCGTGATTCATTATCGTAACAGAAACAATCTCAACAACTTACTGTTTATTTTTTCGTCGGAAGATTTCAATCAGGCGATTCGACGGATGAGATATATCCAGCAATTCAACGACCTTCTGAAACATAAAATGAGAGAAATCGACGAGACAAAAGCCGACATCAAGACAAGAATTAACAAGAACGAGACGGATAAAAAACGCATTGAGAAGCTCAACAATACGCAGAAAAAAGAGCGCGATGAGCTGAATAAGGACAAAAAACAACTCAACGACAAGATTGCAAAGCTGAAAAAACAGGAAAAAAGCATCAAAAACGATATAGCCCAAAAAGAGAAAGAGACACAGACTCTGCAAGCTAAGATTAAGAAAATCATTGAGGAAGAGTTGGCAAAACGCAAGGCAAACGCTGATATCGACACAAAACTTGCGGCAAGTTTCGAGAGCAACAAAGGCAAGCTTCCGTGGCCGGTGGTAAGCGGTGTGGTGACTAAAAAATACGGCAAAAATCCGCATCCAACACAGTCGAAAGTCGTCGTGATGAACAACGGCATCGACATCTCAACAGACCAAGGAGCTAATGCGTTGTGCGTTTTCGACGGTCAGGTTTCGACAGTGTTTAACACCGGTTCCACCAATGTTGTTATGGTGCGACATGGAACGTATTTTACGCTTTACGCGAATTTGGACAAGGTTTTTGTGAAGTCTGGCGATAAGGTGAAGATAGGGGAGAAGTTGGGCTTGGTGCATACTGGAGCAACAGATAATGTGACAACGCTTCATTTTGAAGTTTGGAATGATAAGAATAACACTAATCCCGAAACGTGGCTGAAATAATCTCCTCACCGTCATTTCGACCGAAACGCAGTGAAGTGGAGAAAACTTTAAACAAATGGAATATGAAAAGGCTATATAAATATATACTGGGTATTTTATTGATAATCAGCGTGTTATCAATAGGGTTTACATCTTGTTCGAGTTCGTATCATTCGTCGAGACACGATTGCAACTGTTCGAGGTGGAGATAAAAAACTGTAGAGACGCAAAATTTTGCGTCTCTACAGTGTGTCGGGATGACAAGATTCGAACTTGCGGCCTCTTCGTCCCGAACGAAGCGCGCTACCGGGCTGCGCTACATCCCGAACCCGATTTTTTCGGACTGCAAAAATACAACTTTTTTTAATACCTAATACAAAATTTTTTCAATCTCTCACAGATTTCACGATAACACAGATTTGCAGTTCTTCCGCAGTGTTTTTCCACAAGGATTTAGTTCGCTAAAGCGAACGGATTTCACAGATTTTTTGTTGGGTTTGTAAAAAAAATTAAGATTAATTTGTTTTATAAAAATTATTGACTATCTTTGCAGTGTCACTTGTCGAGTACCTTTAGGAAAAGATATGTGACAGGACATATTGGAAAGACGTTGTGCTGACGTTTTATCTGCGGCTAACCGAATCTCGCAAATTCATAATTGCTCGCACGATAAAGCAGTGGGATGACGTCCACGAGTTTTGTATAATATTAGTGTGTCACCCAGACACATAGTATATACATTTTGCGTGGGCTTCGACATTGCTTATCCTCGAGCAATAGGCAATGCGAGAGCCTCGGTTGGCGGGATAGGCAAAGTGTAGATTCCCGCGCTTTTTCTTTTATGTTTTAAGGTTTTGTTGTTTAATAGCTTGGTATTGGGAATCTACCATAAAGGTTGTATTGATTATCCACTATAATTATTAACTAATAAAATCTTTAAACAATGAAAAAATCTTTATTTTTTTTAACGGCAATAATGTTGCTGATTCCTTTGATGACATTTGGTCAAGATTACTGGATTGAAGGCTTTTATGAAAGACATGGAGCAGGTAATTATACCTTGAAAGATGTTCATACACAAGGTATTTATCTTGATGGTCAAACAAGTTTACAAAACGCTCTTCCTGGATCAAAAGAACATATTATTTGTGATGGGGTAGATGCAACAATGGTACAATTTAGATTTGAAAAGGCTACAACTGACTGCCCTAGTAAATGGACTAATGGATTTTATTTCCAATATTGGGACGAGGACAATTACAAATGGAAGACTGACGTGGAAGCATGCAAAGGTGAATCTACTGGTTATTCAAAAAAACATATGGTTATGATGCTTGTTTTGGATTATAGTTTTTCTATGAAAGATAATATTTCTAGATTACAATCCAGTGCCATCAATTTTATTAATACTATTAGCAATGTATCTAATGGTAATGTCCATATTGGAATTATCGCATTTTCAGGCATGGATTTAGCAGAGAACCAGTATTTCCCAATAACTCCAATTGATAACAATAACAAAAGCCGTTTCATTAATTTTATACGGAATTCGAGTAAAGGTAAAGAAACAGCATTGTATTTTGCCATGGATAAAGCCCTAAAAATGATGGAAAACTATGTCGCTGAAAATGATTTTCCAGAAGATAATTTCAATGGAACATGTATGATTACATTTACAGATGGATTGGATAACGCATCTATCAACGATGATATTTCTGTATCAATGCATCGCGGTAGAAAGAACGAATATCTTGCATATATTAGCAGTCAATTAAAGGGTTCTTCACGCAAATATATAAAGGGTTTACCTGTTGAAAACTTTGAAATTGGTTTTACTGGTTCAGAGGATTTTACGCAAGAAGATAGAGACTTCTTTAGGGATGTTTTAATGCAAACAACACCGGATGAGAAACATCTTAAATTAGCAACTCGTTTTGAAGAAGTTGAGGAATATTTCAGATACATAGCACGACAGTTAACAGAAAGATGGGAAACCATTAATATGTATGTCGGAGAATCACAATATGGAAAGGTTCGCTGGGTGTTGAACTGCAGTGATCCAGTTGATATTCCAGAACCTAAACCGGAGCCAAAAGGCAAACGCTCACCATGGTTCGGTGTCAGTGTTGAAGCTGGTATTCTTGAGCATTTTTTTGCTGGTCTTAATTTGGATATGGCATTTTCTATTAGCAATTCATTTGCTTTAGGCGCGCGCATCGGTGCTTTTTATGGCTCGTATGAAGAATCGCATTCTTATAGTTACTATGATTATTATTGGGGTTATACCTATAATACATATACAGAAAGCAAATCTACAATTGGTTTCCTTATTGGACCTGATTTTAAATTCACTTTCCCGAATGATGCTGCAATCATTGCTGGTCTTGGTTATGGTTCTGTTAATAATCAAGGTGCTGTGTATGTCAGAGCAGGCTACAAAACCAAAAAATCATTCTTTGTCACAGCAGAAACACTAGTGGGTGATTTTGTTGGAGCTGGTGTTGGCATAGGTTTCTCATTTGGAGGCAAACCGCGTAATTGATAATTTGTTTTAATAATTTTAATTTCAATCCCTTCAAAACCCCTGTTAAACATGTTTTGAAGGGATTTGTTTAAATCTCTTTTCCAGTTCTCGCTTCCAAACGAGTAATAGAGACATTACCCAGCAGGAGAGAGGCATCCAGAGGAAGCTGCCGCCGATTGCGGTAAAGAGTCTTTGTTAAATATTATTTAGATTTCATGCTGTGTTTTGCATCTTATGTTAAAAACGAAAAACCAATAATATTTTAATGTATTTTTGCCAAAAGATTCAAAAAGGATTATTTTGAAACATGATAAATATTTTTATATTCAATATTTTTTAATAATATTCTTCTATATTTCAAAATTTTTTGTATTTTTGCAGGCGATATGAGAATAGTATCACACAGAAAATTGGTCGAGTTCTATCAAGAAGAGGGACATGGAGATGCGCAGGCGGCTCTTGAGCGATGGTATGAAATTGCAGAAGCTGCCGATTGGAGAAACTTGTCGGACATAAAAGTTGATTTTCCGTCAACGGATTATATTGGAAATCAACATTATGTGTTCAACATCAAAGGAAACAACTATCGTTTGGTAGTGGTTGTGAAATTTACTATCGGCCATATTTTCATTAGATTTGTTGGAACCCACGCCGAATATGACAAAATTGACGCTAAAACAATATAGGAGAATTAAAAAATGAGCAAAATTACAAAAGAGCAATACGAATTTGCACTTCAAAGAATTGAAGAACTTCTTCCCATTGTCGATGACAACACACCTTCAAATGATAGAAATGCAGTTGAGCTTACATTAATGTCGGAAACAGTAATAGAATACGAAAAAGTTCATTTCCCGATAGGTAAACCTACTGTTGCACAGCTTATTGAACTTTCGCTTGAAGACAAAAAAATGAGCCAAAAGCAATTGGCTCAAGAGATTGGAGTAAGTCCTTCACGCATAAGCGATTATGTCTCGGGGCGAGCTGAACCAACTTTAAAAATTGCAAGGCTTCTCTGTCAAGTTTTAGGAATCACTCCAGCCGCCATGATGGGGTGTTAAAATATGTTTTAAGCTTGTTTTCTAATTCTCATTTCGATTTTCCTTTCCCAGACGAGCAATAGCGACATCGCCCAGCGGGAGAGAAGCATCCAGAGGAAGCTGCCGCCGATTGCGGTGAAGAGCAGTAAATCCTCAAGGTTGCTGTGAGAAACACCGATGTGGTGGTTCAGCAAATCGTTTTCCTCTCTTGTTGTAGTGCCAGTTTCAGCTTCGTCAATCATGACAGCAGCGCCGTAAGCTAAACCCAAAGTGTTTGCGACAAGCCATAGGAACGCTGTACGAGGAGGTAAACCAAAGAAAACCATAACCGGTTTCAGGAAGTTGGAAATGTGCTTGATGATGCCGAACTCGTTGAGAATACGCTGAAGAAGTGTAAGAGCATAAACGAGAACTACCATCAGGCCGACAGTTTTGAGAGTGCGGAATGCCCAACTTTTCAGCATTTCAACAAAGGTAACGTTTTCTGCAGTAACAAGATGTGATTCTTTTGTGACAAACTCTCCAGGCATGATTTTATTTAAGACAAAAGCTAAAATAAAAGCCGATAAAGTTCTGATAATCACTATTCTGAGTGCAGATGAACCAGTTTTTGCCTGCACTGTTGTCTCCACAATCATGTTGTGCGAGCAGAGAACCATCACGGCGAGTATTGTGGCTTCGCGCATGCTTAACTCGAGCGTACTCATCACAGCCATTGCGGTGTAACAGTTCACAAAATAGCCTGAAACATATGCCAATGCGGCTTCACCAGGAAGTCCGAAACTCGAAAACACTGGTGTAAGCAGCTCTGAAATCCATTCGATGACTCCGAAATACTGTAAAAGCATGATGGCAAACGAGACGCCAATCATGATTTTGGTGAGCCACCAAATAGTCTTCAGCGCACTTGGAGTGGCAGAGCGCACACACGATAGCATGCGCTCTGTAAACTTTTGATTTTCAGACATATTATTCTGCGATAGTCATTTCGTCAATGAGACGTGTGCAACCTGCGTATTTGTCGATGAGGAACAACACGTAACGAATGTCGACGCTGATGTTCTTGCAGATTGAAGGGTCGTAGACGAGGTCGCTCATTGTACCTTCCCAAGTGCGGTCGAAATTCAAACCGAGCAACTGACCTTCAGCGTTGAGAATCGGGCTGCCGCTGTTGCCACCGGTGGTGTGGTTACCAGCAATGAAAGCAACGTGCATCGAACCGTCTTTGTCGGCATAGCGACCATAGTCTTTGTTATTGTAAAGCTCACGTAATCTGTCAGTTACAACATAATCGTAGATGTTTGGATCTTCTTTCTCCATGATACCGTCGAGGGTTGTGTAGTGACGATATGTGACAGCGTCTTTCGGCTTGAAACCGCCAACTTTACCGTAAGTCACGCGGAGTGTGAAGTTCGCGTCAGGATAGAGATTTCTTTCAGGGAAAACCTCAGGAATCATCTTCATCTGGCCTTCCATGTAAATGCGGCGAAGGTTGTTGATCTTGAGATTACATGATCTGTAATCGTCTTTCACGTTTTCATCATAGAAGTCCCACATGCTCTTAAATGCAGCATATGCCGGGTCTTTCGCAATCATTTTTGCCTTTGAGACTTTAAACTCGTCAAGTAGTTTGTTGACTTTTTCCTCTGAAGTGAACATTGTTTTTCCAAAAAGATAATTAACATAAGCTTTCACATCGCCTTTAAATTTTTTATCAATCTCATTCAAAATCTCAGGACGGAAATCCTCGGGCTGGGCTGCACGGTAAGCGGTAAGCATAGCCACAGCAACCTCTTCATCAATCGGCTGATAATAATCCTTGAAAAATGCAGCCACTCTTGGTCTCAAATCATTGATTATGCCGTCAATATACTCTTGGTCAGCCGTTTCTTTTGTAACGTCGGCAAGCCCTCTGAAAAGAGATGCAAAATCAATAAGTTCGATGGAAAGACCAGCTTCTGTGAAATATGTCATGGCCATGCGATATTTCTCATATTCCGAATAGATAGTGTCGAAATCTCTCAAAGCGTTCTGATATTTCTGGCGGCGGCGTTCCTTATAGCACCACTCGTAGAACGATTCCTCGAAAGCTTTCTTTTTCTCAATTCCCTTGAAATCTCTGATACCTTCGATCACGCCCATCCATTTCTTCCAGCCGTTGCCGAGACCTGCGTGTTTTGAAGCGTACTGGATTCTCACCTTCGGGTCTTTTTCCTGATATTTGTTATAAATGTCGAGAATCTGTGTACGAAGGTCGACTACGACCGGATAAACCACGTTAGCCTCTTGATTTACAGCCACCGCAGGAAGATATTCATTGGTGCGTGCAGGATAACCGAAAACAAAGGTGAAGTCGTCTTTTTCAACGCCTTTCAATGAGATAGTGAAATGATAATCAGGTTTGTAAGGTTTGCCATCTTTATAAATTCTGAAGATGGAGAAGTCGCCGGTGTGACGAGGCCAGACCCAGTTGTCGGTATCGCCGCCGAACTTGCCGATATTTGAAGGTGGAGCGCCAACCATACGGACGTCGTCAAAAA
>CAMYYD010000004.1 GCA_947303395.1 uncultured Bacteroidales bacterium
TTTAGAAGATTTTCTTTTGTAATTTTATTAGTGTTTTTAACCGCAAATTTGTGGGCTGATGGGTTGACAGGAGCTGGTACTGAGGCATCACCATATCTAATTGAAAATGCGACAGACTGGGGAACATTTGCAGGTTGGATTAACGCGGGTACAAATGCTGACAAGTATTACAAGCTTAATGCAAATAATATTGTAGTTTCGACAATCGTTGGAACAAGTGCCAATAAGTTTGCCGGAACATTTGACGGAAACTGGAATACGCTGATATTCAATAATGGAAGTTTGGAAAGTCCATGTACAGTAGAGAAATGCGCACCATTCGGTTTTGTTGGTCCTGGAACAACAATTAAGAATTTGACAGTTGAAGGCACCATTATATCAAAAAAAAAGTATGCAGCTGGTTTGATTGGTTGGATTGAGGGCTCTGGTACATACTATATTACTAATTGTACAAGCAATATTACTATTGATTGTTCAAAAATTGAAAAAGGGACAGATAGTAATAAATACTGGGATTGTTCCACTGGTGGATTTATCGGTCAAATACAATCAGGAACTGTTTATTTTACGAACTGTCTTTTCGATGGCTCAATCTTAAAAGGTACACAAAATGATGCTAATAGAAGCGCCGGATTTGTCAGCTATAATAACGGTACTAAAGTGTATTTTGCCAATTGCTCAATGGCTGGTACCATAGAATTGAGCAAATCAGGAACATTTTATAGAGCAAACACTGCTAAACATGAGTATTCTAACTGTTATTATATCACTAGGCCGACCAATCAAGATCAAGAACAATTTGATGATACGAATTGTCACCCAGCATACATTGATGCAACTATTGGAGGTTTAAGCAACGAGATTTATAAAAAATACGTTATAAACAGCATAAACTATTACATTCCAGGTGCTGAAATTACAGGTGTGGCGACAACATATTCTTACATTGAAGAGCAGCCAGTGGAGATTACACCGGTTGTAAAATATTATGGCAAAACATTGACACGTGGCACAGACTACATTATTAAAATAGATGGTACAGAGGTTCCAACTGGAGACACTCCTACTTTAAGCGCTGCTGGTGATTATACATTTGTTGTTGAAGGAAAAGACGGAAGCAATTACGGTGGCTCAGTTACTACAACGATACATGTGGTAAGTTACAACACATGGGCTGCAGTTAAAGCTATTTTGGCTGATAATTCAGAAGGTGACAGAAATATTACGTTATCTGCCGATATTATCGCTGATGTTACTAATCCAACTAACACGGCTCTTGTTGTAAATGGTTCTGTCATACTGAATCTTAATGGCCACACTATTGATAGAGGTTTGGCAGATGTGGACTGGTATGGTCAGGTAGTGCCGTCATATGATCCGGACTATAAAGGCTTGGGACAAGTGATATATATTAATTCTGGTGCTAGTCTTACTATAAATGGCTCAGGCACGATAACTGGTGGTTATCATAAAGGATCTGGCGATAATATTGATGGTGGCGGTATTTACAATAAGGGAACTTTGATAATGAATAATGTTACTGTAATGGGTAATATATGTGAGAAACAAGATGGAAATGGTTTTAGTGGTAGAGGTGGAGGAATTGTTATTGGTTCAAGCGGTTCTTTAACGATGACGAATTGTACAGTGACTTGTAATAAAGCACAAGGAGGTGGTGGCGGTATTTTTGGTAATGAGGCTGTTAGTTTCACTATAAATGGTGGTTATATTTCTGCAAACGTTACTCAAGATAAGGGAGCTGGTGCTCGAGTTATTATACCTAGTAATAAAACTTATAATATCACGGGCTGTACTTTTTATGGTAATTCTGCAACTGACCAAAAAAATTCGGAAGGCGGAGGATTGTATTTAAGCGGCGCATCTAATTCATTGTTGAATTTGACTAATTGTACATTTGAGATGAATACTGCAATGTCTAAAGGTGGAGGCTTTTTCTCAATAAAAGGAACAACATATGCTACAAATTGTATTATGACAGACAATCTAACATATGATGAAGCAGGTGTTGTTAATGATAAAAGTTATGGTGGCTCTATTTATCTACACGCTAGCCGTAGTGATATTAGTACATATACTATGGATGGTGGTAAGATAGACAAATCAAGGACTATCACAGATGGTGGTGCTGTCTATATTGCAAGCGGAGCTGTTTTCAATGTTTTGGGTAATGTGCAAATAAAAGATTGCTATGCTCCAACAGATGATAGTCCGAATGTTAGCAACAATACCTATTTACAAGGTGCGGCTAAGATTCATGTTGTAGGACCTTTAGGTCCCGATGCAATGATTTGTATTGCTAATAATAATTCCACTGGAACTTTTATGGAAGTGGATCCGAGTTTATCTCCTGCGGTCATTGAAGATATACAGGCACATTTTGCCGAACATTTTACATTAGATAACACTGACTATAATATGGTTTATGACGGCAGCAATTTTGTGATTTATGAGCCATATTCATGGAATAATACAGAAACATGGTCAACTTCAGCGGTGGCAACAGCCAATAATCTAAGTGATGGATTGCCAACTGCATCAAGTGTGATAACATTGAAAAGAGCTGTGAAGATACCTAGTGATTGCGTCGCAAGAGCCAATACGATAAGTTTTGACGATGCGGGAGAACTGATAGTTGAAGAAGGCGGACAGTTGTTGTATAATACGTCGATAGAAGCTAAAATTGTAAAAGATATTGCAAAAGCACCGTCGTATGAAGAAGGATGGTATACGATTTCATCGTCAGTTCACGATAAAAACAGTACAACAGAATCTCTTGACAATGTTGAAAATCTCAAAAGTCAGTTTTATGATTTATTCGCTTATGATGAGCCTACTCATTATTGGATAAATCAAAAAAATGAAGGAGCAGCTGGATTTACAACATTTACAAAAGGTCGTGGTTATATATATCGCCGTACGAATGAGATGAAAATCAAATTTGCAGGTGAGACTAATGTTGGAAGTATAGATTATAATGTGACATATACACCGGGTGCTGGTACTCTTAAAGGCTTCAACCTTATTGGAAATCCGTATACCCACAATATCACATTAAAATATACTACACTGAAAAACAGCAGTGATGTGGCATTGCCGGCAGAAAGCCAGTTGACAGGTTATTATGTACTTAATTGTGCTGGCGGATGGGGTACAAAACTTGGAGCGGATGATAACATTGCACCTGCGCAGGGTTTTCTTGTACAGGTTCCTTCTACGGCGGCAAAAGTTAACTTTCAGCAAACAGCTCAAAGAGACAGGGCAAATAACGATTTTATGAGATTTGCCATTTCTAACGATGAATATGAAGATGTTACATACGCTTTGTTTGAAAAAGGTCTCGGCTTGAATAAGATAGGTCACCGTAATCCTGAGATTCCGATGGTTTACATCGATCAGAACGAACAGGATTACGCCATCGCCACTATGAGCGATGAGACAAAGGCTTTCAACCTCAATTTTGAGGCTAAGACCACTGGCAGATACACTTTGAGTTTGAAGACAGAGGGAGAGTTTAACTACATTCATATAATCGACAAGGTGGCTGAGGAAGACATCGACATGCTTGCCGAGGGTGAATATTCGTTTATCGGTTCGCCGGCTGATATGGCCGACCGTTTTGTGGTTCGCCTGACATATTTGCCTGATTACAGCGATGAGGATAACGACACTTTCGCATACCAAAGCGGAAACGAGATTCTGGTGAGTGGCGAAGGCACATTGCAGGTGTTCGACGTGATGGGACGCTTGGTGATGCAGAAACATGTGAGCGGTGTGGAATCGATTGCAACACCGATGACAACAGGTGTTTATATTTTGAGATTAAATGAGAACACACAGAAGATAGTTGTAAGATAGAGTTATTGCCCAGCCCTTAAAGACTTTAAGGTCATTAAGGGCTTTAAGGCTGGGCAGAAACAATTAAATTTGTATATAACAATTAAATAGATATGTTTATGAAAAAGATAATATTCACAATTGCAATTATTTTGACAATGGTTTTGGGTGCTAATGCTCAGACTGACGGTTTCTTTAGAGAAGGTAACAGCGGGAACTACGGTAACCGCGATGGTGAGGCTGATTTGCCAAATACTCCTTCGGGTATTACTGGAAGCTTACAAGGAGATTATGACGCTCCATTGGGCGGCGGCTTGCTCGTGCTGACAGCGCTTGGAGCGGGATATGCTTTTTCGCGCAGAAAGAAATAATGGGTTAAGGCGGCTCGAGCGTTAACGCCATTAAGCACGATTGATTAAAAAAGTTGGGATATTGAGAACAATGTCCCAACTTTTTTTTGTAATTTTGCAGTCCGTTAAGAGAGAGGAAAAACAAAATACTAATATTATGATAATGAATAGATTAGTTATTTTTAGAAGGGTTGCAACACTCTTGTTTTTAATGCTCACAAGCGTAAATTTATGGGGACAAGATCCAACACCTGCGGCACTTTCGGGAAGTGGCGCCGAAAATGACCCATGGAAGATTTCAACTACTGCTGAATGGAATGCCTTTGCAGCAGCTGTCAATGGCGGCTACAGTTATAGCGGAGAGTTTATAAAGCTTACTGCAAATATCGGAACAGCTGCCGATCCTGTCACGCAAATGGTGGGAGACCTTGTTGGTGTGGTTTATTATTCTTTCAAAGGCACTTTCGACGGTAACGACAAAATGTTGACGTTTCATTACAACTATACAGAGCTGCAAAGTTCCGAACGTTTGAACCGTGTGGCTCCTTTCCGTTATATTAATGGCGCGACAATCAAGAATTTGAGAGTGGCCGGTGATATCAATATGGATAAACCAAACGCCGGCGGTCTGTTTTGTGTGAATGATATTTATAATGACAGCAGATCAACAATAACAAACTGCACTGTCAGCGTGAATATCACCGGATATAAGGACTTATGCGGCGGCTTCGCAGCCACAGCCTTAAACACTACATTTACCAATTGTGTCTTTAACGGTCGGCTGAATATTGGCAGAAACAGCGGCGGTTTCAGTTCACAAGGCAATAATAAGACCATTATTAATAACTGTTTGTGCGCTCCTGCAGAAGACAGCGAGATTTGGTCACGCAGCGGCAACTTCGTTAATAATAAAAACGCTGTAATAACAAACAGTTATTATACACTTTTGCCAAATCCCGACTATAGTATTTTAACACAAGGAACAAGGGCATATAAGTCGGAGCCTCCGGCGGAACCTGCTGTTTTTACCCATTACCGACCACTTATTGACGGTAATTATTACTATGTTGAAGGCAATGCCACTATTATAAATCTGCCTGACGGATATGATTACACTGGCAGTGAAATCCCGGTGACACGCGCCATGACATTCGAAGGAACAGAATTGACTGAGGGAACAGACTTTACTGCTTCGTTTACACCTTCACCAGTGCTGGAGCAACGTAAATATACGATGACACTTAACGGAAATAATTCGAATAATTATTACGGTTCCATATCACGGACATTTGATGTTATAGACGGTTTTCTTCAGGGAAAAGGCACCGCTGAAGACCCATATCTTATTGAAAATGCCCACGATTGGGAAGTTTTTACGCACAAAATATCTTTGGGTATTGATGTTGAAAAATACTATAAACTCAATAAGAATCTTAGCATTGGCACGCAATCAGAGCCAATAACCACTATAGTTGGCACTGATGAGCATCAGTTCTGCGGACATTTTGACGGCGGCTGGCATACTTTAGAAATACACATGGAACGCACAGGTGAACAGTATGCCGCTCCATTTGGTGTTATTAGTAATGCGGATATCAAGAATCTTGCTGTAACCGGCACAATAAAGACAAATCACAAATATGCTGCTGGCATAGTCGCTTTCCCATACGGCACCAGCACCATAAGTAACTGCATAAGCAGCGTTGAAATAGATTGCAGTGATATTATTACTGTTGATCCGGCAAAGCCAAACGACTGCTCTCATGGCGGTTTGGTGGCAAAGGTCGTAAAAGACAATAACCTCAGAATTGAAAACTGTATTTTCAATGGTAGCATAGTTGATAAAAAAACAGAAAAGACAGCTCAAAGATGTGCTGGTTTCTGTAGCTTCCGCGAAGGTTCCATTACGTATAAAAACTGCACGATGGCGGGAACAATTTCGATAGCTGCAGCTGGGGCACTTACGGATAATACAGCCAATTTCCATAGAAATCCCGGAGGTACTTTCACAAATGCATATTATATAACTCCATCGGCTCAACAATCTATTCAGGGAACTGAAATAACAAGCAGCGCGGAACCTCCTACAGACGGAATATATAGAAAATACACTGTTTCTGCTAATAATTACTATGTGCTTGGCGGAATTATCTCAGGATTGGAGATTACAACTTTCACATATACCGGCAGCGTTATTCCTGTTGACCCTGTTATAACATATTACGGCTGGACCTTGGCAAAAGGCACTGACTATACGGTCGGTTTGACATATAGTGAAACAGAAGAAGGTGATTATTCTTCGATAGATAATATACAGACAGCAGGTTACTATAAAATGACCATTACCGGTATCAATAATTATGGAGGTTCAAAAGTTTATACAATCCATGTTGTTGATGTTATTACTTCATGGTTGGCTCTTAAAAACGCATTAAAAGATGCGAGCGGAACGATTTCTGTATATAGAGATTTAAGTGATGTTTCAAATGATGGCGCTTTGGTTGTGAGCGGTAATATGGTTTTGGATTTGAACGGACACACACTAAACCGTAACAGAACAGAAGAAGAAGAAGCTGACGGATGTGTGATTAAGGTATTAAGCGGTGCAAGCCTTACAATTATCAACGGCACCATTACAGGTGGTCGGAATAGTGGCTCCGGCGGCGGAATATACAGTGAAGGAAACTTGACGCTTAATGATGTGGTTGTTGTCAACAACAAATGCACGGCAACTGGTGGAGGCATTTATTGCAAAACTGGCAGTTTTAATATGACAGGCGGTGGTATAATACGCAACCAGACTACTGTTGACGGCAGTGCGGCTGGCGGTGGTGGAATATATGCTGATTTGGTGGCTGAATTTGAAATGAATAACGTTACGGTGACAGAGAATTCAACTATCAGCAAGGGTGGCGGCATACGCTTGCATATCAATACAGCAGATACTTATAAAATTAACAATTGTACCATTACCAAAAACACATCGGGTGTATATTCAGAATCTAAGGGTGGCGGCATTTATTTTGATTCAGATAATGGTAATGGAAAACTGAATGTGACTGGCGGCTTGATATGTGTTAACACCGTTGACAAAGAAGGTGGCGGAGTTTATGTTAACCATGGTAAAGTTTCAATACAGGATTGTAATCTTATGGGTAACATCGTTTCAAACGGTATTGGCGGTGCTGTAAGTGTTCATGGCAATACTCAAAACAAACTCAACATAAATGGTTGTGGTATTAATGGTAACAGCAGTAAAAATCAAGGTGGCGGAGTGTATGTAGGCGACGGCGCCACGATAGAGATTCAGGGTGAGTTGCGTATTATTGGAAACGAAAGCAAAGATACTGAGTCCAACAATCTTTATCTGGCTAAGAGCGACGAAGTTATAACAGTGGTTGGCAGCCTCCCGGGAGCTGTAATTGGCGTTTCAAGAAGTGGTGCCGGCACTTTGACATCCGGACTTGCAGGCCATGGAACGATAGGTAACTTCATCAGCGACTGCGGCACAAGGGTGGTGGTGCCGGTGGTGTCGCCAAGCGGGCTAGAGGCATATCTGCAATATTATTACATCTGGGGAGTGACGGAAGGCTGGCCGGATCTTGATGGCATTACTAAAGATGGTGATGACTATACTTTTAACGCCATTGTGATAATTCCTAATGGCACTACGGTAACTCCTTCAAAATTAGTGGTAGAAACAGGAGGAATAGTCGTTGCAGACGGCGGACAGCTTATGTATACCAACACCTCGGTCCCTGTGTCGGCTAAAGTGCAGAAGAGCATTGCGGCAGCTGATTCGAAAGACGACGTTTATGGCTGGTATACCATCGCATCGCCGGTTAAAGAGCCAAATATTACTGGAGCTACAAATTTAGTAACAATGAATGGCGAAAACCCGACATACGATCTGATGATGTACGACGAGCCAAATCATTATTGGAGAAATTACAGGAGTGAAACGACATCAACATATTTTGATGGCAAGCTGACGAACGGTCGCGGATATCTGTATCGTAATGCAAATGATGTGACCGCAGAGTTTAACGGTCTTATTCACAGTGGAAATGTCACTTACAGTGTGACCAACAGCGGAGGTCTGCTTCCAGGATTCAATCTGATTGGCAACCCGTTTACGCATAATATCACATTTGGCAATATTTCGTTAAGTGCAGGTGCTGCTTTGACAGGAGGTTATGTTTTAGACAAATCCGGCAGCTGGGGTGCGAAACTGGCTGCAGATGCTACCATTTCACCATGTCAGGGAGTGCTTGTGCAGGTGTCGGCAAATGCGACCGCAACTATCAGTCATACTGCAAGCGGAGCAAAAGCCAATAAAGATTTTATAAGTTTTACTGTAGCCAACGGCACTTATGAAGATGTGGCTTACGCATTGTTTGAGAATGGATTAGGTCTTAATAAGATCGAACATATGAATGAAGATGTGCCGATGGTTTATATCAACAGAAACGATGAGGACTTTGCCATTGCTACGTTGAGCGACGAGGTGAAGCAGTTCGACCTCAACCTTGAGGCAAAGACAACTGGAAAATACACCTTGAAGGTGGAAAAGACCGGAGCATACAGCTATCTGCACCTCATTGACAAGGTGGCTGAAAAAGACATCAACTTGCTTGAGGAAAACGAGTATTCGTTTGTTGGCTCGCCGGCGGATAAGGCTGACAGGTTTATCGTCAGATTGGAGCTCTCGGAGGACGCGGAGAACTTGGTGTTTGCTTATCAGAGCGGCAACGAAATCGTGGTTAGCGGCGAAGGTGAGCTGCAGGTGTTCGACGTGATGGGACGCTTGGTGATGCAGAAACATGTGAGCGGTGTGGAATCGATTGCAACACCGATGACAACAGGTGTTTATATTTTGAGATTAAATGAGAACACACAGAAGATAGTTGTAAGATAGAGTTATTGCCCAGCCCTTAAAGACTTTAAGGTCATTAAGGGCTTTAAGGCTGGGCAGAAACAATTAAATTTGTATATAACAATTAAATAGATATGTATATGAAAAAGATATTTTTTGCAATTGCGATTATTTTGACAATGGTTTTGGGCGCAAGCGCCCAGACTGACGGTTTCTTCAGAGATGGAGGCGGTGCAAACGATTACAGCCGTACTGGTTCTGGCTCTGACCCTGCGCTGCCGAGACTTCCTGGTTATGGCGTTGGAGCAACTGACAACGATCAGACGGCTCCATTGGGCAGCGGATTACTGGTGCTGACGGCACTGGGAGCGGGATACGCGGTTAAAAGGAGTAGAGAGTAGGGAGAGAACTAAAGCATATTTAATAAATCAAAATACATTAGACGGGTACCAAGAGATGTTATGGTACTGTTTTTTCCTACAGTGTAAGCCAATTCCTGCTGTTCGGAAGAAAATAACATCTGAAAACCGTTTTTCTGATAGAACGCAATTACTTTTGGGTCGTTTACGGCATCGACAATGATAAATCGACAACCAGATTTGTTGTTGCTTGAGAAAAACCATCCTTTTATAAAATCTAGGATTTCGCTTCCGATACCATTCCTGGTGAAGTCAACATTTACTCCTAATCTTCCGATTAAAACGCCAGGATAACGTCGCAAAGGTTTCTCATGATGCGTTAAGCTTTTCATATAATCTTTTCTGCTTCTAGGAAGGTCGTAAATCCTGATGCTGTCATTTGAAATTGTAAATGAACAAACGATAATCGACGGATTTGAGTTCAAACGGAAACAATATGATTTTCCCATTAAATAATGGGAGTATCGGGTGGCATCATTGCGAAAGAAATCGTCGAGGTCGTTGTTGCCACACGAGAAATATTGACAAGAATTGATAACGTCTTCAGTCAGTTCGCAAAAACTGCACTGCTCAATAAGAAAAGCCATTTAAAAAAATTATAGTTTCAATAAATTTTAGTTGTCCTAATCTTTAAAGCAATCCTGATTTACCAAGAATTGCAACTGCCATCTTGCAAAAAGGATGCTGGTCTTGATTCTTTGAGGCATCGAAATTGCGTTCGGCTTTCTCTGCGTTTAGCAGGAAACCTTTGGCTTCTTTGCCTTTTAATGTCGGAATCGCTTTTATTGCTGTTGCCATATCAAATACTTTAACCTTTTCATTTGCAAAAATAATAAAAATTTTTATATATGTTACTTTTTTTTCTTTTTGCGGGCCACCGTGCCTGAGACGACCTGGCGCGAAGCGAGGAATATTATTAATCGCTCACGTCGTTCAAATCGAAATACAGGAGCCTGGTTTTATCATTTGCATCTTCCTCATTAAGAGGAATAAATCCATTTTTTTGATAAAACGGAATTGCATCGGAATAAGCATCGACAGTGAGAAAGCGGCAACCGGTCTGATTGTAAAAAGCGAAAAAAGTCTTTATGAATTTAATTAAAAGAGAGCCAAAATTCTTTCCCTTCATACATTTCGAAACCGCGAACCGTCCTATCTTAACTGAAGGATAACTTTTTAACCGTTTGCGATTGTTAAATCGTCTGCTAAACCTGTTGTATTTCGTTTTGTCATCAAAATCACTTATGGAAATCTTGTCGTTCGACAAACTAAAGAATGCCACAATGTCTTGTGGATTGTTTTTGTCTTTTAACACATAACTGACAGCAAGTTTTTCTGTTCTGAATAAAGATGACTGATTCAAGATAAAATCATTCAAGTCATTGTCTCCACAATCGAATGATTCTATCTTGTCGGTGCTTTCTAATCTCTTTACTTTGTATAACTGCTTAAAGGCTTCATATTGGTTCTGTATCATAGTTTAAAAATTTTCTCTTATTGCCATTACAGCCTCAAAAGCAGCTATTCGATCTGCTCTTTCTTCGGGCGTTTCCGTCCGTTTTTCCTTCATGCGCGCTAGAAATCGGCGGGCATCCTTCCCGTACAATATCGGGGTTTCTTTAATTGGTCTGGACATAATACTAATTTTTAAAAAGTTTGCACTGCAAAAATACAAAAAATTTCTTTCATGCAGCTGAGATTTGAAATTTTTTCCTTATCTTTGCAAATGAAGATAATTCGGTGTAAATGGTAATTGAAAATATTTTCCTCAATTGAGGAATAATGTTGGAAATATATTAGTATCTTTGCAGCCCGAAAAAAACTGAACTGATTAATTAATAAAACAAATGATAATGAAGAATTTAGCTTTTTCAAAGAAGTTTATTTTTACACTGTTTGCAGTACTGTTTGGCGTAAATTTGTGGGGACAAGAACCAAAAACAGACCTGATAGATCTTGGGGATTGTACAATAACAATTAATAATAATATTCCTTATTTATGTACATCGACTAATGTAACAGTAGAGTCGTCACATGTTAGTGTATGGTATAAAGATGACAATGACGATATTCAATATGTAACTTCAGGATTTACTATCAGTATTGTTAATAGTGAAAATGTACCTGTAACAATAGGCGAAAATAATTTTGCAGTAGGGAAATATACACTGACTGTAACAGCTATAACAGGTGAAGGTGCAACTTGTGAGAATTCACAAACTAGAGATTTTTATGTTTTGCCAGGAAGTAATACTTATTATACTATTTCTGACGAAACTGATTGGAATAGATTCGCAGATTGTGTTAATGATAAATATAGTTTTGATGGATTGACTGTAAAACTCACACCGTCATCATCCACATTGAATGTTACAACAATGGTCTATAATGATACGTATCCTTTCAGTGGAACTTTTGATGGAAATAATAAAACATTAGATGTTAGTTATTCTGGGGAAAGTTATTATATGGCTCCTTTCTATTATACGGAAGGTGCTACTATAAAGAATCTTAATGTTACTGGAAATATTGTTGTAGCCAAAGATGATGATGGATATGGTTACTCGGCTGGTCTTATATATTCTAATACTTCTGGTGAATATGTAACAAGAAATACAGTTGTACAGGATGTTATTGTTAGTGTAAATATTACGGGTATAGATGATGATGATAATGAAATAATCGCCGGAGATTATTGTGGTGGCTTTGCTGTTTATAGCGCCTATCTTGATTTTTCTAATTGTGTATATAATGGTAGAATTGTAGCGGGTAATGATTGCGGCGGTTTTAGTGCATCTTATTATGACTCAGGAAATGCAACATTTGAAAACTGTATTTTTGATCCATTAGAAGGCAGTGCAATTGAAAGTGGTGCAACTTTTGCTACAAATAGTACATCATGGACGGGTTGTTACTATACCGACAACTTAGGTATGACAGAACAAGGTGTTGAAGCTTTCTTGGACGAAGTACCAGCAGGAAGTATTGGTAAAGACATGAATAACAATATACTTGGTTATGATGTTTATAAAAAAGTTGCTGTCGGTATAACTGGTGTAAATAATACATATTTATATAGAGAAGAAGGATACACAATTAATCCTGTTGTTACTTTCGATGATGTTATTGCAAATAATGAAAATAATTATTGTACTGTTACAATAGTACCGAGTACGGTTAAAGAAATAGGTGAATATACACTTACAATTACCAGTAATAACTCACAAGATTATTATGGCTCATATATAAAGAAATTTTATGTTATTAACGCTAATCTTTCTGGTTCAGGTACAGAACCAGATCCATATATTATTGATAGCGAAGACGACTGGATTTGTTTTGCCTCTTATGTGAATAACGATAATTCTGAAGGAAAATATTTCAAACTAACAGACAATATCTCCGTTACAACTATGGTAGGTACCCCTGAGCATCCGTTCAAAGGTACTTTCACTGGACGAATTGGCAACACTTATGGCGCATATACTCTAACTTTTAATTGCGGATCATCTTTTTATGATGCAACAAGTGAAGAAATTGTTGCTCCGTTCCGTTATACTGATGGATCTACAATAGCATCACTTATTGTTGAAGGAGCCATTCATACTAAAGTAGGTAAAGAAGCCGGTTTGATAGGTGTAAATTCTTTCACAACTGGAAGGGCAACAACATTAGAGTATATTATCAACAATATGAATTTTCATTGCTATGAAGAGCTTTGGGATGCTGAAGGTGGCGGTTATGCTTATGATGGCAGCAATATACATTTTTCATATTGTTCGTATGAGGGTACTATTTCAGCCAGCAATTATCATGGCGGATTTTGTGGAAAAGCTAATGGAAATACAGAGTTCGTAAGATGCCTCTTTGACCCGAAGGAGGGGAGTATGTATTGGGCGGAAAACTTCGTTTACGATGCTCAAGGTGCTACTATCAATTATAATGGATCGGGTTCTGGTGTAGAAGATGGCTGTTACTATTCTTTGGGCAACAACCAGGAAGAATCAGATCAGGGTACCATGGTATATGTAAATGTAGTTCCTGAAGAGAATATTGGACACAAAATCACCACTTTCCATGAGAAACAGATTTACAAACCTGTGACGGTGGTTATTAGCGGTGTGCAGAAAAGATATGTTTATGACAATGGTAACGAATTGCTAAACATATCATCGGTAGGTGTGACTTTTGATGGAGGGAATGCTATTACAAACAACTGGTGTAGTAAAGAAATAACCAACAGTTCGTCGGTGGTCGTTGCGAGTGTTAGCGCCATAGGCACATATACGCTTACGATAACTGCTCCAAAGGCAGGTGTAGAGTCAGATTATCTTGGTACAGTGACCATGTTGATTCGTGTTGTTGAATCATCTAGTGCAGGTTGGACGGGTTTGCAGGCTAAATTATCAGGTTCGGATGCAACAATAAATTTAACAGAAAACATTACAGCGGGTTCTGGTGATGTGTGTTTGGTTGTTGAAGGTAACAACAGGACGGTTACTATCAATTTAAATGGATATACGATAGATAGAGGTTTTTATCAAAATGGTACTTGGTCGGACCCTGTTGTTGGCGGTCAAGTTTTAAAAGTTAACAGTGGCTGTACGGTCATAATAAACGGTCCTGGAACCATTAAGGGAGGCTGCAATAAGGCTTCAAGTAATGCAGAACATGCTGAAAACAGCGATGGTGGCGGTATCGTCAACAGGGGAACATTGACACTTAACAATGTTATTGTTAGAGACAATAAATGTGTTAAGGTTAGTGACAATAACACATCCCGTACTGCTAGAGGCGGTGGCGTCTACAGTGGTAAAAACAGTAATTTAACAATAAACGGATGCGATATTACAAATAATTCTGCCGAAGGCGGTGGTGGCGGTATTTTTGTTTACCAAGCGACAAATTTCATTATGAACAAATACGATTCAAGTGTTAAGCCAAATATTCATAGTAATAAATCTAAAGACAAAGGTGGTGGTATCCGTGTGGATGCAAACAATTCGACAAATGCAACCTTAAATGATTGCGATATTAATAACAATACGGTTGAGTTTCTTAGCGAATTGAGTGTGTCGAATGGCGGTGGAATACATTTGGATGGAGGTATTTTGACATTGAATAGATGTGAAATTACGCACAACCGAGCTAGTAAATTTGGAGGCGGCATATATATTATGGGTGGTCAACTGAGGGCCAATGATTGCTCTATTAACTACAATATGTCTTACGATGAAACAGATAGATTTGACGGATGCGGTGGCGGTATATGTCTGTTAGGTGGTAAATGCTATCTGAATGGCGGTACTATTTCCAATAATTCAAGTAGTGTTATTGATGGCGGCGGCATTTATGTTAATTCCGGTACATTATTAAGCATACAAGGAACGGTGAATATTACTGAAAATTGGAAATTTATAAGTAATACAGGCGGTAGTATACAAACCACAAATGTATATTTGGTTAAGGCAGATGGGAAAATAACAATTGCAGGTAATCTTTCGAGTTCTGTCATCGGTGTGTCAAAAAAGGGTGATACAGGCGTTTTTACCAGCGGACTTAATGGAAAAGGAACTATAGCCAATTTCTCGAGTGATAATTCAGTCTATTCAATTGTGTCGTATAATAACGAAGCAAAATTAACAACAATAAGTCCTGTAGACCCTCCAGTATCAGGCGTTTGGGAAATTAACGAACCGGTGATTCTTAAAACAACAGTTCCATCGGTTGAACATAATGTTACAAGTATCGTAATTCGTAATAACGGATGTTTGTATGTCAATAGCGGAGGTTATATCAATGGTGTGTCAATTACTAATAATACAAATAATGCTGAAACCAAACTGGTTATTAATGGAGGACAAGTTATTCCTTCAAATCCTGGTGTTCTGGCAACAGTGAAAAAAGATATCTCTTATGCTTTACCTTTAAGCCAAGGAAACTGGTATCTGATATCCTCGCCACTTGTTACTCCAACAGGCGAGAATCCGGTGGTTTATAATCCGATAAGCATACTTTATAATACAAACCTTATCGTTAAGAATGCCAATAATTATCCTGAATACGATTTATATCGTTTCAATGAAGGAGCAACAGCACAAGAAAACGGGTATGAATTACAGTGGGAGAACTACAGAGCTAATCATAATGATTTCACAACACTTGCAAAAGGTCGTGGCTATCTGTACCGCAATTATAATAATTACACTATAACAATGACAGGAGCTATTAGTATTGAAAGCCCAATCAATTACGCATTGTCATATCATTCAGAAGTAAATAGTCATGATAATATATTTAAAGGCTTCAACATTATTGGAAACCCATATACACACAATATTTCAAAAGGTATTACTGGTGCTGCAATTCCAAATACTTATTTGGAAGCAAAATACTATGTTCTTGATGAAACAGACGGTTCATGGGATTTGACAAATGATGGCACTGCAATTCCTCCTGTTACAGGTATTCTTGTTCAGGCAAAATCGGCCAACACATTGACGATAACTAATTCAACAACTGTTGGTGGAAGCAAGGGCGTTGCTAACAATAACATCTGGTTTACAGTAGCAAACAGCAAGTATGACGACAGAGCTTGCGTCGAGTTCAGATATGGACGTGGTTTGAACAAGATCGCACATCCAAATGAAAACGTCCCGATGCTTTATATCCGTCACAACGACGAGGATTTTGCTTCGGTGGATATGAATCCTGAGGCAAAGCAATTTGATTTGTATTTCGAGGCTGCGACTTTAGGTCAGTACACTTTAACCGTTAACCCGCAAGGCAATTACAGCTATCTGCATCTTATCGACAAGGTGGCTGAAGAAGATATCGATTTGCTTGAAGATAATGAATATTCGTTTATCGGATCGCCAATAGATAACGCTGACAGATTTGTTGTCAGATTGGAGAACTCAGAGAACGCTGAGAACTCGGTGTTTGCTTATCAGAACGGCAACGACATCGTGGTTTGCGGCGATGGTGAATTGCAGGTGTTCGATGTGATGGGACGACTGGTGATGCAGAAATATGTGAGCGGTGTAGAATCGATTGCAACACCGATGACAACAGGCGTTTATATTATGAGATTAAACGAGAACACACAGAAGATAGTTGTAAGATAGAGTTATTGCCCAGCCCTTAAAGACTTTAAGGTCATTAAGGGCTTTAAGGCTGGGCAGAAACAATTAAATTTGTATATAACAATTAAATAGATATGTATATGAAAAGAATAGTATTAGCAATTTTATTGATGACAATGGTTTTGGGCGCAAGCGCTCAGACTGATGGTTTCTTCAAAGATGGAGGCAGTGCAAACGATTACAGCCGTACTAGTTCTGGCTCAGACCCTGCGCTGCCGAGACTTCCTGGCTATGGCGTTGGAGCAACTAACAACGATCAGACGGCTCCGCTGGGAAGCGGATTGCTGGTGATGACAGCATTAGGTGCAGGATATGCTGCATATAAGAAGAGACGTTAGTCTTTAGTCGTTAGTCATTAGACAGAACTATCGACTAAGGTCTAAAAAAATTGAAATATTGGGTTCGATATTTCAATTTTTTTATTATCTTTGCAGCCCGAAAAAATAGGGGCAAATAATGATTTGCCCATACAAAAAACAAATGATAATGAAGGGATTAGCCATTTTACGAAGATTTATTTTTACACTGTTTACAGTACTCGTTGGCGTAAATTTGTGGGGACAAAGTTCACTCTCAGGAGCTGGAACTTCAGGAAACCCATATATAATAGCAAGCGAGGCCGATTGGAATTACTTTGCAGATAAAGTAAACACAGGTGAGGCTGGTTATGCGACAGCATATTACAGACTAACGGCCGATATTACCGTTACAACCATGGTTGGTACCCCGGAGCATCCTTTCAGCGGTACTTTCAATGGACGACAGGAAGGCGTTTATAATGCTTATACTCTTACTTTTAATTGCGGAACATCATTTGATGATGCAACCAATGAAGAAATTGTCGCTCCGTTCCGTTACACTAATGGCGCGACCATTCGATCACTTATTTTGCGAGGAGCGATTCATACTGTAGCCGGTAAGGAAGCAGGTTTGATAGGTGTAAATACCCGCACTTCGACAAACACTACAGTTGAGTATATTATCAACTATATGAATTTATATTGCTACGAAATTCTATGGAATGAGGAAGGTGGCGGTTATGCATACGATGGCAGCGGTATTTCATTTTCATACTGCTCATACGAAGGAACGATTGTCGCAAGCAACTATCATGGCGGTTTTTGCGGAAAAGCGGATGGAAATACAGAATTTACACGGTGCCTCTTTGACCCTGAAGGAGGTTATTATTGGGCGGAAAACTTCGTTTACGATGCTCAAGGTGCAACTATTAATTATGATGGACCGAATCCTGCTATATAAGATGGCTGTTACTATTCTTTGGGCAACAACCAGCAACCATCAGAGCAAGGTACTATGATATTTGTAAATGAGGTTCCTCAAGATTATATGGGACACAAAATCACCACTTTCCATGAGAAAAAGATTTACAAACCTGTGGATGTGGTTATTAGTGGTGTCAATAAGAGATATATTCATACAGGGAGTCCGATTACAATTAATCCAGGAGTGACATTCGACGGTGTTAACGCTCTTGCTCCTAATAATTATTGTGAGTGGTCAGTCACTCCAGATCCGATTCAAGATCTTGGTACATACACATTTACGGTAACTGCTCCAAAGGCGGGTGTAGAGTCAGATTATCTTGGCTCGGTGACCCAATTGATTCGTGTCATACCATCAACATCAGTAGCTTGGAGAAATGTGCAGGCTGCATTATCGGGTTCGGCTGAAACAATAAATTTAAGCGATTTAACAACTGAAGATGTTATTACAGCTGGAGGCACTGATTATTGTTTGGTTGTGGAAAGCGGTAGAACGGTTACAATCAATTTGAATGGAAAAACGATAGATCGTGGATTTTATAATGTAGACGGCACTTGGGAAACACCGATTGTTGGTGGACATGTTTTAAAGGTCAGAAGTGGCGCCACAGTCATAATAAACGGTCCCGGAACAATTATGGGAGGCAGCAATAAGGCGGCAAATAATGCGGAAAATGCCGAGAATAGCAATGGCGGCGGTATTGCGAACTGGGGAACATTGACACTCAACAATGTTACTGTTAGAGACAACAAATGTGTTAAGTGTAGTGATAATAACACATCTCGTACTGCGAGAGGCGGAGGCGTTTTCAGTGGTCAAAACAGTAATATAACTATAAACGGAGGCGAGATTACAAATAACTCGGCAGAAGGTGGTGGCGGCGGTATTTTTGTTTACCGGGCGGCTAATTTCACTATGGGCAAAGATGCTTCAGACAATAAGCCCAATGTTCATGGTAATATATCTAAAGACAAAGGCGGTGGTATCCGTGTGGATGCGACAAATTCAACAACTGCTACCTTAAATGATTGCAGAATTGAATACAATGTGGTTGAGTTTTATAGCAATTTGAGTGTGTCGAATGGCGGCGGACTTCACTTGGATGCAGGTAATTTGACATTGAATAGGTGTGAAATTAAGAACAACCAAGCCAGTAAATATGGAGGCGGCATATATATGATGGCTGGTCAACTGCATGCCAATGATTGTACTATTACCGACAATAAGGCTTATGATGCGACAAGTAGATTTGACGGTTGTGGCGGTGGTATTTGTATTTTGGGAGGACAATGCTATTTGGATGGAGCTACTATAACCGGTAATTCAAGCAGTGTAATGGATGGCGGCGGTATTTTTGTTGAGGCAGGAAAAACATTAAGCATACAAGGAGCGGTGAATATTACCGGAAATTGGAAGTATAATAGTAATACGGGTGGTAGTACAAAGACTACAAATGTGTATTTGATGGGTTCAAGTGGCAGAATTACAATTGCAGATAATATTACAGGTACCATTGGAATATCAAAAAACGGTGATACAGGCATTTTCACCACTGGTCTTAATGGACATGGAACTATAGCCAATTTCTCAAGTGATAATCCAGTCTGTACAATTAAAGAGACGAATAACCACGAATCAGAACTTACCCCAATAGAACCGGAAACACCTCCACAGGAAACTACCTGGACAATAAATACACCAACGATTCTTAATGAATCGTTAAACAATACTATTAAAAAAATTGTAATTGAAAATAACGGATGTTTGTATGTCAATGCTGGTGGTTATATCAATGGTGTTGAAATTACTAATAATACCACTAATGCTGAAAACAAACTGGTTATCAATGGGGGACAGGTCAATCCTTCGAATAGTGGTGTTAAAGCAACGGTGAATAAGGACATCAAAAAGGCAAATGCCTCGAGCCAGAAAAACTGGTATCTGATATCATCGCCACTTGTTACTCAAACAGGTAATCCGATAAGCATACGTGAGAATACAAACCTTATCGTAAAAAATTTCAGCAGTAATAATCCTGAATACGATTTGTACCGTTTCAATGAAGGAGCGACAAATATTTCTGGCGGGTTAGAATTACAGTGGGAAAACTACAGATCAACAAATCCTGCTCATTCTGGATTCAATGTTAACGATAATAATAGCCAGCTTGAGATGGGTCGTGGATATCTGTACCGCAATATTGCTGATTACACTATAACAATGATTGATGCTATCAATATTAGCCCTATCAATTACACATTGTCATATCATGCAGAAGTAAATGGCCATGATAATATATTCAAAGGCTTCAACATTATCGGGAACCCATATATGCACAATATTTCCAAAGGTATTGCCGGTGCTGCAATCCAAAATATTTATTTGGAAAACAACTACTATGTTCTTAATCCAGCAAACGGCTCTTGGATTTTGACAACAGATGGAACTGTAATTCCTCCTATGACAGGTATTCTCGTTCAGGCAAAATCAGCCAACACATTGGCAATAACCAATTCAACAACGGTTGGTGCAGGCAAGGGTGTCGCTGACAATAACATCTGGTTCACGGTTGCAAACAACGAATATGACGACAGAGCTTGCGTGGTATTCAAGGGAGGTCACGGATTGAACAAGATAGCACACATGAATGAGGAAGTCCCGATGCTTTATATCCGTCACAACGACGAGGATTTCGCTTCTGTGGATATGAATCCTGAGGTAAAGCAATTCGACCTTTATTTCGAGACCACTACGGTGGGCGCTTACAAGTTGAGCGTTAACCCGCAAGGCAATTACAGCTATCTGCATCTTATCGACAAGGTGGCTGAAGAAGATATTGATTTGCTCAAAGATAATGAATATTCGTTCATAGGATCGCCTTCGGATGCTGCGGATCGTTTTATTGTGCGCTTGGATAATAACTCAGACAACTCGACATTTGCTTACCAGAGCGGAAAAGACATTGTGGTTTGCGGCGAAGGAACGTTGCGGGTGTTTGATGTGACGGGACGACTGGTCGCAAAGAAACGAGTGAATGGCGTGGGGACATGGCACGCCGCGTCAGTACCAACAGGCGTTTACACCTTGAAATTAAACGACAAAACACAGAAAATAGTCATAAAATAAAACGATAAAAAAAATTATAATGTTGTTAAACGGCATTATAATTTTTTTTATTATTTTTGCCGCTTAAAATTTAAACCTATAAACAATGAGCGGATTTTTCGGAATCGTATCTAAGAGGCCATGCATCACGGACCTCTTCTACGGCATTGATTATCATTCACATCTGGGCACAACAGCTGGCGGTATCTGCACCTTCGACGGCGAGACTTTCCACCGCGACATCCACAGCTTGAAAGGCTCTTATTTCAGAACAAAATTTGAGGATGATCTTCCTAAGTTTACGGGCAACAGCGGCATCGGCATCATCAGCGACACCGACGCGCAGCCTATCGTGGTTAACTCTCACCTCGGTAAGTTTGCCATAGTGACAGTGGCGAAGATCACCAATATCAAAGAGCTTGAAAAGGAGTGTTTGGACAACAAACAGCATTTTGCTGAGTTGAGTCACGGCGACACTAACCCGACTGAATTGGTGGCTTTGCTCATCACTCAGGGTAAGGACTTTGTCGACGGCATCAAGAACGTATATAATAAGGTGAAGGGCTCTGTCTCGATGCTTATCCTCACCACCGACGGCAGCATCATCGCGGCGAGAGACCTCTACGGCCGTACTCCTATCGTCATCGGTAAGGACGACGATGGTTATGTGGCGGCTTTCGAGAGCCACAGCTACATCAACCTCGACTACACCACCGAGCGTTTCATCGGTCCAGGCGAGATTGTGAGAATCACGACAGACGGCGTGACACAGTTGCTTGCACCTAACAACAAGATGCAGATTTGCTCATTCCTCTGGATTTACTACGGTTTCCCGGCATCCGACTACGAAGGTATCAACGTGGAGGAGATGCGTTATCGTGGCGGTTACGCAATGGGTATGATGGACGACGTGGAAGTCGACTATGCAGCTCCTATCCCGGATTCGGGCATCGGAATGGCTATCGGTTATTCGAACGCAAAGCAGATTCCATACGTGCGCAGCGTGGTGAAATACACTCCAACATGGTCGCGCAGCTTCATGCCGATAAACCAGTCGCAGCGTGAGCATGTGGCGAAGATGAAACTCATCCCGAACCGTGCATTGTTGAAAGGCAAACGCGTGGTGTTCTGCGACGACTCCATCGTGCGCGGCACACAGCTTCGCGACAACGTGAAGATGCTTTACGACTACGGAGCGAAGGAAGTGCACATCAGATTGAGCTGTCCTCCGTTGAACTACGGCTGCCAGTTCTTGAACTTCAGCGCTTCGAAAAACGAGTTGGAACTCATCACACGCCGTTGCATTGAGGAGTTGGAAGGCGACAGCACAAAGAATCTCGAGCTGTACAGCGACTCAACAACAAAACAGTATGCCAACCTCGTTGAGATGTTGCGCAAGCATGTCGGTGTCGACTCATTGAAATTCAACACTTTAGACAACATCTGCAAAGCCATCGGATTGCCGAAATGCCAGGTGTGCACACACTGTTTCGACGGCTCTTCGTTTGGTCACAAATAAAATTATTTGAAGATAATATCGACTGATGAATCACGGGACAAGCCCAGCAACGACGCGGCTTTCCCGTGATTTATCGCTATCTCGAGGAAGCCATGCGAGCCGAAGAGCGCCACGATGTCGGGCATTGCCACTTCGGTGTAGCTGCGGCAGATTTTGTCGATCACATATTTCCCTAATCTTATCTCGTAAGCCCTTCCGTTTCTGATCTTTTCGAAAAGTTCGCGTGTGATGTTCGTTACCGCGTTTTCGTAAGAGTCGATGAAGGTCACGATGCCGTGAATCGAGTTATTGTCGATTGTAGGCTGGAAGGTGAGGCTCTTTCTTATTGCCGGATACGGACTGCCTATCTCGCTGAACGACACTCCTTTAGCTATCATAGCAGCTACTTTCACGAAGCGGTCGCGGGTGGTGAAGGTGAAGTAGTCGGAGTCCTGAATCACGTCGATGATGACGGCCTCGTAAGGCGTGTCGCCAAGGATGAGCGAGAAGATATCGTTGTCGGTTCCGATGAAATAATGTCCGTCGGCTTTCAGCGCGATATGCGGCTTGTCGGACGACTCCTCGGTCTCCACCGCGATGATATGTATGGTGCCTTCAGGGAAATTTTTGTAGCAATTTCTGATGATGAACGCCGCCGAAGCGATGTCCCACGGCTCGATATTATGGGTGATATCGACAATGGTAGCGTCGGGAAGCGCCGATAAAATCGTGCCTTTCACAGCCGCCACGTAGTAGTCGGACAGGCCCCAATCGCTTGTTAATGTTATGATTGCCATTGTTTTTGCCGTTTTCTTTTTTGCGTTCAAATCACAAATGCAAAAATACGTATTTATAAAGAAAAATTTTTATCGAAATAAAAAAGTTATGAACAATTTTTAATTTTATATTTGCATATTGAAAAACAGGTAAAATTTAGTCGAAAAATCAGATGGCGGAACAGATAGTCCAGATAGAAAATGTCAACCCGAGCGATTTGTATGGCGCTAAGGATCAACATCTTACGATAATCAAAAACTTATTTCCCAAGTTGAAGATCATTGCGCGCGGTGATTTTGTGAAGGTGATTGGTGAGGACGACGAGGTGAATTATTTCCTCGACAGGCTCACTATGCTGGTGAACCATCTGGAGCGATTCGGCAGCATCAACCCGCAAGTGATTGAGGATGTGATGATTTCGAATGGCGAGACCGCCTACGTAAAGTCGATGAACGACAGCGACGTGCTGGTTTACGGTCGTAACGGCCTGCAAATCAAGGCGATAACGGCGAATCAGAAACGCATGGTGGAAGCCATCGCGAAGAAAGACATGATTTTCGCCATCGGTCCGGCGGGAACAGGAAAGACATATACCGCAGTCGCATTAGCCGTGAGAGCGTTGAAAAACCGTGAAGTTCGCCGTATTATTTTAACTCGTCCGGCGGTGGAAGCAGGGGAGAACCTCGGATTTTTGCCTGGCGACTTGAAAGACAAGCTTGATCCGTATTTGCAGCCGTTGTACGACGCTTTGCGCGACATGATTCCGCAAGCGAAGTTGGCGTCGTATATGGAAGACGGCACCATCGAGATTGCGCCGCTGGCGTTTATGAGAGGCCGCACTTTGGACCACGCTTTCGTGATTTTAGACGAGGCACAAAACGCCACTCGCGCTCAGCTGAAGATGTTTTTGACACGAATGGGACGCGATGCGAAGTTCGTCATCACTGGCGATGTGACGCAGATCGACTTGCCGAAGAACCAGCCGTCTGGATTGCCGCAAGCTGTTGATATTCTTGGCGATGTGAAAGGCATTGAGTTCATCTTTTTGGATGAAAAAGACGTGGTAAGGCATAAATTAGTGACGGAAATCGTCAATGCGTACAAGAAGTTTTATCATGACAATGAGGATAATGAAGAAGTTAGTCAGTTAACCAGTTAATCAGTTAGTCAGTTTAACCTGAATAACTGAACAACTGAATAACTGAATAACTGAACAACTGAATAACTTAATAAAAAAATGAAAGCACTAACTAGAACCGACTTCAACTTTAAAGGTCAAACCAAGGTGTATCACGGCAAGGTTCGTGATGTTTATTTCATCGACAACAAATATCTGGTGATGGTCGCTACCGACAGAATCTCGGCGTTCGACGTCATTTTGCCGGAGGGAATCCCTTATAAAGGTCAGATTCTCAATCAGATAGCATCAGAGTTTTTGGACATGACCACCGACATCGTACCGAACTGGAAGATTGCAACACCCGATCCGATGGTGACAGTGGGCAAGCTCTGCAAGCCATTCCCGGTCGAGATGATTATTCGTGGATACCTCACAGGAAGCTCGTGGCGTACTTACAAGAGCGGACAGCATACCATTTGCGGCGTGACAATTCCTGACGGAATGAAGGAGCACCAGAAGTTCGCCGAGCCGATTATTACTCCAACCACGAAAGCTGAAGAAGGACACGACGAGGATATCTCGAAGGAAGAGATTATCCGTCAAGGACTTATCAGCAAGGAAGACTACGAGCAGATTGAGGTCATCACCCGCAAGCTGTTCCAACGTGGCACTGAAGTCGCTGCAAAACACGGCTTGATTTTGGTTGACACAAAATACGAATTCGGCAAGATTGGCGACCAGATCTACCTCATGGACGAGATCCACACCCCGGATTCATCGCGTTATTTCATCGCCGACCAGTATGAAGAATGCTTCGCAAAAGGTCTGCCGGTGAAACAGCTCTCGAAGGAGTTCGTCCGCGAATGGCTGATGGCAAACGGCTTCCAAGGCAAGGAAGGACAGAAGGTTCCTGAGATGACACCAGAAATCGTGAAAGGCATTTCGGAAAGATACATCGAGCTGTATGAGAAGGTGACGGGGAAGGCATTTCAGAAGGCAGCTGATTCGGACGACGTTCTCGGTAGGATTGAGGGGAACATCACTAAGTTCCTGGAGACTTTGTAGGGCGTAGCTCTGCGAGGCCCCCAGACTGCACTGTACTTGTCAGGGGATATTGAAGTAGCGTATCTCCGATACGCGGAAGGTGTGTCGGAGATACTAATTATAATAAAAACCAAAAATAATGAAATCATGAGTTACACTACATCATTTTATCACATTGTTTTGCGCACGTATCGTAGCGGATTAACTATTAATGAAGAACATGAGGAAGAGTTATATGCTTACATTTTAGGTATTGCAAAAAATCTTAATTGTAAGATATATCGTATTGGTGGAATGCCAGATCATGTTCACATTTTTGTGTCGTTGCCATCTTCTTTGTCATTAGCAGCATTTGTACAAAGAGTGAAAACCGATAGTAGCAAATGGCTGAAGACGAATCCAAACTTCCCAAGATTTCGTGGTTGGGGACATGAATATGCTGGATTCAGTTATAGTGTCCGAGAGAAAGATATAATAGTTAATTACATTAAACGACAGAAGGAACACCATAAAAAGACTGAGTTTGTCAAGGAGTACCGTTCTTTTATAAAGGATAATGGTGTTGATATTGATGAACGATACTTTTTGTGCGACTAGAAGTGGCGTGCCTTCGGCACGCTTTTTTCTTGTTCGTAGCTCTGCGAGGCCCCCAGACTGCGCAGCCACCGCGACTACACAGCCCCAGACTACGCTACGCTTGTCAGGGGATATTGAAGTAGCGTATCTTCGATACGCGCTGGTCGTGCCGAAGGCACGATATTTTAATTACCCCATACGCAGTGTGGGGTTCAAAAAATCCGTACCTTTGCAGCACCATGAATAAGCTATACGATAACATAATGTTTTCTCAGGATCCTTCGCTGGTTCCGAGCCTTTCTCGTTTCTTCCAGACCGCCCCCGGAGGCTATGGTTTTGGTGATAAGTTCCTGGGAATCAAGGTGCCCACGATAAGAGAGGCAGTGAAAGAATGCTGGAACGAGACCTCGTTCGATGACCTGAAGGAATGCGTCAGCTCGGAATATCATGAGATGAGGATGGCTGGGTTGCTTGCGTTGGTGCAGATGTTCAAGCATGCAAAGAAAGACGTGAAGCTGCAACAACAATGCGTTGACTTCTATCTTGCTAATACTCAATATATTAACAATTGGGATTTAGTTGATCTATCATGCTATGAATTACTAGGCACATGGCTACTTGATAAAGATAGAACCTTGCTATATAATCTGGCAAAAGATGGAAAAACCATCTGGGAGCAGCGCATCGGAATGGTGTCAACGATGCAGTTTGTGCGCCATGGTCAGCTCGATGATACCTTCAATATCGCTGAAATCTTTTTAGCAAAGCTGCAGCCACTTCACGATTTGTTGCAAAAAGCTGTTGGTTGGCTGCTTCGTGAAGCTGGAAAACGTGATGAGAAACGATTAAAAGATTGGCTCTCAACACGTTACAAGACTATGCCCCGTACCATGCTGAGGTACGCCATTGAAAAGTTTTCTGAAAACGAAAGAAAATCTTACCTCGAAAAATAGTTACTTTTTCTCGTAAAAGTGCATGTCGACGATGTACTGTGCCACATCTTTCGGCATGAAATAACGCACATCCTTGCCTTCAGCGATGGCGTTTCTGATGAATGTCGACGAAACTTCTATTTCTGGTGCTTCAACAATCTTCACTGAAGGGTGATTTGCTAACTCATTGCTGCTGTAACCTTTGCGTGGATAAACCAACAAATGATGATACTTCAAAATCATCTCGTAGTTCTTCCATTTCGGGAATGTCTCGAGGCTGTCCATGCCGCAAATAAGGTAAAAATCGGTGTTCGGATGACGCTCCTGCAAACGAGTCAGAGTATCAATTGTATATGACGGCTGCGGCATGTAAAACTCGATGTCGCAAACCTGAAAACGTTCGTCGCCTTTCACTGCCATCTCAACCATGTACATGCGGTGACGGTCGGCAAGCAGCGATTTCTTGTCCTTGAACGGGTTTTGAGGCGACACCACAAACCAAATCTCATCCATGTCGCCATACTCCGCGAGGTAATTCGCAAGCATCAGGTGGCCGTTGTGAATGGGATTGAAACTGCCAAAAAACAAGCCGATTTTTGTTTTCATATTAGACCTTAGACATTAGACCTTAGACCTTAGATTTTTAAGAGCTTCTGTTAATGTCTAAGGTCTAAAGTCTTATAAAATATTAAACAACTGTTCCTTAATCTTTTCAAGTTCGTCCTTCATCTTAACGACAAGCCTCTGAATATCAGCGTCATTTGCTTTCGAGCCGAGGGTGTTGATTTCGCGTCCCATCTCCTGAGCGATGAAACCGAGTTTCTTGCCTGCTCCTTCCTCGTCGATGCTCTCCTTGAAGTAGTCGCAATGTTTGCGCAAGCGAACTTTTTCCTCAGTGATGTCGAGCTTTTCGAGATAGAAAATGAGTTCCTGCTCGAAGCGGTTTTCGTCGTATTCGCCACTCGTAAGCTCCTGCAAATTCTTGATCAGACGGCCTTTGATTGTCTCGTGACGGTTCTTCTCGAAAGGCTCAACTTCGCCAAGATAACCGAGAATCAAATCGACACGTTTCAGCAAATCTTTCTTCAGGATTTCACCTTCCTTTGCTCTGAAATCGTCAGTGATTTCAATGGCTTTCACCAATGTCTCCTTGATTTTTTCAAGAAATTCCTCGTCGTAATCCTGTTCCGGTGATACGAAGATGCCCGGCATGCGGAACACTATCGCTGCGATATCCTTCGATTCCGGGATGTTATATTCCTTTGAAATATTGCCGATTTGCTCGAGATACGACGCCACAACCTCTTTTTCGATGTGGGTGTTTTGCGCCACGTCGGTGTTGGTAATTGTCACCATCACGTCGACTTTTCCACGTTGGAGGCGTGCCGAAATCTCGTTACGATAATCTAATTCGTAGGCTTTTAAATCTTGCGGAAGTTTTACCGAAAGGTCTAACTGCTTGCTGTTCAATGTCTTAATCTCGACAGAGATGTTGTTTGTCTTAAAAATCTGCTCGGCTTTGCCGTAGCCTGTCATCGAACGAATCATCTTCTTGTAAATTTTTGCAAAGTTATTAAAATCTCACGCAGATCTCGCAGAATCCGCAGATTTTTTTATTTTTTCTCTCAATGAATTGCTCGCAAGCGAGCTGATCTCGCAGAACGATCTGCGATTTCTGTTCGCTTGCGAACTAATTCGTGTAAGTCAATTTCTGCGTTTTCTGCGATTTCTGCGTGCAAAAAATAAAAATTAAAAAAAATGTTTTCTTATGAAAAATAATCATTAACTTTGTGGATTGTTTAGAAAATAAGTCAATTCAAAAAAATATTAACATTAAAAATTAGGATTTTATGTCACAGAAAATGACTTCACAGGATTACATGGACATGGAAGCCCGCTATGGTGCTCACAACTATCACCCGCTTCCGGTTGTTTTGGCAAAAGGTAAAGGTGCCAAAGTTTGGGACGTTGAAGGCAAGGAATATTACGATTTCTTGTCAGCATATTCAGCTGTCAACCAGGGACACTGCCACCCTGCAATCATCAAAGCTATGACTGAACAGGCTGAGAAACTGACACTTAGCTCACGCGCTTTCTACAACGACGCCCTCGGTCCATGGGAAAAATATGTTACAGAATACTTCGGCTACGACAAGGTTTTGCCGATGAACACAGGCGCTGAAGCCGACGAGACAGCTCTTAAGCTCGCACGTCGTTGGGGTACAGTGTGCAAGGGCATCCCGAATGACGAGGTGACCATCGTGTGCTGCGAAGGCAACTTCCACGGCCGTACCATCACCATCATCACCATGTCGAACGACCCTGATTCATACGCAAACTACGGTCCTCTGACACCTGGTTTCATCCGCATCCCTTACAACGATCCTGACGCATTGGAGAAGGTTCTCGCTAAGGACGGCAAGAAGATTGCAGGTTTCCTGTTGGAGCCAATCCAGGGTGAAGCTGGCGTTTACGTTCCGGATGAAGGTTATCTGAAGAAATGCTACGACATCTGCAAGAAATACAACGTTTTGTTCATGGCCGACGAGGTGCAGTGCGGTATCGCCCGTACAGGTAAGATGCTCGCTTGCGACCACGAAGGCGTTCGTCCTGACATCCTTATCCTCGGTAAGGCTCTTGGTGGCGGCGTGGTGCCAGTGTCAGCAGTGCTTTGCGACGACCCAATTATGATGAACATCAAACCGGGTGAGCACGGCTCAACATTCGGCGGTAACCCAATCGCAGCAAGAGTTTCTATCGCTGCATTGCAGGTTATCAAAGATGAACATTTGATGGAGAACGCTGAGCGTCTCGGTAAGATCTTCCGTGAGGAAATCATGAAGATCAACCACCCGATGATTCAGAAGGTGCGCGGTAAAGGTTTGCTCAACGCAGTGATTATCAAGCCTATGAACGGCAAAGAGGCATGGGATGTTTGCTTGAAGATGCGCGACAACGGCATCCTCGCCAAGCCAACCCATCAGCACATCATCCGCTTCGCTCCACCATTAGTGATCACCGAAGCCGAACTGAGAGACGCTATCGAGAGAATTAAGAAATCGATAATGTCGTTCTAAAATTCAGAGTAAAGTTTTGAAAGTGGAGTGTGGAGTTTTTAGCTTCACACTCCTTTTACTTATTGCTTAATCAACAAAAATCATCCGATTCTCATCAACCAGATAAACCTTATCATAGTCTTTCGGAAGATGAAGAGTCCAAACTATACTGCCGGAACTATCAATAAGGCTTAGCTTTTTATCATTTTTCCAGTAATAAGAGAGGAGAAAACCGCCATCGGTCGTTTGAACGGCATCTGCGAGGATATAATCGGATTCCGCTATGCCGTGTCGCAAGTCGAAATGGGCATTTTCATTTGAAAACGGCAACTCGACTTGTTTCCCGTTTTCATAATTTGTAATCACAGGCGCGGCATTGAAATAAGCGTTCTGGCTGTCGATTTTGATGAGACAAAGGTTCGTCCCGAGACCGTGTTTTTCGTTAAATTCAGGAATAAAAGCATTGTCAACCAACGACTTGAACCTGATTTCGCCATCACGCCGCTCCATACGGCAAAGAATCCGTTTCTCGCTTTTTTCCTTTTGCGAAACGCCCAAAACGATATTATCCCAGTCTTTGATTAAAAACATGCAGTTCTGCCAGGCACAGACTTCGAAATCGTTGAAATGCAACGAGTCGCGGAAGCGCAAAGGATAAACGTCTTTGATTTCCAGATTTTTATCCAGCCCTACAATAGCCGTCTCGTTCAAAATCCTGACAGTTGAGTCCTGATGCTGCTCTTTTAAATATGTTTCCGTGTAATTCACATTTATCAGCAGAAACAGCGTGTCGTGGAAAACGCAGCCGTTGTCGATTTTTATCTTGCCGAAATCGGGGATATACGGCCTAATTTGGTCGGAATATCTTCGAACCTCTCTCAAAGTCTTCTTGTTTCCGAAAATATCGAGATAAAGCTTTTCAATATCGGCTTTCGAGAAGTTCTGACTGAAAATGTGTTTGAAATTTTCATCGAAAAGATGCAATTCGTGATAGGAGAAATCCATAATTAAATAGTTGTCATTCAATGAGATACATCTGTTTTGTTCCGATAAAACCACATTATCGGGCAACTTGGCCGTAACCAGTCCCAAGGAGTTGGCGTTTTGAAGTTTTTTTAGAATAGGAATCCATTTTTCGCTTTGATTAAGCTCGGCATCAAAGACAAGTTCGCCGTCTTTGTAAAGATACAGCCACGGAAAGATGTTGTGCGACAATGATTTAAACAATGTGTCATCGCAAATGATGTCGTAATTGCGGTTGATTTTCAGGTATTTGTCTGAAAACTTTTGCGCTTCTTTCGGATTTGCTGTTTGAAACAGCAGATGCAGGCTGCAATCCTCGCTGATGCTGTCGAGGAAGCGGTATTCGTTGTAGCAGTTCGGGCACAGGTTGGTGTTGGCGGTGACCACGACCTCGAGCTTCTGCTTATGCGAACAGGCCATTAAACCTAATAGGATATAGAATAACAGGAGTTTTTTCATTGCAATTTTGTGTAAAAGTACTCTAAGACAAATGGCGGCGACATTATGGGCTTTAAGAGCATTAGTGCTGCCGCCATTATGTTACTATACTATTCTTTTATGATTCGTTCCGTGAATTCTTTTCCGTCTGCCATTCTGATTTTCATGATATAAACTCCGGAATTTAGGTTCGAAATATCAATTGCATTGTTCTGTAGAGACGCGCCATGGCACGTCTCTACCATGCGCCCGTCGAGGGTGTATATTTCAACCGATTGGCAATCGACATCAGGTGAAAATTCGATGTAAACGATGTCTTTTGCCGGATTTGGATAGCAGAAATAAGGTTTTGCTATGGATTCGACATTCTCGCCAATTGCATCGTATCCATTTCCGTCGACTTTGAGGACATATGACAATAAATCATAAACGTTAATATCTTCATTATAAACACCTGTCATGATACAGCCGCCGTCTTCAGTTGCTTGAACAACATCAACGTCGTAGAAATGATCCCCGCCGTAATACCTGCGCCACTGCAGATTCAGTTCTTTGTCAAACTTGCTGAGAGTTATCGTGGATGGGGCAATACTTGATACGGAAGAATTATGTGAATGGTCATTTATCCCCATAACACCACAATGGAATATGGCGTCATCTGTAATGCTAATGGCGATATCTCTCGCTGGAAATCTTTTCGATTGGTAAGAATTACTGCCATTCACGTCAGTTGCGATATCCCATATATCTGTATTTAACACGTTAAGGCTGTCATCTAATGATGTGAGGTAATGAAAATAACCAGATTTACCACCCAAATGCTTTATAAACCTTCCGGTTGATGTGATCATGGCAACAGAATCGTTTAGGTTTTCAACAAACCCTTCAAGTGCGTATCTATACGTAGTGTCCACCGTTTCCCTTAAAGTTAGCTGCGCAAGCTTGCCTATCCTTGTAAGGTTAAATGCCGAGTCCACCTCATAATAATGGTCGCCACCATTATCAGATTCATATAATATCATGCCAAAACTCCTGTCGGATCTCATATTTGCGGAACAGTTTATAAGACGGCCGACACCGCTTGACGTCAGATCAAACTCCGTTTGTGCCAGCAACTCACCATCTGCCGTGAATCGCGCAAATAAATTGCAATATCCGGTTGTCTTTTGACAATGTGCCACCATGGTGACTGTTCCTTCATTATCCAATAGTAATCTCAGTCGGTGCAGGATTCCGTCTGCTGACAAATGCACATAATCGTCACCGAAATCATGTACCGTTTGGCTAATGATGTTGAGATTCTCGTCAAATCTGATGAATGCAATCTCTTTTTGGATATAGTCATCCATAGTGTTACTCTCATCAAGTGTTGCAATAGCCAGGATTTCATTTTCATTCTCCGGATGGCGGTAGAGACCGAAATATTTCAGGTTTTTGCCGTCAATCTGAAAAACAAGTTGTTTAACCACTTCACCTTCCGGTGACAGCTTGGCAAGCATCTCATTATTAAGCTTTTCCTTGGCATTAAAGCTGATAATATAACCATGGTCTGTTGTCTCCACCACATGTCTACCTTCGCGTATAATACCATCATCGGAACGAACGAAAGTTTCGAAATAGTTCTGCGACATGCCACTAATGGTGATAAACACACCAAGAAATAATGTTAATAGTTTTTTCATAGTGATTATTTTTTGCAAAGATAAAAACATCTCAATTATTTATCAATCATCGAAACCGACCAGAGTACAACCTATTTTGGCGAATTCCGCATACAAAATTGTTTCTTCACCCTCTATATACCAAACAAAAGTGAGCACCCTTTCCGATGATGCCTGTTGCGACCTCCATTCTGTGAGTTTGTCAATGATATTATCTCTATAATAACGCATATCATCTGGACTCAGACAACTGGCTTCGTAAGTACTATGTATTAATCCATAATGACCGTTAGGGCTATTTGTATCAACCCAATCACTGGCATATATATACTCGATGTCATCATTATAAAAGAACATTCTGTAACCAGCTCCACAATTTTGAAGCAGTATTTGAGTATTTGCAATCTGTTGCAATCTGTCGGTGGCATCCATGCCAATATTCTGTCCATAATATGGGCCACATTGTCCGTAATCGTGGATAGGACACCAATAGTCTCCATCAGTAATATCTATTCCGAAACCAATAGGTAGAGGTCCGTAAATATTAACACGCGTGACAATTGTGGCATCATCACCGTTTTTACTATTTTCTTCAATTCTACTATAGATGGAATAAATAGTCTTATTATCGCCTTCAATAGATGCAAGCTTATCTTTAATTTGTTTCCTGTTTGACTCGTAGAGGGAATTAATATCCGATAAATAGACATTACCCTCGATTACAGGTATTTCAGATTCGATTGTAAAACGTTCCATATTGGCTGAATAATTGCTTGCGTCACACATCTTGAAGTTCTCGTAGTTGCTGAGATTTCGGATGGCTTCTTCAAGTGGCATGGTTTCACCACCTTTGGTTGCCGCTTTCATCTTTTCACCAAAAAGAATCATTTCCTTGTCCATGTCGGAAAGCTCGACGACATTCAATTCAGGAATGTTGTTTACCACTTCATTTTTCTTGTTGCAGGCCTCGAAAGTGATTACGCCTGCTGCTGCGACTAGCAATGTTGCAACTGTGGCAACGAATTTCATTTTTTTGTTCATAATGTGAAATTTTAAGTGTTTAAAAATGTTAAATTTTATAAATTTTTAAGTTATTCTACATCTATTATATATTCCATATTATCTCCTTTGTCATGGATTTGAGTGACACCGGTGACATTGTATGTCTCCGTCATTCCAGTGCGGCTATAAGTTATCAGTTCTTTGCCTTGAATTGAAAAGCAACGACCTTCGCTTCCTTGGCATACGATGGTAATAACGTTTGCGTTCATAGATGTAGAAACCAAAGTGCCAGGGGCATCAAAGTCTGTGCTTGGTGTCTCTGTCTGTTTAAGAGCAACTTGCTCTTTGTTCGTGTCATAATTTTTCGCAAAAACATAAACCGACAACAATGTTAATGCCGTTAGTGCCAAAAGGCTTTTTTTGAATTTGAACATAGTATAAAATTTTTATTTGCGCCTACTCTTTTAGCTTTTCGGCATCCGCTGTCAGGTGCAAAATTGCTTAAATGATTTCTGAAAACTATGGAAATGCACTGGAAAATTACTGGAATTAATATCAATATTCATGTTGGTAAATAATTGAAATACAACTAATTACAAATATATTGGGTTGGAAATCTGAAAAAATGCTGGAATCTTACTGGAAAAGGTCAAAAAAATTAACTACCTTTGCAAAAAAAACATGGAAACTGATACTATCAGAAAAGGGGCGGTTTTTCATCTGGCAGATGAGCCTGCGGAAATTGCATTTAATGTTGACAAAGAGACAAACAGTGCAACTTATAGAATTGCAATTGTGCCGGATGAGGTTACAGTGGTTGAAAATAACGACAGCCAAAACAGTCACATTTTTTTGTGGTTGGGAGTTGCGCTTGCGGTTGCCATTGCCGTGTTTTTTGTTGTAAGATATATCTTGAAAAAACATCAGGGCAACGATAAGGAAGCGAAACCTGTCGAAAAGGATGCCTCGTTGAGATATGAACTGCTGAAACACAAGGACATATATAAAAAGTTTTGTCAGAAAGGCTATTTCTCAACAGTCAGAAAACCTAATCTTGAAGTTGTTGAAGAACATGAGATTAACGAGCTGTGCGATGCCGTTTCTGAAATTTTCCCGACATTCGTCGAGTATCTGAATAACCATGAAATATCCGCTAAAGATTTACAGTTTTGCTGTTTAGTGAAATCACGCCTTTCAACGTTGGAATTGTCTGAAATCTACTGTGTTTCGGATAGTGCAATCTTCAAAAGGAAACAGAAAATCAAGAGCCAGCTCGGTTTTGAGTCCGACGATAGGACTTTAGATGCGATTTTAGAGGAAATGTAGCTCGGATTTCATAAATTTGCATCATGGAATGGTTTAAAACATCTTTAGTTGATGAAAAAGTGGTTGTCTTCGATCCGCTTCGGAGACAATGGGTTTCTTTAACTCCCGAGGAGCAGGTTCGCCAGAAAATGCTGCATTACCTCGTAGAGACACGGAAATTGCCAGCCGGACTTGTGGCGGTGGAATATTCCATAAAAGTGAACAACCTTCCGAAGCGTGCTGACATCGTGGTTTTCAACACCTTAGGCGAGCCACAGATGATTGTGGAATGCAAAGCGGAAACAGTGCCAATAACTGAAAAAGTGTTAGACCAAGCGATAAGATATTACTCTGGTTTAAAAGTGAAATATCTCACGCTAACCAACGGGAAAACGATGTTTTGCTATCAAATTACTGATGGAAAAATTGAAATTATTACAGAGTTTCCGTTGTAGTTGTCATTTCGAGCGTAGTCGAGAAATCCTCTTTATTCTTTAAACTATTAAATGATTTCGTTAATCAAGGATTTCTCCATTCCGCTTCGCTCCAGTCGAAATGACATAATTGATCAAGTATCCTATTCCGAATCCCAGCATCGTTCCCACTGCTGCACCGCAAATGACGTCGCCAGGGAAGTGCACTCCCATGTAAATGCGGCTGTATGAAACCAGCGTTGCCCATGAAAACATCACCCAGCCGATTTTTTTGTAGTGTTGCCGCATCGTCATGTAGATGAACGACGCCAGTGCGAAGGTGTTCGCTGCATGCGACGAAATAAATCCGTAATGTCCGCCGGGCTTGCCTTTCGGTGTATAAACCAAGTCCTCAATCAATGGGTCGTAGCAGGGGCGAAGTCGGTGGAAAAGTGGCTTGAAAACCGTTGCCGAAATCTGATCTGATAAAGTAATAACAACAATGACCCCGAGGAGCACCCACAGCCCCTTCCATCGGTATTTGTAGAAAACCAAGAACACCAGCACCGCATAAAACGGCACCCAACCCATTTCCGACGAGATAAACGTCATCACAGGGTCGAGCCAGTCAACGTGCAAGCCGTTGAGGAACAGAAAAAGCTGATGATCCCAATTGTTTAACATAGTTATTCAGTTGTTCAGTTATTCAGTTGTTCAGTTATTCAGTTGTTCAGTTATTCAGCTGATCAGTTTTAACTGACTAACTGATTAACTGACTAACTGACTAACTTAATGAAAGCCAAATCAAATCTTTTAACTCCTTGATTCCTTCACCGGTTGCCGAGCTGATGAACAGATGCGGCACCTTCTTCGGCAAGTGTTTCTTTATTTCCTTCTTCGTGTCTTCGTCAATCAAATCGCACTTGCTGACTGCCAAAATTCTCTTCTTGTCGAGCAACTCAGGGTTATATCTCTTCAATTCATTCAACAAAACATCGTATGCTTCCTTCACATCCGGACTGTCGGCTGCGACCAAAAACAACAATATCGAATTTCTTTCAATATGACGTAAGAATCTGATTCCCAATCCTTTACCGTCTGATGCACCTTCGATGATTCCCGGGATGTCGGCCATGATAAACGACTTGAAGTCATAATACGGCACAATGCCAAGGTTAGGCGTCAGAGTGGTGAACGGATAATCGGCAATCTCAGGTTTTGCTGCTGAAACGACAGACAACAATGTCGATTTTCCTGCATTCGGGAAGCCCACGAGACCTACATCGGCTAACAACTTAAGCTCGATGATGATCCAGCGCTCTTCTGATGGCTCGCCTGGCTGCGAGAACTTCGGTGCCTGCATGGTAGCGGTCTTGAAGAAGGTGTTGCCTTTTCCACCGCGTCCGCCTTTCATGATGACGATCTCCTGTCCGTCTTCAGTCACCTCGCCAAGCGGCTCGTTTGTCTCCGCGTCGTATGCCACAGCACCCAGCGGCACCTCGATAATCACGTTGTTGCCCTGTGCGCCCGTCCTCTGGTTAGCGCCTCCCGATTCGCCGTCGCCAGCGAAAAGGTGCTTGGTGTAACGCAGGTGCAACAATGTCCACAGCTGAGCGTTGCCTTTCAAAATGACATCGCCGCCCTTGCCTCCGTCGCCTCCGTCAGGACCGCCTTTTGGCACGTATTTCGCATGGTTGAAATGCATCGCGCCATTGCCGCCCTTGCCCGAACGACAGAATATCTTCACGTAATCAACAAAATTTGAATTTGCCATAATTATTCAGTTGTTCAGTTGTTCAGTTGTTCAGTTGTTCAGTAGTCCAGTTTAACTGACTAACTGACTAACTGAATAACTGACTAACTTAAAATTCGTCTTCTTCTGTTTCTTCTGGTGCCGCTGCAGCACTCTGTTCCTCTTCATATTTGTCGCAATCGAAATCCAAATCGACGTTCGAGAGCGGCTTTGTGAAGTCACCCTGGCTGACGTGCAGCGTCGGGTCAGCGTACACCTTTTTCATATAAAGAGCCCAGATAGGCAGAGCCATATTCGAGCCTTGTCCGAGTGCTATCGTCTTGAAATGCACCGAACGGTCTTCAGCGCCCGTCCACACTCCAGTGGTGAGGTCAGGGGTGATGCCCATAAACCATCCGTCGCTCTGGTTTTGCGTGGTGCCTGTCTTTCCCGCAATCGGGTTGCGCAAGCCGTATTTGAATCTCAACCTCACGCCGGTGCCTTCATACACAACGCCTTTCATCAACTCAATCATCTTGTAGGCGGTTACGTCGTCCATAGCCTCACGCTGCTCAGCCTTGAAAGTCTCGAGAACATTGCCGTTCTTATCTTCAATCTTCGTGATGAAAATCGGCTTCACGTAAACGCCTTTGTTGGCAAAGGTACTCATAGCGCCAACCATCTCGTAAAGCGAGATATCGCACACTCCGAGGCATATCGAAGGCACCGCCGGGATGTCGGATTTCACGCCCATTCTGCGCGCCATCTGGATGGTGGCTTCCGGACCGAATCGTTTCATCAAGTAGGCCGAGATGCGGTTGTTGGAATGCGCCAACGCCCATCGTAAAGTGACCTCTTCGCCGAACTTCGCCTTGCCGGAATCCTTTGGCTCCCAGAACTTTCCGTCAGGAAGCTGGATGCTGTAGCTGATGTTCGGCACCATGGTGCAAGGGGTGTATTCGCCTTCCTGCATCGCCAACGAATAGAGGAACGGCTTGAATGTCGATCCGACCTGTCGTTTGGCCTGCGTTACGTGGTCGTACTGGAAGAAACGGTAGTCGTTGCCTCCCACATAAGCGCGCACGTAGCCAGTGCCGGTCTCCACCGACATCAGCGACGACTGCAGGAAATATTTGTAGTAACGTATTGAGTCCATCGGGGTGAAAACGGTGTCGATAGGACCGTCCCACGAGAACACCGTCATCGGTATTGGAGTGTTGAAATTGGCGATGATGGAGTCCATGCTCAACCCCGCTTTCTTCAGTATACGGTAGCGATCCGAGCGTTTCATCGAGAGTATCATGATCTTCTCGACATCTTCTTCTGTCTGCAAAACGAACGGCGCTTTCGGGTCGCCTTTCCAATGCTTGTAGAACGCCGGCTGAAGGTCTAACGACAAATGTTCGCGCACCGCCTCTTCTGCATATCGCTGCATCCTCGAGTCGATGGTGGTGTAGATTCGCAAGCCGTCTTTATAAATGTTATAAGGTGTTCCGTCGGGTTTGTAATGATTTTTTGCCCAGTCGTGCATCATGCCTCTCAAAAACTCACGGAAATAAGTGGCCTGTCCAGCTCTGTGATCGAGAACGCCGAAATGTGACAAGTCGATAGGCAGCTGCGATATTGAATCATAGACCTCTGGAGTTATGAACCCGTTGGTTTCCATGCGTTTAAGCACGAGGTTGCGACGGTTCAAAGCGTTTTCAGGATGTCTCTTCGGACTGAATTTCGTAGGTGCGTTGACAACTCCTGCAAGCAGTGCCGCCTCTTCCAGATTCAGCTCGTTAGGCTCCTTGCCGAAAAACGTCTCCGTCGCCTTCTTGATGCCGTAGGCGTTGTGTCCGTAGAAAACGGTGTTGAGATACATTGCGATGATCTCGTCTTTCGAATAGTTGTATTCGAGCTTCGTCGCGGTGACCCATTCCTGGAATTTTCTGATCACGAGTTTTATCTTGCTGAGATTCTCGCCTCGCGGGAAGAGGTTTTTCGCCAGCTGCTGTGTCAGCGTACTGCCGCCTCCCTTGTCGGAATTGCCAGTAAACACTCCAACTGCCACGCGGAACAAAGCGCGTTTGTCGATGCCGCTGTGCTCGTAAAAACGCACGTCTTCGATGGCGATGAGCGCGTTGATCAAATCGGGAGAGATGTCGTCGTAGCTGATGTTTGAACGGTTTTCGATGTAATAAGTGCCCAAAATCTTGCCGTCGGCTGAGATGATCTCGGTGGCGAGGTTGGTCTCAGGGTTTTCAAGCTCCTCGAACGTCGGCATCGGACCGAACCACTCGTGCACGATGCCGTGGAAAAGCAGAAACACCGACAGTCCAAACATGACGAACAACGCCCACAGGACAATCATGTAGACTTTCACATCGCGTTTCTTTGCCGTTTTCTTGTTTCTTGTCATAACTTATTGTTTTTCAATGCAAATGCCGATGTCTGTAATGCCTTTCAGCTCTTTGTCGCGCATCGCTTGCTCCAGTTCGAAATGATAATCGCCCTTCATCGGGAAACGCAGCGAAGGGTTCAGAAGCACTTTTGCCGACCTCATGGTGCCGCTGCCTTTGCCCATCCAATGACCGTCGGGCATCGCCAAAATGCACTCGATGGTGTCGTGTGTGGTGCTGCCGTTTGGAAGTTCGGAGTGCATGAAGACAAACAGATTGCTGTAGCGATAGTTTTCCAAGTGTCTGATATTCAGATAGAAAGCGTAATCAGTCAAGGTGTCGTCAACAGCCACGTTGAAATATGGGATGTTCTCGTTGTCCCACTTCGCCTCCGGAATCACAATGCTCTCATCGTACAGCTTGTTGTTGCCGCATGAGAACATCAAAAGTGCAATCGCTATTAAAAATAGGTTTTTCATTATTCAAGTTTCGACAAATCCGCCGGCTTTCCTTCCTCGCCGTAGTCATTATTCTTCTGTTCCTTGATGAACGCGAAGTCCTCCAACTGCTCAGGAAGCACGCCTTTTTTGTTATCTTCGATGATAGCCTTCACCTGCTCAACAGGAATCGCCATCATGTTATTTCTATCGAATGGGTAAGAATACCACATCAAACCCTTGAAGATGTCTATTTTCTGATAGATTCCGTCGCCTTTCTTGGTCTTCAGCACGATGTGGTTGTCAGGGAAACTCTTCAGAGCGTCGACGTAAGCCTCGTACTCGTAGTTGAGACAGCATTTCAGTTTGCCACACTGTCCGGCGAGCTTCTGAGGGTTAGGTGACAGCTGTTGCACTCTCGCCACGTTGGTTGTAACCGACTGAAAATCAGTGATCCACGATGCGCAGCAAAGCTCACGGCCGCAAGAACCGATGCCACCAAGTTTCGCTGACTCCTGACGGAATCCAATCTGACGCATCTCCACGCGGACATGGAATTCTTCGGCCAGTTTCTTAATCAACTCACGGAAGTCGACACGGCCGTCAGCGGTGTAATAGAAAATAGCTTTTGTTCTATCTCCTTGATACTCAATATCGTTGAGTTTCATCTCAAGTTTCAGGCTCGATGCGATCTCGCGGCTTCTGTAAAGTGTGTGGTCTTCCTGACGGATGGCTTCAAGGAACTTCTCCACGTCGTTGACACGTGCGCGGCGGTAGATTTTCTTGAGCTCCGCTACAGGTGTGTTGTTCTTCTTGCGTTTGCGTTGTTTCTCGATGAGCTCGCCCACCATTGTCACGATTCCGATGTCGTGCCCGATGGCTGTCTCCACTGCAACTAATTCACCTTCAAGGAGATGCATCTCCGAAGGATAGCTGTAGAAGTCTTTTCTATCGTTCTTGAAACGCACCTCTGCAACCAGCAAATCGCCTTCTTTCGGTGTCTCGTTCTCATAGTCCTTGAGCCAGTTGAAGCTGTCGAGTTTGCATTGTCCGTGGCGCAAAACATTGCTCGCGAACTCGTATTTGTCGGCTTTGATGCGGCATCCGCGGTGGAAATCGTTGGTGAGCGTCTTCTTCATGTCGTCGTGCAACGGCCATGTTGCCTTAAACTCCTCGCCCTCGTCCTGCTTGTTCACCATCTGATCCTCCATTTCCTCATCCTTCATATTGATTTTCTGAGGAGCTGACTTCAGCAAACTATCAACATCTTCAGTGGTTTCCGTTATATTTTCGTCAAGAGTTTCTTCTTCTTTTATATCTTTTTCTTCCATAAAAACAAAATTCTCCAATATATATTAATAACCTGCAAAGATAAGGAAAATTATATTACGAGCCGTTATTTTTTGTAATTTTGCGGCATGAAGCACATTTTTGGCACGACAAGCAAAGACGACGAGTTGCAACGTAACGAGCGTTTCGTCATGATGACGGAAAGTCCTGTGCGTCAACTGGTTATGAAGATGGCGATTCCTACTGTCATCTCCATGCTTGTTATTGCCATGTACAACATCATCGACGCGTTTTTTGTCGGACACATTTCCACTGAGGCGACTGCGGGCGTGGGTGTCTCGTTTGCCTACATGACATTCATCAACGCCATTGGGTTTTTCTTCGGACACGGCTCGGGAAACTACATCTCAACGGCGCTTGGCGCGAAGAAATACGATGATGCCGAGAAGATGGCTGCCACGGGTTTCATCTCGTCGATGACGATAGGCACGATAGCCGCTGTGGTCGGACTTTGTCTTCTCTCTCCGCTTTCGCGAATGATGGGCGCCACCCCCGATGTGCTTGAATCGGCTAACGATTATCTGCTGTTTATCCTCATCGGAACGCCGTTTATGATGTCGTCGCTCACGCTGAACAACCAGCTGCGACTGCAAGGAAATGCGCGTTATGCGATGGTCGGAATCACCACCGGAGCGATCCTGAACATCTTCCTCGACGCGTTTCTGATTTACGGTCTGGATATGGGCGTGATGGGAGCTTCGTTGGCCACCTGCATCAGTCAGATGGTGGGCTGGCTGATTTTGCTTTTAGGCACCGAGCGAAGCGGAAATGTGCATATCCGTTTTCGCAATTTCACCCCGACTTTACGAAGCTACGTTGATATTTTCAATGGTGGAGCGCCTTCGCTGATGCGTCATGTTTTCGTCTGCGTAAGCACGATAATGCTGAACCGCTACGCTGCTTTTTACGCCGCTCCAGGCACTGAGGCGAGTGCGATTGCAGCCTTCGCCATAGTGTCGCGCGTCATGATGTTCGCGTTCTCGATAATCCTCGGACTAGGGCAGGGGTTCCAGCCTGTTTGCGGATTCAACTACGGCGCGGGATTGCATGAACGTGTGCGTAAGTCGTTCATCTTCACTACGCAACTCGCCACCATCATATTGATGGTAGTATCGATAACCTTCGCCGTCTTCGCTCCTGATATCGTGAGATTCTTTCGAAGCGAAGATTCCGAGCTCATAAAAATTGGCACCGAAGTGCTGCTTTGGCAGTGCCTGTCGTTCCCGCTCATCGGGGTGAGCACCGTCACCAACATGATGTATCAAACTACTCGTAAAACGTTGGTAGCCACTGTGTTATCAATGGGTCGACAAGGCATTTTCTTCATCCCTACCATCATGATTTTGCCGCTTTTCCTCGGCCTTCAAGGTGTTGAAATGACACAAGCCGTCGCCGATGCAATGACGTTCCTGCTAGCGTTGCCGTTTGCCATCAAAGAGACCTTAGATGTTAGACCTTAGACTTTAGCAGTTCCAGACTAAGGTCTAATGTCTAAGGTCTAAGGTCTAAAGTCTAAAAAAGGCAGCTGTCAAGCGCCGCTTTAATCGCTTCCTTATCCAGTTTCTGTCCGATAAACACCAACTTCTCCATTCTGTCGCCGTATTCCTCATCCCAATCCTTTAAAATAGTCGGGTCTTGCTCGATGAACTGCTGCAGTTCTTCTTTCGATGCTGTTGCGAACCAGTAGCCGGCTTCAGTGAGTTTCTTCTGCTTGCCTGCGGTCTCGAAGATGTACGACATATCCTGATTATCAGCGAAATAGCACAGTCCCTTGCAGCGGATGATGTTCTTCGGCCAGTTGTTCAAAACATAGTCGTTGAACTTCAATGTGTCGAAAGGCCTCCTGTTGAAATAAACATATGTTCCGATGCCGTATTCCTCAGCTTCGCCTTCCTCTTCATCATGATCGTGATGGTGGTGATGATCGTGATCATGGTCATGGTCATGGTGATGATGTTCGTGATCATCGTGATCGTCATCATCGTCGTCATGTTCATCACGTCCTTCGATGATTTTGATCCAGCCTGCTGAACCGTTAACTTGGTTATAATCAAACATTTGGGTGTTGATAATCTTGTCGAGGTCGACATTTGCGTAGTCGCTTTCGATGATTTCTGCGTCTGGTTGCAGACTCTTCACAATCTGACGGATGCGCTCGAGTTCTTTCGGCTCCACATCCGATGCCTTGTTCAAAATCACTATGTTACAGAACTCGATCTGTTCAATCACGAGGTTTTCGATGTCGTCTTCGTCGATGTTTTCTTTCTTGAGACTGTCGCCGCATGCGAATTCGTCTTTCATTCTCAAGGCGTCGACCACCGTCACTATGCAGTCGAGACGTGGGGTGCCGAACTTTGTGTATTGATAGCCCATGCTAGGGATTCCGGCGATGGTGCGTGCTATCGGCTCAGGTTCGCAGATGCCGCTCGCCTCTATGACGATGTAGTCGAAACGTCCCATCTTCATGATGTCGTTGAGCTGTTCGATGAGGTCCATCTTCAAGGTGCAGCAGATGCAGCCGTTCTGCAAAGCCACGAGGCTCTCGTCTTTCTTGCCCACCACGCCGCCTTTCTGGATGAGGTCGGCATCGATGTTCACCTCGCCTATATCGTTGACTATCACTGCAAATTTGATGCCTTTCTTGTTCGAAAGGATATGATTTACCAATGTCGTTTTTCCGCTTCCGAGATAACCGGTCAGAAGTAGGACCGGAGTTTCCATTCTACTCATATGTTTCAAATTTTAATTTTTTCGAACTGCAAAGATACATTTTTTTTAGACTTTAGACCTTAGACTTTAGACTTTAGCAATAAGATTTATAAAAAACTAAGGTCTAAGGTCTAAAGTCTAAGGTCTTTTTCGTATTTTTGCGCCCGCAATGAAAAAGTCTTTAGGTCATATTTCAGCCTTCTTCGCCTACACGATTTTTGGCTTCAACATCATCATCTGCAGAGATTTGTCCACTCTGGCGCTGGTCTCTCCGATGGGATTGTTCTGCTTTCGTGCGATAGGAGCGACCGCCTTATTCTGGATCGCATCGCTTTTTCAGCCTCAGGAAAAGGTCGAGAAACGCGATTTCCCGAAGATTTTCATCGCCTCGATGCTGGGACTTTTCCTCACCCAGATATCTTTTTTAAAGGCGAGCACCATGACCACGCCTTTCGACACCAGCATCCTCACTCCGTTGACCCCGATTTTCACCATGTTTATCGCTGCCATCGTCTTGAAAGAGCCTATCACCTTGAAGAAAGCAGGCGGTGTGGCGTTGAGTTTTATCGGTGTTATCTTCTTGGTTTTCAATACTGTACGAGTTGAAAGCAGCAGCGTCACCGAGACTCAGCCCTTGGGTATCTTATACATGATTGGCAACTGCCTTTTCTTTGCTTTGTATCTCGGCGCTTTTCGTCCGCTTATCGCGAAATACAGCGTCGTCACATTCATGAAGTGGATGTTCCTCTTCTCGGCGATAGTGGCTATTCCATTTGATATCAAAGAGTTAGTAAGTTTGAATATAGCAGCGTTGCCGACAAAATATCTTCTTGAACTTGGTTTCTTGATTCTTTTCGCCACCTTTGTTGCCTATTTCCTGATTCCGGTAGGGCAGAAGGTGTTGCGCCCGACAGTCATCAGCCTCTATGGCTATCTTCAGCCGATTATCGCCACCGTGATGGGCATCGCCACCGGCATGGACCGTCTCACATGGCAGAAAGTGCTCGCCGCAGTCCTCGTCTTCGCTGGCGTGATACTCGTGAATAAGAGTAGAGCCGCAAACAGTTAAATAGTTGTTCAGTTGTTCAGTTAGTCAGTTGTTCAGTTTAAACGATTAACTGATTAACTGACTAACTGACTAACTGATTAACTACTCTTTGTGTTTGCGTTTTGCTACTGCGTATCCCGCGCCGAGTGCTGTCAGCACCACGAGGCCGCTTCCAAGCGGAGCAGGGGTGTCGCCGCCACCGTGACCGCCAGGCAGGCCTGGGTTTCTCAAGCCATTGCCGAAATCGTCGAACTTATCGAGACCGTTGCTAACGTCGTCCCACTCTGTGAAGAAACCGTCTTTTCCGCCTCGTTGAGCGTTAGCGCACAAACCGATTGTCAAAACCAAAACCACTGCAAATAATATCTTTTTCATCGTATTAACCTCCTATATTATTTAACAACAATCTTTTGAGCATTTCCATTCATCATGAAGATGTAAACGCCTGTCTGTGCAGGTTTGCTAATGCGTTCAACGCCTGAAACATTCTGGCTCATCACGAAGCGACCGAGAACATCGAACACCTGCAATTCACCTTCGCCGTTGACGATGATTTCATCGCCGTTCTGGTAGATGAAGTTTTCGCTTGTGTAGTTCTCGTTGCAACCGGTGTAGTTGTTGAAGTCGAATACGAGAGTGAAACGCTCCGCATTGTCGTTTGCAGTTGCATTGAATGTGTAGCTTGGCTCAACCATGAGGTCGATGTCGGCACCTGTGAAGTTGTCGATGAGGTGCATACTGTGTGCCTCGATGAACTTGGCTTCAACTGTGATAGTGTATTCGCCGTCTTCAACAGCTTCGAAGTTAACCGGCATTGTTCCAGCGAGTTCTTCGATTCTTGCAGCTGCAAAGTCTTTATCCTCGTTCATCACGTAAACATTGGTGAGGTCGGCGATGTTCATCTTACGCAGGGTGTTACCGCAGCCGATGTTGATGTAAGCGTTATCTGTGCCGTTTTCGTTACCTGCAACGATCTTGATAAACTTAATGTCTTCCAAACCTTTTGATGTTGGATTGAACTCAAGTGTCTGATTTTCGGCAATAGCCTGAACGAAGAAACCTTCACCAGGTTTGATTTCGTAAGAATCGTTATCAATGGAGGTGAGACCAGTACGTTGTGCGTTCATTACATAGAAGTGTGTAAGGGTATTTTCACCAAGTTTCATATTACCTAACACGAGGTTACGTGTGAATGGGTTGCCAACGAGGTTGAAACCTCTAACGTCGTCACCTAAAGTGCTGGTGTAGCTCAACTGTTTCTCTATATTTTCGTTAGTCGCACCCATTGTACCTGCGTAAGCCAGTAATTGGTTAGCTGAGTTTGCATAGAGGTAACCTTTACCGCGTGCAAATTCGGTGATACCATGACCGCTTGCAACCCACCAGTATGCGTTTGGCTCGTTGTAAACAAACAAGTCGTAAGTTCCTTGTGCAACCACATCTGTTGAAAGGCCGTCAACAGGTGAAGCAATCAGATACCAACCGTCAGAAACACCAGGGTCGTTGCTGTAAGCAGTGACGTTGTTTTGCAGAGTGGCGTTAAATGTTCCAGTGCCATTGTAAATCACCTGACCGCCGTCTTGGATGATGAAAGCATTAGGATCATTATTTGTAAATCCTGTCGGTACTGTCAAAACAGAGCCTGCGCTAACAGTAATTGATCCACCATCTGGAATTGAGTTTTCAGGATAAGCAACCTCACCGCCATAGTATTCAAAGTTGACGTCGTTGTCTTTGACGTAGAGATAGATAGGTGATTGACCAGATGCATAACATGAGAAGATATTGTCGCTACTATTGAATTTCATGATATTATGTGTATATGAACCTTGAGCAACAACAGATGCTGCTGAACCTGCTGCTGCTATCGCAATAGTCCATTTGCCGTTATCGTCCAATGTAGTTTTTGTTCTTAAATAATTCTTACTACTACTTGCAGCGTATAAATAACCTGGTGTTGCTGCATCGTAAATAGTATACACTACATCTTTGCTGCTGGTTTCGTGTGTGTTGATAACAAATTCATAAACATCATCTGTTTCAGTTATTTGACTGTTGTCAATTGTTACTGCTACTCCAGATCTGTTATTGCTTGTCTGTCCACCCATTGCATAGGCATCTCCATCGGTTGCGCTACTTGCAATGATATAATGTTTGCCCGAAACAATATCGTCAACACTTGTTACCAATGAGTATGTTGCCAATTGAGTGTGTTCTGCCTGTGAAATTGTTACAAGACCAGAATAAACTGGTTCGGTGTTTTCATCAAGGGCATACACTTTGAGATAAGCGTTACGGGCAGCGCCGTCATTAGCGGCAACTGTAGTTGTCAATGTGAATCCATCGGTTGTGTTTCCAGTAATAGCCACATTGGTAATCCATGAAGGTTGATTTCCTGCTATTGTGCTTGTTGATGTTTCGTAGAATTCAACATCGAAATCGTCTGCTTTTGTAATCTCTAAACTTTCATAAGTTACTGCGAAATCAGGAGCACCGCCAGCGAAAGCTACATTAGCAGTGGCTGGAGTTACCGTGATAGACGGTGTGCCGTTTTGTGTCACTGTAACATCTTTAGTGACTGTAGCAGCTGGATTACCATAAGTAAATGAGAGTGTGACTGTTGCCGAACGGCTTTCATTTGATGTGTTTTCTGTTACATTGAATGTCACTTCGCCGTCTTCAGCAGTTGGGGTAGTAACGACTAACGCGTTAATCCAATCTGCTGTTGTTGTTGCAGTCATTGTACCTACTTCATAATTGGCGATTTCATATATAATGCTTCCTGCTGTTGCATTGTATGCCAAGGCTGAACCTGCTGTTGCGTCAATTACTGGAACAACCGGTGCATCGCTCAATGTGTATGAAATATAGTAGCACTTCACACCTTTGTCAATGTTAGTCACCGTTACAGTTAATACTGTTCCGACTTCAGTTGTGGTGGTTGCTTCAACTATCACATCAGTTGATCCATTTAACGAACCTGATCCAACAGTTGTATTGCCAACTGTCAGTGCAATGTCACCTACAGTACCGTTGAAACCTCCGAATTTAGCCTCAAATGCCGAAATGATTTTTTGCTGTGGAAGTGTCATGGTAAATGTAATGCTTGTAGCAGGGCTGCTACCAGAACCGACTTGAGAATACGCTGCATTCTGTGTGAAACTCGATGTGCCTTCAGTTGTGATTGTCCATGTGTTACCCATGCTGTCATCTCCAGTAACACTTGTGCTATTAATTGGGGTGCTACCTGAAGCACTACCAAAGGCAATTGTCCCGGTTGTGCTTTCTGTCCATTGTGCGGTAAAATCCACATCGCTTGAAACGGTGTATTCAGCACCTGCTTCGTATGTGTCGGTGCCATCGTTCCAGCCCGTGAAGTCAAATCCGGCTTTTGTTGCTGATGGCAATGTGTATGTGCCAGCTTCTTTTTCTACAACGTCTTGTGGAAAATCATCGTTTGGCACGAAAGTACCATCATCAAGATTAAAGTTGACAACGTACATCGTAGCAGGAACACCAGCCTGTGTCACTGTAACATCTTCTGTGACAGCTTCTTTAGTGTTGTTATATGTATAAGTCAATCTAACAGTTGCTGTACGTTCTGCTCCTGTATTTTGTTCACATGTGAGAGCGACACTTCCGTTTGATGGTCCGCCAACTGTGAGCCAATCACCACCTGAGATCGGCATTGATCCCATTGTACCACCTTCAACAGGATTGTTGATAGTGTATGTAATCGAACCTTCAGTAGCATCGTAAGCGATATTTACGTCTTCAGCTGTGATTGATGGTACTGGCGCAACATATTTTGCAAGTGCGATATTTCCTAAAGCCACATTACCATTGACTTTTTCTGTGTAAATCCACTTGATGTAACGAATATTTTCACCTAAACTATTGAATGATTCGCTTTGAGTGCTGCCGAGTTCGGTGTAGGTTTCCAAATCTGTATAGGTTTCGCCATTTTCAGATGTCTGAACTTTGAATGTACCATCTGAAAAACTGTTACCTTTAATATCAAATGTCAATGTTCCAGGACGTTCGTTGATTTTTAAAATAATGTAATCTCCTGTGCCGTCAAATTTCAAGTATGGAGAGCTGGAATATGTTCCAACACCATTATTTGTTATACCAGTAGGTGCTGATGTGTTGCCAGCCCAACTGAATGGCAAAGTTGCATAATCAACAACATAAGCAGCCTGTGTAATTGTCACAAGGTTTGACTCAGCGTGTACATTTTCGTTCTTTTCACCATAAACTTTGAAGTAAGCTGAACGAGCCTCACCTTCGTTGGCATCAACGATGATAGTAACCTTGTTATCACCTTGTATGATTTCGCCTGAAACCCATCCGTAAGTGGTTTGTGTTTCACCTGTTACATCGTAGAAACGAACTGTGAATTCTGGGCTGTCGCCTAATCCTTCGTAATTAAAGCTTAGAGTTTTGCTTTCACCGTTAGCACCAGGATTATATGTGGTTGTGGTAAATACAATGCTCGGTTCTGCAGGTGCAAGTTGTGTAATACTGAATATGTCGGAATAAACAGTAGTTTTAGAATTCGATACCGTACCATAAACTCTCAAATGAGCTGTTCTTGGCTCAGTTGTGGTGTTTTCTGCAAAAGTTCCAGTGATTTTGGTATATGTATTGTTGAACTCCGCTGAAATCCAGTCATATTCGGCTGGATCACCATTAGCATCGCAAAATTCAATTGAAAGAACCGGATTTTCACCCATGTTGGTACAAGTGACAGTTATCTCTCCACTTCCTCCTGCAGCAGGAGCTTCGTTAATTACTGATGGAGTAAGAGTGATCGAAGGAACGGCAACTTCTTCAGCGCTTTCAAGCATTACAGTGAACTTGCTGCTGCTGTTGATACCCGAGAAATATCCTTTTACATGGACTGTTTTGCCATTCAAAGCTGTTAAAGCTGTGCTTTGTGCTGAAGTAGGATATGAAATCTGAATCTGTCCTTCACCAACAGTAATAAAATAGTTGCTGCTTGATTTTTCCAAAGCACCTGTAAATTCCAGATAAGTACTCAGATGATAACCTGTTGAGTAATCTGGAACAGCTGTAATTACTGTTGCTGCTGGAGTGTTGTTGTAGCTTGATGATGTTGCCTCCGAAACGGTTGCCGTATTGGTGAATTGGATAATCTGGCCGTAAGTTCCTGTTGTACCAGTCACTTTTATCTTGTTACCAACAGACTTGCCTGTATCTTCACCCTTGTAGTAATAAACATAACCAGTTCCATCTCCCATTACAAATCCACGGCTGTTGATAGCAACGACTGTGCCTTTTACTGAGTATGCGGTACCGACTTCGGTAATATCAGAAATGTTATTGATGGAAACTATAGTATATGTTGCTGTGGTAACAGTACTATAATCTTCGCCAACATAAGCAATAGCTTTTATTGTGGTTGTACTAGCAATATTGATGGCAGATGCATATTGTGTACTTTCATTCGTTGGATTTGTGCCATCGGTTGTATAGTATATCGTTGCACCATCTGTTGCACAACTTAATGTAACACTTTGAGCCTCATCGTATGTTCCCGCAGCAGGGCTGAAAGTAGGAGCTTCAACAGTAACTGTTGGACGTTCTAACGAATAGATATAATTGCCAGCAGCTACTTCTTTTGTGCTGTTGTAGGTTGTGAGTTTACCATAAATAATCACTTGGTCATTAACTAAAAGGTCGTTAACATTGGCAAATGCAACATTATTTAAGCCGTTGCCTTTGTATACAAGAAGTTGGTTTGTCGTTGTACCATCATCAGATATATAGTAACGGTAGTTGCTACCATCACCCATAATGCTTGTGTTGTAGAAAGCCGAAACAATACCGCTAATATAAACATAGTCAGATGTTCCAGTTGCAGGTGTGGCTGCTATAGCTTCAGCAACTGTCAAAGCAGTTGCTTTTGTGAAAGTTGCTGAAGCTACTTGGCTATCATCATAGTTAGTCAAAACGGCGTAAGCTTTCACCGTTGTGGTTTCATCAATGGTGAATGGAGTTGTATATTGAGTGCTTGTAGTTGAAGGAGCGCTTCCATCAGTTGTATAATATATAGTTGCACCTGTAGTAGCGCAGGAAATGCTAACCTCTTGTGAAGTTAAGAAACTGCCACTGTTAGGGGTAATAGTTGGAGTTGCTACAGCAGTAGATCCGCCTGTCGAATAAGTAACAGAAATGGCAGATATTCTGCATTGACCTGTGGTGCCAGATTGTGTAAACGTTACAGCAGATGCTGAACCCGTCCATGTACCGACATTGTTAGATAATGAATATGTTCCAACACTAGCGGAAACCGAATTTGCGGTTTGGGTATAATTTATAGTTATGTTGGTAATGGTAGCATTAGATCCGGTTTTTGCTTCAATAAGCAATGTACCTCCACCATACCATCTCACGGCATTACCGTTTGTGTAATACTGTGTGGCTGTTCCGCCGTTTCTTTTGTTGAATGTTGCTTGAATAGAAGCGTCAAGTGAGATCGCCGTGGCATCAAGAACAGTGTTGCTTGAATAATGATCACTGAAAGTGAAAGTGACACTACCCTTTGTCTGTCCCACCGCTTTTACTGGCGAAACAATCATTGTCAGCAGCATCACTGCCGCCGCGATTAAAAATGTAAGTTTTTTTGTCATAGTGTTTAATTTTTATTTTGTTATTACTTTAATCTATTGAAAATCAGTGTCTTTTTTTAAAATTGTGCCAATAAGCGCAATTTGCAAATGTAATCTTTTTATTAATAGGAGCAAAGAAAAATCGAAATTTTCTGGCATTAACTCTTGAAGCTCTTAAAATCCCTAGTGTCTCTGAAGCCCTTAATGTCTCTAAGGCCCCCAGAGACTCTAAAGACACTATTGACTTTACTCTTTATTGCTTCCGAGCTTGGAACATCCGCTCTGAAAAACCTCCGTTTTTCTTGAAATCGTCTTCAAGTCGCATCAGCTGCTTAAACAGCAAATAATCTTCTTGGTTTAAAAGCACAATGGCCATGTTGGCGATAGTCGCTGGAGGACTATTTTGAATTTTGTTCATGCATAAAGTGGAATTATAGCATTCACGACCAAATTTTCTCATTGCCTCTTTTTCAACCGAACCGTCTTGCCATTGTTCAAAACCTCGTACTCTTAAATAATCTTCATAGTCTTCAAGAAGCTCTTTTAAACTTGCTTTTGCTACACTAATCAGTTTTATTTCGGTCTTAGCTGATGTCGGGGCAGCTGAACATCCTTCCACAATGTTTTGCTTTCCGCTTCTTGCAGCTTGAATCATTTGGTCAGTTGTACGGTCTTTGCTGTCCAAATAGTTTTTGCAGAAATAATATGTGATGTCATAAATTATCACAGCTTTCTGATACGTTAACAATTTCTTGTAGTTTCCAATGTTGGGGATGATTTTATTTGTCATAATTTTTTGATTTAAGATTGAACATCGCCTTTTCTCCACTGCAAAACTAATCTCCAAAAATCAACCAGCCAAAATAACAAGCCTCTTTTTACTGCTTTTTAACACTTTTTAACACAAAATTCTCCTCCCGGAATAAACTCTTAAAATTTTTTAAGAGTTCATACAAAAAACAAAAAAAGCCCGCTCATGCGAGCGGGCTGAACTACTCAAAATTGTAAGTTGTCATTTTGAAGTTTCCCGTGAGAATACAGGAAAGAATTTTGGGTAGTGTCTTTTTAAGCCATTAGCTATTAGCTGTTAGCCTTTAGCTTAGCTGCGTTTTTTGCGATAGACGGCGTAGCCGGCACCAAGGGCGGTGAGGACTAAGAGGCCGCTGCCGAGAGGGGTGTCAACGTTTTCTGTTGAACCATGACCTAATGGGTTCGCTATATCTAATGGGTCACCTGTGGCTCTGTTACCATAACTATTGTCGTAATTGCTGAAGAAACCATCACGACCCTGAGCGTTAGCTGTTAAACCGATTGTCAAAACAATAGCGATTGCAAATAATATCTTTTTCATTTTTATTTCTCCTTTCATAATTTAGCGAACAACAATTTTTTGAGTTTTTACTTCATTTCCAATCAAGCGGAAAATGTAAACATCTGTTGTAGGAACATTTATTGTTTCAACACCGTTAATTGTAGTTGTCATCACACGACGACCAGTGACATCGAAGACTTGAAGTTCACCTTCTCCGTTAACGATGATATCGCTACCACTCTGATAAGCGAATATGTCGTTGTTAACTACTTCATTACCTGAATTATATGTGAGTTTTACAATGAAACGATTGTCGCCATCGATTGGTGAACCGATGAAGCTGTATTCGTTATCGATTAGCATGTCAATATCCTCACCGGTGAGGCGGTCGATTAAATGGAGATAGCTGTAATCACCCTTGGTGTTGTAGCTTAAAGTGTATTTGCCTGTTGTGGCAGCCTTGAAATTGAGACCGAACATTTGTGTATTGTCGTTCATCATAGCGATTGCGTAGTTGTCATCGTTTTGAGGAATATAAATCATAGGAGCCTCTGAGTTGCGATGCTCGATTTTTGACAATCCATTGCCTTTATCGAACATAGCATAGGCCACGTCTTCATACTGGCTATTGGCAACAGTGAACTGGATGAAATCGTGATTTGCTCTCAATGCTGGAGCTGACGCATCATTGGTAAAACTAATAGTTGCCTCGTCATTTGTAACGAAAACAAATATTGCTTCCATTGGATCGATGGCTGTACCAGCTGCTGTAGAAATCCAAGAACCAGTTGAATTTAGTTTATAATAACCTGCATCAGAAATATCGCCATCAATAGCGACTCCATAATAAATTGTATGTGTGTATGGGTTGCCGATTAAATGGAGACCTGAATGCTTTACACTTGATTTTGAAAGACCTGTCAGGCTAAAATCATCAGTAGTAACTGAACCAGTGAAGCTTATATCTTTTGTCTCATAACGAGCATAGAGATAACCGCAACCTTTGACAAACCCAAAGTCTTCATCATTGTTGTTGTAGTTCTTCCAGCCATAATCTTCCTGATATCTGTAAAAGTCATATTTATAAGGGGTTCCAGACACAATAAAGTTTCCAATTGTTGAAGATATATCTCCAGAATTGATATTTCCAATAGGAGAGCTTATTGCATGCCAGCCTGTATTATCATTTTGACCCCAAGTACCAGTAGGTGCATTGATGGTTTTCTGAACTGTTGCTGTTACAGGGTTGGCAGTTATAAGCTGTCCGCCATTGGCGATGGTGAGCGAACCTCCATCGGCAATAATGATATTATTGACATTGGCTGTAGTGCCACTTGGTATTGTACATGCTGCTGAAATGGTAACAGCAGGTTCGGTTGTTGGAACAGCGCCCCAAGACCAGTTTCCATTAGTATTCCAGTTATTACCGTTAGTATTTGTGAAGTTGTTGATGGTTGTGCAATAATTTGTTAATGGCGCATATACGACTTTAATATAACTAAACCCAACAGCTCCAGAAGGGTCTATATAGAATTTTTTAAATGATGTTCCGGTCAAAACAGCAGTTTGTTCAGCTGTTAACTGTACTCCTTTGGGTGCTGCTACAGTGCCTAGGTCTGCCGTTTCACCAAATTTAGTAGATCTCAGATAAAACGTCCTATCATCTCTGGAACTACCATTATAAGTCATAATCTTTATAGATTTTACATTGCCTGCGAATGTTGGTGATTCCAAATAACTAGTACCATCGGCTCTCAAACCTATTCTAGCGGTACTATTTTCGTAAGGTTCGTTGGTATTACCACTCCATTTAGTACCTTTATCATCAGTATATTCATTATCATCATAAGATGTAGTTGCTGAGGTATGAGTAGCCGATAAAGTAACTGTTATTGTACTACCTTCACAAGCCATAACTGCATAATATGTATCATCATGTGTACTATTACCTGTTGATATATAGGTAATACCTGTTTCATTTGGTTGATAAGTTGCAATGCTACTTGCGCTCCAACCAGTAAATGTATAACCTGAAGGGATTCCGCTTGCTGGTGCAGCAAAAGAAATAGCCTGACCATCTTCAACGGCTACCTCCGTCTCTGTTCCATTAACACTATAGGTGATGGTATGATAAACTTTGGCAACAAAGCTGGCTCGGAATTGAACTGCACTAGTTATTGTATATGATGTACCATCGCCATCAGACCATGTGCTACCTCCATTTGTGCTGTATTCCCATTTGACTAAATTATAGCCACTGGCAGGTGTGGCCAAAACTGTTAATGTGGTACCTGATGGTACTTCATTGCCTGAAGATAATGTGGTTTCATCCCGTTTAATTACTAATGTGCCATTGCTGGGGGCAGAAAAAGTTACAGCATACTTTGGAGCAGCAGCTGTTTGGGTGATAGTTACATCTTTAGTGGCTGTGCCATAAGTAAGAGTTACAACAGCAGGACGTGATGATGCTGTTGTGTTTTCTGTTGCTGTAAATGCCACTTTCTTATTTACAGCGTCAACATCACCAACAGTCAACCAATCACCAGATTTTTTTAAAGCGGTCAGTGTGCTACCATCAGGATTTGTAATGTCATAGGAAATATTGCCGGCCAAAATATCGGCTGCAATGTTTACATCATCTGCAGTAATAGAAGGACCTGGCACAACGTATTCTTCAAAAACAACAGTTGTTATATTAACTCCATGATTTGATTTGCCTTTGCAATACCAGTTGATAATTACTTTATAATATGCACCAGAAGCCCAATAAGTTCCTTCTGTTGGTTCAAATTCCAAGGAAAATTCAGAATTCGTATTGGAAAGATTTTTTGTTACTTCATCCAATAACGTACCTGTAAATGTACTATTAGAAGACACTTGCAATTTTATGCTATTAACATGAAATGTATTGGTTGTTGTCGTGGTAAATCCTGTACCATTAAGAGTAACTTTATCTACATTGCTGTTTATAGAAAAAGTTGATTGAAAATACGAATCGGCAGTTGTCGTAGAAGAATTTTGTGAACCGCCTTTACCTCCAAAACGCACCCATGCCCAATCGTTATTGTAATTATTATTAGCAGCTTTATCTATTGTCCAAGTATCAGTATTAGAATTTGAGTTTTGGAAAGTCCAAGTAGCACCAGTATATGATGTATGATTATTCCCACTATTACTATGGTTGGTTGTAAAATCCAATGTATAAGCAGCGGTTTTGGTTTGTCCCTTTGCCGTGAAGGACTGATTGATTAGGAAAATCGCAAAAAAGGCTGCGATTAAGATTGTAAATGTTTTTTTCATTTTGTTTTGTTTAGATTTAGTTAATTATTATTGTTGATTTATTTTGTTCGGAAAAAGACATAAAAAAACCGCGAACTTTTTGTTTTAAGCCGAGGTTCTGGGAATGACCTATACCACAAACAAGAAAGCCCACGGTAGCACCGCGAGCGTTTCAACTTCCTTGTGTGGTATACCTGAAATTTCCCAGATTTCGGTTTAACTAAGAAAAGCAAAAACGCCTTTAATATGTCAGTTTTTTACTTAATTTTTTTCTATCTGTTTCTTTTTATCTGTTTGATTATCAATATTGTTTTATTTTTTCATTTGACGGTGCAAAATTACGATTAATTTTCACACAATTCTAAATTGTTGATAACTATTTTTTTAGATGGTAAAATACATTTGTGGTGTGAAAGCTGTTTGTAACATATTATGCAGAAAAATGAATAAAATCTTAAAAAACTTTAACAATTAAATCCTTGACAGAGAAAGTTTTATGCCGTAATTTTGCAAGCAAGAATTCAACATAATTTTTGAAATCTTTTAAATCAGGAAAAAATGGAAAATCAAATTATTTTACCAGAATTCATTGCAGGAATTCCAACAGATAAAAACCAAAGTAGAGAGAGAAGAACTCTCATTGCAAAGTATTATGAAAATCTTTGGAAAAAACTACAACGAGAAGGTCGTAAAAACATGATTTACAACGACTATTTAGGTGTTAACGTTTATATTGTTGAAAACGAAAGTGATAAAAAGACAATAAACACTGCATCCATGAAATGGCAATCGACATATGCTGTGAAACACTTAAAAACAATAGTTTCAAAAGCCAGCGGAGACGAAAAACTACCGGTTTATGAAAAAACAAAGAAAGGCACACAAACAAAGAATGGTTATAAAAATATGGCAATTCTCTATTATGACTTCATTAATGAACGTTTATCTTATTTGAATTTCAAGGTCAAATTGACTATAGGCATTCGTGCTGACAACAAACACGTACAATACTGTGTCAATAAAATCGAGGTAAAATAAAAAAGTCGACCGTACCAAGCAATTACCCCAATGGGGAACCACGTACGGAACCGACTTGTAAAAAAGTCGACCGTATCAAGCAAGTACCCCTCGTCAGGGACCACATACGGAATCGACTTTTTCAGACTGCAAAAATACAATATTTTTTTTGATTGTCAAGATCTTTTTGTTAAAAAAGTTCAGAGCAGCTTAAAAATATTGCGTCCCGCATGACGTTGTACCTAGATTCTTGAATTCATCGTGCCAATCACCTATATTATATGTTGATGAAATCTGCGAGATCAGTGAGCGTCAGCGAACAAAATCAATGGGGTAAACTGGTGGAAGAAAATTTTCTGCGTTTTCTGCGAAATCTGCGAGAGCCTAAAGAAAAAAACCTTATATTTGCAAAAAATTTTCGAAAATTTTAAATATCATGAGTAACCACAAAAAACTTTTTGAGGAATTTCCTCCAGTAACCACCGAACAGTGGGAAGCTGTCATCGAAAAAGACCTCAAAGGAGCCGATTACAACAAGAAACTTGTCTGGAAAACAGCCGAAGGTTTCCAGGTAAGGCCGTACTATCGCGCTGAAAATCTGAAGGATATACCGTGGCTCGACACCAAACCGGGCGAGTTCCCTTACATCCGCAGCACGAAAAAAGAAGGCAACGACTGGCTCGTGTGCGAAGATATCGTGGTGAACGACTACCACGAGGCTAACCAAAAAGCCCTCGACGCACTCAACCGCGGCGCAACAGCACTGTCGTTCCGCCTCGAATACGACAAACCTTACGACGCAGTCGAGATATCTGGCCTCCTCAACGGCATCGTCGCCGAAGCGGTCGAAATCAACTTCTATAACAATAAGTATCATCTGCCTCTCCTCGAGATGATGTCGAAAATCCCGGGCATCCGTGGCTCTCTGAACTACGACCCGCTCACTCGCTACATCCGTCGCGGCACCTGGTTCATCAACGAGAACACCGATATGGAACTCGCAGCCATCCTTTCAAAAGCTGAGATTCCTAACGTGCAGACAATCGGAGTCAACGCTCACGTGTTTACCAACGCCGGCGCTACGATTTCTCAGGAAATGGGTATCGCACTCGCAGTGGGTGTCGAATATATCGAACAGCTTCTCGCAAAGGGCATGACAATTGACGAGATCGCCCCGAAGATGCGCTTCAACGTGGCTGTCGGTCAGACTTACTTCATGGAGATGGCTAAGATGCGCGCCTATCGTATGCTTTGGGCTGAAATCCTCAAGGCTTACGGTGCAAAAGAAGAGAACTGCAAGATTCGCATCCACGCCTTCAACGCGTTGATTAACATGAGCTTGTACGACCCATACGTGAATATGCTGCGTACCACAACAGGTACAATGTCAGCTGTCCTCGGCGGTGTCGACTCATTCTGCGTCACACCATTCGACGCCACATTCGAAGAGGCTACCGAATTTGCAGATCGTATCTCACGTAACCAGCAGCTCATCCTTAAGGAAGAGTCACACTTCGACAAAGTCGCCGACCCGGCCGCTGGTTCATATTACATCGAAAATCTTACAGAGTCAATCGCAACCGCTGCTTGGAACGTGTTCCTCCAGATTCAGGAAGAAGGCGGCTATCTCGCATCGGTGCGTAAGGGCACTATCCAAAATATCGTGAAGGAAAGCGCTGCAAAACGTTTCAGCAACGTAGCAACACGCCGCGAGACCATCCTCGGAACCAACCAGTATCCTAACTTCACCGAGACAATGAAGTCCAACCCGGCCGAGTGGGTGTTCAAAGCCGACTGCAAACGTGAGGCTAACGCCGAAGTCGACACTATCGACACATTCCGCGTGGCTCAGCAGTTTGAGGCAATGCGTTATGCAACCGACGTTTACGCTCAGAATCACAAACGTCCTACAGCTTGGATGTTCACTTACGGTAACCTCGCAATGCGTAAGGCTCGCGCTAACTTCGCATCTAACTTCTTCGCTTGCGCAGGATTCGAAGTGGTCGACAATCCTGGCTTCAAGACTCTCGAAGAGGGCATCGAGGCAGCTCGCAACATCAAACCTGAAATCGTGGTCATCTGCTCATCCGACGAGGAATACGGCGAAGGCAACGCTCTCAAGGTTTACGAGGCATTGAAGAACGAGACAATCGTGGTGCTCGCAGGTAACCCTGAAGGCACTGCCGACATCCTCAAAGAGGCGGGTCTCGAATACTTCATCCACGTGAAGAGCAACGTCCTCGAGACATTATTGAGTTTCCAGAAAAAATTAGGTATAACAAAATGAGAAAGGAGTAAGCAATGAAACCAGATTTCAAAAATATCAATATCAACGCTATACCTAAGTCAAATATCAAGGCTGACTACAAGCCTGACTGGGAAACAGTTGAACATATCAACGTTAAGCCGGTTTATACGGCTGAAGATCTCGAAGGGATGGAGCACCTCAACTATGCTGCAGGTATCGCTCCTTATCTCCGCGGACCTTATTCAACAATGTATGTGATGCGTCCTTGGACCGTCCGTCAGTATGCAGGTTTCTCTACAGCTGAGGAGTCAAACGCATTCTACCGTCGTAACATCGCCGCTGGTCAGAAAGGTCTATCAGTGGCATTCGACCTTGCTACTCACCGTGGCTATGACGCTGACCATGAACGCGTTATGGGCGATGTGGGTAAGGCTGGCGTGTCAATCTGCTCTGTCGAGGATATGAAAGTCCTCTTCGACCAGATTCCTCTGAATAAGATGTCTGTCTCCATGACAATGAATGGCGCTGTGTTGCCGATTTTGGCATTCTACATCGTTGCCGCTCTCGAACAAGGTGCTCAATATGAAGAGCTTCAGGGTACAATCCAGAACGACATTTTGAAGGAGTTCATGGTGCGTAACACCTATATCTATCCTCCTGAGTTCTCAATGCGTATCATCGCTGATATCTTCGCGTTCACTTCACAGAACATGCCGAAGTTCAACTCGATTTCAATCTCCGGCTACCACATGCAGGAAGCTGGCGCTACTTGCGACATCGAGTTGGCTTACACCCTCGCCGACGGTTGGGATTACCTCCGCACAGGTGTCAAGTCGGGCTTGGATATCGACGCATTCGCTCCACGTCTGTCGTTCTTCTGGTGCTCAGGTATGAACCACTTCATGGAGATCGCCAAGATGCGTGCAGCTCGTATGCTTTGGGCAAAGATCGTGAAGACCTTCAACCCGAAGAGCGACAAGTCATTGGCTCTGCGTACTCACACCCAGACTTCAGGATGGTCGCTCACCGAGCAAGACCCGTTCAACAACGTGGCTCGTACTTGCATCGAAGCTATGGGAGCAGCTCTCGGTCACACTCAGTCGTTGCACACCAACGCTTTGGACGAGGCTATCGCACTTCCTACCGACTTCTCGGCTCGTATCGCTCGTAACACTCAGATCTACATCCAGGAAGAAACCAACGTTTGCCGCGTGGTCGACCCATGGGCTGGTTCATATTATGTTGAGTCATTGACTCGCGACATCTATGAGCGCGCTTGGGCTCATATCCAAGAAGTTGAGGCTATGGGCGGTATGGCAAAGGCTATCGAGACAGGTCTTCCGAAGATGCGTATCGAAGAGGCTGCAGCACGTAAGCAGGCTAAGATCGACGCTGGCACTGAGACCATCGTCGGTATCAACAAATATCGCCTCGAGCATGAGGATAGCATTGATACTCTTGAAGTTGACAACACAGCAGTGCGTGAATCACAGATCAAACGTCTGAAAGAACTCCGCGCTAACCGTAATGAGGCCGACGTTCAGCGTTGCCTCGATGCCATCACCGAGTCAGTTAAGACCGGCAAGGGTAACCTCCTCGCTCTCGCAGTGGAAGCAGCAAAATGCCGCGCTACATTGGGCGAAATCTCAATGGCATGCGAGAAAGTCGTTGGTCGTTATAAAGCTGTAATTCGTTCAATATCAGGAGTTTATTCTATGGAAGCAAAAGGTAATGACAAATTCACCAAGGCTCAGGCAATGGCCGATGAGTTCGCAAAACTCGAAGGTCGTCGTCCTCGTATCATGATTGCCAAGATGGGTCAGGATGGTCACGACCGTGGCGCTAAGGTTGTCGCTACAGGCTACGCCGACATAGGCTTCGATGTGGATATGGGACCATTGTTCCAGACACCGGCTGAGGCTGCACGTCAGGCAGTTGAAAACGACGTCCACGTGGTCGGCGTGTCATCATTGGCAGCAGGTCACAAGACCCTCGTTCCTCAGATCATCAAGGAACTCGAGAAGCTCGGTCGTCCTGATATCATGGTCGTGGTTGGTGGCGTTATCCCTCATCAGGACTATCAATTCCTGTATGACGCAGGCGCAGCAGCCATCTTCGGACCTGGTACAATCGTGTCAGATTCCGCAATCAAGATGCTGGAACTTCTCATTGCTATGAGAAAACAATAATTGAAAAACAACTATTACACGGTTTGGTCCGGCCGGCAAATCGGCGTCTTCGCCTCTTGGGACGAATGCCGTCAGCAGGTCGAAGGATTCCCTGGTGCGAAATACAAAGGATTCCCCACCAGAGAATCCGCCGAATCGGCGTTTAAATCTGGTCCGGATACTGATCCTGTGGGGACAGACCGCTGTCTGTCCGTTCAATCATGGGAATCGTTACCCGATGGAACGCCGAAACCCGAACCTAACGCCATCGCTGTTGATGCGGCATGTTCAGGAAATCCTGGCAAGATGGAATATCGGGGCGTGTACGTCGCCACAGGCACTGAGATCTTCAAAAGCCCAGTGTTTGAAGGCGGAACCAACAACATCGGGGAGTTCCTCGCCATCGTTCACTGCCTCGCGTGGCAACAGAAAAACCGCATCAACCTGCCGATTTATTCCGACTCGCTGAACGGTCAGAAATGGGTGAGCGAACAGTTGTGCCGAACGAAACTCGTTAAAACTGAAAAGAATAAGTATCTATTCGAGGTGATTGCAAGAGCCGAAAAATGGCTCCACGACAACACTTTCAGAGTGCCGATTTATAAATGGAGAACCGAGATTTGGGGCGAAATCCCCGCTGATTTCGGTCGTAAGTAATTAAAAATCAACGTTATGATAAAATACGATACTTTTTATATCCAATGTCCGCGCTGTGGCTCATGGCTCGAGGGTCATATCGTGAAGTCGGAGATGGTGAATAAATCGATATTGTATTCCGATGGTAAGACGTTGAACGACAATTACATAACCGAGCCACAAAAGATTATCCAATGTCCGGCTTGCAGCCACTGGTTCTGGGTCGACGACTATAAGGAGCCTGTCGTAACTTATACAAAACCTACCACTCCTTATTATAATTGGAACCATTGGCGTTTCTTCGGCGTTCATTTCAACAGCGTTGAAGGTCGTCTGGCTCTCGTGAGTCATTATAAACAATGCCTGCAAGCTATTGATAATGATGGAAGTAAGGAGCTTTACATCCGTCGTCTGATGTGGTGGGCTTATAACGACTTGGTGCGCAACAACTATCAGATGCACCTGAAATATCTCTTCTCTGGAAAGATGAGTTTCAACGTTTGGCGCAAAAACCGCATCAAACAGATTCAGGGCCGACTGATGTTCCGCCAGCTTCACGACGAATATATTGCCAACATGAAGGCTTTGCTGGTTCTTCTGAAAGGCCGTTACACTCCAGATGATGAGGAATATGAAGCTTCGATATTGGAAATCATAGAGTTATATCGTGAGATGGGTGAATACGACGAGGCTCAAAAGATTCTCGACACCATCCCGCGACGTACGCATTACATTGCAAATATTGAGAAAGAAGTCAAGAAGAAACACGATTTTGTGTTCCTAGTAGCTGGTTGATGACGTGCGATGCGCAGAAGCATCCGAAAACAGCCGGCATATATGAGATTGTTCCCACTGTAGCTATTTTGTTTTGTTGCTGTTCGTCTTCCACGATGAAGGCGTCGTCAGCCACCTTTTCGGGTGAGAAAACCACCGTGATTCCTTCGCGGATTCCCAGTCGGTGCAGGCGTTTGCGGATATAAAAGGCCAGACGGCAGTTGTACGACTTCGACATGTCGCAGATCTCAATTTTGGTTGGGTCGAACTTCCCGCCCGCTCCCATGCAGCTCACAATATTCTGATGGTTTTGCACTGCATAGTAGAGCAGAAACACCTTCGGAGCCATTGTGTCGATGGCATCGACCACGAAGTCGAACTTCTGTGTCATCAAATCTATAATCGATTGATCTTTAAGATATTGCGGAAGCACATGGAGCTTTATCTCCGGATTGATGTCGCGTATTCTTTCAGCCATCACGTCGGTTTTCAAACGCCCGATGGTGCTGTCCAACGCCAGCAGCTGACGGTTTTTGTTGGTCACGCTCACGGTGTCGCTGTCAACAATGGTCATCTCACCGATTCCGGCGCGTGCGAGCTGTTCGGCGGCGTATGCTCCCACACCACCAAGTCCGACGACCAGAACATGAGCCTTCGCGAGTTTTTCAACTCCGTCGACACCTATTAATATATTAGTGCGTTGTTTCCAGTCTTCCATAATTCTCAAAAATCTGTTTGCACAAAAAATCGACTTCGCATCCCATCAGTTCCGCCGCTTTCCCGTAAACGTCCCTGATATCTCTTCCCGAAACGTCGGTCTCCAGGAAAAGCCGTTCCAACGGGATGTCTTTTAATATCTTAATCGCTTGATTTTCATTACGATACAAAACTTCACCAAGCGAGATGTACATATCATATCTCAAAAGTTGCCGCATCGTCTCCACTGAGCTGTTAAACCCGTGAATCACCCACGGCATCTTCGCCTTCGTTTTCTTCCTGATCTCGATTATCTCTGAATACGCCCTCACGCAATGCACAATCATCGGCTTCCCGTAACTCTCTGATAATCTGATCATTTCCTCGAAAACCTCAATCTGCTTTTCAAAAGTTTCCTTATGAACCTTATCCAACCCAACCTCACCGATAGCTGATGTCATTTCGAGCTTGTCGAGAAATCCTTTTTCTTTGAAAGCATCAGAAAAATAAGGATTTCTCCATTCCGCTCCGCTACAGTCGAAATGACAGACCTCCCATGGATGCAGTCCCCAAGTCCTTAAAATCTTTTCCGAAAAATCATCAACAATCCTTATAACAGATTGATTATCAATGTGAGTATGAATATCGACAAACATCAGTAATCGACATTCGGTTGAGCTACAAGCTCCATGTTGTTCAGTTCAAGAGCCATGAGGTTACCGAAACCGACTTTCTCGTCTCTGTAATAAACTCCGTTGTCGAGCGCGATGAAGTCGTAACCATTCGAATCGATGAAAAGCTGGATGAGACTGTATTCCACCGGCACGTGACCGTGAATGATTTTTTTGCCTCCGATTTTACGCGGGTTAACCTTGAAATCACGAACCCAAAGCATCGACTGGGTGTCTTCAAACGGGTCGTCGAGATTGAAATTCATACCTGCGTGGACGAGGATAAAGTCGTCAAGTTCAATGAAAAACTTGCCTTTTCTCATCCATTCGATATATTTCTCGTCGATATCACGCGGGCGTTTCACTCCGAAACTCTTCAACGTCGTTTTGGCACCATAGCGTTCCCACTCTTTGTGGATGCTGCTCTTGGTAAACAGTCGGCGTTTGTCGTTTTCATAGGCATTCATGCAGTAATACTCATGATTACCAATGAGATAGTTGACATCATAACCGCTGCTTTGCAGACTCATGATATAATCGATTACACCTTTTCCATCCGGACCACGATCGATGTAGTCGCCAAGAAAATATAATGAATCTTCTGTCGTTGGCTGGATGCCGGTTTCAATCAACTGTTTTAGAGTGTTGACGCATCCATGGATGTCAGGTATAACCCATCTTTTTTTCATGATTATTTTGCTTTTCCTTGATTCGCAACGCTTTGCATCTTTTTTGCGATTTCCTCAGGATCACCGAGGAAGAAGTCTTTCTGAAGATTCATCTTGTCGTCAAACTCGAAGACGTATGGGATTGCTGTCGGGATGTTGAACTTGATGATCTCATCTTCACTCATGCCTTTCAGCTCTTTCACGATGCCGCGCAAGCTGTTGCCGTGCGCCACTACCATCACCTGGTCGTGATCTTCGAAAGCCTTGAGTATCACTTCTTTATAATATGGCATCAAGCGTGCGATGGTGTCTTTCAACGATTCTGTGAGCGGAATCTGTTCGTCGGTCAACTCGGCGTAACGAGGATCCTGACGCGGACTCTTCGGGTCGTCCATAGCCAACGCTGGAGGCTGCACATCGAAGCAACGGCGCCATTTCAAAACCTGCTCCTCGCCATATTTCTTGGCCATATCAACCTTGTTCAAACCTTGCAGCTGACCGTAGCTCTTCTCGTTCAAACGCCAGCTTTTGTACACCGGCAGCCAGTCCATATCCATCACGTCAAGGATGTTGTTGAGGGTCTTGATAGCTCTTTTCAAATATGATGTGAAGCATACTTCCGGTTTATAACCATTGTCTTTCAATGACTTACCAGCAGCAATAGCCTCGTAGATTCCGTTTTCCGACAAATCCACATTGGTCCAACCTGTAAAGAGGTTGAGCTTGTTCCATTCACTTTCGCCGTGGCGAACTAATATAAGCTTTTTCATTTTTTCCTAAAAATTGTAATAATCCGCAAAAATAATAAAAACTTTAATATAAACAAAATTTTTATATTTTTGCATCGTGAGATTAGTCAAGCCATCGAAAATCTTTAGGATGTTATATCCTTCGCTGCTTTGGGAAATGCCGAAGACAGATGAGAAAACATTGTATCTTACATTCGACGACGGACCTCATCCGCTGATAACTCCGAAAGTGCTTGAGATTCTTAGAAGATTCAATGCGAAAGCCACATTTTTCTGCATTGGAAATAATGTGAAAAAATTTCCCGAGACTTTTGAATTGCTTAAAAAAGAAGGCCATTCTGTCGGCTGTCACACTTTCAACCATGAAAACGGCTGGAAAACACAGACGAATGACTATATCAAATCTTTTCAAGATGCTAATGAATTGATTCACAGCAATTTATTTCGTCCGCCTCACGGTAAAATAAAACGTTCTCAATTAAAATATCTAAAAACTTTACACTCTAAACCAAGAATTGTTGCTTGGACTGTTATCGCTTACGATTGGGATCACACCTTATCGCCTGAAGACGTTTATCAAAATGTCATCAAAAACGCCTCCAACGGCTCCATCGTTACCTTCCACGACAGCCTCAAAGCGTACAATAACATGATTTCAGCTCTCCCTCGAGTCCTTGATTATTATTCTCAAAAAGGCTTCATTTTCAAAGCTTTATAGTCATAATCTCACGCAGATCTCGCAGAAAGCGCGCGCTTTCTGCGAGATCTGCGTGAAATAAAGATAAGGGAAATTATCCGATACGACTCCAGTCGAAGTCGCGTTCGAATTGTTGCGAGAAGTAGAGCTTCGTGGCATAATGTTCAGGTTTTGACAGCGTCGGGTCGCTATCCAAAAGCAAGTTCGCCATCCTTCTCGTGTGCCTGATGATAGGCTCATCATATTGAAAGTCACCGATTTTCATCTCAATCATTCCAGATTGGCGAGTTCCTTGCGTCTCGCCAGGTCCACGTAACTGCAAGTCCGCTTCCGCAATCTCGAATCCGTCGTTGGTTCGCACCATGGTCTCCATGCGTTTCTTGCCCTCACCAGTAATCTTATGGTCGGTGATCAAAACGCAATACGACTGCTCGGCGCCTCTTCCAACTCTTCCTCTGAGCTGATGCAACTGCGAGAGCCCGAATCTGTTGGCGTTTTCGATGATCATCACCGAGGCGTTCGGCACGTTTACCCCGACTTCAATCACTGTCGTCGCTATCATGATATGCGTCTCGCCGCGCACAAAACGCTGCATCTCCCAATCCTTGTCCTCCGCCTTCATCTGACCGTGTACCACGCTGATGTGATAGTCCGGCTCAGGAAAATCTCTCAACATCGCCTCGTATCCTTCCTGCAGGTTGATCAAATCCATCTTTTCCGACTCCTTGATGAGCGGGTATACCACATAAATCTGATGCCCTTCGGCAATCTGTTTCTTCATGAACCCGATTATCGCAAGTCGTTGTTCCTGAAACACATGCACTGTCTTGACAGGCTTCCTTCCTGGTGGCAACTCATCGATTTTTGAGACATCCAAGTCACCGTATTGCGTCATCGCCAAGGTGCGCGGAATCGGGGTGGCAGTCATCACCAAAGTATGAGGCGGGAATGCTGTCTTGTCCCAGAACGAAGCACGTTGAGCCACACCAAAACGATGCTGCTCGTCAATGATGCAGAGTCCTAAGTTTTTGAAAACCACAGTGTCTTCAATCAAGGCGTGAGTACCTATTATTATTTGAAGGTCGCCGTTTGCGAGGTCAGCGAGAATCTGTTTGCGTTCGGATTGCTTGGTGCTTCCGGTGAGTAGAGAAAAGTGCACATCCATGCCTTTGAGTTGCGCTCTCAGTGTCTCAAGATGTTGAGTAGCAAGGATTTCCGTCGGCGCCATCAACGCTGCCTGGTATCCGTTGTCGAGTGCGAGAAGCATAATCATCAATGCGACTATGGTCTTTCCGCTTCCGACATCGCCTTGCAGCAGTCGGTTCATCTGGTGACCGCTCTTTAAATCCGCCCGAATCTCCTTGATGACACGTTTCTGAGCGTTGGTGAGAGGGAAGGGGAGATGCTCCTTGTAAAAGGTGTTGAAATAATCGCCAACCTGTTGAAACACAACGCTTCTGGTGTTTATCTGACGGTCTTTTTTATGAATCAGGAGCCTGAGTTGGAAAAAGAAATGCTCCTCATATTTCAGTCTCGTCGTAGCGCGTTGAATATCAACGCTGTTCGATGGCAGATGAATCTTATAATAGGCTTCTTTTCGAGGCAGAAGCTTGTCGTGAAGAATCAGACTTTCCGGCAGCACTTCCGGAATCATGTTCCAGACCTGCAGAACGCATGTTTTTATGATTTTCGCCAGCTGTTTGGTGCCGAGGCCGGCATTTTTCATCTTCTCGGTAGTGTTGTAAACGCCTTGCAGTGCCTCGCCGACAAGCACATCGTCGGGGTTATAGTCCTCGACATCGGGGTGGGTGAAGTTGAAGCGGTTGTTAAACACGCTCGCCTTGCCGAAGATGAGATATTTCTTGCCTGGCTGGAAGCGGTTTTTTATCCATTTCAGACCTTTGAACCACACTAATTCGATTGAGCCGGTGTCATCGGTGAATGTCGCTGTAATTCTCGTAACTCTCGGAGCACCAATGCATTGCATGTTGCTCACCGTTCCCACGAGCTGGTAATAAACGGTGTCGTCGCAAATCTGTCTGACCTTATGAATCTGCGAGCGGTCGATATACCTGAAAGGGAAATAATCCAGCAGGTCCTGAAACGTGAAAATGCCCAGCTCCTTATTCAGAAGCTCAGCCCGTTTCGGCCCCACGCCTTTCAGAAATTCGATTTTTGTTTGCAGAAGATCCACCATATGTGACGTTTTAAAAAAGAAACCGACACCATGCTGGCATCGGTTTCCTAGATTTTCGTAATGCTAATTACCTTATTTTACAATGAACTTGTGATTTGAGTCGTCAACTGAATAATAGTAAGTGCCAGCTTGGTAATCAGCAATATTCAATAACACTCTGTCGAATGTTGAATCAATTTCCTTCTTCTCAACTAACTTGTTGTTGGCATCGTAAATCAACATCTCGGTCTTGTCGCCACTCTCCAAATAATATGGAAGAGCAACCACATTGTTGTTGTTTGTGTTGACATTCTGAACCTGAACTCCGTTTGATGAGAGAGAATAACCTGATCCCGGTAATGAATAAACCTCTGTTGAATAGTAATATCTGTTTCCTTCAGCATTGTAGAAACGTTTCTCCAATCTCAGCTTGTAGAGGTTGTCGATTGTGTAAAGTGAAGGAAGGATATAATATGCATATCCGAAATCTTCAAGCACTGAACCGTTTTCGTTGTAAAGCTTGCACATCGAAATCTTGTTCTTGTCCACATTATTATTATAATATGTCACGAGGAACTCGATCTCTTCGTCGTCGTTGAACAGATTCTGTGAATAGAAATTGATGTCAGAATAATCATAGCCGTAAGGAGGCATGATGTTGATTGATTTGTAAATGGAATGATCCTCGTTATACAAATTCACTGTGACAGCATTTCTGTTGTTGTGAACAACATTGACATATTTCTGTATTGACGAATAATAATAGACATGGTCATTAAACGTATTTTCAAGCTCGATTCCTGCCTGGGCTTTGAGAACCAATGCGTTCAATAACAAGGCAATACCTAAAACAAGGGTAAACACAAAGTTGTATTTTCTTCTCATATATTTTATTTAATTTTTAAATTTTCAATACGTACACAAAATACCGCTGCAAAGATAGTGCAATTTTTTCATTAAAACTAAAAAAAATAAAATTTTTTTCAAAAAAAAACACATATTTAAAAAACACATAAAAAAAACATTACCTTTGCACCCAAATATTAAGTTGGATAAATATAAACTATAGATAAAATGTTAAGCGAACAAGAACAAGTAAGAAGAGAGTCTCTGCAAAAGCTCTATGAACTCGGTATCAACCCATATCCGCAGGCGGCATTTGACGTGAACGTGACAACCGCTCAAATCAAAGAAGAGTTTGACGACAACAACCTCGCAAAGTTTGAGAATGTCAGCATAGGCGGACGAATCATGAGCCGTCGTATCATGGGCGCCGCTTCATTCTGCGAGCTGCAAGATGCCCACGGCCGTATTCAATTATATCTTAACCGCGACGAGATCTGCCCTGGTGAGGACAAGACAATGTACAACGTCGTTTTCAAACGTCTGCTCGACATCGGCGACTTCATCGGAGTGAAAGGTTTCGTGTTCCGCACCCAGATGGGCGAGATTTCAATCCACGTCAAGGAGATGACAGTGCTCAGCAAGTCATTGCGCCCACTGCCAATCGTGAAGGAGAAGGACGGTGTGAAATACGACGAGTTCAACGATCCGGAGCTTCGTTACCGTATGCGTTACGTCGACCTCGTTGTCAACGATAAGGTTAAAGATATTTTTATCAAACGTACACGCATCATCGACAGCATCCGTCGTTTCTTCAACGAGAGCGGCTATCTTGAAGTGGAAACTCCAGTTTTGCAGGCCATCCCTGGCGGTGCAACGGCTCGTCCGTTCATCACACATCACAACGCTTTGGACATCCCGATGTATCTGCGTATCGCTGATGAGCTTTACCTGAAACGTCTTATCGTGGGCGGCTTCGACGGCGTGTATGAGTTCTCACGCAACTTCCGTAACGAAGGCATGGACCGCTCTCATAACCCGGAGTTTACCTGTCTTGAGATATATGTCGCCTATAAAGACTACCTCTGGATGATGGACTTCACCGAAGAGATGATATGCCGCTGCGCTCATGACGTGCTCGGAACAGATGTCTTGCATGTCGGTGACAAGGAAATCAGCCTGAAACGCCCGTTCAAACGCATCTCGATGATTGATTCTATCAAAGAAAACACTGGAATCGACATCAATGGCATGGACGAAGCCCAGCTGCGCGAGGTGTGTAAGAAACTCGAGGTTGAAGTCGACGAGTCGATGGGTAAAGGCAAACTCATTGATGAGATCTTCGGCGCAAAATGCGAAGGCACTTACATCCAGCCTACATTCATCACCGACTATCCTGTCGAGATGTCGCCTCTGTGCAAACGTCATCGTAACAACCCAGAGCTGACCGAACGTTTCGAGTTGATGATCAATGGTAAAGAGGTTGCAAACGCTTACACTGAGCTTAACGATCCTATCGACCAACGCGCACGTTTCGAGGAGCAGATGAAGCTGGCCGGCCGCGGTGACGACGAGGCTATGCTTATCGACCAAGACTTTCTCCGCGCTCTTGAATACGGTATGCCTCCAACATCTGGTATGGGCATCGGCATCGACCGTTTCGTGATGCTGCTCACAGGCCAGACTCAGATTCAGGAAGTGCTTCTCTTCCCGACAATGCGTCCAGAAGTGCACAAGAAAGTCGCTACAAAAGAAGACTTTATGGCAGTCGGCGTGCCTGAGGTATGGGCAGAAGTGCTTGTGAAACAAAACTATACAACCGTAGAGATGATGCAGTCGGAGAAACCTTCGGCACTGCGCGAGAAACTCAACGGAATCAGAAAGAAGACAAAAATGGACGTCCCGGCATTACAGCTCGAAGAGGTTGAGGCCTGGATTAATGGATAATTGTAAAGACGCACGGCCGTGCGTCTCAACGTAAAATCTTATGAAAATGAAAAAATTATTATTAACAACGTTGTTTTCTCTCGTCTTGGGCGCACTCTCTTTCGCTCAAACAGTGCAGAAAACATACTATTTCGGAACCCCTGTGATAGGCGAGATGAACGGCTATGATGTCATCCGTTTCGCTGACACTTATAACAACGGAATCGCTGGCGAGGCTATGTTACCTTGGCAGTCGGTGTCGTTGTTGTTGCCACAAAATACTGAGGCTCAAAGCATTACGGTGGAATATTCTGACTTTGTCGAGCTTGATGGTACCTATAACCTCATGCCGCAGCAGTCTGCTCGCCCGCTGTCATCAACAGAACCGCTGGTTTTTGAGAGAAACGAGGAATTTTACCATTCAGAAAATGTTTATCCTGAAACGACGTATTCCAAAGTAAACACTCAGTATCTAAATGGTTGCTCATTCGCTTTTGCACAGTTCACACCAGTGAGATATGTCCCTGCAATAGGAAAGGTTTCTTACGCCAAGTCAGTGACTGTCACAATTGACGTAACTGTTTCAAAATCAGACAGAAGCAGTAAGCTTTGGATGACTCCTGAGGTACAGGCTCGTGTTGAGCGTCTGGCTCAGAATCCTGAGGCGGTGCAGCAATACAAAGATCGTGCCCGCACTATTGGCGGCTACGAGCTTCTCGTCATCACTCCTGAGCAGTGGGTGTCGCATTTCGATGAATACGTTGAGTTTTACGAGGCTCGCGGTCTCCGCACTCACGTGACGGCATTGGAAGACATCATCGCCAACTACGATGGTCGCGACAATGCTGAAAAAATGCGTACTTATATCGCGCAAGAGTATGAAAATGAAGGTATTATGATGGTGTTGCTTGGCGGTGACTCCAACGTGGTTCCGTGGCGTGCTCTTTACTGCTATGTCAGCGACGAATATGTCGACAACCTTCCGGCAGATATGTATTTCGTTTGTCTCGATGGCACTTGGGATGACGACAATGACGGTCTCTGGGGTGAGATTGGTGAAGACGACCTCCTTCCTGAACTTGGTGTCGCTCGTATGCCTTTCAACAACGAGACACAGTTTAACAACATGATGCACAAGACGTTAGAGTATCAGGCTAACCCTGTGTTAGGCGAGTTCAATACAGTAATTCTCGGAGCTGAGCATATGGGCGATGGATACTACGGCAGCACCGATCTTAACCGTCTCATCGGCGGCTCAAGCGATTACGACTATACCACAGTAGGTATTCCTGCAGATTATAGTTTCATAAAGGTTTATGAGACAAGTTCAAAACCATGGTCTGGCAAGTGGTTTAGAGATGAGATCAATGCGGCTGGAGGACAGTATGTGCATCATGAGGGTCATGCCAACACCGACTATGTGGCCGGATGGTATGTGAATACTACAGATGACAACACTTTCGCACAGCTTGACGGTGTACATCATAATTATAACTTCTTCCATTCGCATGGCTGCATCTGCGGTGACTTTACACATACCTGCATGCTCGAACGTTTGGTCAACATTTCAACGGGATTCGTAGCATCGACAGGCAATTCGCGTTATGGCTGGTATGTGCCATGGGGCGACGGTATGGCAGCTCACCTGCATCGTGAGTTTGTCGACGCATATTACAACGATCGCCTGCCTTACATCGGCACAGCTTTCGTTGAGATGAAGATAATGACAGCTCCGTACGTCTCAACACCTTGGGGCGAAGACGGCGCAATGCGTTGGAATCTTTACGATATCAATATCTTAGGCGATGTGGCAGTTTGCCCATGGCTCGACGAGCCTTTCCGTCCGGAAGTGAGCTACGCTTCAGCTCTGACACTCGGAACGACAACAACACCTATAACTATTACCAAACGCGGAGAGCCACAAAGTAACTTCCGCTGCAGCATTTTCCATAATGGCGAACTGCTCGCTTTCGGCATGACAGATGCCAACGGACACGCAGATATCGACTTTGCAGATGCTCTTGATGTGGCTGATACTCTGCAACTTATCATCACCGGACCAAATGCATGGCCACAGACGATAAATATCTTGGGAATCAATAACAACACAGCCTTTGTTTATCCTCAAGATGTTGATATTCATGGCGATTTTCTGTATGGAAGCAACATTTCGATGGATGTCGATTTCAAAAATGCCGGAGCTGTGACTGCAAATAACGTGACAGCTACACTGTCAACAGCATCAGATTTCGTCACTATGTCGAAATCATCAGTGAACGTCGGAACAGTCAACGCAGGTGCATCAGTAACAATTGCTGACGCTTTCGATTTTGAAGTCGCAAGCAACATTCCTGATGAGACATACGTCGATTTCGTGATGACTTGCACTGATGGAACCAACGTCTGGAATCGTGATGTTTTCTTCCAGGCAGTAGCTCCAGTGATGAAAATCAATGAGTTGGCTTATGAAGAAGTCTCTGGCGACATGAACGGCTTCCTCGATCCGGGTGAGACGTTTAGTATCACGGTAAGCGGTAAGAATATCGGTCATTGTGTTGCCGAGAATCCTTATATCCACGGAAGTTTGAATTCAGAATATCTTTCTTTCGTCAGCAACGACACACATTTCGCCAATTTGGCAGTCGGTGATGAATTTACTGAGAGCGTTGAAATCAGAATTGCTGACGATGCTCCTAATGGCACTACCGTAACTATCAATATGAGTGCGATCACAGGTCAGTATTCAGCTGAAAAGAGTATTATTTTGACTGTTGGAACGGTGCAAGAGGACTTTGAATCAGGCGATTTCTCACATTTCAACTGGACACTTGAAGGCGATGATAATTGGTTTATCACTGATTCTGAGGCACATAGCGGTGTTTACAGCGCTCAATCTCCACAGCTTTCAAAACATCAGTCGGCCTCGATGATTATCGAGATGGAAAACACAACCGATGGAGAGCTCTCATTCTATTATAAGATGCATATCCAGCATAATAGGGCTGCGCTCATTATCTATCTTGATAACGTAGTCAAAGCTATGCTTTATGGAGATCTTGATTGGACGCAGTATACTATGGAATTGCCTGCCGGACAACATACTGTTAAATGGTGCTATTATACAGCGCAAAGCGGCAGTACAGAAGAATATGTCTGCTGGGTCGATGACATCACTTTCCCTGGAAATACAATAATTCTCGGCGTTGAATCAGTGGATAGCAATGCTGAAATTGCTGTTTATCCTAATCCTGCAAATGATGTCATAAATGTGAAAGGCAATGATATTCAATATGTTGAGATTTACAATGCAATCGGAATAAAGGTTGTTTCAAAGAATGTAAATGATTCAGAATCAATCAATATTGCTGATTTTGCAAGCGGAATTTATTTCGTGAGAATCATTGATAAGTCAGGCAACATAATAACAGAAAAAATCATCAAGAGATAATGCTTTTTGCTGACATCATCGGACATGAGGACTTGAAAAAACGCTTGATTCAGAGCGTTAAGGAGAGCCGTGTATCGCATGCTCAGCTGTTTATAGGTCCGGAAGGAAGTGGTAAAATGCCTCTCGCATTGGCATACGCCCAATATATCAACTGCACAAATCGTTCAGAATCAGATAGTTGTGGCGTATGTCCTTCCTGCAGGAAATTTATGTCGCTCACTCATCCCGACCTTCATTTTGTCTTCCCGACGGCAACCAATAAAGAGGTGAAGCAAAATCCCGAATCTGACCTGTTTATCACCGATTGGCGCGAGTATCTTATTGATTGTCAAGGATATGTTGACTTGTCGGATTGGTTTAACAAGCTCGATATCGAGAACAAACAAGGTATAATCAACGTGCGCGACGCTGCCACGATAATGCGAAAACTCAGCTTCAAAGCTTATGAAAGCGAGTATAAAATTGCAATTATCTGGATGGCGGAAAAACTTAACGTGCAGAGTGCCAATAAGTTACTGAAGCTTATAGAGGAGCCGCCAGAGAAAACGTTGTTTATTCTTATCGCCGAAAACCAGGAAGAACTGCTTTCGACCATCCGTTCACGTTGCGTGATGGTGAAAGTGCCGAAACTGGGGCTTCAGGAGACGCAAAGCGCTCTGGTTCAACGCTTTGGATGCTCCGAACAAGAAGCGTATGATGCCGCTGCGTTGTCGAACGGCAATTGGATTATGGCGCAACATTATGCGCAAGACCATGAAGACGAGCAACTTTATGCCAACATTTTCCAAAAATGGATGCGTTACTGCTTCAAAGGCGCTGTCTCGGAATTTATCGATATGGTTGCAAACGACATCAAACCTTTAGGTCGTGAAAAACAAAAAGAGTTTCTGGAATATGGCTTGAATATTTTCCATAACTCATTGTTATTCAATAATAATATGCCTGACGATGTGATGCTTCCAGCAGATGAGAAGAACTTTACAAAGAATTTCGCACCTTTTATTAATATAAGGAATGTGTCGCAGATTTGCGAACTTTTCGAGGAGAGCATCAACCAGATAGAACGCAACGCCAACGCCTCGATTGTCTTCTTGGACAATAGTTTCAAGATGTCTAAACTACTGAGAATCAAGTGATGAAGACAATGACGAAAGTGGGTCTGGCGGTGCTGAGCGGTCTGTTGATTGCCGCCGCATGGCCGGTGCGAGGATTGGCTCCGCTCGCATTCGTGGCTTTCGTCCCACTTTTGTATCTGCAGGAAAAAGATTACTCTTTTTGGATCTCATCCATCACATTTTTGATTTGGAACGCCTTAACAACATGGTGGGTGTGGAAAACCACGGCATTCGGTACAATCGGGATGATAGTCCTGAATAGCCTTTTCATGACATGCGTCTTCTGGGCTTATCATTTTGTAAAAACACGACTATATGATAACAAAAAAGGATATTACTTGCTGATAATCTTTGTGTTAGCCTTCGAATACTTGCATCTTCACTGGCAAATCAACTGGCCTTGGTTGAATCTTGGAAATGTCTTCTCGCACTATCACACTTGGGTGCAATGGTACTCTGTCACTGGCATCGCTGGCGGCACAATTTGGGTGTTGCTGGCAAATATTTTGATTTATAAATTATTAACAAATTATAACAAAACATTAGTTGTATTAGTAATTACTATATTATTTGTTCCAATAATTATTAGTAAATTACTTTATGTTTCGTATGAAGAGAAAGGTGGAGAAATCGAAATCGTCGTCGTCCAACCTAATCTCGATCCTTACACCGAAGAATTTACATTGAATCCTCGGCAAATCATGGAGCGTAATCTTTTCGTGGCAGCTCCATTGGTGACAGAAAACACTCGTTTTGTGGTGAGTCCTGAGTCGGCTATACAAGAGAATATCTGGCTCGATAAAATTGATAAGTATTATTCAATCAAAGAGTTACGACGTTTTATTGACAAATATCCGCAAACTTGTTATGTCATTGGAATCAGTGCCTACGGACTGGCTCCTGATGGCTCGGAAAACGATTTTGCGGCACGTAAATTTTACGATGTCGACAAGTATTTTTATGCCTACAACACTGCCACTTTGATTACCCAGGATACAATTCTGCTTTATCATAAGTCGCGACTGACGCCTGGTGCGGAAGCGATGCCATCGTGGTGGTTTATGCGAATGCTCAAAGACAGCTCTCTTGACCTTGGAGGCACCGTCGGGACATTGAAAAAAGACTCTGAAGCAAGAACGTTATCGTTTGATAATCATAAAGTTGGCGCTTTGATTTGCTACGAATCGGTGTTCGGCGAATATGTCACAGAATTTGTGAAAAAAGGTGCCGACATGCTTTTTGTTATCACCAACGACGGCTGGTGGGGAAACTCGCCAGGACATAAACAGCATTTGGAGTTCTCAAAACTGCGTGCAATCGAGACACGTCGAAGCATTGCAAGGTCAGCAAACACTGGCATTTCAGGTTTCATCAACCAGCGAGGCGACATTGTCGAACAAAGCAAATATTGGGAACAGACAGCTTTGCGCAACACCATAAAAACCAACAACAAACTGACTTTTTACGTCCGTTATGGCGATTATTTCTATAAGGTCTCGGTCTTTTTGACAGCTTTGGTTGTCGCAATGACTATTGTCAAACTAATTTTGGGAAAACCATGGAAACACTGAGTCTTGCGCCATTTCAAGGTATTACCGATGTCGTTTACCGCAACATTTTCAGAAAGCATTTTCACGGTATCGACAAGTTTTACACGCCGTTTTTCACTGGAATTCAGAAAGACAACTCAAAAAGTCTGCGCGGAGAGGAAATCAGTCCCGAGTTCAATGATGTTAACACCGTTGTTCCACAGATTTTAAGCAATACCGCAGATGAAATTATAAGATTTGCAAATCAGTGTAAATCAATGGGATATCCTGAATTTAACCTGAATATGGGATGTCCGTTTCCTCGTGTCGCCAACAAAACCCGTGGCTGCGGTCTCATGGCGGACCCGACTCGGACAATAAAAATGTTAAACGATGTCTTTGATGGCATCGATGGCATCAAATTCAGCATAAAATGCCGCCTTGGATATTACAACGACGAAGAGATTTATGCCTTTATCGAAACATTTAACTCGTTGCCTTTCAGTGAGATAATCGTCCATCCTCGCATAGGAAAACAGATGTACAACGGCGAAGCATCGCTCGAAAAATTTTTGGAGTTGGTGCCGTTAATAAACAAACCGCTGGTGTACAATGGCGATATTTTCGATGTTGAAAAATATAATATCGTCACAAAATCAATAAAAAATGTGGCGTTAGGTCGCGGTCTCCTCACCAACCCATTCCTTGCTGAAAAAATTAAAAACATTGATAACCAACAAGATAAAAAATTGCGCTTGCATAATTTTGTTGTCGATTTGTATATTGAGCGCCTCCATCATGCCGGTGGTAGCCCGAAAATTATCGGAAGCTTGAAGGAACTGTGGAAATATATGATGAATATCTTCGACGACCCTCAGAATGTGTGGCGTAAAGTAAAGAAAGTCAATCATTTGGATGAATATGAAGATGCTGTTGAGAAGATTTTTAATGAAAATAATTTAATAATATGAAACGTATAATTAACATATTGATTATCAGCGTATTACTGGTGTTATGCGCTGTAAAGCAGCCGAAGAATGCTAACAACTCAAGCAATCAGAAGGAATTGGTGATATTGTCGGTAAACGACATGCACGCAAAGATTGAAAATATGCCGAAGTTTGCTTATGTTGTCGACAGTTTGCGCAATCTTTACCCTGAGCTTATCATTGTGAGTGCCGGCGATAACCGCACGGGCAATCCTTATAACGACAGATTTCCGGATCACTCGAATTTTCCTATGATAAACATGATGAATGAGTTAGGTTTCGATGTTTCGGAACTCGGCAACCACGAGTTTGACGGCAACATCGAAGGAATCAGATATTTTGTCAATACCGCAAAATTCCCTGTGATCTGCGCTAACGCCTATTTTACAGGTTATCCTGATTTGAAACTGCCTCCGTATGTGACAGTCACAAGAAAAATCGATGGCAAGGATGTTAAAGTCACATTCCTCGGAATGATTGAGACCGAGAACCACGGAAAGCCGAGTTCGCATGAGAAAAATATGAAAAATGTCGACTTCAAACCGGCCGAGAAGGTGATTCCTGATTATCTTAATCTCAAAGACGACTGCGACGTATTCGTCCTTTTGTCACATTGCGGAATGCCTGAAGAGACTCAGTTCGCTATGGAATTTCCTGAGTTTGACCTTATTATCGGCGGTCATTCTCATGATCTTTGCACAAAACAGTTCGATTCGGGTGTGCTTTACACTCAGTCGAAGTCGTATATCACTTACACAACCGTCAGTAAAATCAAGTTTAAAGATGGGTCTATCGTTTCTGTGGAAGCTCAACCTATTGATTTGAAGAAAGTTACAAAAGTAGATGCCGACATTCAGAAAGAAGTCGACGGTTATTATGCCAACCCTGATTTCCACACTGTGTTAGGTCGTGCCACGACCCAGTTCGACGGCTGGGATGCTCTTGGAGCTTTTATGGCCGATGCTGCCCGTTATATTGTCAAGACCGACATCGGCTTGCAGAACCCAGGCGGCGTGCGTCTCGACAGCTTGCATGGTGGCGACCTCACCAAAGCCGACATTTTTGCCCTCGACCCGTTTAATAATGAGTTGGTAATTGCCAAGATGACAGGCCGACAGATTGAGGATTACCTGAATGTTGCATCGACGGAAGACGGCGACTGCACTCATGTGTCAGGTATCACTTATACCATCGATGGTAACCGTGCCAGCGACGGTAAGATAACATACACCAACGCAAAAGTAAGTCTCGAAAACGGCCAACCTATTGATCCTGATAAGGTTTATACAGTGTCAATCAACAGCTATATGGCACAATGGGCTAAAGACCGCTGTGTCAGCATGGAGCAAACCGAATACACCGCCAACGATAGCGAGATTTTATATCTCAAAGATCATCAATCGGTTGATTATAAGGGAGTTAGCCGTTATACTTTAAATAAAAAGTTCTAAAAATGAAGATATTACTCATCCGTTTCAGCTCTATCGGCGACATCGTCCTCACAACTCCTGTCATCCGTTGCATCAAAAGGATGGACGATGATATTGAGCTTCATGTACTTATAAAAGACAAGTTTGCGAGTCTTTCGCACAACAACCCGTATGTCGACAAGACCTTCGAATATTCTAACTCGATTCGTGAGACAATAAAGGAACTCAAGAAAGAAGAATACGACTATGTCGTTGATTTACAGAAGAATAGCCGCTCGAAACGGGTTTGTTTGGCGTTAGGTTGCGAGCATCATTCGTTCCATAAGCTGGATTTTCAGAAGATGTTGCTTACCACATTTAAAATCAATAAGTTACCTGATGTGCATATCGTCGACAGATATTTTGAGGCTGTCGAACCTCTTGGCGTGAAAAACGACGGTCGTGGCCTTGAGTTTTACATCTCGGAGACGAATATGATGCAGGAACCTGACATTCCTGAAGAGTTCAGAAACGGATTTTACGCCATTGCTGTCGGCGGAAGCTACAACACCAAGGTGATGCCTGCCGAAAAAGTCATCGAAATCATCGAAAAGCTTGACGAACCTGTGATTTTGCTTGGTGGTCCAGGCGACATGCAGCGTGCAAAAGTCATAGCTGACGCGGTAGGGGAGAATGTCTGGAATCCTGTGGGAATGCTGAATCTCGAGCAGTCGGCATCCATCATCAAGATGTCGAAAGCAGTTTTGACCAGCGACACAGGAATGATGCACATCGCTGCAGCGCTTCATAAACCGATGGTATCTGTGTGGGGCAACACCGTCCCGGAGTTCGGAATGTATCAGTATTATCCTGAAAAGCTTGATATTCCAAATCATATCGTTGAAGTAAAAGGCCTGAAATGCCGTCCGTGCTCTAAACTCGGCTACAAAAAATGCCCGAAAGGCCATTTCAAATGCATGAATATGATTAACACCGACGAAGTGGTTTCATTACTTAAAGTTGATTAATATGTTATCCGTTAAGACATTTATTTTCAATCAGATACAAGTCAATACATATATCGTTTACAACGAAAATAAAGAATGTGTCATCATCGACGCAGGCAATCTTGAGCCATTCGAGGACGAGCAGATTTTGAGTTATATCGACAAAAACGGACTGAAGCCGCTGATGCTGCTCAACACCCACTCGCATATCGACCATGTGATGGGGAACAAGGTTCTTGCCGACAAATATCATGTGGAATTGGCAGCTCATCCTATCGAAAAACCATTTTACGACAAAGTTTGGGCATATGCGGCGGCTTTCGGCATCAACTTCACTCAAGACCGCTGTTTGATGCCGACCAAAGACCTCAACGACGGCGATGTTATCAAAATCGGTGTTGACGAATTGAAGGTATTGTTCACACCAGGTCACGCCCCTGGACATATTTGTTTTTATGATGAAAAAGACGGCATCGTCTTCACTGGCGACACCTTATTTTACAGGGGAATCGGACGTTGCGACCTACCCGGAGGCAACTATTCGACAATAGAAAATAGTCTTCGTGAGGTGCTTTACAAACTTCCAGACGACACAATAGCGTACTGCGGACACGGTCCTCAAACGAGAATTGGCGACGAGAAAAGAAATAATCCCTATGTTGTTAGTTTTTAGTCGTTAATTAGAGAGCCTTCAGCTTTCGCAGAAAGGTGGCAGCTCGATAATGACGACTAAAAACAAGAAAAGCACCGAAATCTCGGTGCTTTCTTAGTATCGGGTAAGGGAATCGAACCCTTATTTCGACAGTGAGAGTGTCGTTACCTAACCGTTAGTAGAACCCGACCTCAATTGCGCTGCAAAAATACATTAATTTTTGATACGCACAACAAATTTTTTTCAAAAATTTAGACTTTAGTCGTTAGACCTTAGACCTTAGCAAAATAACTAAAGTCTAAGGTCTAAAATCTAAGGTCTATTTTTTCACGATCTTCTTTACCACGCTATTTCCATTCTTATCGCTGATTCTCACGAAGTACAAGCCCTCGTTCAAGCCCTCGACATCGATCTCATTTGTGTTTTCAACAAACAAAACCATCTGTCCGACAGCATTGAAGATTGCCACACTCTGAACGTTGTTGCTTTCAATGTGCAAGACATTGCTCATCGGGTTAGGATAGACCTCATAGCTTGCAACAAGGTTCTCGTCAACGCCATCAAAAAGCTCTTCGTTCATAAACACTGGAATAACCTGTGTGTCAAGGTCAGATTCTATTGTTATGGCTGTTTCGATATAACCTTTAACTACCATTGCAATACCAACTGTAACTTCCATGCTTTCGCCATTTGCCAATGTTGCAGGCAGGTTAGCACTTGTCTCGAACCAGAGATAGTTCAATCCATAGGTTCCTTCAGTTATATCGTTGATAGTGCAAGGATTACCTGTTTCGTTGGTAATTGTGAATGTTGCAGGTGTATAATCCTCAAACGTGATTTGTTCCACGCTGATTGTAGGCTCTGTTGGAGTGATAGGTGTATATGTTTCCATTGTGAAATGGTGTGGATCCAACTCTGCAAACACCGGCTGTGTGTAACGGCGTCCTGACTCGTCAGCGCCGAAAACATAATAGTTAATCTCCGATTCACCCTGATAACCTTTGATGTATCCTACATATTCATCAGGGTTGCCGGTTGCTGTCATGTGAGCCACCTGATAAGCGCCGCCGTCAATGCTATAATAAACAAGGAGTGAATCCTGCTTCAAATCCTGACCGCTGTAAGCGATGAATTTACTTGTGATGGCAATAGAATCTTGCCATTCTTGAACTCCGAACTTAACATCTCTATGATCGACGAAGAGCATTCCGAAGTCCATCACACCACGGGTGCGGCAGTGAAGAGCGTCGGTGTTCTCCCAAGAAATGTAATAGTCGTTGTTTGTAACGCCCACGATTTCATAACCTGGCATAGCTTCTTGGTAAACTGCCAAAGCCTGCTGGTTGTAATTCGAGTTGCTGCCCATTGGCACATACACTGATTTATTCAAAATCAAACTGTTGGTGTAAGGTGCAAGTGTGCTTCCGCCTGGTTCGTCAACACGGTAAACGCGATAAGGATAGCCCCAGCAGCAGTTTGTTGTCTCAAAATACTGTGCAACAGATTCATAATCAGCATAATGTGAGTTGCTTTGTGGCACGCGGGCAATCAAAATCTTATCTGGTGCGAGGTACTTGCCCCAGCAGTCGACGTGTGCGATGTAGTCGCCCTGAGGGTCGATGGTCACATGATATGGGTCGATGCCGAGATAATCACGCATCTTGTTGCGCACGTTGGTCTCGTTGTTGCCGTTTTCCTGGAACACGAGGTTGTCGCTCACGCCATGGCCACGACCGTCTTCCATCATGTTGCCACCAGTGTGCTCGAGGTTCATGCCGTACATCGGGATCTGCCAATAGTTGGCAAACACGCCTGACATGTTGTCGTCGTTAGGACGCGGACGGTTGTAGATATTGTCGACGATAGCTGGGTTTCTGTCCTCGAAGATGTACCACGGGCCGTAGTCGCGAACCCAGTATGAGTCACTTGATGCATTCACAAAATGAACATTGCTCATGTTCACACCTGCATTCTGGAATGAGCTCTGAGCGCTGCTTTGCTGCGATGTCGACACAATGCAGTAAACAGGGCAATTGTTTGCCAACTGGACTACCAAACTTGTAGGAATTCCGAGAGGGTAACGGATCATCACACCCTGCATTGGCTCGAATTCAGCTACAAAACGAGGTGTGCCTGTCGGTGGATCGGTCTCAACAAAATTCTCATTTCTAACTGGTGTGTTCATCTCTTCCTCAGAGAGATAATGCCATCTCTTCCAATCCGGAGTCGTCTGCTCCTGTGCGTTCACTTTAATGCTTAAAACTAAAGCGAAAGCAACTAAACTAAGTAATATTTTCTTCATTTTTTAAAGATTAATTCCAAATATTAATTTTTAGGGTGCAAAGATACTTATTTGTTGGATACATGCGTTATTTTTATTGAAATTTTTTGTAATTTTGCATTTTAAAATAATATTGAAAATGAACTGCATCTTATTGATTTTCTTGACGTTTGCTCAGATTAACGACACAATTACAGATACAATCGTCGCTAATCAGCGCCTTATGAACGACTCTATCGACATGTCCATCCTCGATGATTCGTATGAATTGGACTCGATAAATCCTAATCTGCCGGATAGTATTCAGGAACAGATTCAAAAGGTTTTCGATGATGAGAATTCTGGTAAAGGTATTGTCGATGAATCTATGGATATGTTGGAAATGATTGATACTCTTAAAGTTATACCATATTTCGATGAGAGTAAAGCTAACACTTGCAACTATCCTCCAGGATATATCCCGTCATACCCCGACAGCGTTTATGCTCAACGTATCGAGGAATTGAACCGCAACACGACAATGGATTTGGTTTACAACAAGCATGTGAAGTCGTTTATCGACGTGTATGCAGTTCAGAAACGCGATAAAACCGAGAGAATCCTGGGCCTCGCTGATGTTTATTTCCCGCTTTTCGAGCAGACTCTCGATAAATATAACATGCCTCTCGAACTGAAATATCTGGCTGTTGTGGAGTCGGCACTCAATCCGCGCGCAGGCTCGTGGGCTGGCGCTAAAGGTCTCTGGCAGTTTATGTACGCCACCGGTAAAGTCTACAAACTCAATGTGACCACTCTCGTCGACGACCGTTACGATCCGCTGAAATCGACAGAGGCGGCATGCCAGCATCTCAACGACCTGTATGGCATGTTCGGCGACTGGTTCCTTGCTCTTGCTGCTTATAACTCGGGTGCAGGCAACGTGAAAAAAGCTATCCGCAGAGCCGGAGGTATCAAGAATTACTGGGCAATATGGCCATATCTGCCACGTGAGACCCGTGGTTATGTGCCGGCATTTATCGCAGTCAACTATGTGATGAATTATCCTGCCGAGCATAACATTTGTCCGCTCGATCCAGGTATCATCAAGGGCGGCACCGACACCGTTATGGTGCACGATGTGCTTCATTTCGACCAGCTTAACGAGATGCTTGGAATCCCGATGGAAGATATCAAGTTCTTCAACCCGCAATATACAAAATCTATAATCCCGGCAACGGCAAAAAAGCCTTTAGTATTGCAGATTCCGGAAAAATATGTCGGCGAATATATTGCTCACGAGAAGGAATTGTACACCTTTAAAACAAGGAGTGGCATCGATAAGGAGAAACTGCAGGAACAGATGAAGCAGATTTCCGACAGAAGTGTACATATCGTGAAGAAAGGCGAGACGCTGAGCGGTATCGCAAAGAAATATCATGTTGGTGTAAATCAGCTTAGGTCGTGGAACAACCTTAAATCGGATAATCTCAAGATAGGGCAGAAGCTCATCGTTTACAGCTCTGGAGCTCCGATGGCGCAGGCTGGCAACGCAAAACCTGTTGAGCGCTCTACGACTCAGACCACTCACGTGGTGAAATCAGGCGAGACATTGGGTAAGATTGCTGCAAAATACAAATGTTCGGTCACCGACCTGAAGAAATGGAACAACCTCCAGTCAAATACCATCAAAGTCGGACAGAAACTGAAGGTGTATCCTCCTGAGAATCAATCGACTACATCGCAGCCGAAGACTTCGGGCAACACCGTTTACACAGTGAAATCTGGCGATAATCTCACAAAAATCGCTAAGAAATACAACGTCACCGTTGATTATATCAAGAAGAAAAACAATTTGAAATCCAACGAGTTAAAAGTCGGTCAGAAGTTAAAACTTTAAGCTCCAGATGATTGTCTCGAGCTGTCTCAATAAGTCGCGTTTGGCTTTGTTAGGATAATAAACGTATCCGTAGACAGTGATGAGCTTGTTGGCTTCCGGATTGACGACGGTATAGGCGATGTATGGTCCGCCCATGAACTCGCCGACGGTGTTCCATTGCCCGCGCATCTCAACAGCATAACCTGCCGGGAAGTCGGGAACGACTTCAAAAACAGGCGTTACAAACTCTTTGTCTAAAGCCATATAGCTGCCGTCAGAAGGTCCTGGAATATATTTTTTCATGACAGAATCGCAGACTTTGATGAGTCGGGCATCACTCAAATCTTCAGTGTGTTTGTATGGTAACTGATAGATTATCAAGCCTAAACTCTTGTCGGCCTCTTCTTTTCTAAGCCAGGTGCAGTAGTCTTTGTTGGTCGCTACATAATAACCTTCCGGCACTGTCATCGTGATGCCGTAAGTCGTTTTCAGAGCCTCAACAACCTTTGTGTTTAGCATCGGACGGAAAAAGTCCATGAAACGTGCACGTTCGTTTTTGTCGAAGATGTTTTTTAACTCATCTTTTTGAGTATCAAATACTTTCACCCATGTCTCGGCATCTTTTGCCTTGATTTTTATGGCGTATTGCGGTGCCGCCTGCCAGTCTGCCTGTGTCTCGATAATCGGATTTGTCAAATCCGGATTTATCTCGCCAATGATGAGGTTACGGTGTTTTTTGAACATATCGTTGAGCGCAGGCATGTTGATATGCGCCACTCTGAAGTTCTTCTCCGGCTGCGGAAGTCCGTACTGTTCCTCCTCGAAAAAGTCGCGGACAGCTTGTCCCATCTGGCCATTCCACTGGTCGTCGTTCTGGGTCACAAACAAAACCTCTGATGTTCCGCCGACCGAACGGTCTTTGCGGTTTTCGGTTTTCTTTTCCGAACATGCAGAAAATACTACAGTCAAAGCAATAAATAAAGCGAAAATATTGATCTTTTTCATTGGATTTATTTTTAAGATTAACGTCACAAAAATAAGAAATATTTTTCAGTCGAGTGATTTATATTAAAAAAATCCTTACCTTTGCATCATAAACAAAGACTTTAAAAATGAACGAGACATCAGTTTCAGCGGTTTCACCTTCAAACATTGCAATAGTGAAATATTGGGGCAAACACGGCAACCAGCTGCCCAATAACCCTTCAATCAGCTTCACTTTGAGCCGTTGCCATACCGAAACGCACATAAAAGTTGCTAGAAATTCGACCGAAAATTATGCGATGCGTTTCCTTTTTGAAGGCAAAGAGTCGCCAAAATTCCAAGAGAAAATTGAGAAATATCTTGTTGATAATCAACAGTATTTTGGATTTTTGAAAGGTCTCGACCTTGAAATTGAGAGTAGCAACTCGTTCCCGCATTCGTCAGGCATCGCATCAAGTGCCGCATCGATGAGCGCATTGGTGTTATGTCTTCTTAAAATCGAAAAGATTGTAAATCAAGATGTTACGTCACTTGACATGCGAAAGGCTTCGTTTCTTTCACGCCTCGCATCGGGCAGTGCTGCACGCTCCGTGTTCCCAATAATGTCATTGTGGGGTGAAACGCCTTCTGTTCCAAGCAGTTCCGACGACTATGCGGTGCCGCTGGGCGACATGGTGCATCCGGTTTTTAAATCGTATCACGACAGCATTTTGATAGTCTCCAACAAAGAAAAAAGCGTCTCGTCACGTGTCGGACATTCGCTCATGAACGGACATCCATTGGCGGAGAAACGTTATGCTACTGCACGCGAAAACACCGAGAGATTACTGAAAGTGCTGAAAAATGGCGACCTTGAAGAGTTTATCGACATTGCAGAAACTGAGGCTCTGCAACTGCACGAGATGATGGCTACGTCAACGCCTTCATACAAACTCATGGAGCCGAACACATTGAAAATCATCGATTTGGTTCGTGAATTCCGCCAAGATACTAAGATTCCGGCATGCTTCACCCTCGACGCGGGTCCGAATGTACATCTACTCTATCCCGATGCCTGTGATAAGCAAGTCAAAGAGTTTATTAAATCGAATCTTTTACAGTATTGTCATGATAATCAATGTATTGATGATATTGTGCAAAATAGTGTGAATCAATAAATTACTGACATGGAAATAAAAAAATACTACGGCAAGGTTATTCTTTTTGGTGAATATTCAATGATTTTCGGCTCACCGGCGCTGCTCATGCCTCTTTACACCGGCGAGTCGCATTGGGATTATATCTGGCGTAACCACGGTAAGAAAAATTATTCTTCAAACCGCAGCCTTAATGTATTCGCCAATTATCTTGAAAAAGACAATTATTTTTTAGAAAATATTGACATTCAAAAGTTTAGAGCTGAGCTAAAGAAAGGTCTTTTCCTCGATTCTTGCATTCCGTCGGGTTATGGCGTCGGCAGCTCCGGAGCTCTCACCGCGGCTGTCTACGACCGTTTCAAATCAAAGGAAATCGACGATTTGATGGTGCTGAAAAAGTTCCTTGGCGACATGGAAAACTGTTTCCACGGCAGTAGCTCGGGTCTCGACCCTCTGCAATGTTATCTGGGCAAGCCTTTTATCCTCACTGAAGATAAAAAGATTCAGGTTTTGGATAATGATTTTGTACCTGAAAATATTCATATCTTCTTGATTGACAGTAAGATAAAGAGTGAGACGAAGGCTTTGGTGAACTATTTCAAGGAGCAGCGCGAGAATCCGCGTTACCTTAAAGCTTTCGACGAGCTTTATTATCCTTTCGTCGGTCGCTGCATCAACTCGTTGGTTGCTGGTAAAGTCGATGAGTTCTTTGATGACTTAACTCAACTTTCTTATTATCAGACAGTTATGTTGCGTCCGATGATAACCGACAACATGCTTCCTCTGTTCTCGCTGAAGCGAAAAGACGTGCATTTCCAGATAAAAATTTGTGGCTCAGGTGGCGGCGGTTATTTCCTCGGATTCGCCGATGATAAGGATGCTACTAATGCTTTCATGCAAGAGCATGACTTCCCAATCACATGGGTTATCTGATTGATAATCTTAGTGATAGATAATATTCAATTCTGGTCGCTTATTACTTAATGCCTCGATTTCCTTGGCTTTGACCTTTGTGCTGAACGCCTTGATGTATCTTAACGTGCTGATCTTCTCAACAGGAGCCAAACTTCTAACGTTGGTGTTTGCGATATTCAGCTCCTCAAGTGCTGTGCAGTTTGATAACATTTTGATATTCTTAATGTTAGTGTTTGCTATATCAAGCACGCGCAGTTTTTTCATGTTTTCAAGCGGATTGAGGTCCATGATGCCGGTGTTCTCAATCGAAAGCACTTCCAATGACTTTACTTTTGCCAAAACACTGATGTCGTTGACCGCATTTCCGTTGATATTTAACTCTTGCAGCTGCTTCAAATCGCTTAACGGACTTAAATCAGTGATGTGATTGTCCTTGATAACCAATTTCTTAAGGAACATGAGCTTTGTCAATGGCTCCAGACTCGAAATCATGGTTTTTGAATCAACGGTGATTTCCTCGATGTTGGCGACGGTCTGCAACTGCAACGCTGTCGGGCTTGAATCCATCTCAACGATGCTTCTGAAAATCTCGCGCCAGCTGTTATCGAGCATGTACCACCAAATTCTCAAATCTTCAGTTTGATAGATTATCATCACCTTAGGCTGGGCTGCTTTCAACTCATAAGCCTGATCCGACTTGACTTTACTGTTTTCAGCATTCACCAAAACCAGATTATTCATCTTTTTGAGAGGCTCAAGATTCCAGATGCTGGTGTTCTCAATGTTGATTTCCTGAAGATTACTTAGATTCTCAATCGGTAACAGAGTGTTAACCTTGGTGTTTTTCAGGTTGAGATATTTCAAGTTGTGCAACCCGTGAAGCGGAGCGAGGTCGACGATTTTTGTGTTTTCGATGTTGAGACGCTCGAGGTTTGTGAGTCTCTCAATCGGCATCGCATCCATGAAGAACGGATCCAAAGTCAACGATTTCATGCTGATGATGGCGTGAAGCTCCTCCGGACTTGGATTCAATTCGGTGTTGCATTGAGTCGAAAACACTTTTTTCCACGACACATGCAAACCATCCCACCAGTTTTGCAAGGCCTGCGTCTCATAAATCACCATCACATTCTGATTTTCGTTCTTGAATAGATCGGCTTTTTCAGAATCAATTTGTGTGTTGTCGCAATAAATTCTCACAAGCTGCGGAAGATCTTTTAACGGCATGAGGTCGTCGACTTCTGTATTTCTGCATTGTAACTCATTGAGTTTTAACAGATTTGACAATGGCGACAAGTCGTTAATATGTGTGTCATCAACAATCAAAACTTGCAGATTTTCGAGGTTTCCAAGAGGTGTGAGGTCGGAAATCTCAGTTCCGCTGATGTTGACATAACGAAGCGATTGCGGTAATTCGATAGAATCGAGGGTTGTGACTTTCGTGCCCGAAATGTCGAGGTCGGTCAGCATCTCGCAATTGCTCAGAATGCTGATGTCTTCAACGTCGGTGTTGCTTAACGAAAGATTCGTCAGCTGATGGTAAAGCCCAATTATTTCAATGTCAGCGAGTTTGATATTGTCAGCCTTGAGATTTTTGATTTCGTTGGTGTATCTTAAATCTGAAATATTGGTTATAGCAGTATTACTGATGTCTAAGTTATTGATTTTGTTGAGATTTCTGATAGGGGAGATGTCTTCAATATCGGTATTTGATATATTGAGATTCTGCAAATCTGAAAACTCATAAAGTGGGTCAAGGGAGTGAATCAATGAGTTTGAATTGATGTCAATGTCAGTGGTTTTTGTCAAACTCTTGAGTTTTTCGTACAAAACCGACATGTCGGTGGCAATTGTACTTTCTTGAAGACTGTCGTTTACAACAACGATAGAATCGCGGTAGATATGGTTGATGTCTTTTATTTCAATCGAATCTTTGATAAACTGGTTAGTGCCGAAATACACTTTCCATGCTGTCGACATTCTGTTCCACCAATTTCTAAGTTCTTCTGTCTCATTGAGTTTGGTGGTATAAATGCTAACAATCTTTATGTCTTTTTTGGATGGGTCAACATTAACTTCCATGAAGCGTTTGCAGGAGTTGTTCACGGTGTCGCCGATAATGTTGTGACCGGCTATTGTTCTCATCATCGTCACTTTGAAGAATGTCTCGCCGAATTCGTTGGTTTGCGGGACAATATCGTCAATCTTCAAGGTGAATTTTACGTCTTTGAAGAAGAAATCGATGTCTTTCAGGTATGCTTGAACATCCTTGTTTATATATGTGCTGCGGTTGTCGTCGAGGTCGTCTTCAATCTGAACTTTGTCGTCTTTGAAGATTTTCGCGTAACTTTCCTTAAAAACGATGTCTTTTTCCTGTGCTGTTGCTTCAGGGTTACCAATGAAAGAGAATGTATCCTCCAGATATCTCGTCATCACGCGAATCTGCTCGGAATACTCGTCAATTTCAGCTTTGCTAAGGCTAATGTGTTGAGCAAAAACGCCTTGGCATGATAAAAACAATATCGCAAAAAAAACTAATTTTTTCATCTTTTAGGTTGATAGATCTTTAAAAGTGCTTCTTTTTCCTCGTCTTTCAGATAAACCAGGTTTGAGATAAGCCATCCGGCGTTGTAACCTTTTCTGTTGAACCACGACACTTCAAAATACCAGTTGTCGATTTGGAAAATGTGGAATTTCACGTTTTCAACGTGGTCAAATTTCAGGTTGCCTTGTTTAATCTCATAGAAAAACAATGTCAGATAATCAGGAAGATAGTCTGTAGAAGCATAATATTCAATGATTTGCGGGTCGTTGAATACTTTGTAAATATTCATGAAATCGAGTTCGTGACTCATCGGATGCAGGAAATGTTTCTCGCGTTCAGCCATCTCTCCGTGAGGGAAATATTTTTGGAATTCTGAGAAGAACACATTGGAAATCACCCACTTAGAGCCGAGTCCTTCTTTTTCCAAAGCCATTATCATGCTGATGTCGACGACTTTTCCTTTCCAGATAAATTTTGCGGAGACTTCGGAGTACCATTTGCCTCCGAGAAACTCCATAAATTGATTATTGTTTTTTGTCAGGTCCTCGATGAAGAAGTCGCGGAGAGCGCCGCCGGTACGCTGGTTGTTGAGGTCGAAAAGAAGAGGGAGGACGTCTTTGCGTTTTTGTGCGCTGCGATAATCCTTATCGCCAGGATACAAGCGTTTGCCGTACTGGTCTTCTTCGTAGTTGAACCTGTGAATGAACTGCCCCATTTGCTTGGTCATAGTGATAAGTTCGCGCTCGTCCATCTGGACGTCGCCTACGTTGCCAATAAATTGGGCATCAACTTTTAAACATAGTGCCAGCAATACTACTGGCACTATAACTTTTATCAATTTATTCATTATCAATGATTAATGTGCTGTTTCCTTCACGCGCATGTCGCCGAGCAACACATCCCAGAAGCCGATGAGACGGCCGCCGATCTGAGTCTCTTTACGTTTGACATAAACGGTGATGTCTTTCTTTGTCGTATCCTGATATACGAGTCTGCCTTCAGCGTCATATCCCTTGAATGTCTGGAAGATAGTGATGACACCGACGTATGTTCCGTCAGGTTGACGTTGTAAATCAGACACATACTGAATCTTGTACCAGTCGATTTCGACGCGGTCGTAGTTGAGGCGCATCAATCTTTCGAGGTACTGACGTACTTTATAGTATTCGACTTTTGTCTTTGAGAGTGATGAGACACCGATCTCTGCGTCTGGAGCGAAAAGCTCTTCAGCACGGTCGATAACTCTGTTGGCCTCGCTCCAAGGAGTGTTTTTCGAGCCAATCAGTTTGACGTATTTAGAAAGGTCGCGGACTTTCTCAAGTGCAAGACTGTCAATGGCTTGCTTGCGTTCCGGACTGAGTTCAGGTTCTTGTGCGAATGCCTGATAGCCTGTGAGGGCGAAAAATGCGAATGCTATTGCAAATAATAACTTTTTCATCTTATTTCTTTATTAATTCGAGTTCGGTAATCTTTTTCTTTTCGTTGTATTTCACGTTGTCGACGCTGACGTTGACCTTTTTCTGATCCTTGATGTAGTTAAGGTAGTTGACAGCTGTTGTCGGACGGTCGTAGTCGCCGTAGTTGTTGAGGCGGATAAGCACCACTGCATCTGGTGATTCGAACAATTTGAGGGCTTCTTTTATTGCGTTGTTAGCTGTTACAACGTCTTTTGCATTGGCAATCATGTTGAAATAGTCGGTGAGACCGGTCTTTGGCTTGTTTTGCTCTTCCATCTCACGGATTCTCTGCTCTTCTGCGAGACGTCTTTCCTCAGCCAGTCTGTCTCTTTCTGCCATCTCTCTGGCGATCTTAGCTTCGGCACGTTCAATCATTTCAACGATTTCAGGATTCTTCTTCGAGAAATCAGTCTTTTTGATTTCGTTTACACGAGCCTGCTGCTCTTCCAAAGTCCACGCTGTTTCGTTGTTAAGAATGGCGTTCAAATCTTTGGTTGCCTGCTCAACTCTTGCCTTGTACTCTTTCTTAGATAATTTGTTTGATGAACCGCAACTTGTTACTCCACAAATAGTTACGAGAGCAATTGTTGCAAAAACAATGATACTTTTTAGTTGTTTTAACATGTCGCTAAATTTTAAATTTCAATTATATTAATAACTCGCAAAGTTAAGAAATATTTTGATTGATATATACGATTATTGAAGTTTTTTTAGCAATTTTGAAGGCGAAATGAAACATTACAACATACCGATATTTTTACCTGAACTCGCATGTCCTTTCAGATGCGTTTACTGTAATCAGTTTAGCATTACTGGAAAACAGCAATTGCCTGATATTCAGGATGTTAAGAATACGATAGATAAATATCTCGATTCTTTCAAAGAAGCTGATCGGGTTGTTGAAGTGGCGTTTTTCGGTGGAAATTTCACTGGCTTGCCTGAAAAAATGCAGGATGATTTTCTGAAAATTGTGCAGCCGTACCTCGAAAAAGGCGTAATCGATGGCATAAGATGCAGCACTCGTCCCGATTATATCGATGAAAAACGAGTGAAAATCCTGAAATCTTTCGGAATGAAAAACATCGAACTCGGGGCGCAGACCACAAACGATGAGATTTTGCGAAAATGCGGTCGCGGACATAGCTTTCAAGATATTGAAAATGCATCACAAATCATTGTTGATGAGGGAATTACACTCGGCTTGCAAATGATGCTCGGGCTGCCGTTCGACAGTTTTGAAAACGACATGCAAACAGCTCGCGACATTGTGCGACTTGGTGCGAAAGAAACACGCATTTATCCGTGTATCGTGGTGAAAGACACTGAGTTAGAACGAATGTACAAAAACGGAGAGTATAAACCTTTAGCTTTGGATGAAGCTGTCGAGCAATCGGCGACTTTGTACGAATATTTCACTGAAAACGACGTAAAAGTTCTCCGTTTAGGACTTCACACCTCCGACGATTTGAATGGTGAGGCGCTCATTGCGGGGCCTTATCATAAGAATTTCGCCGAGATGGTTTTCAGCAGGTTGTGGGGAAGGAAATTTGACAAAATTGATGAAAAAACTGACAAAATCGTTATCGAAGTCCCTGAAGATCAATTGAATCACGCAATAGGATATCAAGGTGAGAATAAGAAAAAATTGCAGGAACGATACAAAAATGTTGTCGTCGTGGGGACGCGGCGCGCCACGTCCCCACAAACCGATGTGACAATTATTGCGAGTAGCATGATGCCCGAACCAGCCAAGGAATCCCTTTCCAAATTGGGTACCGTAACATGGCTCGAGCCCTCCGACAAGGCATATCCTTCTATCTCATCCCATCCGGATATTTTCTTCTTTTGCCATAATGAAAGACATTGTGACACAATAATTTGTGCCCCAAATGATTCGGTCGGCCATAAATACCCCGACACATGCCGTTTTAATGCTGTAGGTGTTGGTGATTTATTGATTCATAACCTGAAATATACCGATGAAAAGATTAGGGAATTGTATGGAAAAATATCGACAAAATCCGTGCAACTAAATGTAAATCAAGGATATACGCGATGCAATTTGTTGGCGTTGGATGAGCGTAATTTCATCACCTCTGATTTTGGTATAAAGAAGGTTTTGGAAGAAAACGGTCGCAATGTTTTTTACGTCGACCCGCATCAAATAGCGCTTCCGGGTCATGATCATGGATTTTTTCCGGGCTGCTGCGGACTTGTCGATGATTTCGTTGTTGTGTGCGGCTCGTTGAAGCATCTGAAGGAATGTAAGGAACTGAAAAAGTTTATTCGTCGCAATAATATGAAAATCATCGAGTTATATGATGGCGAATTGATTGATGTGGGAAGCATTTTCTTTATTCAGAATAAGAAAAATTAGTTATTTTTGCAAAAAATATTGTCGTGAAAAAAATCGAGCTACTTTCTCCTGCAAAGAACCTTGAGGTCGGAATCGCCGCCATCAACCACGGCGCTGATGCGGTGTATATCGGCGGTCCTAGTTTTGGCGCTCGCGAGAAAGTCGGCAACAGCATTGAGGACATCGAAAAACTGTGCAATCACGCTGCGATTTATGATGCGAAAGTGTATATCACACTCAATACTTTGTTGTTCGACAATGAGTTGGAACAGGCACGAAAAATCGCTTGGGACTGCTACAACGCCGGTGTCGACGCATTGATAGTTCAGGACATGTCGCTCCTGATGATGGACATGCCTCCGATTGCGCTTCATGCTTCGACTCAATGCAACAACACCACTGCTGAAAAGGTGAAGTTTCTGGAAGATGTTGGCTTTCAGCAGGTTGTGCTTGCTAGGGAATTGAGTATCAACGAGATAAAAGAAATTCGTTCCAAGACGACAGTTCCGCTGGAGTTTTTCGTTCACGGTGCTTTGTGTGTCAGCTACAGCGGTCAGTGTTATCTGAGTCACGTCATCGGACATCGTTCGGCTAACCGTGGAGCCTGTGCGCAGCCATGCCGACTTGCATGGAATCTCGAAGATGAAAAAGGTAACGTGTTGATAGCCAATCGACATCTGCTTTCGTTGCGCGACATGAACAACTCGAAAAATCTTGAGGAACTCATCGACGCAGGCATCACCTCATTTAAAATCGAGGGCCGACTGAAAGACTCCGATTATGTGAAAAACACGACAGCATATTATCGTCGCGCCATTGATGAAATCATAGAACGTCGCTCAGATTTGGAACGTGCTTCGCACGGTGTCTCTTCACCGTCGTTCGAACCTAACCTTGAAAAGTCGTTCTCCCGTGGTTTCACTGACTATTTCGCACACGGCCGTCAGAAAAATATCGATGCGCCGTTTACCCCGAAATCAATGGGAGAACACATAGGCGAAATCAAAAAAATCGACGGCAAACATGTGACAGTCAAACTGAAAGAAGGTGTCATCCTTCACAACGGTGACGGGCTCTGTTTCTTGGATGACGACAAACAGTTGCAAGGATTTAATGTCAATGGGGTAGAAGGGAACGTTATCTTGTGTTCAAAGGAGATTTCTCCGCTCCCTTCGGTCGGTCGAAATGACATAAAAAAGATCGTCATTTCGAGCGAAGCGAAGCGTAGTCGAGAAATCTCATTGTATAGAAACTTCGACATCATCTGGCAAAAATCTGTCGAAAACTCCACCGGTAACCGCAAACTCCCAATTAAGCTGACACTTTCCGAGACCTCTGACGGTTTCCGATTGACTTCTGTTGATGAAAACGTCAGCATTTCATTGCAATGCCAAAAAGACATCGCAAAAAATCCTGAAAAGGCTCTTGAAAACATCCGCACCAAATTATCGCAATGGGGTGATACAAAATTTGTTGTTGAAAATATTGATATTCAATTAGATACAATATATTTTATTCCTGCATCGGTTTTGGGTGAGATGAAACGCCAGCTGGTGACGGAATTGGAGAAATCGTTGATTGAACGGCATCGTGTAGGCGCTCGTCATTTCGACCGACCGCAGGGAGCGGAGAAATCTCATTCAATTGAAGGAGATTTCTCGACTACGCTCGAAATGACAAGACTGTCATATCTCGGCAACGTCACCAACGCCTTAGCTCGTCAATTCTATGAGAATCATGGTGTTACGCATATCGACGAAGGTCTCGAAAAAACCATGCCGGAAGGCGAAATCGTGGTGATGACGACGAAACATTGCATCCGTTATGCCAATGGTATGTGCTCCAAGGAAATCGGTAAACCTGCTACACCTTTATATATAAATAACGATCGTGGGCGTTTCCGCCTCGATTTCGACTGCAAAAAATGTTGCATGAAGGTGGTCAACATTTAAAATTTTTGTAAATTTGCAAATTTGTAGAATATAATAATCAAACGATATGTTTAGAACTCATACTTGTGGTGAACTTCGCATGGCCAACGTGGGTCAGGAAGTCACTTTGAGCGGCTGGGTGCAGCGCGTTCGCGACAAAGGCGCCCTGCTTTGGATTGATCTCCGTGATCGTTATGGTATTACGCAACTCTTTATGCAAGAAGGAGTTAGCTCGGATGAGACGATGAAGACCGCCCGCGAAATAGGACGTGAATTCGTCATCCAGGCTAAAGGCGTCGTGGTGGAACGTGAGTCAAAGAACCCGAAAAACCCGACAGGCGACATCGAGTTGAAAGTCGAATCTCTTAAGATTTTGACTACCTCGAAGGTGCCTCCGTTCACAATCGAAGACGTGAGCGACGGCGGCGACGACATCCGCATGAAGTACCGTTACCTCGACCTGCGTCGTAACCCAATCAAGAACAACATCATCTTGCGCCATAAGATGGCACAGGAAGTGCGTAAATATCTGTCAGGCAATGACTTCCTCGAGATCGAGACTCCTTGCTTGATAAAATCGACTCCTGAAGGTGCCCGCGACTTCGTGGTGCCATCACGTATGAACCCAGGCGAGTTCTACGCTCTTCCACAGTCACCGCAACAATTCAAGCAGCTCCTCATGGTGGCAGGTTTCGACCGCTACTTCCAAATTGTGCGCTGCTTCCGCGATGAAGACCTCCGTGCCGACCGTCAGCCTGAGTTTACACAGATCGACTGCGAGATGTCGTTCGTCGAACAGGAAGACGTCATCAACATGTTTGAGGGCTTGGCAAAACACCTGTTCAAGACCATCAAAGGTATCGAATTTGGCGATTTTCCAAGAATCACTTGGCAAGACGCAATGAAATATTACGGTTCAGACAAGCCGGATATCCGTTTTGGAATGAAGTTCGTGGAGCTCAACGACGTGGCGAAAGGTCACGGCTTCTCGGTGTTCGATGAGGCTGAACTCGTGGTCGCCATCAACGCTGAAGGCTGCGCCAACTACACCCGCAAGCAGACCGATGCACTCACCGACTTCGTGAAACGTCCGCAGGTGGGAGCGAAAGGCCTCGTTTACGTGAAATACATCGAAGACGGCACAATCAAGTCGTCAGTCGATAAATTCTACACACCTGAGATTTTGAAGACTTGGCTCGACAAATGCAACGCCAAATCAGGCGATATGCTGTTGATTCTCAGTGGCAAAGCCATGCCGACGAGAGTTCAGATGAACGCCCTGCGTCTTGAGATGGGTAACCAACTCGGATTGCGCGACCCGAACGTGTATAAACCATTGTGGGTCATCGACTTCCCACTTCTCGAATGGGATGAAGAGACACAGCGTTACTATGCAATGCACCATCCGTTCACAGCTCCGAAACCAGAGGATGAATACCTCCTCGAGCAGCCTGACAAATGGGGTGAGATTCGCGCAAACGCTTACGACATCGTGCTCAACGGCACTGAAGTGGGCGGCGGCTCGGTTCGTATCCACGACAAGAACCTGCAGAAGAAGATGTTCCACACTCTCGGCTTCACCGACGAGAAGGCTCAGGAGCAGTTCGGCTTCCTGATGAACGCTTTCGAATACGGAGCACCACCTCATGCAGGATTGGCATTCGGTTTCGACCGCCTCTGCTCGCTCTTCGGAGGTCAAGACAGCATCCGCGACTTCATCGCATTCCCGAAAAACAACCAGGGACGCGATGTCATGGCGGAATCACCGTCACCGATTGCACAGGAGCAGCTTGATGAATTGCAAATCGCATTGAATTTGAAAGATTAATAACATGAAACGAGTTTTAATAACCACTGGTGGTGGCGACTGCCCGGGTTTGAACGCTGTGATTCGCGCTATTGTGAAGCGTGCGTCGCAGGAGACCGACTGGGAAGTCCTCGGCAGCATCCAGGCCTTCAACGGAGTGCTTTGGGAGCCGCAGGAGATAGTGCGCCTCACCCCTGAAGTCGTGCGCGGAATACATTTTCGTGGCGGCACAATAATCGAGACAACCAACAAAGGCGGCCCGTTCAGCTGGCCAGTGAAGAAAAACGATGGTACTTGGGAAGTGGTCGACCGTAGCGACGAGATGATTCGTCGTTTGGAATATATGGGCGTTGACTGCGTCATCAACATCGGTGGCGACGGCTCGCAAAGAATTTCGCAAAAGCTGTATGAAAAGGGCTTGAACATCATCGGAGTGCCGAAGACCATCGACAACGACCTCTCGATGACCGACTGCACCTTCGGCTTCCAGACAGCAGTGCAGATTGCAACTGAAGCCGTGGATAAGCTCGTGACAACAGCAGCATCTCACAACCGTGTTTTCGTGCTCGAAGTCATGGGTCGCGACGCTGGTTGGATTGCGCTGAACGCAGCAATTGCTGGCGGCGCTGAGGTTTGTCTGTTGCCTGAGTTCCCTTATGATGTCAACATCGTAAAGAAACGTCTCGAGGAACGTTTCCACAACGACCGTGGTCATGCAATCGTGGTTATTAGCGAGGGAGCGAAGCCAAAAGACGGCACGCAGATCTTTACCAAGAGCAACGAGCCTGGCTACGAGAACGTGAAGCTTGGCGGCATCGGAGTGAAGTTCATCGAACAGATGAAAGCCGCTGGTTTTGAACACGATATGCGTGAAACCACACTCGGTCACCTGCAGCGTGGCGGCGTGCCTATCGCTTACGACAGAGTGCTTGCGTCACAGTTCGGCGTGAAGGCGTTTGAGATGGTTTTGAATAAGGAATACGGTCACATGGTGGCATATCGTCACCCGCATGTGATAAGCGTGCCAATCAAAGACGCTGTGGCGAAGATGAACTTCGTGGAGCCGGATTGCGACTTGATAAGAACGGCGAAAGGCCTGAATATCTCGCTCGGAATTTAAAGGATATTCATCCTGTTGGCATCTTGCTTCAGGAACACGAATACCATAATAGAGAACATCAAAAGGCTTGAGCCTCCGTAACTTAGGAATGGCAATGGGATGCCTATGACTGGCACTAATCCGATTGTCATTCCTATATTTATGGCAAAATGGAAGAAGAAGATACACGCTATTCCATAGCCATATATTCGGCTGAACGGAGATCGTTGTCGTTCAGCTAAATGAATGATTCTCAACACTAAAGCTAAATAAAGAGCTATCACGGCGAAGCTTCCCATAAATCCTGACTCTTCGCCGACGGTGCAGAAAATAAAGTCGGTGTGCTGCTCAGGCACGAAGTTGTATTTCGTCATGGTGCCTTTGAGGTAGCCCTTGCCGGAAAAACCACCGGAACCTATAGCAATCATTGACTGATTCAGGTTGTAGCCAACGCCTTTCGTGTCGTGTTCCTTACCCAAAATGATGTTGATACGTGTCTGCTGGTGCGGCTTCAAAACATGGTGAAATGCAAAATCAACTGAGAAAACGAAGGCGCATGCGGCGATGAGGATGCCTGTAACCAACAAGATGTTTTTCTTTGTGCGATTGATCATCATGAGGAAGAACGCATAAATAACCGCAAGGCTAATCATGATGTACCACTTTGAAACACAAAGAGATACGATAAATAATGTGGCTGCGACCAATCCGATAATCAGGATTTTGCCACCCATGCCTTCGCGATAAAGCACGAGTAAAAAGATGATGAAAACGGATGCTGAGCCTGCGTCACCTTGTGCTAAAATGAGCAAAACCGGGACGAAAACGATTCCGTATGCTATGACTTTTGTCTTGAATTTTGTCAGGTCAGTATCGAGTTTGCCAAGATAGTGCGCCAATGCCAGAGCGGTGCCGAACTTAGCGAATTCTGAAGGCTGAAATGATATCGGTCCGAGTTGAATCCAAGATGTAGAGCCTGAGATTTTCGAGCCTACGACCAAAACCAAAAGCAGGCAAATTATCGAAAGACCGTAGAAAACATATGCGAAAGCGTTGAAAAACTTGGCATCGATGAGCAAGATGATGAACCCGACCACGAGGCTGACACCAATGAAAACCAGCTGTTTGCCGTAGTTTTGAGAGAAGTCGTAAATGTGCGGATGCGCCTCGTTGAACGCTGCCGCGTAAATGCTTAGAAGTCCGATTGTTGCCAGAGCTATATATATGATAAACAACCAGATATCGATTTTTCCTATAATTGTTTTGCTTCTCATCTCGGGTTTTCGTTAGTCGTTAATACTCTTTGTTCCACATTCTTGCGTGTGACGTATCCGCGGATGTATTTTTCAATCATCAATGATGCTATAGGTGCTGCCCATGTTGAGCCGAAGCCAGCGTTTTCGACCACTACTGCGATGGCTATCTGCGGATTTTCAACTGGTGCGAATGCCATAAAAATCGAGTGGTCTAGACCGTGAGGATTCTCTGCTGTGCCGGTCTTGCCGCCGATGGTTATGTCAGGAATTTTCGACCATTTTGCGGTGCCGTGTTCGCCTTCGAAAACGCTCTGCATTCCTTTTTTTACGTCTTTGAAATGTCGCTGATCGATGTTGATGATGTGTTTCTCAAAAGAGACGCTGTCGTCGCTGTTGCCGAAGCTTCTAATGTAATGAGGCTCATAGAAATAGCCCTCGTTACCAATGGCAGCTGCGACATTGGCCAGTTGCAGTGGCGTGACCAAAATCTCACCCTGGCCGATGCTGAGCGAGCGTATTGTCAAGGCATTCCAAACGCCATGATACACCTTGTCGTAATATTCCATTTTCGGGATATTGCCCGACACGGTGAACGGAATGTCAGTCTTTACAGCACTTCCCAGTCCGAAACTTGTCACGAGATCGTACCAAAACTTGAATGCAGCTTTCTGATTTTCAAAGCGTTTTGAGTTCATCATATCCTGAAAAGCCTGCCAGAAATATGGGTTGCAGGAGTTTTCGATGGCGTCGTAGAGCCGTACAGGCGATCCGTGGAAGTGTGTGCATTTGATAGGTGCGCTTTTCGGTCCATTGCAAGGATATGCAGTATTTGCATTTATCACCCCACTTTGCAAGGAGACAAGCCCGTTTATCATTTTGAACGTGGAACCAGGAGGATATGTGCCACTTATTGCTCTGTTTATCAATGGTTTCTCGGGATCTTTAAGAAGCTCATTGTATCTCATTCCGCGTTTGCGGCCAACTAGTTCGTTAGGGTCGTAGGTCGGACTTGTGACCATTGCCAAAATCTGGCCAGTTGTAGGTTCGATAGCGACTATTGAGCCTGTTTTTCCGGCCATCAGATACTCACCATATGCCTGAAGGTCGGCATCGAGACCGAGAATGATGTCGGTGCCAGCTTTCGGTAAGGTGTCGAAAGCGCCGTCCATAAAACGTTCTTTTTCACGGTTGTGAACATCTACAACAGTGATTTTCAATCCTTTAGTTCCGCGGAGTTCTTTTTCGTAAAATTTCTCAATACCTGATTTTCCGATATAATCGCCAAGTTGGTAGTAAGAGTCCTTCTCCATTTCAGGCTTTGTCACCTCACCGATACTGCCTAGCGTGTGAGCCGCGATAGGCATAGGATATTGACGGATGGAACGTGTTTGAAAATAAAACCCTGGATAATGATAAAGTCTCTCGGCTATGCGCCCGTATTCCTCTTTCGTGATTTGAGAAATAAAGATTGACGGTGTTATGTTGGAATATTTTTTAGCTTTTTTAAGATTAGTGTTGTAAACAGAGTTATTGATATTCAATAACTTACAAAAGGATGCGGTATCAATGTCTTTGGCCTGCGAAGGGATAATCATCAGGTCGTAGACAGCGTCGTTATAAACCAAAAGCTTGCCGTTGCGGTCGTAAATTTTGCCTCTCGAAGGATATTGCGTGATATATCGAAGGGTGTTGGTATTGGAAGAATGTTTGTACGAATCGTCGACGATTTGGATGACAAAAAGCTTTATCAAGAGAATAATTGCAACCAATATGAATATCGATCCGATGACATATTGCCGTTGCGAATAATTTATCTTGTTCTTAATCATGTTGTTACGAAAAAATTGTCTGTGTTTATTCCAATTACAAAAATATTAAAAGTTTGTTAAAGTTTTGTTTTTTTATAAAGAAATTATTGTATCTTTGCAAATTGTGAAGTTATATGTGAATATAAGCGGTTTGAATTGGTGAAAAACAAGCTGGGCATATTTATCGCATTGATAATCATGGTTTTTGGATTATCGTCTTGCTCTGAAAAGCAGGACAGCACTGTTATTTCCAAAGATTTTTCGGGCGAGCAGTGGGGCCGATTTGATTATTTGGAAGCTGATTTTAATGTTGTCAAAGCTCCGATGACCGCTGATTTGGTGATGGAATTGGAGGTTTCGGATGTGTTTCCGAACATCTATCCTTATCATGAGGATGATGATGGAACGTTTGTTGTCACATTGAGTATCAATGCTCCTGATGGAAGCCAGCGTTCACGTGAATTCACTTTCCGTTTGAAAGATAGAGACGGTAATTTCAAATCAGAAAAAACTGAAGGATATTATCATTTTGAGTTGCCGTTGATAAATGGGATGAGTTTCAGCGAAAAAGGAGAATATCATTTTAAAGTTGAGAATAAATATTCCAAAGATCCTTTGTACGGAGTTAAAAGTTTGAGAATAATTAAAATTTAAATACATGAAAAATCTGTTATTTAAAAGTGTATTATTAACTGCAGTTGTTGTGATGGCGTTCATGACATCGTGCGTGTCGCAGAAAAAGATTTTGTATCTGCAGAAAGAGCAGATGAGCGACAGTGTTACATCTATTGATTATCAGAATAAACGTAGTTTCGACTACAAAGTTCAGCCTGGTGACAACCTTTATATCAGGGTGTCGAGTATGGATAAGAACTTTTCGGAGTTTTTCAACAACAGCGGCACAAATAACATGGGTTCAAATGGCTCAGGCTCCAACTCAAGCGGTAACGCCGGTATTTATTTGAATGGTTTCAACGTGAGCGATGAGGGTACAATCGATTTCCCATACGCTGGTAAGATTTACGTCAAGGACTTGACAATTGACGAGATCCAGCAAAAGATTCAGAACATCATCGGAGAATATCAGAAAGAGACTATCGTTTATGTGAAACTCGGTTTGTTTAACCTGACAATCCTCGGTGAGGTTGCAAAACCTGGTCAATATCAGGTGTATCAGTCGGACATCAACCTGTTTCAGGCTATGGCTTTGGCCGGCAATGCCACTGATTTCGCAAATAAGAAGAACGTGAAGATCATTCACCAGACAACAGAAGGTTCGCAGATTGTTAGAGTGAATCTGAATGATGCCGATATTCTTGCAAATCCTCAGTATTATCTGAAACCAAATGATATCATTTATGTTGAGCCATTGGCAATCAAGAGATACGGTTTTACAAGTATCCCTTATTCGACAATCTTTGCGGCGGCTTCATTGCTGATAACAGTTTTAACATTCTTTATGTACACATCAAGATAAAAATTTAGATTATGAGTAACGATATTCAGAATTTACAGAGATCGCTTCAAACAGAAGAGGAAAATACAATTGATATAAAGACTCTCATTATCAAGATTTTGAGTTATTGGTATCTGTTTGTCATTTTCGGAATGGTTGCCTTGATGGCTGGTTATGTCTATAACAGATATTCGCCAAACGTCTATCAGGTGTCGGCTTCCATTTATGTCAAAGAAACGAAGATGGGTATGGATGCGACATCAATGATGACGGGTATGAATTTCAGAAGCTATGGCAACGTACAGAATGAAATAGGTATCCTTAAGTCGTATATGCTTGCCGAAAGGGCTTTGAGACATCTTGATTTCAATGTGTCATATTATTCAAAAGGCAGACTTGCAACATCAGAATTGTATAAAGACAACCCATTCACTGTCGAGGTGGATTATTCGACACCTCAGATGGTCGGCGTTTTGTATACAGTTAAGATTTTGAATAATGGCCAGTACAGACTTAGGGCTGAAGCCGACTTTGCTTCGCTGTATGACTTCACTGAGGATAAATATGTTGGAAGATTTGAAAATGTTAATGTTGACGAGGTTTATAATTTTGGTGATACGGTAACCAGTAAATACAATAAATTCCGTATTATTCTGAATAGTCATTACAACTTTGACAACGATAACAGAATGAAGTTGTCGTTCCGCATCAACAGCATGGTTTCGCTGGTTGGAATGATGAGCGGAAGAATGTCGGTCGCAACTATCAATAAGGAGGCTTCATTGCTCAGTTTGACGATGACCGGTACAAATGCGGCTAAAATCACTGATTATCTGAATCAGTTATGCGCTGAGTTTATTCAGAGAGACCTTGACTTGAAGAACAGAGTTTCAGAAAACACCATTAAATTTATTGATAATGAATTGGTTGAAATTCAGGAATCGTTGAATGAGGCTGAAATTGACCTTCAGAGTTTCCAGCAGGGTAACGATTTCATGAATCTCGACAAGCAAGCCAGCGATTTGTTCAATTATTTGAAAGAACAGGAAAAACGTAAGGCTGAGTTGGAACTGAATCTCAAATATTACACTGATTTGAAGGTTTATATTGAGGCCAACCTCGACGAGCCTGACAAACTCATCGCTCCAAGTGCTATGGGTATTCAGGACCCGCTTCTTAACAATTTGGTTAGCAAGCTCGTTGAACTTTCGAGTAAGAAACAGACACAGCTCATCACTTCAACCGACAAGAACCCTGTCGTTATCAGTCTCGACCAGCAGATAGCGCAGACCAAGTTGACACTTTTGGAGAATATCAATAATATCATTAACAACGCGAAACTGACGATAAAAGGTATCAACGATAATATCAGCAAACTGGACGAGCAGGTTAAGGAACTTCCTGAGACTCAGCGTCAGTTGCTCGGATATCAGCGTAAGTTCACTTACAGTGAGAATATCTATAACTTCTTGATGCAGAGACGTTCGGAGGCTCAGATTCTTAAAGCCAGCAACACTCCGGATAATGAGATTATCGATACAGCCAAGTTGGCTCTCGTGAGAAGAGTCGCTCCTAAAGCAATGATGAACTATCTCGTTTTCTTGATAGTCGGACTGCTAATCCCAGTTGCATTTATCTTCTTGAAAGATTTCTTCAACACCAAGATTCTTGAACGTAAGGATGTTGAAAAAGTCACCAAGTTCCCGATCATCGGACAGATTCCGCAAATTGAGTCGAGTTCAAGTTCGAAGACCATGGTTATCGAATCGCCGAAATCGCCTGCTGCTGAGTCATTCCGCTCAATCAGAACGAATATCGATTACATCACGCAAGGTCAGGAGAAGAGCACTATCCTTGTCACTGGCGATATGTCATCCGTTGGTAAGACTTATATTTCCATCAACATGGCATCAATCTATGCGCTTTATGGAAAGAAGACAGTGCTTATCGGATTCGACTTGCGTAAACCTCGTTTGTATCAGGAGTTCGGTTTGAGCAATAAACTTGGAACAACTTCATATCTCGCAAACAAAGCTTCGATTGATGAGATTATCCAGCCATCAGGCAAATTGCCGTCACTCGATGTGATTTGTGCAGGTCCTGTTCCGCCAAACCCGGCCGAGCTTATCGCTTCGAAACGTTGTGCACAGCTGTTTACCGAGTTGAAGGAAAGATATGATTACATAATCATCGATACTCCGCCTCTCGCTTTGGTTACCGATGCCTTCTTGCTGGTGAAATACACTGATGCTAACTGCTACATTGTGCGTCAAGGTGTTACAAACAAGAAAGTGTTTGCTTCAATCACAGAAGATTTGGAAAAGCGTGGCATAAAGATGAACATCATCATCAACGGTATCCAGTTCTCAGGAACTTACGGCTATCGTTACAGCTACGGCTATGGTGGATATGGTTACGGTTATGGTTACGGTTATGGTTACGGCTATGGCTACGGTTACGGAACTGGATACTATGGCAGCGACGACCATCATCATGGCAAGAAACAGAAAGAAGGTCTCATAGCGAGACTGCTCAGAAAAAGAAGAGAATAATCTCTGATTATTGTAGCACAGTTTTAAGTATATCGGTGGATTTCATATCGTTGAATCCGCCGATATGCATTTTATAATAGGTGATGACGACTTCCAACAGCTGTCGCCGCTCGTTGTTTGTGAGATTCAGGCAGCTATCGTCAAAGATACTGCATCTACAAAGATTGTAAAATAAGGAACTTAATTGATTGTCAATGATATAAGTTACGCCTGAACCATCGTGAAGGAAACATCCTTCTTCCAAATCGAAGACAAATCCGGGTTTATATGCGCCGAGATTAGGCGAAAAGCCAAGAAAACGGCTTAATTCTAATGAAAATTTCAGAGGATAGTCGGCATAATTGCTGTCGAGTTCATCGAGATGAGTCAATGAATGATGGACAAAGTCGAAAAGTTCGAGATCAGTCTCGCCGTCCTGAATCGATTTTGACAGCAGTTCGCACAAAAACAGCACAATCGCATTCTTATTAATATTAAAAGGTATGGTCTGGTAGGAATATTCCACGCTGGCCTCTTTCAGATAGCTAAGATCTCCACGAGATTTGGCGCTTACGATTTCGAGTAAGGTGAGTGGCTGAAACAAGGCGGCGCGAATCTTGGCGTTTTTGTTATAAGCGCCTTTTATCATGAACGACTGTAACCCGTTTTGTTCTGTTAACAATTTGACAATCAGACTGTTATCGCCATATTTTATGGCTTTAAGAACGATTGCGCGGGTTTTGTCGGGGTTGTTCATCATTTCATGATCAGGACTTTGGTGGCAAACGTCTCGTTGCCTGTCTCATCGCTGACGAAGATGAGATAAATGCCTGGCTCCACTTTTCTTCCGTTGATGTCGGTGCAGTCCCAGACGGCTTGACCGCCTTCAGCCTGAAGATGTGTCACGAATGCGCCGTTTGATGTGGTTATTTTCACAAGAGCGTCAGTGACAAGTCCTTTGATTCCAACGATTCCTTGGTGTTCAGGACGTACAGGGTTCGGATAAACAATAACGTTGGTATTAGTCTCGTAGCCCTTTGAGGCAGTGCCTTTATAGGAGATGATTCCCTTATCTGTGGCAAAGAAAACGTTGCCGTCGTCGTCGACAGCTATGTCCTTCACTGTGTTAGAGAACAGAGGGCTGTTTTCCATTGTGAAATGATGTAATGTCGTTTGTCCGTCGTTGGAGGTGTGGATTACACCGTTGTTGGTGCCGAACCACATGTTGTTTGCGCCGTCGACAGCGATTGCCAGAACACTTTGTCCTGAAAGAAGGTAATCGGCCTGACCTGAACCGTCGTTGCGGGGGATGAGAATCCTCGAGCATGCGTAGGAGCTGTTTTTGAAAATCTTTTTCGAGTCATAGAACAAAGCCACTCCGTCGGTGGTGCCAATCCAGACAGTGCCTTTGTTGTCGGTAACGAAGCAGTTGGCATCACCTGGCAGGCTGCCTAAGCTGGCGTTTTTGTTAACGGTTTTTGTTGTGTTTCCGTCGAAAACGATGAGCTCGCCACCACGTTTGAAAACCCATTTTATGTCGTTTTTGTCGACCATCAAACGACCAATATCTCCGCTGCCAATGTTGAACGCCTGCCATGTACCGTTGGTTTTATATACGGAAAGCATCTTGTCGGCACCGCTGTTGGCAATCCAAAGATTGTTGTTGCTGTCGAAATCAAATCCGGTGATGTAGGTGTATTTGATCAAAAGATGCATGCCGAGGGTGCTGTTTGACGGGTTGAACACGTTTTTCACATGTTTGTTTTCAAACTGAACCAAGCCTTTTGAATAAGAACCAGCGTAAACGATGCTGTTATTAAGCGGGTCGGCCTTCACGTATGTGATATCGAAGATGGTGTCCAATGCAGGGACATTCCATGAATTCAAATATGACCATGAGTCTCCGTTGTAGTGTGAGATGCCGTTGTTTTTCCATGTTGGTGCCCATGTGCTTGTGTAGCCTCCTGACGCCATCCATAAATCCTTGCCGGCAGCTGTTATGCTGAAAACCATATCGGAGAACGGTCCGTTGAACCAGATGTATTCATTTGTGCCGTCAGGATAAAGCTTTGCCAGAGATGAGGTGATTGTGCCACACCAATAACAATTGCGTTTTGGGTCAAAAACAGTTGATTGTGCGGTGATGTTGTTTTTAGAAAACACGACGTTCTTATCTGTGTCGAAAACGGTGATTTTTTGAGTGTTTTCTGTCACGATGAGGAGGTCGTCGCAAACACGCAAATCCTTGATCAGGTCAAACTCATCGTTGAGGAAATAGCTCCATGATGTGGTGTCGTTTATGGCAAATAAGACATTGTTATCATGCTCATTGTCAGAGTAATTAGCCACTACATATCCGTCGAAAGTCTCAACATTTGAGAAATTGTCTGTTTGGTGTGGCATATTAATAAAACGTTTCCATTGGGAATAGTCGGCGAGGAACTGATTATCCGCGGAAGCGTAGTAGATTCCATTTTCTGTAGCGGCGTAAAACACATTGTTGCAGATGGTTAAGTCGTTGACACCCAGATAGCTGCCGTTATTTCCAATGATATAAGTGTCTTTGACCTCGTTGCGTTTTATGTCAATCACCACTATGCCGAAACCGCAGCAAACATAGATGAAATCGTTATGGAAAAATGCGTTGTTGATGGTTTTGTTTCCGAGGATATATTTGTTGTATATATCCGGAATGTTTGTCACATTATCTTGACTATCAATGAGATCGATATTTGTATTAGTGTATCCGACGAAAACCAGATTTGAAGATTTGTCGTATTTTATTGTGTTGATTCCGATATCTGACAGACCGTTAATTTTCGAAAGGTGGTTGATGCTGTTGTCGTCGGTGTTGTAATAGAAAATGTCGTAAGGTGTGGCAGCGAAAATCTTATTTTGCATGATGTCGACGCTTATGACTTTCATGCCCGGAGTGTGCGTTGTCCATTCGCCAATTGATTGGGCGGCGCAAAATATATTGGTTATCAGTAAGATTGCTAGGGTGAATATAGTTTTTTTCATGAAGAAATGTTTTATATTGTTTATAACGACAAACAGCTTAAAATATTGTAAAAAAGTACCCCGGCTGGGAATCGAACCCAAATCTCAGGTTTAGGAAACCTCCGTTCTATCCGTTGAACTACCAGGGCATTTCTGGGTGCAAAATTACGAATTTTTTAAATAATTTGCACATTATATTTCCGAATTGTTTAATTTTGCATGATTTTTCAAACTAAATTTGAAAGTTATGATTCAGGTATTTAATTATATTGCAGATCTTCAATCGTTTTTGAAGGCAAAGCGTGATTCGGGCCTTACAGTGGGTCTGGTGCCAACAATGGGTGCATTGCATGAAGGACATCTTTCGTTGATGCGTCGCGCAAAAAAGGAAAATGATATTGCGGTGGCGAGTGTTTTTGTGAATCCGGTCCAGTTTAACAATCCTGTGGATTTGGAGAAATATCCGCGTACTCCTGAGAGAGACGTGGCATTGCTCGAAAGCGCAGGCTGCGACGCGGTGTTCATGCCGTCGGTGGAGGAGATGTATCCTACAAAAGTTGAAGATCACTACGATTTCGGTGCCATCGAGCATGTAATGGAAGGTGCTTGCCGTCCAGGTCACTTCAACGGAGTGGCTATCGTGGTGCGCAAGCTGTTTGAAATTGTGGAGCCTAACAGAGCTTATTTTGGCGAAAAAGACTTCCAGCAGCTGGCTATCATCAAAAAATTGGTGAAAGATTACAATATAAATCTCGAAGTGGTGCCTTGCGACATCGTTCGTGAGAAAGACGGATTGGCGATGAGTTCAAGAAACATGCGCCTCAACGCCGATGAACGCGCCATCGCACCTATGATTTGCAAGGTTTTAAAAGAGACTATTGCGGATTATGAGACGATGAGTCCGGCCGAGATGAAGGCTTTGGCACTGAAAAAATACTCCGAGATAAAACAATTTGACGTTGAATACGTTGAAATAGCAGACGAGACCACGTTGCAGACCGTCACCGACTGGAAAGACAGCGAGCATGCGAGAATTTTTGTGGCACTGCAGCTCGGACCGGTCCGTTTGATTGATAACATGAGAATTTATTAAGATGAACATAGAGATTCTTAAATCGAAAATACATCGCGCCACTGTTACGCAGGCCGACCTTGACTATATCGGAAGCATCACCATCGACGAAGAATTGATGGATGCTGTCAACCTCATTGAAAATGAGAAAGTTGACATCTACGACGTCACCAATGGCAACCGACTGCATACCTACGTCATCAAGGGCAAGCGTGGCAGCGGAGTCATCGGCATCAACGGAGCGGCGGCACATCTCGTGAAGAAAGGCGACCTCGTGATTATCGCTTCTTATTGCTCGATGGACTTCGAAGAGGCTAAGAAATTCAAGCCGATGATTGTTTTTCCTGACAAAAACAACAAAATTTGAATAAAAAAACGTCCAAAACCCTGTGGTACATAGTCTTCCTCGCATTGGGAGTGGCATTGTTATGGTTCAGTTTCCGTAACATCGACCTGTCGCAGCTTTGGACCGATATCAAATCAGCGAAATATTCGTGGATGCTTTTGAGTTTGGCATGTCTTGCCATCTCATTGTTTTTCAGAGCTTTACGATGGAATATACAGATTGAGGCTCTCGGCTATAAAACGAGGGCTTCGTCGACTTATGGAGCCGTTTTGATAGCTTATTTGGCGAACTGCATCTTTCCGCGACTCGGTGAAGTGGTGCGTTGCAGCGTGCTGAAACGCAAGGAAAACATCCCGTTCGACAAGACATTTGGCTCGGTGATTTCTGAAAGAATCATCGATTTGCTGGTGCTTTTCACTTTGGCGTTTTTGGTCATCGTTTTTCAATGGAAACTTCTCGGAAGTCTCGTCACATCTTGGATGATGCCGCTTCTTAACAAGTTGATAAACAATGTTTTACTTGGAATTATCGCGATAGTGGTTGGCATTGTTTTCATCATTTTCTTGATAAAGATAATCCGAAAAAACAAAAAAATCGCTTCGCTTTGGCATGGCTTCATCGACGGCATAAAATCTGTCGTGACGATGAAGAAGAAATGGCGTTTTGTGCTGTATACACTGGGAGTGTGGGGTTTTTACGTCATCATGACCTGGATGCCGTTTTATATGCTCAGTGAGACGAGTCATTTGGGCGTGGTGGAGGCAATTACTTTGCTCGGAATCGCCACTTTAGGCGTGGTGGCGCCGGTTCCAGGAGGCATTGGGACGTATCATTTTATCGCCATCACCTTGCTGAGCGGCTTTTATGGCATTTCAGAACAAGTAGCGGGCTCATTTGCCGCCATCAACCACGGCTCACAGATGATATTTTACCTCATCACCGGCGTTTTAGCCTATGTGGTGATGTTCTTTTTTGATCAATCTGGCAGATATGAATAGGAATAGGTTGTCTCGCCTGTATATTTGAACAAATAAACTGAGTATTCGTATATATTCTCGTATGGATACTTATAGTCCGTAGGATAATTATCTGAATAATTGTAGGTATAGTCGACTGTGTATAAATCACCGTAAACGTTATATGTTTCCGATAAAGCATTGTTTTGTGACAGTTGATACGAACTACCCCATGCCAACATTAAAGCAGTTGATGAGTTCCTGCCGTAATACGGATTGTTTTTGTTGTCGTATGTGTAAGTGACAAAATACTCAAGGTCGGAATCAAACACATACATTTTTGTCATATTATTGTCAATCCATGCCAATTCTGTATAAGGTAGAATTCCATCTTTAGATGAGATTTCGTCAGTTTTGAACATATTTTCCATGAAACTTTTGCCATGTTTTGACATTGTTTTATTTTCCGACATATATGTACATGTAATTCTGATAGGCTTGTCGTTCTCATACGACACATCATAAGATGATTCCAGTGTGCCATGGTCAAAGTACTTAATTTTACTTATTGCCGTGCCATTATATGAAAATTCAACACTTTCTGATTCCTCGCCATCAACATAATAAACGATTTCTGAAACCAATCCTTCATTATTATAATTTAATTTGTCGGTGCCGTCAAGATTATCCTGATAGTAATAATCTACTGAAGTCAGTTTATCATGTTCCCAATGCCATACGCGGATTAGGTTGTTGTCTGTAGAGGTTGAACCTACATATGACCATGTCTGGCCGTTGTCATTGGAGAAATAAGATTGTTCAACGTTGCTGTAATAAATCTCACTGATTCTTTTTCCCGTTATCTGGCTTCCGCTGCCGTTGTTGTCAGATGATGAGGAGTCTTTTGAACATGATGCAAATAAAGCCGTGCAGATTGCTAACGAGTAAACTAATAATTTTTTCATATCAAATATGTTTTTTGTTATTATGATTAAAATATTAACGCAAAGTTATGTGTTTTTTTGTATAACTTTTTTAATTTTGCAAAAAAAATCAAATAATGAATTATTTTGAAAAGATTTGTAATAAGATTTTAGATAAAGAAGGTCTCGCGAAATGGCTTGACGATTGCAGGAAAAACGGCAAGAAAATCGTGTTTTCGAACGGCTGTTTTGACATTTTGCATCGCGGACACGTTGAATATCTCGCTAAGGCTGCTGCTTTCGGTGATGTGATGGTTATCGGCTTGAACACTGATGCTTCTGTAAAGCGTTTGAAAGGTCCTTCGCGCCCGGTTAATGACGAGAACGCTCGTGCTTTTGTGCTGGCGGGACTTGAATTTGTGAGTGCTGTTGTGCTTTTTGACGAAGACACTCCTTATAATCTGATAAAAACCGTGCAGCCAGATGTTTTGGTAAAAGGCAGCGACTACAAGCCGGAAAACATCGTCGGCTACGACATTGTGATCGCAAAAGGTGGCAAAGTTGTCACGGTTGACTTGGTTGAAGGGTTTTCGACAACAGGAATTATTAACAAAATGAAATAATTTTAATCGATTTGTAAAACCAACCCTTTCAAATATGCTCCTTCAGGGTGGTAGATGTTAATCGGGTGGTCTTCCGGTTGCGAGAGCTGATACAGAATTTTAGCTTTGCGACCGGTTTCGATGGCTGCTGCCATCACGATGCTTTGGAACTGTGCCTTGTCGACGGCTTGCGAGCAGCTGAAAGTGAACAGCAATCCGCCAGCCTGAATCTTTTTGATAGCTTCTTTGTTGATGAATTTGTAACCTTGCAAGCCACGGTGCAGCGATTTGTGGTTTTTCGCGAACGCCGGAGGGTCGAGGATTATCATATCGTATTGATTTTCAGGCATGTTTTGCAAGTAAAGCTTAGCGTCTTCCACTAGGCTCGGGTTGGCTTCTTTAGAGAATCCGTTAAGCTCGATATTGTTTTCGCAAATCGTTATCGCTTTCTTTGAGCAGTCAACGGAAACCACTTGTTTTGCGCCGCCTTGGAGTGCCGTGACGGAGAAGCCTCCCGTGTAGCAGAAGGTGTTCAAAACTGTGCGGTTTTTTGAAAGTTGGCGCACCAAATCACGGTTGAAACGCTGGTCGAGGAAGAAGCCAGTTTTTTGTCCGGCCTCCCAATCAATCAGGAACTTGGAGTCGTTTTCGAATACGAAATCCTCACATTTTCCGCCGAGGAGATAGCCGTCTTCAACGCCTTCTTTTCCCATGCGCTGCATCGCCTCGGAGCTTTTGTTGTAGATAGCCTCTATTTTCAGCTCAGGAATAGCTTCCAACGCTTTCGCTATTGCGTTGACATTCAATGCCATGCCTTCGGTTTGAGCCTGAATGACAGCAGTTTTTCCATAAATGTCGACAATCAGTCCAGGAAGTCCGTCGCCTTCGGAATGCACAAGTCTGAAGCAGTTGGTGTGCGGATTGTCAATGAATCCAAGGGCTTTGCGTGTTTCAAAAGCGGCGTTGAGCTTCTGTTGCCAAAACATGGCACCGATTTTTGTGTTCTCAAACGAAAGCAGTTTAACGGCTATGTTACCGGCTTCGCAAAAACCTGTACCCAAAATATCATCGCGAGAGTTTGTAACTGTCACAATATCACCGGCTTGAAGTCCGGGAGCGGCTTTGGCGATGGCTCCTGAAAAAATCCATGGGTGGAAACGTTTTACGGCATCGTCTTTGCCTTCACGAAGCTTTATAACAGGATATAATGGATTCATTTTCAATTATTTTTTTATTTTCCACGGCTCGTCCAAGTCGATATCCCAGTTGGCGCGCACCTCGAGAGTCTTGTCGTAAAAGATAATCTTCTCGGGTTGCAGTTTTTTGCCAAAATTACCCGGACTCCAAACGCCGTTGGCATCGAGGTCGAGGACGGCTTTGAGTTTATATTTTCCTGGGTCGAGATACTCGAACGAAAGTTCTTGTGTGTTTTTAATTATTTGTTTATCAACGGTTTTGCCATTGTCTGTGGTCAACTCAACGATGACTTGTGGCACGTTTTCAGGCACTTCAACAGTGATGTAGATGTTGCCGAATGCCGACTCTTCCTGAACATTGAAATTGAGTTTTATCGAGTCGTTCGTAACTCCGCGAATGCCAAAGAAAACGGAATCCGGTATTGTGATTTGGTATTTGTTTTCAGGTTGTAAGCCGTTGATAATCTGATATTTCAGACCAAATTCATCTAATTTTTCGAAATGCATCGAATCGGGCTGATTGATTTTGACAATCGGCTCGTTGAAGGTGAAAACCAGTGTCTGCTCAGGTTTGAGTTTATTGCTTTTGAGGTTGTTTTTAATCACTAAGCGTTTTACTTTCTCTTCTTCCTGAACACGTCTTCTTTTGGTAACCGCTTTGCGTGGTTTTAGACTGTAATGCGTTGTGTCACTGATATTTACACCATTATTGATGCTAATCCAAAGACTGTCTTTGCATGGAGTGAAATACCACAAAACGGTGTCTTTTCTTGTCGAATAAACCGGTAAAATGTTGAAAGTGTCGGGGAGTTCCTCTATTGCGCGAATGTCGACATTTGTTGCAGGATAGCGGAACACGAAACGCAGCAGACCGTCCTCGACAAGCTCTTTCTTGAAAATCTTTTGAATTGAGTCTTCTTGAACGAACGAAAACAGTTCATAACTCGGATATTCTGGTTTTTTAATCTCAAATATAGAATCGGCAACCGTTATGGAGTCGTTGGCGAGAGTATCGTTTGTTGCGACTTTAACGATTTGATTTTCAATGTAATAAGGCTTTATTAAATCTTGATAGAACGCTATTTCCTCATTCGGAAGGTCGTAAATCAAGTTGGAATTGTTGTCTTTCAGCGCGAAAAGCAGATAGTCTTTGTCAGCAAGTCCGGAAAACTCAAAATCGCCATTTTTGTCGGTTGTGGTGATATAATTAGGCTTTACGCGATAAGGTAACGAGTCGATTGTAATTGTATCATTATCATCGCAATACAATCCGACAACAAAGCCTTCCATCGGCGTTAAAGCTGAAGCTGAGGTTATCTTGCCTTTGAGTGAAAGCGAGTCGATGCTTACGCCAGTGGAGAAGTTAAAAGTGTAGCCTTTAAACACGTTGCCTTCGTGCAAATCCTTGATGGCATCGCCGAAGTTGATAGAGTAGGTAGTATTAGGTTGTAAAGGCTCTTCAAACCTGATTATCAATGTTTTACCGCTTGTTCGATAAGTCGGTTTTTTACTCAAAGGAGGTGAAATGAGCACATTGTTCGATGGATTGTTGAGCGTCACAAACTCGTCAAAAGTGAGGTGAATTGTCTTGCCGTTGAAGTCTGTCGAGTTGTTTTCAGGAGACGCGCTGAGCACGACCGGCGGCTGGGTGTCTTTCTGACCGCCCGATGGGGTTACAACATTGGCGCAACGGCACAACATCACGGCCGCGACAAATACCATTATATATCGAACACATTTTTTCATGATGCAAAAATAATAAAAAATCATAATTACACCTATTTGAAAAATTAGTATCTTTGTCACATTATTAATAACGATAATTTCTATGAAAAAATTCTTATTGATTATTTTGGCATTTTGTGCTTTCGTAACTATCAGATGTTCGCGCGAAAAAAACGTTCCGGAACCTGTTGAACCAGTTGTTCCGGTGACAGAAGTTTATGGTAATCAGTTCGGTACTTGGAGCGGAATAATACGTATTGTTGATGATGTGATTGTTCCTGACGGAGAAACTTTGACCATCCAAGCCGGAACATCAGTCATTTCTGACGGATATTTTGGAATAACAGTGCTTGGAAATCTCTATGCAACAGGTAGAGAAAATTCTAGGATTTCGTTCACGGTTGCCGATACAACCGGCTATTCCAATTATGAAGACGCTGAGGCTGGTGCCTGGCAGGGCTTTTATTTCCAAAAATCAGGAGATGTGAAACTTGAGTTTTGCGATTTTTCGTATGGAAAGAATCATGATGAAACAGATGGAGGCATGATGTATATAAACAGAGTCGGTGCAATGGAAATTTCAAATTGTGTTTTTCATCATAACACGACACGCAGAAAAGGAGCTGCCATTTATGCGGAGAACTCGACTTTGAATATTCATGACTGTGAGGTTTGTGATAATATCGCTGAGGCTCCATTAGGTGAATATACTTGGGGTGTCGGCTTCCAGTTTTTGAAGTGCGACCTCGACATTCACGACATGGTTTTTCATGACAACAACAGCTCGACGGCTTATGGCGGAGGCATGAATATTGACAGTTGCAACATGACTTTAAACAATGCTGTGTTTTACAATAATTTTGCTGTAAACGCTGCAGGTTTAGGTATCCAACGTTGCAAAAATTATACGGTGAAAGTGTCGAATATATTGGCATACAATAACGTTTCGAGACATTATGGCGGTGGCTTGGCTATGGCTACATCCGATCCGGAATTGAATAACCTCACAATAGTCGACAATTATTGCGGTGCAGGAGGTGGAGGAATGCAGATGGCTTTTGATGCCAGCCCAAAACTTAACAATTGTATTTTCTGGAGAAATCATGGTGTTTATGAGATTAATGAAACAGATACTCTTGAGTATTACATGGGTTCGCAGATATGGCTTTGGGGTGCCGATTGCTTCCCTACGTTCAACAACGGATTGGTTCAGTATGGTCTTGATTCGATTAACGCACACGAATATATTCCGGATGGCCATTATAACAATATGATAGATGCTAATCCATTGTTTGTCAATGAGAAACATCATGATTATCACCTTCTTGGAACGAGTCCGTGCATAGATGCGGGAGTGCCGGATATTTCAGGATTGTTTATTCCAGATGTTGATTTGTCGGGCAGACCGAGAATTTATAATAACATAATTGATATGGGATGTTATGAATGGCAAGGTAATAAATAAAAACAGTCTTTGGATTGCGCTTTGCATTGTCGCATTCGCGCTGATAACGCTTGTTTACTTTTCCCCGATTATGCAGGGAAAAAGGTTGAAACAGCACGATATCGAGATGTACAAAGGCATGTCTCAGGAAATCGTTGAATTTAAAGCGGAAACCGGCGAACAGAGTCTTTGGACCAACTCTATGTTCGGTGGCATGCCTGCATGGAATATCAGCGTACCGCAAAACAGCAACCTTATGACTTATTTTGGCAGGATGCTTGCGGCAGGCTTCCCACACCCGATTGGAGCGGTGTTTATCAGCATGTTGGGATTTTTTATCTTGCTTCTGGTGCTCGACTGCAAGATTTGGATAAGTTTCATCGGGGCATTGGCCTACGGCTTCACTTCTTATTTGTTTATAGTGATAGGCGCTGGACATAACTCAAAGGCTGTCGCGATGGCTTACATGGCACCTGTCATCGCAGGTATCTTGTTGACTTACAAAGGTAAATATCTCTGGGGCGCTGTCTTGGCCGCTATCGCGCTGGCGCTGGAAATCAGAGCCGGACATCTTCAGATCACCTATTATCTGCTGCTGATAGTTGTGTGTATCATCGTTGCTGAAATCGTCGAGACTATCAGAGAAAAGAAATACTCACATTTCCTGAAAGCCAGCGGAATCCTTGCTGGCGTTGCCATTATTGCGATTTTGACGTGCTGGACCACGCTTTATGCCAACTATGAATTTGGCAAAGAAACTATGCGTGGCAAACCTGTGCTGACAAAAAACGTGGCAAATCAGACCAAAGGTCTTGATAGAGACTATGTTACACAGTGGAGCTACGGAATTGGCGAGACCTGGAGTTTGATGATCCCGAATGCTAAAGGTGGCGCATCAGGATATATCGGCAACGATAATGATGCTTTGAAGAACTGCGATGCCCGTTTCCGTTCAACAATAGCGCAACAGAATGCTTATTGGGGTGACCAACCAGGCACAAGCGGACCGGTTTATGTTGGCGCAATAGTCTGCTTCCTCTTTGTTTTGGGATTGTTTGTCGTGAAAGGAAAGTACAAATGGATATTGCTTGCCGCGACGGTTTTATCGATTTTGCTCAGCTGGGGCAAGAATTTTATGGGCTTCACCGACTTCTTCCTCGATTACATTCCGGGTTACAACAAATTCCGCGCTGTCTCGATGACGTTGGTGATTGCTGAGGTGTGTATGCCATTGCTTGCCTTCCTCGCCTTAGCGGAGATATTCAAAAACCCTGAACAATTAAAGCAAAACAAGAAATATCTGTATATCTCGTTGGGAATTACTGGTGGTTTATGTATCTTGTTCTATGCGTTACCACAGACGTTTTTCAGTTTCCTTAGTCAGGGTGAAGCGTTGCAATTCAAGCAGTTGCAGGCAGGTCAGGATGGAGCGATTTATACCACTTTTGCTAATGAACTCGAAAAGGCGCGTGTGGCCATTTTCCGTCACGATGCAATGCGCAGTTTCTTGTACATTTATATTGCTAGCATAGTTATCTTATTGACTGTCAGTGGTAAAATGAACAAGAAATACATGTTCCCGGTTTTGGCAGTATTGGTCATGGTTGACATGTTCACTATCGACAAACGTTATCTCAACAACAGCAATTTCATCGACAAGCGCAAAGCCGATAAGCCTTTCGTGATGAGTGAGATCGACAAGCAGATTTTGCAGGACAATGACCTTGATTATCGTGTGATTAACCTTACGGTTAGTACTTTCAACGATGCGAGCACTTCGTATTTCCATAAATCAGTGGGCGGTTATCATGGTGCTAAGTTGCGTCGTTATCAGGACATCATTGACCATTATCTCAGCAAGAACGATTTGAACTATTGGAAGGTTCTTAACATGTTGAATACCAAGTATATAATATATTCGAAGGATGGTCAGAAGAAACTTTCCAAGAATTATGAAGCCTACGGAAATGCTTGGATTGCCTCTGAGATAAAATGGGTGGCGACACCAAACGAGGAGATTGATGCCATTGCTGACACTGACGTTCAAAATGTGGCTATTGTCAATGAAGAGTTTAGAAATCTTGTCGGCAATTTCAATGCATCACCTGCGGAAGGTACTGTTCAACTTGTTGATTATAAGCCCAATGAGTTGAAATACAACTTCGATTCATTGAAAGATGAACTGGTTGTCTTTTCAGAAATCTGGACCAAACAAGGCTGGACAATGTGGATTGACGGCGTTGAAAGTCCGTTGTTACGTGCCGATTATATCTTGCGTTCGGCAATCATCCCTGCTGGTCAGCATGAGATTGTAATGCGTTATGAACCAAGCATTTGGCGCATCGGTAACGCAATTCAGTTAATCACTTCGCTGCTGATTTTGCTGGGCTTTGTATATGTCTGTTACTATACGATTAAAAAATGCCACGAGTCCTTATAATCACATATTATTGGCCGCCGTCGGGAGGTTCGGGCGTTCAGCGCTGGCTGAAGATGTCGAAATATCTGCCTGAAAACGGCTGGCAGCCAGTGATTTATACCGCTGATGACGCTGAATATCCTGTTGAAGACGCTTCGTTGGAAAAAGATGTGACGCCAGAGGCTGAGGTTATCAGACGACCGATAGCGGAGCCATACACCTTTTATAAAAAGTTCCTCGGCATGAAGAAAGGGGAGAAGGTGAAGGCCGGATTTATCAACGAGGGTGCGACAAAAAGTGGCTGGAAAGAGAATCTAAGTGTTTGGTTGAGAGGCAATTTCTTCATTCCTGACGCGCGTTGTTGGTGGGTGAAGCCATCTGTGCGCTATCTCTCGAAATATCTTAAAGAACATCCTGTCGATGCGATGATTTCTACAGGTCCGCCACATTCCATGCATCTGATTGCCAAGGCATTACATAAAAAATTTAATATTCCATGGGTTGCTGATTTCCGTGATCCTTGGACGGATATCGATTTTTACAAAGACCTGAAGCTGACACGATGCGCTGACCGCAAACATCATCGTCTTGAACAACAGGTTCTTACAGAGGCAACAAAGGTTGTTACAGTGGGTTGGGATTGTGCAAAAGGCTTGGAAAGTCATGGTGCGAAAGATGTCGTTGTAATCACCAACGGCTATGATGAAACGTTTGTAGAGACGCACGGCCGTGCGTCTTTACACAAATCGACGATGTTCACAATGTCTCACATCGGCATCATTGGAGCGAACCGCAATCCGGAAACGTTTTGGCAGGTAATTGGTGAATTGACGCAATCAATTGATTTGAAAATCAAATTGATAGGTCAAGTAGACAATGCTGTCATCGAGTCCATAAAACGCAATAATATCGAAAAATTCGTCGAGATAATTCCTTATATTCCTCATAATCAAGTGATTGAAGAACAGGCAAAGTCGGATGTTTTGCTGCTGTTTGTCAATAACACACCGAACGCAAAAGGCATTTTGACTGGAAAAATATTCGAATACATGGCATCTGGTCGCCCTGTTTTGTGCATCGGACCTGAAGATGGTGACTCAGCAAGGGTTTTGAATGAGACAAATACTGGAATCACGATAGATTTCAACAATAAGGAAAAGATGAAGTCTGTGATTCTCGACATGATGGCAAAACATCAGGAAAATCAATTGATTACGAATAATATAAAAGCAGTTGAGAAGTATTCAAGACGTAATCTGACAAAGGAATTTGTAAAAATTTTGAATGGAATAATATGAAAGTTTTTGTGATATCAAAAGGAATGCCAACGGAAAAATATCCGCTTAATGGCATTTTCGAGTTCGACCAGGCAAAGGCTCTCGCCAAGGTCGGTAATGATGTCGCAATGCTTGTAATTGATTTCAGGTCAAGGAGTTACAACAGAAAATATGGTTTCATCGAATATGAAAAAGATGGCATAAAAATCTTTGAGCTTTCACTTCCTTTGGGTGTTTATCGTCGCGCATTGCCGGTTTTACGGCATTTGTTGCTGAGACTTTATAAAAAAGCTGTTATTTCTTTCGGAAAACCTGACGTGATCCACGCACATTTCTATTCTATCGCGGCTATCGCTTCGGTGCTGAAAAAGAAGTTTAATCTGCCGTTTGTGGTTACCGAACATAGCAGCAAACTGAATCGAAAGCTATTGGAAATCAGTAAAATAGATATTAAACTTGCCAAAATAGCATATCAAAATGCCGACAAAGTAATTGCTGTCTCAAATGCGCTTGCTAAAAATCTGAAAACGAACTTTAATGTTGACGCTGAGGTTGTTCATAACATAGTGGATGTGTCTAATTTTAAATATGTTATGCGTGAACCTAAAGAGACTTTCACTTTCATTTCTGTTGGTAATCTCGTTTCAATAAAAGGTTTCGATGTGCTGATAGAAGCTTTCGCAGAAGCTTTTAAACATGATGAATCTGTAATTTTGAAAATTGTTGGTGCCGGTCCGGAAATGAACAACCTTAAAAGCCTTGTAAATCAATATGATATGGCTGACAGAGTCGTTTTGTTGAGCGAGGTTGGTCGTGGCAAACTGAAAGATATTTATCCTGAAGGCGATGCTTTCGTTCTTGCTTCGAGAAGTGAGACGTTCGGTGTGGTGTTTATCGAGGCTATGGCAACCGGAATGCCAGTGATTGCTACTGATTGCGGAGGTCCAAGTGACTTTGTAAACGAACAAAACGGCTATCTTATCCCTGTTGACGACAAACAAGCTCTTATTGATGCATTAATTAAAATGCGCAACAATGCTTATAGCTTTAATTCGTTGGAAATCAGTAAGATTTGTGTGAAAAAATTCTCGCCTGAGAATATTGGAAACACCTTGACAAACCTTTACTCGCAGATTATTCGTTGAAATAGATGAATTTTGAGTGAATCCAGCGGTCTTCCTCTTTTGGAAGTCTCATGTAATCATTGTAATAACTCTTCAAAACAGCATCGTAATCGTTTGGCGCTGAAAACTTTATGCCTTCAAACTCAATCTCTGAAAGCGGGAAAATTTTGTCTTTGGCAATGAAAGAGTTATAAGGATTATGCTCTAATCTAAACCCGAGATTGTTTGATTTTCTTATGTTTAAAATTCCCCATATCATCTTGATAATCAATCTGATAAATGGGAATGTAATGCCGGCGATTATGTTTTTGACGCCGATATACTGCGGAACGTTGAAGAATTGATCGGTCTTTTTTGCCCATTTCGACAAGCGTTTCACTGTTTTTCTTGACACTCTCGGGTATTCAATGACTTCAAAAATGTCGATAAAAATGCCTTTTTTATATGGCGACATGAAGTCTTCATGACGTTCAATGAATAGCGAATTAAGGTCGCGAACTTTACAAATAGTGCGTCGGTATGATGGGTCGGTTTGTTTATTTTGCAAGAAAAGCCAGTCGGGAAGCTCTTTTGGCGCAATTTCCATAAAACGCTGATAATCATAGCTTAACATGGATATGTCAAGGTCGTCGTCCCAAGGGATGAAACCTCCGTGGCGGACGGCGCCAAGCAATGTCCCGAAGTCAATCCAGTAGTTGATGTCGTGTTTTTTGCAAATCTTATCGACTTCCTGCAAAATAGCCACCTCGCGCATCTGTGCTTTTCTCAACACTGTGCCTTCACCGTTAAACTTTGAAAAATCGTTCATTATTTCCTTGCAATTACCCTGATATATGTCTCATTCTGACCGTTATAAGGCGCAAAGTCCTTGTCTTCAGCTGAAAAATCCAATGAAAAACCAATTTTTTTCAACTCATCACAGAGGTTGTCGAAATTCAGAAAACGACGGTAATGGTTGTCGTAGATATACGCATCGGGCTCATTATCAACAGCTTTACCCATTTTATAAATCTCGTTTTTCTGTCCGCGCACTTCAATGCAAAGCAATCCGTCTTTTTTCAAATTGCGGTAAGCCCATTCCAAAGTACGCGTCTCCTGCTCTTTATTCACTGAATGCAATGTAAATCTGGAATACACCACATTGTAAGGCTTGTCATCAACCAAATCCGTAAAATCGTCACATCTAAAGTCAAGATTATCAATATGTTGATATTGATTCATCAAGAAACAGATCTCATTGTAACATTGGTCGATGGCATCAACAAAATGACCTTGCTTGGCGAAAAAAATACTGTCGCGACCATTGCCACAACCGAGTTCTATTATCTCCGCCTGCTTATCTCCAAGAATATCAGCCACATAGTGAGCAAACAACGATGGCATCAGCTCAGCGTTTTGCTTAGAATAATATTGTTCCCAATAATTGAAATCCATTTTAATCATTAAAGTGCATCCGCACCACTCACAATCTCAATAATCTCATTGGTGATGGCGCCCTGACGTGCTTTGTTATACGACAGATTAAGCTCTTTCAGCAACTCGGCGGCATTGTCGGTCGCCTGTGTCATTGAAACCATTCTCGCTCCATGTTCTGATGTGAAACTGTCAAGCAAAATCTTATAAAGCTGAAGTTTTAATGACTTAGGTATCAATGAGTTAAGAATCTCTTCCTTCGATGGCTGGAAAATATACTCGATGTCATTGTTGCTGAATTTGTCGTCTTCACTAATCGGTTGCGAACTGACGATTGGCAGATATTGTTCTTTCACCAAAATCTGACTACCTGCGTTCTTAAACTGATTGTAAATGAAGATGATACGGTCATATTTCTCTTCAACGAAGTCGCTCATCAATTTTTCGGCGAACGTCACGGCATTATCATACGAAAGCTTGTCGAGAAGCTCGTTTTCATTTCCGATGACACGATATTTCCTGAATCTCAGTGTTTCTTCAACTTTTCTGCTGATGCAAAGAATATCGACATTGCCTTTTTCGTATTGCACCTTATAATCTTCCTTCAAGGCGTTTAACGTCTCACGTAAAACATTGACGTTGAACACTCCGCACAGTCCTTTGTTTGATGCGACTGGAATGATGAGAATCTTCTCGTCTTCAATGTTTTCCTTGTGAATCTTCGTGTAAACGCCTTCGGTCGATGTCTGCATTGCTGCCGACAGATTCTGCATTATCTCGTAGAGTTTGGATGCGTATGGACGAAGCGCCAAAATCGCGGTCTGCGACTTGCGGAGCTTCGATGCCGACACCATCTTCATCGCCGAGGTGATCTGCATCGTCGAGTTCACCGAGTTGATTCGGGTCCTAACTTCCTTGAGATTTGCCATAATTGTCAGTCTTTCTTAGTCATTACAGCGATTATATCTTCTGCGGTCTTCTTCAGCACAGCAGTGATTTCGTCGTTATAGTTTCCAGCTTTGATAGCGTTCATTGTCTCTTTTTCAGAGCTGTTCAGCACGTCGAGATATTTATTCTGGAACTCTGCCACCTGGCTCGGCTGAATCTTTCTGAGCAGGTTGTTCACACCGCAGTAGATGATTGCCACCTCTTCTTCAACTCTCAAAGGTGACGACTGTGGCTGAATCAAAATCTGAACGTTACGACGGCCTTTGTCGAGCACTGCCTGTGTTGCAGCGTCGAGGTCGGAACCGAATTTCGAGAATGCTTCGAGCTCGCGGAACTGTGCCTGGTCGAGTTTCAAGGTTCCTGCAACCTTTTTCATTGACTTGATCTGTGCCTTACCACCTACACGTGACACTGAGATACCCACATTGATAGCCGGACGGATACCTGCATTGAACAAGTTCGTCTCCAAGAATATCTGACCGTCAGTGATGGAGATGACGTTGGTCGGGATGTATGCCGACACGTCGCCTGCCTGCGTTTCGATGATTGGAAGTGCCGTCAATGAACCGCCGCCTTTCACCTTGCCTTTCAAGCATTCCGGAAGGTCGTTCATCTTAGCCGCGATTGCATCGTTGTTGATAATCTTTGCAGCTCTTTCGAGGAGACGTGAGTGCAGATAGAACACGTCGCCAGGGTATGCCTCACGTCCTGGTGGACGACGGAGCAGCAAGGAGACCTCGCGGTAAGCCACGGCTTGTTTCGACAGGTCATCGTAGATGATGAGAGCCGCACGGCCCGTGTCACGGAAATACTCGCCGATAGCTGCACCTGCAAACGGTGCGTAATACTGCATTGCGGCAGCGTCAGAAGCTGTAGCGGCCACTACAATAGTGTATGGAAGCGCGCCATGGTCTTCAAGACTCTGCACGATATTTGCTACGGTTGAACCTTTCTGGCCTATTGCCACGTAGATGCAATAAACAGGTTCACCTTTTTCGTAAAACTCTTTCTGGTTGATGATAGTATCGATAGCAATTGCTGTCTTTCCTGTCTGACGGTCGCCGATGATAAGCTCACGCTGTCCGCGTCCGATTGGAATCATGGCGTCGATAGCCTTGATACCTGTCTGGAGAGGCTCGTCAACAGGTTTACGATAGATGACACCCGGAGCTTTACGCTCGAGTGGCATGTCGACTGTCTCGCCTTTGATCTCGCCCTTGCCGTCGATAGGCTCGCCCAGGGTGTTTATGACACGGCCAAGCAGTCCTTCGCCCACTTTCACTGATGCGATGCGGTGCGTGCAGACCACAGTGTCGCCTTCGTTGATGTTGCCGGCTTCGCTAAGAAGCACCACACCGACGTTGTCTTCCTCGAGGTTGAGCACGATGCCCATCGCGCCGTTTTTCTCGAACTCGACAAGCTCGCCTGCCTCAGCGTCTTTCATGCCGTAAACACGCGCCACACCGTCACCGACGTTGAGCACAGTGCCCTTGACATCGAGAGAGGTGTTGTTCTCGAAGTTGGTCAGTTCGTCAAGCAATATTGCTGATACCTCAGCGGGTTTTATATTAGCCATAATAAAATGTTTTAATATCCTTTAACATAAAGATTATCAGTGAATAACGCTTCTAATTTCTTGAGTTTCGTGCGAACACTCTCGTCATACTGATAATCGAGATAATTGATGATGAATCCGCCAATGATTTCTTTGTCTATTTTATTGATAATCTGGACGTTACCATTGATTTTATCTTTTACGAAATAGAGCAGTTTCTGTTGTGTCGGCTCATCGATATTTATTGCCGTGGTGATTGTAACCACTGCGATATTCTTGTATTCATTATAAAGAAGCTGATAAGTGTCGAAAATGTTTTGAATCAGTTCCGGACGGTTCTTATCGAGCATCAAATCAATGAATTGCAATGTCTTTTCTGAGATTTTTTCGCCAAAAATCCTCTTGAGAATGGCCTCTTTGCGTTTCTTCGCGATGAAAGGCTGTGATAGTATGCTACGCAACTCGCGGTGTGCCTGAAGTGTTGTGCTTATCACTTCGAGGTCGGCAAGTCCTTCATCCGCCATATTGTTTTGTATGGCGTAATCGAGAAATGCCTTGGCGTAGCGGCGTACTAAAAGTGTGTTTCTCATACTATCTTATTGATTGTCAGTTTCTTTTATAATCTTGTTGATGTAATCCATCTGAGCCTCGTCTTTTGTGAGTTCTTTTTCAAGAATCTTCTCGGCCACTTTGATGGAGATATTCGCGATCTCGTTCTTGATGTCGGTCATCGCGGCTTTGCGCTCGTTTTCTATCGTTTCCTTTGCCGATGCCACGATGCGGTCGGTCTCTTCTTTTGCCTTTGTCTTGGCGTCTTCGATGATTTTGTCGCGATATTGGCGTGCCTCGTTGAGCATCTCTTCGCGTTCCTCGCGGGCTTGCTGGAGAAGTTCCTCATTTTTGGCCTGAAGATTTTTCATCTCTTCATGAGTGCGTTCAGCCAATTCAAGTGATTCGGTGATTTTCTCCTCACGTTTCTTCAGTGTTTGCCCGATTATCGGAAAAGCGAATTTCACAAGGATGAAAAACACAATCAAAAATGCGATTGTCATCCAAAAAACCAACCCAAAATCAGGAGATATTAATTCCATATTTTATTTTTTTACTTGTTTCAAAAGAGAATCTTAGGTTGCAACCAACCGTTACAACCTAAGACCGGTTTGTTAAGCAACAGCGATAAGCAAGCAGACGACCACTGCGAAAAGTGAAACACCTTCCACGAAAGCGGCTGCCAAAATCATGCTTGTCTGGATGTTACCGGCGGCTTCAGGCTGACGTGCCATTGATTCCAATGCAGTGCTACCGATTTTGCCGATACCCATTGCTGCGCCGATGACGGCGATACTTGCTGCGAGACCTGCGCCCAATTTTGCGAGAGGTGCCAAGTCAACTGCTGCTTTTGCTACTTCCTGTAACATGACTAATAATGACATAACTTTAATTTATTTAGTTAATAAAAACGTTTTTCTAATGATGATGTTCCTTGCTCGCCATTCCGAAATACAATGCCGAAAGCAGAGTGAAAACATAAGCTTGGATATAGGCCACAAGCAATTCGATTGCATCAACAAAAATAACGAGAATCAATGAGAATACCGACATTCCGATGCCACCGCCCACGCTGATCTGCGCCACGATGAAAATACTACTGATGAAGCCCAACACCACGATATGGCCTGCTGTGATGTTAGCGAAAAGACGTATCGCCAACACCACCGGTTTTGTGAAGCAACCCACCGTCTCGATAATCGGCATCAGCGGAATAGGCAGTTTCAAAAACCACGGCACACCTGGAGTGTTTACTATATCCTTATAATATTCTTTGTTTCCGAAAAGGTTTGTAATCAAGAAAGTCAAAACCGCCAAAGTCGCAGTGATTGCTATATTTCCCGTAAGGTTGGCGCCGAATGGGAAAAATGGAATCAAACCCAGCAGGTTGTTGAAGAAAATGAAGAAAAACACAGTTATCAGATAGGGGAGATAACGGTCGACATGCTTTTTGTCGATGGCTTTCAACGCGATGTCGTCACGAACATAGCAAATGAGCCACTCGAACAGCGATTGCAGACCTTTCGGCGCTTTCTCGCCTCTTTTGCGGTAGGCTTTCGCAACGATGAGGAACATTACTACAAGTAATGTGCAAGAAATGAAAAGTCCCAAAACATTTTTCGTTATCGAGATGTCCAACGGACGTTTTTGTGTTCCATCTGCATTGAGAATCACCACTTTACCTTTGTATTTGCCTTCGTGAGGTATTGCGAATGTGATATCTTCGGAATTGGTTTTGTTTACTGTGACGTAAGTGTCGCTGTGATGAAAAACTTTTGATGAAAAAGTGTAACATTTACCTTCATTGAATACAATGATTGGGAGAGAAACACCCACATGATGACCTTTCCAAGTGAAGATATGCCAATCATACGAGTCGAGAATGTGTTCAATAATCGTTTCTCCAGCATTATATTTTTCTTCCTTTTGATTTTCAGCTATGGCGAATTGCGGCATACTGAAGAGCAAACATATTAAAAATGAGAGACTTATAAAAATGTTCTTATTTTTCATTATCACAATAATGTTCGATACAATTAAAATGCAATTATACGGTATTTTTTTATAATTACCAAATATTATGGCAAAAAAATTATAAGACGATTTCGTTGTATCGAATCACAGTGTTCAGTCCTTTTTTATTGAAGTAAGATTTCACTTCCGTTTCAGACATTTCAGTCGCCGCTAAGAAAAAGTCGCCGCCCCAAGCTCCGAGCGATTTGACAACTCCTTGAAAATCAGGAAATTGTGCTTTTAATATAGGCTGTTCCAAACAACGGCTCATAATTTCTTCGTGACGGGTTAAAAGGGCGCAAAAATCATTTAAGGAAGTAGCTCTTATCAAGTTCTCGGAGATTTCAGAAATCTCGGAGATTTCAGAGGATAAGTCCAATTTTTGCGCCCTTTCCTTAAACGATTTCACTTCTTTTTCGGAGCTCTGTTTATGCCCCTGATAAACAAAATATAATTTATCATAAAAGTCAGGCTTGAAATCAGCTTTTTCAACAATCGGATTTCCGTTTTCGAGATGGTAAATTATTGGTTGTGAAGCTGTTGCACATGCGATGTCATAACCTGAGCCACCCATTGTCATTCTCAAAAGTTCGTAAGGATTCACATTAGCCCATTGAGCCAGCAACGAAATCAAAGTTGAACTGCTGCCGAGTCCCCAATCTTTGTCAAACTCCAAACGAGTAGTGAAAAAATAATCGTTTTTATCTTGTAAAATATTGGGATTCAATAGTTTAATGGCTCTGAAAATCTTGCTGAGATTGTCGGCTTTGTCCATGTCGTCTGATGCGTGGACTGTGAAGTCGTGCTTGCTGAAGATGGAGGCGAACCAGAAGCCTTTTGGGGTGTAGGCGTCCCAGTGAATCATGCCGTTGGCGTCGTTGATGGTCGTGACTTCCAGCGACTGACCCAAATTCAACGGCAAAGCCAAAGCGCGAGCGCCTTGCAGGACAAGGTATTCGCCTGTTAGCATCAATTTTCCGTTGGCATGGAACTTAACCATTGTTTTTTAAGAAATCTTCAACTCCGGCATAAGTCACCGTGACATCTTTGAAATGCACGAGCGCTGCCGCTTTCTGTTCGTCGGTGGCACCGAGCTGGTTGAGGATATTGGCAAGGTGCATCTTCATGTGACCTTGCTGTATTCCTTTGGTTGTCAACGATTTGACGGCGGCGTAGTTGTTTGCGAGTCCCATGGTGGCTGCTATCGTCATCAACTCAGGCGCTGAAGGATGCCCCAACAACTCAAGCGACTCTTTTGCGAGAGGGTGGAGGCTCGTCAAGCCGCCAATGGTGCCGAGCGCAATTGGTACTTCCAGCCAGAATCTGAACATTCCGTCTTTGATCTCGCACGAACTCAGCGACTCGTAATGTCCGTTGCGCGAGGCGTAAGCATGACCAGCCGCCTCTGTTGCTCGGAAGTCATTGCCCGTCGCAATCACCACTGCATCGATACCGTTGTAGATACCTTTGTTATGTGTTGTCGCACGATATTCGTCGATGTGCGCAATATCGACAGCTTTCTTAAATTTCTCTGCAAATCCTTGCCCATCAAGGTGTTCGTCGACGCCATCAAGGTCGTAAACCGGGCACTCAACCCACACTTTCACGCGACAATTCGGGGTGTAGTTCGACAAAATAGCCATCACGATTTCAACGTTTTCGCCACGACGGAGGAAATAGTCTTGTAAGGTGTGTCCAAACGTCTCAAGACATGAATTTATGAAGTTGGCACCCATTGAGTCGCAGGTGTTGAAAGTCACTCGCAACTGATAGTAATCCTTGAGCTTATCAGTGAAGTCAACTAATTGAATGTCAAGGATTCCGCCGCCGCGTTTCTCCATCTTGGCGGTGATTTCTTTCGTCGAATTACGTAGGTCAATCTCAATCTCAGGCATGAGGTTTTTGAGTGTCTCTTTGTCGCCTTTATAGCAGAAATGCAGTTGTCCAACTTTCTGAACGTCAATTACTTCGGCGTGGAAACCGCCTCGGTCGCCCCAGAATTTAGCCGCCGCCGAAGCCGCTGCCACTACGCTGCTTTCCTCGATGACCATCGGCACCATGTAAATCTTGCCGTTGATAACCACATTTGGCGACACGCCGTAAGGAATATGGAAGTTGGAGATAGTGTTTTCGCTGAACTCATCGAACTGTTTCTGCTTCTCCGAATCGCTGTACCAAAAACCTTTCAAAAGGGCAATAAACTCTCCGGGATTCTCAATATACTCTGAAACAGCCTTCAATTTATCCTCTTTCAGAAGCTTTGAAAATCCTTTGATAATTCTATCGCGTTTTCTCGGTCTATCTTCTTCCATACAAGATGCAAAATTACAAAAACTCACGCAGAAATTGCAGAAATGACAGAAATTTTTTGTATCTTTGCTTCGATATTAACATTAAAAATTTACATCATGAAAAAAATCTTTACTTTTATCTTTGCTATCTCATTGAGCCTTAATATGTTAGGTCAATGTCCTCTTACTACTGCTGTCGATTTCACGGCAACCGACTGTCATGGCACAGAAGTCCATTTGTTTGATATCCTTGATGGCGGACAATATGTTCTCATGGATTTCTTCTTCACCACTTGTGGTCCATGCCAGCAGGCAACACCAAAGGTTGTTGAGTCGTATTATGCTTTTGGCTGCAATATGTATGATGTGTTTTATATTGAAGTTTCAGTCTCTGATGGCGATGCAGCGTGCCAGACTTGGGCTGCAAACTATGGTGTTGAGTATCCGACAATCAGCACTGCAGGCGGCGGAGCCACTATCTGCAACTCATTATACCAGATTGGTCAATATCCGACAGTGATTCTCATCGCTCCTGACCACTCTATCTTGATTCAAGATTTATGGCCAATCAACAATGCGCAGACCATTATCAACGCTTTGACACCATACGGAATCCAACAACACGACTGCACAGCTCCGGCAGGTGAAGTGGTGTTTAACGTAGATGTTATTGAGATGAACATGGGCGGATGCATTGAAGAACCAGGAAAATTTACTATTTATAATGAGACAACTGTCGATGTGGTGATAGAAGATTATATGGCCTCACAATATAGCTTTTTGTGCCTGGATTCTGATGATTTAGGTTTAGGAAATGATATAAAAGGCATGACAATAGCTTCATCTGATAGTCTTGATGTTTATGTTCATTTCCTTGGTATAAGAGATTATGAGATGAATGACACGTTAAAACTTGTGACTTCATTTGGAGAATATGAATTGCCAGTTTTAATTACCGTATATGAGGGAGTTGGTGAGGTTGGCGCAAACAATTTCACTCTTTATCCGAATCCAGTCAACGATTTCCTGAAGATCAATGGCGAGAATCTCGGAAACGTCAGCGTTTACAATGCTTTAGGTCAGAAGGTGACTGAATTTTTCGCTGAAAATGAATTGAATATCGCCACGTCAAATTATGAAAACGGTGTTTATTTCGTGAAAATTGGCGAAAAGGCACAACGTTTTGTTGTAACACATTAAAAATGAATATCTTAATATTAAGATCGTCATTCCAATCCGACGATTTTGTCCGTACAGAATACGCCGAATTGTTGGGTTTGTTGAAAGACAAATGCAATGCGGAAATCACAATAATCGGTGATGAAACTGTAGGGACGCGGTGCGCCACGTCCCTACAGGATGTTGATTACGTGATGGTTGCCACCGGTGGCGTGGAAAATCTGTTCAAAACATTATTTGATGACAGGACGCGGCACGCCACGTCCCAACAAAAATTCACATTAATTGCCGACGGACGAAACAATTCGCTGGCGGCATCGCTGGAAATTTTGTCATATTTGTCGGAAAACGGCATGGAGGGACGGATTCTGCACGGAACGAACGATGAAATTATAAATGATATTGTAGGGACGCGGCGTGCCACGTCCCAATATTTACAATTGTTTTCCGGTACCCGCATTGGCGTTTTCGGCAACCCTTCCGATTGGCTGATTGCATCTGGCATCGATTACGATTACCTTCGCAAACATTTTGGAATAGAAACCGCTTTTATAGATTTACAACGCCTGATTGATGGTGTTGGCACAACGGCACAAACCGACATTTTGGCGGCAGACAAGACATATTCTGCCATCAAAATGATTTGTCAGAAAGAACATCTGGATGCCATGACAATCCGTTGTTTTGATATTGTAAAAGCATGTAACACAACGAGTTGTTTGGCATTAGCGAAGCTCAACGACGAAGGCATCGTGGCTGGCTGCGAGGGCGACATGCAAACGCTTATGACCATGCTGCTTGCCAAGAAACTGTGCAACGAGCCTGCGTTCATGGCGAATCCTTCAATCCTGACCGACAAAACCTCAATGTTTGCTCACTGCACCGTGCCGCTGTCGATGTGCTATAAAAAGAACATGCGCACACATTTCGAGTCGGGAATAGGTGTTGCTGTGCAAGGTGACCTTCCGTTGACAGATTACACCATCCTAAAATGGGGCGGAAGAAAGCTTGACAAGTTCTTTGTAACCGAAGCGAAGGCAATAAAAAATGAGTACAGCAATCATTTTTGCCGTACTCAAATTACTTTCGATATAAATCTTAAGCCGTATCTCTTAAACCATCCGATTGGTAATCATCATGTCATCATCAAAGGACGACACGAAGCTGAGATTCGGAGATTTTTTACATCATTCCTGGCATTCCGCCGCCCATAGGTGGCATCTGTGGTGCCGGGTTTTCTTCTTTGTGGTTGGAGATGACGCATTCTGTTGTGAGGAGCATGCCTGCGATTGATGCTGCGTTCTCGAGTGCCACTCTTGAAACCTTAACTGGGTCGATGACACCTGTCTTGAGCATGTTCTCGTAAGTCTCGGTGCGTGCGTTGAAGCCGAAGTCACCCTTGCCCATAGCCACTTTGTTGACGACCACTGAGCCTTCGAGGCCGGCGTTCTCGACGATCTGACGGAGAGGTTCCTCCAAAGCGCGTTTGATGATGCAGATACCTGTTGTCTCATCGTCGTTGTCGCCTTTCATCTTCTCCAAAGCCTTGATAGCTCTGATGAATCCGACGCCACCGCCTGGGATGATACCTTCTTCGATAGCTGCACGTGTTGCGTTCAAAGCGTCTTCAACACGGTCTTTCTTTTCTTTCATCTCAACTTCTGATGCTGCACCGACGTGGATGACTGCTACGCCACCAGCGATCTTTGCCAGTCTCTCCTGGAGTTTCTCGCGGTCATAGTCAGATGTTGTGGTAGCGATCTGTGATCTGATCTGTGCTGCACGACCCTGGATGTTTTCTTTCTCACCGTGACCGTTGACGATTGTTGTATTGTCTTTTGTAACAGTGATTTTGTCGCATGAGCCGAGTTCTGCCAATGTGGCATCTTCAAGACGATAGCCTTTTTCCTCGCTGATGACTGTGCCGCCTGTGAGGATGGCGATGTCTTCGAGCATCTCTTTACGTCTGTCACCGAAGCCAGGAGCCTTGACTGCCACGACCTTCAATGAGCCACGTAAGCGGTTGACGACCAATGTTGCAAGTGCTTCACTGTCGATATCTTCAGCGATGATCAACAATGCACGGCCTGTCTGTAATGTCTTCTCCAAAACTGGGAGAAGGTCTTTCATCACGCTGACTTTCTTGTCATAGATGAGGATGTATGGGTTGTCGTAGACAGCTTCCATCTTCTCTGTGTCGGTGACGAAGTAAGGTGAGATGTAACCACGGTCAAACTGCATACCTTCGACGACGTCGACGTATGTCTCGATACCTTTTGAATCTTCAACTGTGATGACGCCTTCTTTCTTCACCTTGCCCATTGCCTCAGCGATGAGTGAGCCGATTGTTGAGTCGTTGTTAGCTGAGATTGTAGCAACCTGACGAATCTTCTCGTTGTTGTCGCCAACGATTTCTGACTGAGCTTTCAATGATTCGACAACCTTTGCAACTGCCTTGTCGATACCGCGTTTCAAATCCATTGGGTTTGCACCTGCGATGACGTTTTTCAAACCTGTTGCCACGATAGCTTGTGCCAATACTGTAGCTGTTGTTGTACCATCACCTGCGAGGTCGTTGGTCTTCGAAGCGACTTCCTTCACGAGCTGAGCGCCCATGTTTTCAATCGGGTCGGCGAGTTCGATCTCTTTTGCCACTGTCACGCCGTCCTTTGTGATATGAGGAGCGCCGTATGATTTCTCGATAATGACGTTGCGGCCTTTAGGTCCGAGGGTCACTTTCACTGCGTTTGCCAATGCGTCGACGCCTTTTTTCAAGCCGTCGCGTGCATCCAGATTGAACATTATATCTTTTGCCATATCTCTTTGATTTTTAATTATTTACAAAATTAGATGATTGCTATAATATCGTTTTCACGCATAATCATATAGTCTTTTCCGTCGAGATGGAACTCGGTGCCTGCGTATTTGCCGTAGATGACAGTGTCGCCAACCTTCACTGTGACAGGGTTGTCTTTTGTGCCAGGACCGACAGCCACGACTGTGCCTTGCTGAGGTTTCTCTTTTGCTGTGTCAGGGATGATGATTCCACTTGCGGTTTTCTGTTCTGCGACAGCCGGCTCAATAACGACGCGGTCTGCCAACGGTTTGATATTCAATTTTGCCATGATATTATATTTTTGTTGTTATTTTCTTGCGATTTTCTCATATCAAAAATCATTCCAAACGGTTTTTTGTCAGCTAAATAATAAAAAAAATGTCAGAATGTGACATTCTGACATTTTTTTGTCTTGTTTTATCAGATTATTCTGCAGCCTCTGCGTCAGCTGGAACCTCCATTGGAGTTGTCATAGCGTTCTCAATCTGGTTGCGCATCTTGGTATCAGCTTTACCTGCACCCTGCACGCCGCCCTTTGGAATAGCTACACTTGAAGCAAGGCAGAAAAGCACTAAAAGGACTGCGAGTGTCCAAGTTGCTTTCTCCAAGAAGTCGGTAGTCTTGCGGACGCCAAGAATCTGGTTGTGTGATGAGAAGTTAGATGCCAATCCGCCACCTTTTGAATTCTGAACTAATACAACCAACATCATCAAGAAACTGACGATAAGGATTAATACTGAAATTGTTACGTACATCTTCTTAAATATTAATTGTTTAACTTATTTTTTAACGCATTAATTTGAGCCGCAAAGATAATACTTTTTTCTGGATATTTTAATTTTAATTTTTCATAAATTGAAATTGCTTTTTCAAAATACCCTTGTTTTTCGTAAATCATTGCTAATGTTTCACTTACGATATTTTCCTGGTCGATGACAGACTCTTGCGCAGCTGAAATCGGATTGAAAAATTCCTGTTTCGGACGTGAAATTGACGGGTTTTCGGCGATAAATTTGTCGATGATTTCCGCTTTTGACAGCTTTTTTTCTGACTTTTTCGGCGTTTTTTTCTCTTTTTCGAGTTCGGCGATCTTGTTTTCGATGATGGCCATCAGTTCGTCGAGCGATTTCTTCTTTTCTTCGAGAAGAGCCACCTCTCTGTTGAGGTCTTCCGAGGTCCCGCCAAGGTCGATTTCCGGAATGAGGATAGTCTTTTCTGGAATTATCTCATTTTCAACAGATTGCGTGGTGTATTCGTCTGGCAATTGGGTGCAAAGTTTGCGGAGCGCGTTTCTGTTTGGTGCCATGGCCGCGGCTTTTTGCAACTGCTGCTGTGCTTTTTCGTGACCGTCACGAAGCATGCCAACAGCAAGCAACACTTGTGCCGCTGTGAAATACGGATATTTCTTCACAAGCGCCTCAAGTTCGCTAACATTCAACCGTGTTAAGTCTTTTTTGCCCAATTTTTACCAATTTACCACCGCTTTATTAAAAATGTCTTCGCAGAGTTTATCGCAAATCGTGGTCAGAAGGTCTTCCTGGATAGCGTTCAAATCCTGATTGCTCGGATAATCTTCGTATTGCGAGAACTTCTGTTCAAAATTCTTCGATTCGTCGAATCTATTGTAAAATCTGACGTTCACCGTAATCGTAAGGCGGTTCAACGCTGCAATCTGGTCGCCGGTGATAGCTGTCGGAGCGGTTTTGTAATCCACGATCTCACCTTCGATTGCCAAGTCGCCGTTGTCGTTAACGCCGTCGAGTGTGGTCTGATTCATGAAATAGTCACGCAAAGTGTTGGTAATCATGTCGCTAAGCATCGGATTGACCAAGTTCGCGTTGTTTGGAAAATGCTGCACCGACACGGTTTTTGCTTCCGCCGGAATGCTTGCTCCTGTGAACGAATATATTCCGCAGCCTGTCAGCAAAAATGCCGCTAATAATATTAATAAGGTGTTAACTTTTTTCAGCATCACATTTTAATATCGTATTCCTTAATCTTTCTGTACAGCGTTCGCTCGCTGATTCCAAGTTCTTTGGCAGCGTCTTTTCTCTTGCCGTTATATTTGCGTAAAGCCTTGATAATCACTTCATTTTCCTTGTCTTGGAGCGAAAGGTTGTCGTTTGTCGGCTTTTCTTGCAGATATTCGACTTCGGCATCCTGAGTGTTTTCGTAATCCACCATGTGAGTTTCGTCAACGCGGTTGATTACGGTGGCTTTGATAGGCGTTGCTATCGGTGTTGCGGTCGGAATCTGTCCTGACGACAGCTCGTCGACGGTCTTGCGCAGCTCAGCGATGTCTTTCTTCATGTCGAACAAAACCTTGTAAAGAAGGTCGCGTTCGGAGATGGAGTCGGCTTTGCTTTCGTCTTTGAAAATTGTCGGGAGGGCGGTCTGCATCGGCAGATAACCTCTCAATACTTCAGGTGTTATAACTCGTTCTTTTTCAATGATTGAGATCTGCTCCGTGACGTTTTTCAGCTGGCGGATGTTACCGTCCCAACGGTAGTTTTCGAACATCGCGAGGGCTTCCGGAGTGAGTTGCACCGCCGGAATTCTGTATTTTTCGGCAAAATCCGAAGCGAATTTTCTGAAAAGCAGCTTGATGTCTTCTTTTCTGTCGCGCAAGGCCGGAATATGAATCGGGACGGTGTTCAAACGATAGTACAAATCCTCACGGAAACGTCCTTTTTCTATGGCTGTTGGGATGTCGACGTTGGTTGCGGCAACCACGCGCACGTTGGTTTTCTGGATTTTCGACGATCCGACTTTTACAAACTCACCGTTTTCGAGAACTCTCAAAAGACGTGCTTGAGTTGCTAAAGGCAGTTCCGCTACTTCATCTAAGAACAGAGTGCCGCCGTCGGTGGTCTCAAAATAACCTTTGCGGGTGTCGTAAGCTCCTGTAAATGAGCCTTTTTCGTGACCGAATAACTCCGAGTCGATGGTGCCTTCCGGAATGGCGCCGCAGTTGATGGCGAAGTATGGACCATGCTTGCGGACACTGTTCTGGTGGATTATCTGCGGAAACACGTCCTTACCGGTGCCGCTCTCTCCGTTGATGAACACGGTGAGGTCGGTAGCCGCCACCTGCACCGCCACCTCAATGGCGCGATTCAGGTTCGGGTCGTTGCCGATAATGCCGAATCGTTGTTTTATGGCTTGGATGTCGATCATCTCAAGGTTGCGTTAAGTTGTTGCTCGATGGCCTGCTGGATTCTTGCCATGGTCTTCTCAATGACCTTGTCGGTCAATGTTTTTTGTTTGTCCTGCAAGGTGAAGCTGACAGCGTATTGTTTCTTGCCTGCCGGAATCTTGTCGCCTTCGTAGATGTCGAACAAGTTCACCGAGGTTAAAATATTGCGTTCTGTTGCGAATGCCAGTTTCTTGATTTGCTCAAATGTCACGTTTTTGTCCAAGATGAAAGCGAGGTCGCGGCGCACGCTCGGGAACTTCGGCAATGCCTCGAAACTGATGGTCTTCAAGCCTTTAACGACTTTTAAAACCATGTCCCAGTCAAAGGTGGCGTGGAAGACTTCTTTCTTCACGTCGAACATCTTCAAAGTTTTGGCGTTAATCTTTCCTAAAGTCACTAACTTGTTGTTATTCAATGAATAAACTATCGAATAATCGTAGTGTGACTCTGTTCCTTCTGTCATGTCGAGGCTGTCGACATTGATTCCGAGTTTGTGGATGATGCCGAGCACGTATTTCTTGAGGTCGTAGAATGTGAGGCTCTGCGGCTTGTTGTTCCACGATTCTTCTTTGTCGTTGCCGGTGAGGAGCATGTCGAGGCGGAAGTTCTCGTTATATGGGTTGAGCGGTTTTTCCTCGGTCTGCTTATTTTCACCATTGTAGAAATAGATGTTTCCGAACTCGAAGAACTTCATGTCGAAGCTCTTGAAGCTCTGATTGCGTGCGATACTCTCGAGGCCGCCGAACATCAGCGACTGGCGCATCACGTCGAGGTCGGAGCTTAATGGGTTCATAATCTTAAGGTTATGATTCTCATCGAAGCTGTCGAGTTCCTTTGTATAAGCCGATTTCGTCAACGAGTTGTTCATGATTTCGTAGAAACCATTGGCAGCCAAGAAGATAGAGATTTCTTTTTGAATCTTCTCCTTGTCAGGTTTGACGTTGACGTTGAGGCTTGCGTTGATTTTTGTAGGTATTTCGATGTTGTCATAGCCGTAGATGCGAAGGATTTCCTCTACGAGGTCGGCTGGACGGTATACATCGACTTTGCAAGTAGGCACGTCGACGGTGACGTAAGCGTCGGTGAGTTCAACCACTAGACAATCAAGGTCTTTGAGGATGTTGACTGCCACGTCTTTCTCGATATTCTGACCAGCGATTTTGTTGAGATAATCGAACTTGAGCTGTACGCGGACAGGGGTGAAGTCTCCGTTTTTCACGTCTTTCACTTCTGAAGAAACTGTGCCGCCTGCGAGTTCTTTAACCAACAAAGCAGCGCGTTTCAATGCATAGATAGTGATGTTAGGGTCGCATCCACGTTCGTAGCGGAAGCTCGCGTCGGTCTGTAAGCCGTGGAAACGTGCGGTCTTACGAATCGAGGTAGGGTTGAAGTAAGCACTCTCGATGAAGACGTTCTTTGTCTCTTCAGTCACGCCTGAGTCAAGACCACCGAACACGCCGGCGATGCACATTGGCTCTTCGGCGTTGCAAATCATGAGGTTGGTGTCGCTGAGTTTGCGCTGCACGCCGTCCAAAGTCTTGAATGGAGTATCTTTTGCAAGGCATTTCACGATGACTTTCTTACCTTTGATTTTATCTGCATCGAAGATATGGAGTGGCTGTCCGACTTCCATCAAAACGTAGTTGGAGATGTCGACGATATTGTTGATTGAGCGGATTCCGACTGCTTCGAGGCGGTTTTTGAGCCATGCCGGTGAAGGACCGACTTTCACGCCGCTGACGGTGACGCCGGAGTAACGTGGGCAGTTTTTGGTGTCTTCCACGATGACTTCGATGTTGTTGCTGTTGTTTTCCACCTTGAAAGCGTCTACTGAAGGGCGTTCAATCTTATATTGGCGTGTGTTGTTTTTATGGTTCAAAGCAGCCACGATGTCGCGGTCGCAACCGATGTGCGATGTGGCATCCGAGCGGTTGGCTGTAAGACCGATTTCGTATGTAAAGTCTTCTTCCACAGGGAAATAGAACGATGCTGGCTTGCCTACTTCGTAGTTGTCTGGCAACACCATGATGCCTTCGTGAGAAGTGCCGAGCTGGAGCTCGTCTTCAGCGCAGATCATGCCTTCCGACACCTCGCCGCGGATTTTGCCTTTTTTGATGGTGAAGCTCTCGTCGCCGCTCCACAGCTCGCAACCTATTGTTGCAACTAAAACTTTTTGTCCGGCTGCCACGTTAGGTGCGCCGCACACGATATGCAGAGGCTCAGCCTGACCCACGTCGACGGTTGTGATGTGAAGATGGTCGGAGTTTGGGTGGTCAATGCATGTCAAAACTTTTCCGACGACGACGCCTTTCAAACCGCCTTTCACCGACTCATAACGAGTCGTGTCTTCAACTTCGAGACCTGTTCCGGTCAATGTTTTTCCAAGTTCTTCAGCCGGTAAATCGCACTGAATGTACTGCTTAAGCCAATTATATGATATTTTCATGATGTAGAATTATTTTGCTACGATAATTAATCTTGCAAAGATACAAAATTCTGACAAAATGTCAGGGAAAAAAGAAAAAAAGTTTTAGTTTCGCACAAATCGGCTAATACGTTCAGTAACAATGCGAATATAGTTGCGCTTCAGTTTTTTGGTTAACTGACTTTGATTTATTAGTTGACGAGTAGCGTCAGGAACTGACATATATTTATCCAATATCTTTTTTACACGGCTTTCAACGAGGAAAATTTCTTTGCCGAACCATTCAAAATCTTGACGGCAAGGGTGTCCTGTGTTGAGATAATTTTCACTTCGTGGAATATTTGGTGACAACCCGCCGTCAAGGGCAAAATCATCATCACCAATATGAAGAGCAGTGTTTAATAAATCGTAAGCTGGTGTCAGACAATAATCTTCTCCGTCCATAATGATAGAAAAGTTTTTAAGATGAGCATCGCCGTTAGCGTAAATATAGTTGAAAACGACCAACTCAAAAAACCGTTCCATCTCTGTCATCCATGCTGGAATATAATGACGAATGCAGCGGGCGATATCAGAATACGAGCCGTTGTATTTGAATGTTTTACCGCCGTTGGCTTCGCTTTTTCCAATCAAAGTCGCCATATCTTCCATTGGATATTTAATTCCGTTTGGACCGATGTCGAATCGGCGAGTGATATACACCGGATGTCCGTTTGGCGTGGAGCACAGACCGTTGGCAGCCACATGAATACCATACACTTGTGCAGCTATTTGCATGGTGAGGTGCTCGTTGGCAGGAATATGCCATCGGTCGGAAAGTGTAGCGTCCCAAGGGGCTGGTTTCAAAATATGTGTCGAACGTTCGCCATCGGCTGCCAATCTTATTTTGCCACCATCAACAACGGCGGGGAATTTCTCTTGCACGCCAGAGACTGAGATGCGCTGCATGGCTTGGGTCATTTCTTTGGTGTGATGCTTTTCGTCGAGATTGAAATCGAGCATCATCGACACATGACGATTATCGAAAAGAGGTATATTGTTTTTCATTTTATATCTTTTTTAAACTCACAGCACCTATGGTTTCGGTATCGGCAATTGCGTACAGAATGCCGAAGAAGTCGGCTTCGTCGATATGATGTTCGCGGCATACCACACGTCGCAGGGTGCCTTCGGGCAACATGTTGGCAAAAAACGGAAATAAACTTTCGCTTTCGTATGGTAAATTCGACTTTGGCATCGTGACTGAAATATGTGGAAACTCGCTTCGTACGTATGTAGGGTAATATTCGAAGCGGTAGTTTTTGCCTGGCAGGAGCTCTGTCAGAATGCCGGCTTTCTTGTCGTTCAAAAAAACGTTTAATTGTCGCATTTTCAAATGTTTTTAAACTGTTTTACGAATACGGTACACTATCTCGAGTCCCAGCACGTCGAGAAGTTTTTCTGTTGTTTGCAGTGAGGGGTTTCCTTTTCCGCGCTCGATGTCTTTCACTGTGGCAAGGCTCACTCCTGCCATTTCCGCGAGGTCTGCTTGCGATATTTGTAGTCGCATCCGTCGCTCTTTTAAAGTGTCTGTTAAATTCATAAAAGTATAATATAATAGACTTTTTGGCTGCAAAGATACAAATAATTTGGGAAATAGAAAGAAAAAGTTTAATAAAATAGCCGCAGAAATCATCCGCGGCTATTTATATGAATTTGTCAAAACCGTTATCGCTGACAGAATTACTTTGTCCGACGTTTTGTCGCATATCCTGCACCGAGGGCGGTTAGGATGAGGAGACCGTTGCCGAGGGGAACGGAATCGTAGTCGCTGTTGGTGCCGTGGGAGCTGGGCAGGACGAAATAGTTGTCCTCAGTTCGGTTGGTGTAGTCGCTGTTGTAGTAACTTCTGAAGAAGCCGTCAGACTGGGCATTGGCGCAGAAGACCATTGTCATTAAAATTGCGAGGGTTAATATGATTCTTTTCATGATAGTTCTAATTTAATTGGTTCTACTATTTGATGACAATTTTCTGTGATTTGCCGTTTAATCTGAAGATGTAAACGCCGGTCGGTACGGACGCGGCGCGCCACGTCTCTACACCGTTGATATGTTGTTTTGAAACCATACGTCCCATTACGTCGAAAACCTGCAGTTCGCCGTCGTGTTCGAGATAGCCGCAATAGGCACCGTTGTTACCGACGTAGATGATGTCGTTTTTCTCAAAGGTGACGGTGGCGTAACCGGCAGGATCATTTGGATTAACTATTACTTTTGAGCCGCCATCAACGTCGAGTGTGATATTAACGCCGCTTGATACGATACCATCAGAAATGGTTTCGGTAGTTTTCTTGCAACTGGTAATGCACAGTAATATCAGCATGGAAAGCAGTAATGCTTTCGGGGTTGAAAATGAGTTCATTAGTTAGTTAATCTAGTTTGTTTTTTTGAGGGCGCAAAATTACAAAAAATTGTAATACAATGAGAAAGAAAATTTTAGAAGCCTTCAATGCTTTTTATATGTTATCCTCATCATTCCAATCGGTGTCTCGGTTTCAGTATTGATAACATTTTGGTTTAAGCTGATGTTGCTGATAAGGTGGTCGCTTGGTTTCAGGCTTATGGTTCCGTCTTTTGAGATTTGGTAATGGTAGTCGGCGTTGATGGCCGCCATGTTGATGTGAACGATGCTATCGTTCTTGAAAATCAATGTGTTATGTTTTTCAATTTCACCGAGTTGACGAATCATCTCGGGAGTGCTCTTGCGTTCGTCGAACTCAAAATTAATCTTGTCAACCGTCCACGTTCCAATTATCGAACTGGAACGTGAACAGCTGAAAAGTGCAAATATTGCTAATATTTTAAAGAATTTTCTCAAAATATTCCCGGGATACGAATCCATTCGCGTGCTTCGGCGCATGTTCTCTCAACGTCTTCGACGGTTTTCGGAATCGGTTTGCCCAAGATTCTGTTGCCGTTTTCGGTGATGAGGAGGTCGTCTTCGATGCGGATGCCGCCGAAATCCTTGAATGACTCGAGTTTGTCGTAGTTGATGAAATCTTTATGTTTGCCTTCGGCTTTCCAGATGTCGATCAAGGTCGGGATGAAGTAGATTCCCGGCTCGTCGGTGACCACGAAACCCGGTTTCAGCACCTTGCCGCAGCGGAGGCAGCTGAATCCTTGCTGTGTTGAGCGTGGAGTCTCTTTGTTATAGCCCACGTTCGTTTCGCCGAGGCCTTCCATGTCGTGCACATCCATGCCGAGCATGTGACCGAGGCCGTGAGGCTGGAACAGATAATGTGCGCCGGCTGCGAGTGCGTCGTCGACGTTACCTTTCATCAAGCCGATGCCTTGTAAGCCTTCGATGAGCGTGCGTGCCGCAAGTTTGTGCATCTCCATGTAACGGATGCCTGGCTTGGTGTTCTTCGCCACTTCGGTGTTGGCTTTCAGAACGATCTCATATACATCACGCTGACGTGAGTTGAACTTGCCGCCGACAGGTGTTGTACGTGTGAAGTCGCTGTCGAGGTAGTTTTCTGTCTCGGCTCCGCAGTCGCAAACCATCATGCGGCCTTCCTTGAGCACGTTGCCGTGATAGTGGTTGTGCAGAGTCTGACCGTCCATGCTCACGATGTTAGGGAATGAGATTGTGCCTCCTCTTGCGATGGCGATGCCTTCTATGGTGCCGCTGATCTCCTGCTCGATGACGCCTGGCTTACACATTTTCATGGCTGTGGTGTGCATGTAATATGCAGTATCTGCTGCGTATTCCATCTCTTTGATCTCGATGTCGCTCTTGATTTCGCGGAGGCTCACAATAGCTTCAATGAGAAGTTGGCTCACGTAGTTTTTAACCTCATAGACATTGATATCCATGAAGTTAGCGATTTTGATGGTCTGGTCGCCACGATAGGTAGGGGTGATGTGAATCATTCTACCTTTCTCCATCTGCTCGCGGATGAATTCCGGGAAACGGTTGATGTCGCGGCAATCTTTGATGCCAATCATATCGCCTTGCTCCTGCAACGACGGCAGCGGACCGCACCAGATCACGTCGTCGATGGTGACTTCCTGACCGAAGAGAATCTCCTCGCCGCTTTCGAAGTCGATGACGCCCACCAAATCCGGGTGGTTCAAACCGAAGAAATATGCGAAATTGCTATCCTGACGGTAGTGATAGGTGTTGTCAGGGTAGTTCATCGATGCCTCGTCGTTAGCCACGAAGAAAGCGATGCCTTTGTTCATCAGCTTTTTCAAGGCTGCTCTATTTTTTACATAAAAATCTTTTGTAAACATAGTCGTATATTTTTAATTCTAATATTCGATTTTGTCAGTCTTTTCCGACCAAAGGCGGAATGAGTGCAGTGCTTCGTCGCGAAGCAGAGGGATTATTGGAACGGTACGTTTTTCGATAGGACGGTCGAGTTCCTCGTAGATGAAGTCGTCGGCGAAGTCGATGTCGCGTGCGTCCTTGCGGTTGTTGCCGTAGAAAATCCTGCTGATGCGCGCCCAGTAGATGGCTCCGAGGCACATCGGACACGGCTCGCAGGAGGTGTAGATGGTGCATCCTGTGAGGTCGAAGGTGCCGAGTTTATGGCACGCCCTGCGGATGGTGTTGACCTCGGCATGTGCTGTCGGGTCGTTGTCGAGTGTCACGGAGTTGGAGTTGCCTGCGATGATCTCGCCGTCTTTCACGATGACAGCCCCGAAAGGACCGCCGCCGTGTGCAACGCTCTCGTCGGCCAGGCGAATCGCCTCGCGCATGAACTCTTTATCTTTTTCTGTTATTTCCATAGTTTAGAAAACCCATTTGATGCCTGCGGCAGGAGCGATTGTCAAGCCTTTGTTCTTGTGGAACTCGAGGTCGCTGCGCCAGCCGCCTGCGAAGTTGTATGCGAATTCAACCTCGCCGCCGATATTGAGGTTAGGGCATCCGAAGAGGTTGCCGATATTGTACCAGAGCTGTGGCTCGCTGATGAATACACATGATGTCTTTTCAGTGTTGCCTTCCGGGTCAACCCATGCGCAGTTTTCCCACCAGAAATCTGCAAAACCGCTGAAATTCAAACCTTTGAGTCCGAAAATATCGGCACATCCCCAAACGATGGTGAACTGCAGTGGCACATCGCTGACCTTGTCCCAAGGACGCACGGCTGGATCCATGGCATCCAATGCTTTCTGACCACTGATAGTCTTATACAAAACCTCGAGTGTCAGGGTGTATCTGAAATCTGAAGAATGCAGGAAATACTCGGCACCGAAGAGCCATGCGTTGCTTGCAAACTGACCGCCGTTCCACTCGACGTGGGCACTCAAACCACCAAGTTTGGTGTTCTGCCAGAAGTTCAAACCACGGGCGATTTCGGTGTAATAACCTGTAGGACCTGAGAGTTTGTCTGGGTGATAAATATCGGTGAAGAAGAATGTGCTTCCCCAGTTGTCGGCCTTGAACATTTCAAGGGTTGTGGTGAGGTGCTCACGGTTAAAATCGTACTGTTCCTGAATGTTTACCTGCGCGTTGGCGCAAAATGCTGTAGCGACGAGGGCTACGAATAAAAAAAGCTTTTTCATTTTTATAATTTATTTGTTAATATTCATTCTTTGTTCGTCATTTCGACTGCAGCGAAGCGGAATGGAGAAATCCTTTTTAGTAAAAGCTATTGCGAAAAGAGGATTTCTCGACTGCACTTCACTTTGTTACGTTCCGCTCGAAATGACATCGGGTTCTATTGCTAAATCTCCAAATAAGTTAACCGGTTCACCGTCAGTAATCAAGATATCATCTTCAAGTCGGATTCCGATGCCTTCCTCACGGATGTAAAGGCCTGGCTCGCACGAGAGAATCATGCCTGGGGCGAAAGGCTCGTATTTGTCGAGGTTGTCGTGGCAGTCGAGACCGATATGATGCGCCATGCCGTGCATGAGGTATTTGCGATAAAGTGGCTTCTCTGGATCTTGATTATCAACGTCTTGCTGGGAGAATAAGCCGAGTTTTATCATCTCTTTCTCCATCAACTGATATGTGGTCTGATTGATTTCGTCGATGGTGTGACCGACTTTATACAGCTTTGTAATCTCTTTTTTCACTCTCAAAACTGCCTCGTAGCATTCTTTTTGACGTGGCGTGAATTTGCCGTTGATCGGAATGGTGCGGCTTAAATCTGAAGCGTAATTCAGATATTCGCAGCCCATGTCGAAAAGCAGTAACTCATTGTCGTTCAGTATGCTATCGTTCTTTGAGTAATGCAGACAGCAAGCGTTTTTGCCACCGGCGATGATTGGGTGGAAGGCGTGACCGGATGCGTTGTTCATCTTGAAGATGTATTCCATCTCGGCCTGCATCTCATATTCGTAACGTCCAGGTTTTACTGTGTCTTTGCAATGCAAGAACGCTTCTCCTGTGATATCACAGGCGTGTTTGATAATCTCAATCTCTTCTTCCGACTTGATTTTGCGCAACTTATTTAAAATAGGTGCTGAACGGTCGAAGGTGTGGAGCGGATATTGCTCTTTGATTTCCTTCACGAAACGGTCTTGAATCGTCGACACTTTTGTCTCGAAACGCGAGTATTCGTAAAGGTTAAGATATACCTTTGAACTGCTGAGTATCAACTCTTTAAGCACATCGTTGAAGCTGTCGGCGTACATCACATTGTCGCAGCCCGAAATCTCTTTTGCCTGTTTTGCGTCGAGCATCTCGCCTCGCCAAATGGCTTTCGTCTCGCTGTAAGGCTCGATGAATAGTATCTCGCGCATCTCTGGTTTTGGATGATCTGGATACAAAATCAAGTATGCGCCTTCGCGGTCGATGCCTGTGAGGTAAAAGAAATCCGAGTTCTGACGGAAAGGATAACACTGGTCGCCGTTGCGCGGCATCTCTTCGTTGGCCGTGAACAAAGCTATTGAGTTTTTTGTCATCATCGAGGCGAAATTCCTGCGATTTCTGACAAAAAGCGCGTTTGGTATCTTATTGATAGCCATGATATTACTACAAACCGAAGCTAAACAGCTTGACGCCTAGAGTCACAGTGAAAATGCTCTGTTTGGTGTTGTCGATCTTGAAATTCTCACCACCGATGGTTAACTCATTAGCTTTAACGAGATCGGTCAAACCGAAGCTGTAGTTGAGGTCGAGGGTGAACATGAGCACATCGATGCCTACGTTAAGTGCGCCGCCCCATGTCATGCCGTTGGCTTCAACGTCGAGAGCCTGGTCGTTGTATGAGCATTTGTTGGTCTGGTCGACGACAAAATACATCACAGGACCGACATTTGCTCTGAGTTTCACGAGCTTCAAATCCAAAAACTGGTATCCCAAGAAGATTGGCAATGCCAGATTTTGCTGGCTCATTGTGAGTGTAGGGTTGATAATGCCGTCATTTTCCAAATTGAAAACCTGACTGCTCTTGAACCATAACAATTCAGGTTGGATTATGAAGTCTTTTACCGTCACGCGACCGAAAATACCAGCTGTGAAATGATTTGCAAAGCCTGATTCGATGTCAGCTTTTTTGTATGATAAATTTGCGGTCTGATAACCGAGTTTACCACCGAGATGGAAACCGAAACCTTCTGCTCTTGCCACGTTGGCGAAAAGAACAACAGCTAAAACAAGTAATAATTTTTTCATAGTATAAATTTTTGTCATTGAATATTTTTGTTATTTTTGCAAAGATATTTAAAATTCTTAAACGAACGTCAAATTATGAGAAAGAAATTTTATTTTTTGCTTTTCGCAATGACGATTACAACTGCGCTCTTTGCCCAACGCTTTGAGTATCAATTAGGTTTGAAAGGTGCTCTGGGTTTCGATTGGCCTGTTGTCGAAAATGATGATGTGTCGGGCAGAGACAACGGATTGTGCTATAAATACGGTTTGACCGGTGTTTATTATTTTGGCGAAAGCTATGGAATCACCAGCGGATTCAACATCATTGGCAGTCAGTTTTCGTTTAAGATATCTGATATTGAATCGAAATATAAAACGACATATTGCCAGATTCCTGTTCTTTTGAAGATGAGGACAGATAATTTTGCCGATAAATTCAGGCTGATGGGCGAAATCGGCTATGGTTTCAATTTGCTTGTCAGCGGTGAATACAAGCTTGAAAATGTGAAACAGGACAATCCTTATCGTGATGTGTGCAGCTCGTTTATTGTGCATCTTGGCCTTGAAATGGAGGTCTTAAACAGGAGCGTACTTCAGTTTATTGTCGGCTACGATACTGTTTTCTCAAGCATGATGTCGATGAGTAACGACAACATCAAGATGAGCAATTTGTGTTTTGAACTTGGATTTTTATTCTGATGAAGATAACTTTAGCGCAAATTAAGTGCGTTGCCGGCGATGTTGAAGGCAATGTGGCGAAGATTATTGAGGCTGCTCATAAGGCAAAAGCCTCCACTTTGGTGATATTTCCTGAACTTTCGGTGAGCGGAATTTGCTCTGCTGAAATGCTGAAATCTCCTGGTTTTATTGATAAATGCGAAAAGGCTCTTGATAAAATCGCCGCTGAATGCGAAAATGTCGGAGTTCTCGTTGGTTGTCCGGTCGGGAAGTTCAACGCCGCGGTTTATATGTTTCAAGGACAGCGTAAAGTGTTCAAAAAGAAATACTTAGAGGATTTTGAAAAAGAGGTTTTTGAGCCTTCCGATGCTGATGAGCTATTGCAAATTGGCTGTCACAAATATGCCGTTACTATCGGGAAAGACCTTGTAAACACTAACGATGATGAGTTTTTGTTGACAAATCGTGTTGATGAGCTTATGCCGCTAGCTCCTGATGTCATTATTAACATAGGTGCTGAACGTTGTGGTGCTGATCAATCGAGAATTCGTCGCAACACATTGAGACAGAATGTGTTAAAGACCGAGCGCCCGCTGGTGTTTGTGAATAATGTGGCGACAAAAAAAGAAGCCACTTTTGACGGTGGCTCTATGATTTTCGGCTACGAGAGCTATGTGGTCGCTTCCGCGCCATTCTTTGAAGAAGCTGTCATCGACGTGAATCTCGAGTGTTTGATTTCGATGAAACACGAAGACGAGCAGCAGGACTACGTTTTATAGTCTTTCCAAAGTCGTTTTAATCAGTTTTTCAACGTAAGGATGATAGTCGGCGGAGAACTTCTCCGTGACGCGGTTAGCTATTGCCACACAGATAGTTAAGCAGTTGTGTCCCAACATCTTACCGAGACTGAACAATGCCGATGACTCCATCTCGAAGTTGCACACTTTCCAACCTTTGTAGTTGAATTTCTCTATGTCAGGATTGATTTGCGGATATGTGAGCTCGAGGCGGAGTGAACGTCCCTGAGGTCCATAAAAACCTGGCGATGTGGCTGTGATTCCCTGGTGATAACCCTTTGCGAGACGATCGAAAAGCTCGTTGGAGCACTCCACGATGTAAGGTTTCGGGAGGTCGGTAGGATACTTCATGTCGCGGATGAAAGCGTCGGTCATCTCCTTGTTAATCACTTCGTTATGCTCTTTGTAGAAGTAGGCGAGGCCGTCGAGACCGATGGCATAACGCGATGCCACGTAGCTGTCTTCCACTCCGATTTCAGGCTGCAAAGCACCGCAGGTGCCGAGACGCACCATGTTGAGCGTGCGGTGATCCTTTTTCGGTGTACGAGTCTTGAAATCAATATTTGCTACAGCATCAAGCTCATTGATTACGATGTCGAGGTTGTCGGTGCCCATTCCGGTCGAGAGCGCGGTGATGCGTTTGCCTTTGTAAGTGCCAGTGTGCGTTACAAGTTCGCGGTTCTGACGCTTGTATTCGATGGTGTCGAAATGACTTGAAACCATCGCAACACGGTCAGGGTCGCCGACCAAAATGATATCGTCGGCAAGCATCTCCGGAAAGAGATTCAAATGATATATTGCACCTTCGTTGTTGAAGACGAGCTGTGATCCTGGAATAGGTTTAGTGTTCATATTCAATGAATTGTTAAAAATTTTTTGCAAAGTTAGTCATTTTTCTGCAACTTATGTTAAAAATTGTTAAAAATGAAAAACATAAAATATTAATGTTTAATTTTGTGACGTTTTTAAGTTGGACATATGAAAAGAGATAACGATTTTGTAAAAGCGAAACTCATCTCAATCGGCGATGAACTGCTGATTGGACAGGTGGTGAACACCAATGCTTCATGGCTTGGTAATATATTGACAACCAATGGAATAGAAGTGATTTCCACTTTGACTATCGGTGATGGCGAGCGTGACATCGTGGAGGCTTTGGACGCTTGCTCAGATGTCGACATCATCGTCATGACCGGAGGTTTGGGACCTACCGCCGACGACATCACCAAGCCGACGTTGTGCAAATATTTCAACACCGAGCTGGTGTTTTGCCAGGATGCTTACGACAACGTGATGAGCATTTTCAAGAAACGTGGCTATCAGATGACAGAGCGTAACCGTGGTCAGGCGTTTATTCCAAAATCGTGCACATATATTCCAAATCGTTATGGCACAGCACCTTGCATGTGGTTCGAAAAAGGAAAATCGGTGTTTATCTCGATGCCGGGCGTTCCTTTTGAGATGAAAAACGTGTTCGAACAGGAGATTCTGCCGAAGCTGCTGAAGCATTTCAAGGTGACACCTTATATTAATAAAGTCGTGATGACAACAGGCGTTGGTGAGTCGTTCCTTGCCGATAGAATCAAAGAGTGGGAAGACGCATTGCCTGACTTTTTGTCGCTGGCTTATTTGCCGCAGTATGGCATGGTGCGTCTGCGTCTTGAAGGTCGTCATCCTGACCGTGAGTTTTTACAAAAAACTATTGATAATGAAATAGATAAATTAACAAAGATCATTGGCGAGCATATCTTCGGATACGACGACAAGCCTATTGCGGAGGCAGTTTTGGACAAACTCAAGGCGGCGGGAAAGACATTAGCGAGTGCTGAGAGTTGCACAGGCGGGACGATAGCGAAGATGATCACTGCAATTCCAGGCAGTTCGGAGGTTTTCAAAGGCACAGTGGTTTCGTATGCGACATCAGTGAAAGAGGAAGTGCTTGGCGTGAACCATGACGATGTTGAGAAGTATACTGTTGTGAGTCAACAAGTTGCGGAACAGATGGCAACAGGAGTTAGAGCGTTGCTGAAGACTGATTATGCAGTTGCTACTACGGGCGTTGCTGGACCTGGCGGCGGAACCGAAGAGAACCCAGTCGGCACGGTATGGATTGCGGTGGCTGGACCGAACGGCGTGGTGTCGAAAAAGCATAACTTCGGAAATGACAGAGGAAATAATATTGAACGTGCTGCGATAACAGCATTGGAAATGGTGAGAAAATATGAATAAAACATTAAAATTTATAAGTTTATTATTGATTGTTTTGTTTGTATCTTGTACAAAATCAAATAGTTACAAGAAAAAGCTTAACATTTCATACAAGAGTTGCGAACCTCAGGAATTGAAGGTGGTGGAGTATAATAAAGCACTTTTTTCTATCGATACTGCCAACTTTGAGGAAGGTGTCCGTGAGATAATGCCTCGCTTTCCGGAGCTTTTGGGCGATAATATTGAAAATCTTGATTTGAATGGCTTGAAAGACTTTGTTACTGATACTTTTATCATGAAAATCAATGCGTTAACAGAAGAAATGTTTTCCGATATCGACGTTGTTTCAGATAAAGTTAAAGGTGTTTACCAACATCTGAATTATTATTATCCGGATATAACCATGCCAGTGACTTACTCTTATATTTCCGGAATCAATTATGAAAACGGTCCTGTCATGATTGGCTCGGAATGTGTGATGCTCAGTCTTGATTACTATTTGAGTAACAATGACTTAATATATGATAAAATAGGAATGCCGCGATACCTTTCCCGTCGTTGTCAGCCAGCTTCATTGACAAAAGACTTGGCAGAAGAGATTTACGACGCATATTTTGATATGGCCGGAAAGTCGAAAAATGTCATGATGGAGATGATTGCACAAGGTAAAAAATACTATTTTATTGAGGCTATGGACCCATCGTTGCCCGATTCGATAATCCTTGGATATTCGTCGCGACAGATGGAGTGGGCTCAAGATAATGAAGGACAGATTTGGGCGTCGGTTGTCGGCAATAACATGTTGTATGCCAATGGTTTTGAACAATATCGTGTGCTGTTTGGCGATGGTCCGTTTACTGCTGCTTTTTCGGAAAATGCGCCATCCCGTCTCGGTGATTTCATTGGATTGCAGATTGTGAGGTCGTTCATGTCGCAGAATGATGATTCGCTGCAAAATCTGATGGATATCACTGATTATCAGGATATTTTCCAAAAATCTGGGTATAAACCACGAAAATAGATTTTAGACCTTAGTCGTTAGTCTATAATTGGCTAAAGTCTAAGGTCTAAAGACTAAAGTCTAAAATTATTATTAACTAAAAACCAAAAATTATGTTAGTCAAAACTTTTGGTAGTGCCTTGAATGGCATTGATGCTATTACAGTTACAATTGAGGTCAACATTGACCGTGGAGTGCAGTTTTTTCTTGTCGGATTGCCAGACAGTGCCGTGAAGGAAAGTCAGCAGAGAATTGAATCTGCATTGAGTAACAATAATTTACGTTATCCGAAACGTAAAATCACAATCAATATGGCGCCTGCGGACATCCGAAAAGAAGGCTCGAGTTACGACCTTCCTTTGGCGATTGCGATTCTTGCCGCGTCGGAGCAGGTTAGTGTTGATTTGCTTGACAAATACGTCATCATGGGTGAACTTTCGCTCGACGGCGGTATCAACCCGATAAAAGGAGCGTTGCCGATAGCGATAAAAGCCGCCGAAGAGGGTTTCAAAGGCGTGATTGTGCCTAAAGCCAACGCCAATGAGGCTGCAGTGGTGGATGATATCGAGGTTTACGGTGTCGAGACACTAATGGATGTCATCAACTTTTTCAATGGTTTTCATCATCTCGAGCCAACGAAATTGAATCTTGAAGTCGACGAGAAATCTTATGTTTATGACTTGGATTTTGCGGATGTAAGAGGGCAAGAAAATATTAAAAGGGCGTTGGAAGTGGCGTCAGCGGGATCACACAATGTTCTTCTCATTGGCCCTCCAGGTAGCGGTAAGACCATGTTAGCCAAGCGTTTGCCGACAATTTTGCCTCCGATGACGCTGAAAGAGGCGCTTGAAACGACAAAGATTCATTCGGTGGTCGGGATGCTCGGACATGGTGTCTCGCTGATGCAAATACGACCATTCAGAAGTCCGCATCACACAACGTCTTACGTCGGTTTGGTGGGGGGAGGCACTTATCCGCAGCCTGGTGAAATATCGCTTGCTCACAATGGCGTGCTCTTTCTTGACGAGCTTCCCGAGTTCAAACGACAGGTGCTTGAAGTTTTGCGTCAGCCGATGGAAGACCGCATGGTGACTATCGCTCGTGCCAAGCAAACAGTGGAGTTTCCAGCGAATTTCATGCTCGTGGCGGCTATGAATCCATGCCCGTGCGGCTATTACAACCACCCGACTAAGGAATGCACGTGCAAACCTGGGCAGGTGGAGACGTATCTCTCAAGGATTTCGGGACCTTTGCTCGACCGCATCGACTTGCATATCGAGACGTTTCCGCTGTCGTATGAGGAACTGGCAACTAAGAAACCTGGCGAGAAGAGCGCCGATGTCCGCGAACGTGTGGTGAAAGCCCGCATGATACAGGTGCAACGTTTCGCCGACGTGCCTGGAATCCACTGCAACGCACAGATGACAGCCAAGATGATTCAGAAATACTGCGATCTTGACGATACCTGCGGCAATTTGTTGAAAAACGCCATGGAACGCCTCGGACTGTCAGCCCGCGCTAGGGACAGAATCTTGAAAGTGTCAAGAACAATTGCCGATTTGGCAGGTTCAGAGGACATAAAACCTGAACATCTCGCCGAAGCGATTCAGTATAGAAGTTTGGATAGGGAAAACTGGGGAAAATGATGATAACCGACTAAAATTCGACAATTAATTTGAGGTTTAACTGTCTGTTAGTCAAATAATTAGGAACGGCGTACTGGATGTTGTAGATGTCGGTTACCCACATGTAGGAACTGACGTTGTTCACGCCGAGGAGGTTGAAAACTTCAAGGCTCAGCCAGCAGTTTCTGATGTAATTCAATGGGTTACGTGGATTTCTGAACGATGTGGCGTCGCCGATGAGTTGTTTGCTGAAGCCCAAATCGACGCGACGATATGGTGTCATCCTGTTTTTCTGCTGATAACGCTCGGCTTCTGATGGTCCGAATGGCAATCCTGTTCCAAAAATGAGTTTCAAGTTAACCTTAAACGAAGGAATCATCGGGAGGTAATCCTGGAAGAAAATGGCGAAGTTGATGCGTTGGTCGGAAGGGCGGGGGATACCAGAAATTATCGTATCTCTAACATAATCAGCACCGTTGTTGATGTCGGTTTGCGATAGGATGTTGCCGTTTGCATCAATGAAATACTGAATGTTTTCAGCAGTTTTCATGATCGACATGGATGCCCAGCTCTCGATGCCTTTCACAAACTCGCCGTTGATTTTTACGTCCAAACCTGTCGCATAGCCTGTCGCTTTTTGGTCGGCATAATACCTTATTCGGATGTTGTCGACTTCGTAAGGGATGATGTCTTTGAGGTATTTGTAATATAATTCGGTAGTCAGCACAAACGGGCGATCCCAAGCCATAAACTTGTATTCGTGACCCAAAACGACCTGATATGATTTCTGAACAGAGGCTTTGTCTTTGTCGACCAGACTTCCGTCGAACATACGCAATTCCCTGTAAAATGGCGGCTGTACATAGACTCCGCCCGACAGACGGAAGGTCATATTCGGACGTTGGTGAGGCTGGAAAGCTAAGCCGGCACGCGGACTCACGTTCACCGAACCTGCGTAACCCCAATAGTTTGCACGCAATCCCGCAGTCAGAACCCAGATGTTGCCATTTTCGTTTTCAAACTGCCATGAATTTTGTAAATAGCCATCTAAATTATTGACATACAATATATTATGACCATTTGCGACGTTTTTCAACTCCAGTGGAGTCTGCATTGGGTTGTTTGGATTCAAAATCGAATCGATGACGTGCGGCTGAGTGTAACCGGCTGAATCAGTCATGTCCCACTCGTTGATGATATCGTCGAAAAGCTGATGCTGATAGCGCAAGCCCCATTTCAAAACATTGTCGCGATATTTGTAAGCACCTTTGTGGTCGAGGTTGAAAACGCGCGAGTAAAACGAGTTTCTTGCGTGCTCAATGTATGTTCCAACTCCTTGATTAGCAATGACATCACCCTGTTCTTCACTGCCAGGATTCGTCTCCAAAAGTCCAATCCAGTACTGACCTTGAATGTCGTATGTCTCCGATTCAACGGCAGAATATGCTGAAGCGATAAGTTTGAGGTTTAAATCCTCATTTGGACTGAAATTCAATGAGATAGCACCTAATCCTGTGGTGTATTTGCTGAGTTCCTGACCGTCGAAATAGACTTTCAAACGGTATGAGGCCTGAAGGTTTCCGAAGTCGGTCTCGCGAGTGGTCGGAACCATCAGATAGCTGTTTCGGGAATAATATCCGAGAGCCGTAATCTCAAATCGTGACGAGACATTGTATGTTATAAGTCCTTGAACGTCAGTGAAGTTTGGTCTGTAATCGCCTTTGGTGTCCATGTTGCCAAGGAGATACTGCGTGTTTTTGTATCGTGCGCCGATGAGGTAGCTCATCTTTCCTGTGAAAGCCATACCTTCGGCATGTGCCTCAGCTCCTAAAAGACTGAGTGTCAACGATCCAGCTGTGATGGTAGGTTTTTTGTAAGTGATGTCGAGCACCGAAGAGAGCTTGTCGCCATATTCCGATGAGAAGCCGCCTGCCGAGAAGTCGATGTTGGAAATGAGGCGCGAGTTGATGAAACTGAGACCTTCCTGTTGTCCGGAGCCGACCAAAAACGGCTTGTAAATCTCGATTCCGTTGACGTAGATGAGGTTTTCGTCGAAGTTTCCGCCACGCACGTTGTATTGTGAGCTGAGTTCGTTGGTCGAACTGACGCCAGCGAGAGTCTTCACCATGTCTTCCACGCCGCCGGCTCCCGCCGTCGGCAGCAAAATCGTCTCTCTCGCGTCAATCCTAGTGATTGTTGATGCTTTGATTGACTGATCTTGCACAGTCATCTCGGGAAGCATTGTGGAAATGACCTTCATGGTCACGTCGTGTTTCAGGTTCTCGTCGGGTTTGAGCGATACTTTAATGTCGATTTCCTCATATCCTACGAACGAAAACACCACGTCAATCAAGGTGTCGGCTGGCAAGATAAGACGGTATTTGCCTCTGTCGTCGGAGACTACGCCGTGTGGTGTGTTTTTTACCGCCACGTTGACCAGCTCCACGGCTTTGCCGTCTTCGTCAGTGATCTTTCCATACAAAAATCCCACTTTCTTCTGCGCGAAGGCAAAAGTAGGAAGGAGGAGTAGTATGAAAAGAATCAGTTTTTTCACGATTAATAATAACGTCGTTTCGACACTTTTATTACACAAAAAAAGCCGCCTTGATGCAGACGGCTTCTTTTCAAAATCTCATATCTTACCAGCGGTTGAGGTTACCATCCTTTGCTGCGTCGACCATTGCCTGGTAAACACCCTTCTTGTCGATGGTACGCAAACCTGCTGCAGAAACTTTCAAAACCACCCATTCATTCCACTCTGGAACAAAGAATCTCTTGATTTTCAAGTTAGGCTGGAAAGTTCTCTTGGTCTTCTTATTTGAGTGAGAAACGTTGTTTCCACTGATGACCTTCTTACCTGTAATCTGACAAATTCTTGACATTTTTCTAATATTTTATTGTTCTTATTTTCCTATTACGAAACGGAGTGCAAAATTACAACTTTTTTTGATATAAAAAACATTTTTTTTGAAAATTAATTTTTCATATGATGTTTTTGTTTAAAGTCATTAGTCATCATTATTGAATTGCCACCTTCCTTCGAACGCTGAAGATTAAATAATTGATGACTAATGACTCATAAAACCATGATTAGAAAACAAAAAAATGAAAAAAATCAGAATATTTTTCGAGATTTTTTTTATTTTTGCGAGTTAAAAATTTTAAAAAGATGAAAATTCCAATGGTTGACCTCGTGGGTCAATACAACAAAATCAAGCCTGAGGTGGATGCTGCCATCCAGCAGATTTTATCAACGGGCGGCTTTATCGGCGGTCCTTTCGTACAGAAATTTCAAGAAGATTTACAGGAATATCTCAATGTGAAGCACGTGATTCCTTGCGCCAACGGCACCGACGCTTTGCAGGTTGCCATGATGGGTCTCGGCCTGAAACCCGGCGACGAGGTCATCACGACTTCATTCACTTTCATCGCTACAGCCGAAGTTGTCGCTTTGCTGCGTCTGACTCCAGTTGTCGTTGATGTCGATATGGAGACTTACTGCATTGATCCTGAAGCAGTTGAAAAAGCAATTACTCCTCGTACAAAGGCTATTGTGCCGGTTCATCTGTTTGGACAGTGCGCCAACATGGATGCTATCATGGACATCGCAAAACGTCATAATTTATATGTGGTTGAGGACAATGCACAGGCTATTGGTGCTCATTATACTTTCAAAGACGGCACCGTGAAGAAGTCAGGAACTATCGGAAACATCGGCTGCACCTCGTTCTTCCCTTCGAAGAACCTCGGCTGCTATGGTGACGGTGGCGCCATCTTCACCAACGACGACGCTCTCGCCGACATGATGCGAGTGGTTGTGAATCATGGTATGAAGACTCGCTATTATCATGATTATGTGGGAGTTAACTCACGTCTTGATGCTATCCAAGCGGCAGTTCTCGATATCAAGTTGAAACATCTCGACGAATATATCAAGGCTCGTCAGTATGCGGCTGCATATTACGAGAAGGCCTTTTCACAGACCGACAAGATTATCACTCCGAAGACCGCTCCGTTTACTGATCACGTGTATCATCAGTATGTGGTGGTGTTGAAGGACTTGGATCGCACCAAGGTTATGGAGCATCTGCAGTCGAAAGGCATCGCATGCGCCATCTATTACCCGGTGGCATTGCACATGCAGAAAGCTTACGCCGACCCGCGCTACAAGAAAGGCGACTTCCCGGTCTGCGAATACCTCTGCGACCATGTGATGGCATTACCAATCCACACAGAGTTCACCGACGAACAGCTGAAGTATGTGACTGACGCGGTGCTGGAGATGTGCTAAATTATCATGACACAGAAAACCCTGATATCGCAACTGTCGCCCCATCTTTTTTGGGACATCGACATCAATGATTTTGATGCCGAGCGCAACTCTGCGCAGTTGATTCAGAGGGTTTTGGAATGCGGTGAACTTGAAGATTGGAGACTAATATACAGTTTTTATGGATTAGAGCGTATTGTAAGTGATTGTAAATCACTACGAACGCTCAATCCTAAAGCTTTGTCGTTTGTTTGTGCTATATCAGATACGAAAAAAGAGGATTACCGATGCTACAATCAGAAGCATTGGAATTACTAAAGAGCAATGCCGGTGATGTTCATCTCAGATTCGTGGAACGAGATGAAGGAGAAGATTAGGGGAGAGGTGAGGAAGTATCAGGGAAAATAAATCTACACCGAGTTCACCGACGAGCAGTTTAATTATATAACTGACGTGGTTTAATTATACTTTCAAATTATTTAAATCCAACTACTTTCCAAATCCCACCATCATTAGCGACCAATACTTTCACATTCGTGTCACCGTATGTTGTTATGTCTTGGAATCCGGAACGGCCGATTTCTGCTGATGGGACACACCCCACATACACTTTTTTAATCTCTCTTCCGAATTCGTCAAACCATTCTGATTGCACAAACAATATTGCGACTTCACAATTGTTCGACAAGTAAGGCTTCCATCCTAATATATTCAATTTACTACCTTTTTCTGAAAAGAAAGGGTCATAATTTGCATAACCGTATATTTGACGCTCTGCTTCAAAGCTGTCAGCTGTTTTTGCATCCAAATATGAAAGTATCTTTTCAGTATTGCTTTGAAGAATAGCTTGGACGAAATTGTATACTACTGATGCAGGAGTTCTGTTATATGAAAGTTCTTGATAGTTAAGTCTGTTTACAATAGGATTTGGATACCCGTACTTATCTGTTGACATAATATTATGTTTGGTGTACTTTATTGGTTGATGTGTTCTTCCATACACAAACAAAACACAACCATAAAGGGTCCTTTCTCTTGCTAAAACCAATCGGTCTTTTGTCAGTTCCTTAATTACATATATACCATTATCCATATCAGAAAAATATCCCGGATATCCTTTTGGAACAAAAAGCCTCAGCACCGTATCATGTGATAATTCATATTCAATACCAGATTTTATATAGATTTCATCGAGTATCTCTTCAAAATCTCTAGTATCATCAACTTGCTGATGCGATTTGGTGTTATTATCAGTCTCTTCCATTGATGCCACCGCTTCGTCGTACGCAGCATCAAATTCACTCATAAATGCATCAATATCCTCTTGGGTCATTGGTGGCCTTTGTGATCTCAATATAAAATGATCTAATTTGTTAATAATTATTCCTTCAACATATTCCTCATATGATGGAATTTGTATTTCCTGTAAATACCATTCGCCATCTATAGCGTTCTGGCTATTACATGCTAATGCTATTAATAATAAGAAGAATAGCGCAAAAAAGTTTTTAAATCTAATCTGTACCATGATTTACTATTTAATATTCGTTTATGTTTTAATAATTATAATTCATCAAACCATTTTTTTTAAATCGTCCTTTTGGTGTCCCCTTCCCTGAAAAGGGGAAGTTCACACAATATCAAGTTTGATAAGGCCATTTTTTATCTTGCATGGACATTGTTCAGAATAATCACTTGTTATACCACAGCCATTGATGTATATATAATCACTGAATGGATTTAAAAAGCATGCATTGTCATCGTGTATTATTTGAGCATGAATGGGTTTTATCTTTTCAACAATAACATAACTCAACGTTGGCCATGTGATTCTATTGATTATAAAATCACATTTTGAATCGCTTCCGATGGTTATCAGTTGTTTTATCATTTCGTTAGTTTGTATATTTACAACAGTTTTGTGTCAATGTACACTAATCATTAGTCGTTTTTTTAAAATGTTTTATAATTCTCGATATGTTTCTTTTGTTTCGTAGAATCATAATGAGAGGTGATAAATATATCCATAGAATTATAATGCCTAAAATCACGAAAACTATAAATAAAGCATTAAAATCGTAATTAATTGCGCCAATAATACCAACGATAATAAAACTAACACCAACACTAGTGCACAATATTTTTTGAATGACATTTGCAGCGTGATATTCATCACGTAAGATATCAGTAAAGAACCAGCATAACAATACTATGCCAAGTAATATTTGTATAAAATCGTTTTCTAATATCCCGGTAATTGTTAAATATAAGCCAGCTACTAATGATAAGATTTGTCTGATAGTTCTCATTGTTGAATGATTATAATGTTACTAATCCAACTGCTCCCAGCAGCTTATACCGTTTTTCTTGATCTGAAGTATTGCCCATAAAATGAAGATACAAAGTGGTGTGGCAATAACTGTAGTTATTGGATTTAGGTTTATTGTCAGACCAATTTGTAAATAATCGTTCTGTATCATGTACAATACGATCATGTTTAATATAGAGGTAAATCCTGCTGTTATGACCATTCCCCAGAATCCATTCTTCTTCCAATGCAAAATCTTTAAAGAGAAAACAATCATTAAGATTCCAGATACAGCCCCTATCAGCATCATCATTTCGGTATGTATTTGAATGGCAAACTGAAAAGATCCCAAATCTACTCCGGCATTAATCAGTTGCATGCCTGCATAACCAAGATTTGTTAGTTGGTTATAAGAAAAAATGGATGATGGAATGCTAATAACACTTCCAATAATTCCCAGCCACAGCCAGAATGTTACAAATCCGTGCCGTTGTTTTGTTTGTTCATTTAATACGTTTGTTTCCATAGTTTTGTTGTATTTATATCCTGCTCTTACGGCTTCGAAGGTCTTGCCATGTTTTAAAATATAGTTCTCTATTTGATTGTCAATCACCAATGTTTTTTTTAACTATCCTTCCTGTTAGTTTATCCTTTAAAACATAATGACATAACATATTGGGATCTATATTAATTGTAATCTCCAATACCCTATTTGTATTTGGCTGAATATTATCATTTTCCAAATTAATATCAGCTATAAGAGTATTATTAATAGCTTTTAAATGATTGCCTTGCCAAAGCTTAATATTGAAAACAGGAACACTCGCATTTAATGATATATGTTTGCTTGACCGATATGGAATCGTCGTGTTGGCTTTGATAATTGGTAACATATATCCATCAGCATCCTCAACACCAACTGCTTGCGATATCACAGGTAAAAGCAATGCATTTTTTACCGACCCATTAATAATCCCCTCTTTAATTTCGGCACCTCTTTTTATCAATTGTTTTAGATTGGTCATCAATTCCGCTTCCACGCCGAAAACACATCCCGCAAGCTGTTCATATGAAAAATCATAATGTCCGTTGGTAACAACAAAAACTTTATCCACAGGTCCTTTCACATTTCGAGTAGCTTCGTTACATATAGAATAAACAGCTTCACTGTTCACGGAAGGTACAAACGCAGCGTATTCAAAATCAAACACTCCATCATCACAATAAACCACAGCCATGTCCAAAAACTCATCATCATACGCTAATACAGCCACCCTATGCGAGTCGCCTAACAAATTAAGGACATGCAAAGCCAATATGATAGCCTCAGGATATGTCAAAGTTTTCTTTCCACTACATTGCAAAAGAGAACAACCACTGTGCATAACCACAAAACTCTTACTATTCTTACGATGCAATTCTTTCAATGCTTGCTCGATTTCATTTGGATAGTTTTGTTGAAACTGCAATTCTTCTAAAGTCCAATCATTTCTTCCTGAAACCAACTTGTCGATAATGTTATAGAGCAGATTGTCGTCCATTTTTACCTTTGTTTGCCATTTAGTAGTTGAGCGATCTCTGCTGGAGATAAGTGCGGTCTTTCATTTTCACGTGGGTCAAAACCTGAATCTGAAGGTTTTGAAGAAGGCGGAGTGGGTCTGGGTGATGAAGTGGGAGGCTGAGGAGTAGAGTACGGTTTGTCCCAGTGTAACCCTTGTTGTTTGTTGTGTTGGTTATATGGCCACGGTTGTGGAGGTGGTGGGAGAGGCCTCTCCGACCTACTTGAACCTTTGCCCCCCATATTAAAACCACCAAATTTGTCATTGCTTGCTGATGGGGCGGCGCTACCACTATTACTGTCGGTGCTGCCGCCACTGCTGGAACCGCCAGTTGAGCTGCCGTCACCACCAACATTGGTGGTTTCAATTGCAATTACTTTTTCAATGGTAGGATCAAGCACTCTCTTACACCACTCACTGTAGCGTTCAGATATTTCCTCGCATTTTGCAATTTGAGGCTGGTATCCCGACACAAACTCTGCGTATTTGGGATCTTCCCAATACTCACCAACTTGAGACATGTCGGCATTCATAAGATCGTAGATCTCATGTAGGGACTCTGACAAATGTGTCAAATCAGTTTTAAGCTCAATCAATGCTTTTGAACTTACCTTTGAAAAATCTGAAGCCATATTTATTTGTCTTTAAAAATTTCTTGAATATCTTTATCTCTTAATTCTCCGGGTTTCACGCCATCATAGCGTTCTTCCCAATAATCTCTGTCACGACGTTCATCATGTACAATACCACCTCGGTTATTTACAACTTTACATTCCTCCACATTAATTTCATCATCATGCCAGTTATTCACTTTGCCATTGTATTGTGGTCCAGCGGCACAAACAAAAGCTACATCTTCTGAAATGCCAGTCAATCGCGCCATTTCCTGCAAATGTTTGTCCATCTGTTGCATAAGCTGGTCGACGCCATAACCTTTTATTCCCTCACCGGTAATATATTTCTGAAAATTCAATGAATAGGGTTCCATGATCCCCGAATTGAATCGTTCTGCAACCTGATCTCGCCAGTCTTCCTGAACCAATTGCCACTCAGCTTTCAAATTACGCTCCACTTCCTGAATCTGAAGCACAAAGTCTGGAATGTTACTCATATTATCTCTTTTTATTCATAAAGGTGTACGTCGGCATGCAAATTCTTGCAGATACACAAAGCAATTGGTCGACCGCATTCTGGACAACGCATGGCGCGATTGGCGCCTTTGACCTCATTAGTAGCCTGCTCGTCTTTAATTCCCTCAATATTCTTTTTAAAGGCTTCAAAACGTTCATCCTCGGAAAGAGGTTTGTCTTGTTCCCTTGGTTGCCAATTCGCAGCAGCGCTGGGATCTCCACCAACATCACAACCAAGAATGTCGTAAAGTTTGTCGATGCAATCTCTAAGTTGCTGGGTGGCCCTTGGCGTTTGGTTTTCCCTCATATTGATGATAAGATAGTGCCCTCCAGAAGGATGAAGAATACCTGCTGGAGCGTTATAGTCATCTATTTCCGATTGACATTCTCCCACAATCCGTTTTCCTTCATCATATTTCCTTCTCCACTCTTCCACCTCTTTCCGAGCGGACTCAACAGCACGTTCTTCCCATCTGCAACTTGGGCGGTACTCACCAGATTCTTCATCATATTCTTGTGAAGCCTCACATGAGGACAATGCATCTTCCGCTTCACTCAACTTCTCTTCCGCTTCTTCGAGTTTCTTTTGAATAAACTCCAATTGTTTATCCAAAACCTCTTTAACGCCATCAATGTAATTGCTAACGTTTTCCTCAATGTTGGCCATAGCTTCGCCAGAATACTCAATCATATTGTTGAGTTCTTCCAACGAATGGACATCGCGTATATGTGCACCTTGTTCAGCCATATCCTTTTTTTACAAATGCATTGGTTCAGTTTCGTAAGCCCTTAGCTTTTGTTCCAACTGGTATAGCAAATTATTCTCATAATTGTATAACACATCACATAGAGGTTTTATCTTTTCTTTGTCCTCATTGAAGTTGTTTTGGAACTGCTTGAAATTATCATCCTTCCAATCTTCACTGACGGTTTCGATAGCACGCTCCGTCTTAGTAAGTTGGACTTTCAGTTCATCAATCGCATGTGCAATTTTTCCACGATAATCATGGATGGCTGCACTGCTATTACTTACTGTTAATGCCATAGCGATACGGTTTAAATTTAGTTATTGAATTGTTGACATGATTATAATATAATCCCCTATAATTTGTTGCTGGGCGGTTGAGCACCAACAATTTGTTGGCTGCTGAGTTGCCAACAATCTTGTCGGAATCCTGTTCCGACATTTGCAAGGCGATTCGATGGCAGAATATGTTTTGAGCGCCGTATCCCAAACGGCTCAAATTAGCCAGATTATCAACTTGCAATACCGTGAATACGCCGACCATCGGGCCATTCTTCATAATGTATTCCAGCAACATACTGCACTCTGACTGCATATCGCCCCTGCTGCCCGTACCATCAAACATTCGGCCACGCTGGAATTCAAAAATGTTGATAAAGAAATGTGTCATACGCATAGAAGAATCTTTTTTCCGCGCATCAATAACATTCTCTTTAATAAACTTCAAAAAGTCCCTTACATCTTCCTCGCTTTTTGCTTCTTTTAGTGTACAGTAATCGGCAACAGCGGCGAACATGTCACTTTGGAACATGCTCTGCATCGGGTCATCCTCCATCATAAAATTCATCAAGATGACATTGCACGCACCTTCGGTATGAGCGGTTATTTCAGAAAGCAAGGTGTGATAAGCTATTCCTTTGGCGACATTTGGAATACCGCCAATAATCAGGATGTTGTTGTTGCTGTCTTTTGTAAGTGGAACATAAACATGGCATGGCGCGATGGCAATACTTTCACCCAAATAAACGCCAATTTCACGAGGTGCTTCCTGTTGATTCCCATAATGGCGGTCGGATAGGATGCGGTCTGTAAATTCAGGCAATTCTTCGCTTCTGAAAGTACGAAGCTCATGTTCATCTGTTATGTCCGTATGTTCTTTGGCGAATACTGAAACCTCATCCAACAGATTTTCCAATTCTTTTGATGCGTTTATGAAGAATGAGCGTGTAAGATAGTTGGCGACTTCCGCACCTGATTCATTGTTGTAAACGCAAGAACCTGTAAGCAAACGTGGCTGTGGTTCTGAATGTGACCAGCGAATTAGATTGTTGAAATCATTCGGGTCACTCTTGAAAACAACACGATTTGCAATCAAATCATAAGGAACTATACTCTTGGCAGGCAATTTTTGCGTTGCTAGTATAAGGTTTATACCAAACTTACGATACTCTTGAATGATGGCGTGAATCTTGGCGTTTGCCTCTTTACTGATATTGTCGTTCTCAATTTCAAATATCTTTTGGAACTCATCAATGATTATAAGCAAACGTGGTACGATCAAGTCGGGATTTTTACGTTTGAGTTCAACAATATTGGTAACACCGTTTTCTCGACATAGAGTCATACGGCGATTACCCTCTTCAAACACTTCACGTAAAATGCTCAAACCAAATTCTCTTTCAGCTTCAGGTGCAATAACGCGTGCATGTGGAAGATGATGACGTGCATAAACATCGAACTCAACACCAGAAAAGTCTAGTAAATACATTTGCAACTCACGAGGTGAGTAATTTATCATGGCATTGGCAATAAGCACATGGAGGAATACAGATTTTCCAGAGCCAGGGATGCCAATAACGATAGCAGAGTTTTGACCGCTTTCCTGTGTGATGTTGAGTTTCTGAATCTGTTTGTTCGTAGACATACCAAATGGTATATCTGCACGGTTTGCACTTTGTTTTGTCCACCATTCTTCTTTTGGGATCATATAATCGGTCAAGCGTAAAACCTCTTCGGTTTTTATTTCAAATCCAGCGTTGACATATTGTACAATACCATGCAATTTGTCATCATCCAAAGTGGCGTATTGCTGTTTTTCCCTTATATTTTCAGGTTTTATCGTCAAATCAATGGCTGCTGCATCCACAGATGATGCATCATCAAGGTGCATAATATTGCCAATCTTAATCCAATCCTCATTGTTTCGCAGCAAATCATCATTTACCATAAAAATGAATTGGACACCTGCCCGTATGCCGTTTGCGATAATGCGTTGTATAGTATGAGCCATATCAGGAGACACTCCATACGGAAAATCTTTGAATACAACGATTTGATACGGTTCCTGTTTCTCTTTTCCTTTATTGAATGCTGCCAATGATTTATATGGCCCCTGAAGCAGATTTTGCACAACGTTTTCTACATATCTGTCGAGCATTGAAAGATGGGCTTGCATATCTTCACTTCTTGCACAGATTGTATACACATGTCGGTCGAGCATTTTGAGCATATTGCTTGTTCCACCGAGATCTTTTGAATCGAACATCAAGATTTGAATATTGCCACTTTGACTGCCAGCCAAAAGTCTTCCTAACAATCCATTTACGACTTCTTGTGCTGTTTGTGACGTTTCGCTATTATAGCGAAGAAGTATATTTTTGTAGTTTAAAAATGGCACAAATTGTAATTGTTGAAGTTGTAATGTTTCTTTGAAGAATGGAAATGATAAATCCTGATAGCCATAAAGGATATGAGATAAAGCAATTATGCGTTTGTTACTAATAGATTCCCATATCTGGCAGTCCGTTGTGGTAGTCTCATAATAAGAAGAGAATACTGATTGGTAATATCCACAGAAAGTCTGAAAAGATGATGAAAGATTCTTTTGTGTTTCTTTTTGCAAATTTGTCACTTGATCATCAATATTTTCGCGTATTTCAATACATTGTTCTTTTTGCTGACCTTTGGCGTTTTTGCAGATTTCAGCAATTGTATCCATATCGTCACGGAATGTAATATAATCTTTACGTGATGCTTTGGAAATTAATTGTATCATGTCTATTGCTTCATGGAATTTTCGTGTATATTCCTCCACAAGATATGATGTTTTTTCATCATCAGATTGAAATATTGGGGTGTATGGCTCTTTATTTATTTCTATAGCTTTTTTAAGTTCATTCAAATTATTGCGATAGCGTTCAACCATACTGTTATATTTCTGTTTGAACTTTTTGCATTTTGTTACTGAACCTTGTTCATCTTGGTTAAACCATTTCTTTATATCGTCTATGGTTAATTCAACATTGCCAATTTTAGTTTTGGTGTTTTTTTTAATAATTGTTGCTTCCAAGATTCTTTTACCGTCAACGTAGACGCCATTTGTGCTACCCAAATCTGCAATGGTTATTTTCCCATCATCATGTAACACACATTTGCAATGATGTCTTCTACTTACCTTTGTGTCATCTAACACGACATCATTTTCACCTTTTGTTCTTCCAATAAATAACTCTTTCATAGACTTTAATTATGATGCTATTAAAGCAATTATGGCAATAACAGCCGCAACTATCAGTGCCGAAATTAAACAACCTAACGTATTACCCACATGATGCCCTATATTACTGCCTAACTTGCGTTTGAAAGGAACTTGAAAATCATCTCCTTTTTTGTAAACCTCTCCATGATAAACATCCTCTTTGATATGAATACTTGAAGGAATGTCTATAAAAGGTTTTTCTTCTTGTGGCACTTCTATGCTGTCTTTTTGTGGTGGGTCGAATCTTTGTGTTTTCTTTTCTTTTGTCATTCTTATTGTTTCGAATGATTCTACCGGGTTTTCATTGGACCCATAAAATTTAATCCATGTATTGTACCAATCAAGTTCAACCGCATTGCCCAGCGTTACCTTGTCTCCTTTATTAAGACTCGTAGGTTTTGTTATTTTTTGGCCATTAACCCTTGTCCCATTGGTGCTACCACGGTCAGAAATGAAAAATTTTCCATTTAAGTCATAAAGTTCGCAGTGCCATCTTGATACCCCCTTATCATTGAAAACCACATCATTATCTGAAGCACGTCCTATTCTTATTATATCCATAACAAAGTTATTAATAATTCCATTGACATAAATCAAATGCTATTCCAACAGATGTGTAGCCATCATATCTTAAAAACAGACGGGTTGATGTGTCGTCACGATTTACCCAGTTGTACTCAACGCCAGTTTCAAACACGATACTTGACCGTGATTTTGTGGAATAATTATTATATGTATAATATTCGTCATATTCATCCTCTTGTTTCCATGAGTTTTCATAGAAATTGACTCTTGGACCAATTCCTATATATACAGCCCAACAACGTCCACTTCCATTAAGAGGCAAATATCCTCTAACCATGGGTTCCCAGTCTATTGACATAGAGTCATATAAACTAAAATTCATGTTTAAAGCATCAAATTCAACAAACTTCCATCTGTACATAAGTGTTGACATACGGATTCCGTAATTTCCTAAAATATAAGCGTTTATTTCGAAATATGTTGTTTTGCGTTCACCACCAAGATAATCATAATAATCTTCAACTAATCCGCTATAACCACTTCGGTTTTCTTGGGAAACAAATATATCCTTATATGTGGATTTGTTTGCATATACTCGTATTTGTGTTCTTCGTGACACATTGCTCTCATTTTTTCGTACTTCAATTGATAAGTCATTGGCGCTTTTCTTCGTGGCTTTACACCATGGAACATTAACTGCACCAACATACCAATCTGTGGCATTTGTTTTTACATATAAAGTTTTTCTCCCTCCATCGCTTTCAAAATGTAATTGCTCTGTTACTGACAATGTTGCCTTTTCACCATTTTGACTTACATCAACCTTAACATAATCGCCATTTACAGACCTTATTGTAAACATTCCGTTTCTTGAATCTACAGTTGTGTTTTGTTTACATGTAATTATAATTTCTTCGTTGTTTATTCTTGGTTCATACCAAGTAAAGTTTTGGCGATCAATATTCCAAGCAGCATTGCTGTGTACATTAATGCGCATTTCACCTCCATCGGATGTAAACCTTATACTGCTTTTGTTAATACTAAGTTCATCCTTCTCTTGGGTCACACGAATGCTTTTTGTTAAATTGCCGCTGAATATTCTAATATATCCAACGCGTTCTTTAGTCGTAGTGTTTTTTTCACAATCAATGATAAGCTTGTCACCTGATGCTTTTGGTTTTATCCAAGATGGATGATTGTCATATTGCCATGGATTATTGCTTGTGACTGTAATTGTATTATGTCCACCATAAGACGGAAAGTCTATAGTAGTTTTATTTATTGTTAGGATGGCGTTTATCTCATTTAGTTTTTTTATACATTTATCAAGATATATTTTAGCACCACCATAATTGTCTCCACAATCTCTGATTATCAATTCAAATTGTGCTTTTGCCTTTTCATATTGTTCGTTGTTATAATAATTCTTGGCTGATTCAAGTTTTTTTTCACAATCTTGGGCAAAAACTACACTAGTGATTATTATCAGAACAATAAATATTATTGCCTTTTTCATAGTTTTTCAATTTTAGTTTTGTTTTCGTGGAATTTGTATTTCAGAAGCATTAACTTTTTTTGATTGTTCCGATATGGCATTGATGAGCGTTAATTGATTTATAAGATCAATATAATAAGGGTTATCACTATCTGCTAAGCCTAATTCTATTTGTTCTTTACATTTTTTTAAAACTTCATCAGATGCTATGGCCATGTTGGTCTTAAACTGATTATATTTTTGATTGTATTCAGATTTAAGTCCTGATTTGCCAAACAACGGCGTTTTTTCGAAATTCTCAATTCTTACTAATGATTCCAAAGACATTTTTATATAAGCAATAACATCGCCTTTGCGATGAGTATTTCCAATATTATATATTTCATCATTGCATTTTTGCACCTCGGCAGTATACCTCTTTTTAAATCCTTCAATTGCGCGTTCTTTCTTTTGATGTTGGACGTAAAGGATGCCAGATAACAATATTATAACTCCTGCAAGAATAAGTAACAATGTCCTTATGCCTTTTTGTTTAGGCAAACTTGCCTGTTTGATAGATACAATCGATGCTCTTGAACCGGCGATTACATTCACGCATGTTTTCCTTTCTTCGCCGGTTTGGTTTGGCTTTATCTTAACTGATATGGTTTCGTCATCTTTCTTTTCAGCAACACACCATTTTGGCTGCTCGCTAAAACAGCGCCATTTATTGTCAGATTTGATATATATTTGAACATCTTCTCCTGCTGGACTTGCCTCTATTTTTGACGGATTGACTTTAAGGAATGTGTTGCTGCTTTCTTGATCAAGCTCTTCTTCGGAAATAAGAGAAATAGCTGCGGGGTTCTGCGACCAATCAGCCAAAAGTGATGCTGATGGTCTTTGCCATGGGTCTTCTGCGAGCATCCTTATTATTGTTTGTCGAAGAGTCGCCGATATTGGCGTGTCAATTTTCGGGATGCCGGCACCGCTACGTTGCATGCCTCCTCCAACTTCACCAAATGGCATCCTGCCAGTGACAAGTTCGTAAAGCGTTGCTCCTAACGACCAAATGTCGCTTGCCTTTATTGGTTGTGGGTCTTTTGAAAAACGTTCTGGAGCCATGTAGGCTGTAGTTCCGCTACCTGTTGCATTTGACACACTCTTTCGCAAAGTGCTTCGCGCTTGTACACTAATCCCGAAATCAGTTATAAGATAGTTTCCGTTGGAATCTATCAGTATATTGTCGGGTTTTATGTCTTGGTGTATAACTTCCTGCGAGTGCAGATATGCCAAACCAGCAGCAACATCACCGATAAGTTTCCAAGCCTCTTCTTCAGTTAGTTTTCCAACATATTTATAGCATGAGCCGTTCTCACAAAACGCCATAATTAGATAAGGCATGCCCGCCCATGAGTCGACATGTTGTGGCTTGAGCAGATTTGTGTGGTTCAAATTGTAAACATTTGCCAACTCTTTGCTGAAATCCTTCAATCCGTCATCATCCATCCCTTGACCTGGAGCATACACTTTGACGGCAACATCAAGTCCGGTCCACTGGTCGTTGGCAAGCCACACTTCCGAGAAGCCGCCTCTTCCGAGAGGCTTTTTTAACAGATATCTTCCTGCAAATAGTAAATTCTCAACAAGTTGCATAATAGTCTATTGTTTTGATTGTTTATCTGTATTTATCGTTTCCTTGATTTTTTCTCTGATATCACGTGCTTGTTTCTTTAAATCCTTGCTTTTTATCCAGTTTTTGAAACCAGACGATTTAAGGTATGTTTGTAGTTGTTGGTCAACATCATTTAGAAGGTTTTGAAGCTCTTTTGAAATATTATCAACGTTTTCTTCTTTTTTTGCCTCCATTGTCATTAGTTTTGAGTCTTTTAGTTTGTTTAGCTTATACAACGAATCGGCTTGTTTTTGTACTTCAGAATATTTCTTTTTATATTCTTGGAGTTCTTTGTTTATTCTTTTATATTCTTCTTTATCATTAACATTTTCTGTAATGTTGTTGGATTGGACATTTGTGGTTGTTTTCCTAATTGTTTCATTGTCAAGTTTCGCATTACAAAGCTCAATGTATACGTTGGCGATTTCTTTTTTAGAATCACAATTATTTAAAACTTTATTAAATTGTTCTTTTGCCTGCTTATATTCATGTTTGTTGTATAAACCTTTTGCTTTGTTAAAAGCTGATTCACATGGTGTTTGTGCAAAAAGTGATCCTGTAATACATAGTATCAATATTGTTAATAATAGCTTTTTCATATTTCTAATTATTTGTTAATTCGTTTTTCAGATTTGTTAATAGTTTTTTTCTCTCATCAATATATGTTTCTCCATCGTCAAATGTTGATTTATCAAGCTTCTTAATGAGAGTATCCGCTTGTTGCAAAACCTTATTCTTATTATCATTGCAATATTTTAATGGTAGAATATAATTCTTGAGCTTCGTTATCGCATCCGTGGGATCCTTCTCTAGAGGATTATTAATGTCGCAAAAATGATTAATTGCATCCATTAATGCAGGATCGGAGCATACATCTGTTGTTATGTTACTATCTTTTTGTGAAATTGTGGGTTTATTTCCAGATTTCTTCCAGAGAATAAGTATGATGGCAATTACAATAGCAAGAAGAACACATGCTGCTATGATAGCATATTTTTTAAATTTAACAGGGAGTTTTTTTCTGTCTCCAATCTCTTCGGAGTCTCTTGTTGTTTTTTCATCGGTTTTTACTTCTTCCTTAGGCTGTTCTTGTTTCAACTCCTGTTTTGGCATTATTTGTGCCAGCACTATTGTTACGTTGTCATGCCATCCTGCTGCACGGGCGGCTTCCCAAAGGGCATCGCGGCAAGCGACCATGCTCGTAGTGCTGTTTTGCATAACTCTTTCAATTTCATTATTGCGCAAAATGCCACAAAGTCCGTCGCTGCATAGCAGAATCTCATCATTAATCTCTAAATCAAATACTTTCACATCAGGTTGTGCGGCTCCGCGAGGGTCACCTAAACTTCGTGTAATGATATTACCGTTAGGATGGTCGAACGCTAGCTCTGGCGAAAGTTTTCCAGCATCAACGAGCTCTTGCACATACGAATGGTCATGGCTCATCTGTGAAAGACCGCTGTTCGGATTGTATTTGTATGCTCTGCTGTCACCACACCAGCCAACATATGCTTTGCCTTCAAGAAGCCATGCCATCACAATGGTGCTGCCCATTCCTCTTTTGGCCTCGTCGGCTCTGCTTTCGTTCTTGATATTTGCATCGGCAGCCTGAATGGCTTTAATAATATATTCGCAACGTGTCGCATCTGTTGCTAATACATCGTTATTGATTCGACTTGCTTCGAAATATGCTTTTATTGTCTTAGTAGCTATATCACTGGCCACCTCCCCGGCATTCATTCCACCCATGCCATCGCATACAACCAAAATAGCTCCCTTTTCGCCTAGGTTTACAATTTCGTCACTGGTAAATCCGCCTACTTTAGAAATATCAGCGGATACATGGTAATTATCTTCGTTGTTTGGACGTCCAGCAGCTTCACAACGAGCCGCTAAACGATATTGTATTGTTTCAGACATGTTACTAATATTTCTTGTTGTTTAAATAATTTTCTCTTTCTTTGAATTTTGCCTCTTCTTCCATACGTTTTTCTTCTATAAAGCTGTCGAATTTTTGTTGTAGTTGTTCATACGATCGCATAACAGACCTCAATTCTTTTGTGTTTTTTGCTGATTGAGCTTTTGCTTTTATTGCCGCGGCTTCGGTTTCAATCAGTTTTTTATTGGAAGCATCAAGTTGCATTGACAATGAAACAAGCCTTTCGGTTTGCTCTATCAATAAAGCTTGTTGCTCTATTATCTGTTTCTGCATTTCATTTTTTTCTTTTTCGTATCTCTCCTTATCTTGTTGTTGTTGTATTTCCAATGCGGCATTTTTATTATTCATATACATCCCATAGCCAATGCCACAACCAATAATAAGAGATATAACTACACTAATAATTATTGATAAGGTACGATAAGGTCTTAGAGCCTGCTCTTTAAAAAGTATGAATCGTTTCGCCAAATTCAACTGTGTTTTGTTCGTCGCATTCGGAATGATGAATCCAAGTTTTGGCCCATTAATTGATAATTGAATTTCATCACCAGATTGCAGATACCATTGGTTTATTATTTTTTGCCCATTTAAAAATGTGCTGTTGGTTTTCGACAACTGCACAAGTTTCCAGTTGTTACCATCTTTTACAATGGCAGCGTGACGACGACTTACGGTTTTGAATGTTTCGTCAAATCGGATAGCACAATCCTTTTCACGCCCCATTTCCACATAGTCCACAATTATCTCTTGTGAATCACCAGCTTTATGATATTTAGATGACACCTTGTGTTCTAAAACATAGTAGTTTGTAGAGCCATTGATAAGAGAATATATGCCAGCTCCGACTGTGCCTGAAATGGTCTTTTTGTATTCTTTTTCCATATTCAATTTATTTTATCCTAGTATTATTCCAAACAGTAAACCGAGTATAAATGCTCCTAATGTTATCAACCAATGTTTTCCAGTGAATATAAAGCCAGTATTATCAGTGTTCATTGGTGGTGTCTCTTCAACATTAGGGATTGAATCTGGATACACTGGATCCGCTGATGTGTATTCGCGTGGGCTGTTTTGGTTACTTGTCGCTTTTGATTTTGTGATGCGACCGCCTTGTGGTTGGATGTCTATTGGTTTTCCTTCAAAAAATGGTAAAATAACAGCCCAATCCAAAATATAATTTTTACCCAATGTAATCACATCACCTTTTTGGATGTAATATGTGCCGTTGAGAATCAGTTTTGAATTGACATATGTTCCGTTTGTTGAATGGTCTTCCAATAGATAGCCACTTATTGATCCATCATCATTGATCACGGTTTTTATTGTGGCATGCTGTCCGCTAACTTTTGCGTTAGCGGTAGTGTCTGGTATTACAATATCGCAACTTCTATCTCTGCCGATTGTAATTGTTTTGTTTTCCATAGTTTTTAGAATTTATCAAGTAAAATGCCTTTCTATAAAATATGGTTCAAATCTCATTTTAACATCCCCAATGGTTATTATGTCTCCAGCAGCAAGATAATAACCTTTTTCCGATACTTCTGTCGAATTAACATATGTGCCATTGGTTGAACGATGCCATGAATAACCAACTTTTTGGCCATCCTTAATCAGGAAATAGTTTCCGTCAGGTTCGATGGTGCAATGACGTCTTGATATGTAACAACTTTGTGTTTCTCTAATAGAGATGTCATTGTGTGTTCCGTTATCTTGTCGTCCAATTGTTAGTGCTCTAGGTACGCTTCGATGAGCCCCGCCATAGAAATACGCCATAAGATCATAAGTTGTGCCATATTCTTCTCCCTGCATAATGCGTAACATATAGCCTTTAGGTGTTTGGGATGGTTTTGTCGTTGAAGTCTGATTTATAACGACAGTTTTGTTGCTGTTAGGCAAGAGCTTTAGCACTTCGTCAACCGATTGGACTCTGCGCTTGTAATCTGGTTCAAGGCATCGTGTTATTACCTCATAATACGGTGAATCTTGGATAGCACGTCTATTCCAATTACCAGATTTTACATTTTTAATGTAATAAACAAGCTCGTTTTGGTCAGATATCTTGCCGAAAGGTAGTTCGCCGGTCAATAAAAGAAACATCATTACACCAAAAGAGAAAATATCTGTGGTTGGCAATACCGTTGCATCTCCACTTGGCGGATTAACTTGCTCTGGCGGCATAAAACCGTAAGTGCCCATCAGTTGAGTCGGCTTTCCCATGATGTTGCGCTCCGTCAAGCGTTTGTTCCTGTCACCGGAAATTCCAAAATCACTTAATGCAGCAGAACCGTCTTCTTTTATGAGAACATTCTCGGGTTTTAAATCGCGATGAACTTTACCGTTTTCGTGTAAGGCTTTTAAACCTAATAAGATTTGCCTTGCAATAACATCCAAATCTTTGATGTTACTTGATTTGTTCAAATCTCCGTTGGGACAAAACTCCATAATCATATATGGGTTTCCTGAGACCCATCCTCTGCCGTAAGATTGAACCAGATAGGGACTATTAATCAACCCTGTCTGGTACTCCATCTCAAACCTCATTTCAAGTTTGTTTCGTATCTCAGGATGAACTTCCCAAAACTTAAGCATTTTCAGAGCATACTTCTTGCCTTGTTTGTCTTGCACCAAATATACTAAGCCAAAAGAACCTTCACCAAGGTTTTTTAACACTCGGTATTTCTTGTCTATTAGGTCTCCGACAGAAAAACTACATCTTTCAACCATAGACTATTCTTCGGTAAAAACGAATCTTCTGTTACCCATCAAAATAATGTCGCCGTTATGCAAAGGAGTTTCTTTGCCTGCATGAATGTAGGTCGTTTTATATGAGCTTTCGTCTTTGATGAACCATTTGCCGTTTTTACATGACAGAGTTGCTTGGTTTGATTGTGATATAATCATGTTGTCTGGGTCAAGATTGGCTCTGTTCAATGTTATCATATCACCTTTTAATTCCACTTCTCCTGGCATGTGTTTCTCGTTTGGTACATTCGGAAGTGGTGACAGCTTGCAATAACTTACAGACCCAAAACCGGCTTGTGGAGTTGCCCAGGGATTTATTGTTCCTCCAGTAATAGGCGCTTTGTTTACTTTTGCTGGTGTTGGCTCTTTTATTCCTTCTTCTATAACAGTTTTTTTAGGAGAAATTATGCTGTCTCTTTCGGTTTCCAATACTGTTTTCCCTAATACTGTTGGTTCTTCATTATTTACTTTGTTACCAAGAGGTGAATTGCATTTTTCACATCTGACATTTTCATCTGGATTATCCCAGCCGCAATTTGTACAACGCATAATAATTTATTTTTATTGATTAATAATCAGTTATAACTTTAACACCGCAAAGTTAAATACAAACAATTAAAAATCAAAGACTTATGTCTATACTTTTATTATCGTAAAATATGAAAAAAATTATAGGAAAAGTGATAAAATAATTTTGGTTTTTGGTTCTGTTATGAAAACTTTATTGTATTTATAGCTAATATTTTAAGAGCCACTTCCATATCGGTACAACCTCAATTGTAATGCCGTCTTCTGTAATCTGGCGCTCGGTATCCCATGTGATTATGGTTCCATGATATTGCTTGTAAGCTTTAAGGAACTTTATAAGTCCGCCAACCTCTCTGTCGTAGGTGTCAATGTCATCTATTTTGTATGACACTTGTATTGCTAATTCAACCTCAGGAATGCAGAAATCGACCTCGACACCCTTATTATAATAGAATAACCGGGTTTTGTCCTCTGTATTGTGGTAGAGCTTGTTCAGCTGTATCGCCACAATGTTTTCAAGCAACTTTGTCTCACCATTGATAAAGAAATTGTTCAGAATACCATTATCGGCAAAATAGCGCTTCATTATGGTCTGTTGCTCGGTTAGAGGCGATGTAATGTTTGGTATAGAAAATATGAGATAGGCATCTTCCATATATCCTAAATAGTCCTTCAACACAGTTTGGCTGATGCTGTCTCCTGTTGATTTGATGATATTTTCTAAACGTTTAAGCGTTGTGGGCTGCATCACACTTTCTGCCAGTTTTCTCGCTAATAGCCTCAAAACGCGAGGATTTCTGATCTTGTTTCGCTCAACAATATCGCCAAGCAAAATCTTTTGATATAATGATGTCAGCCATTCGCGTTTATTTTGTTGCTCGAAACTTTCAGCAAAACCTCCATGATAAAAATATTCGTTGAAATGACGGATGACAGAGAGACGTTGCTCTGGGTTAAACTCCCAATTTTTGTCAAGTTTTACATTATAGTATTGCAGATATTCATCAAATGAAAAAGGATAGATGTCCCGTGGAATATAACTGCCGCCAAGTGTTGTTGTAATCTCTTTGCTAAGCATTTTGGCATTGCTGCCGGTTATCATGACATGGTGTTTCGATTCAGCTAATCTTCTGGCAAATTTTTCCCATCCGATGATATTCTGAATTTCGTCAAGATATATGTAAGGATGCTTTTGCTCGTACATTTCCCAATATGCGTCCAAAATCAATCCCAATTCAGGTGCTTCTATTGATGCGATACGCTCATCTTCAAAATGGATATAAAGGAAATCTTCAACCTGAGCCATACCTGACGACATCTTGTTCAGCATATCCTGATATAATGTGTATGACTTTCCTGCGCGACGGATTCCTGTCAGTACATATCGTGATTGACTATCAAAGATTTCACCTCGTTGTAAGAGTTTTACTTCTTTGATTTCCTGCTGTTTTTCACCGATGATGGTTTTGATAATTTGCTTGTCCATAACAATATCTTAAAGTATACTTTGCAAAAATACAAAAATATTTCAAACTATACTTTAAAATAATTTATATTTTTTATAAAAAATATAGAGACGCCACACTGTGACGTCTCTACTAATCCTGTTAATCCTGTCTACCAACTAATAGTTTATCGAATCTTGTCTGTGTTCCTCTTGCTCTTTCATGTATCTTTCCATATACTCAAACAACATATCAAGATCTTCTTGGGTGATATATTGGTCATCAGTGTTTTTGGGGATGTCGTATTCCTGTCTCATCATGCGCTCCAAAACACCGCTGTCTTTTAGCGATTTCTCAAATCTTCTGCAAAAATCATTTTTCGACAAGTCTATCATAAACATCACGGTCGTTTCCGATTTGTCGTCTTGTGTGTATACTGATGTGTATGTGCAATCGGGTAATATACTGCTGGCAATAGCCGCAGAAAAAGCTTGTATTATTTCTGGATAAGTCGCTGCCAATACATTGGCCATCAAAGTGTTGTTAATTTCACACTGAGCCATTGCCAATGCCGACTCCGAGTCGTTAGCCTTTGCTGTTGATTCGATCTTGACATATATTTTCTTATTAGCCAAAATTTCAGTCAACGATTTCCCCGCAGATATCATATATGTGCGGTTTTCGGATCCCACAAACTGGTTGTATTTATAAAAATTAAATTCATACCTTTGACTGTCAGGGTTTTGTGCGTTGCTATTATATGTAATTGCAGCGACAAACAGAAAAATGAAAAGAAGTCTGGTTGCTTTCATTTATATAAAATAATTAGTTAGTCAGTCGGTTTTGTTAAAGGTGGATAATAACCCATTATAACTTTAACATCGCAAAATTAAACTAAACTAATTAAAAATCAAAGACTTACACCTCTACTTTTATTATCGGAAAATATGAAAAAAATTATAAGAAAAGTGGTAAATTATTTCCTTCTCTGCTCTTCAAACCACTCCGAACACTCCTTGAAAAAGTCGTAATCCAACGCCTTGCTGATCTTGAAAAGCAACGGCATGGTAATCCATTGCTGGTTGAAGACTTTGTAAAGGTTCTCAGGCGTGCAGTTGACTTGCTTTGCCAACCATACTGCCGTGCGCCCTTGCTTTGCAAGCTCATGCTTGATAATCTTTCCAAGGTGAAAACTGTCGGGTGTCGCTTTGCTTCTCATGCTGCCTGCCTTTCCGGAGTTCCGCCTTGCCGGCAACAAAAAAGGGCGGTTCCTGTTTTGTCGCTTATCCCTATTGAAGGCGTCTGGAAAAGCCCAAGTGTGAACAAGCTAAAACAGTTCACGCCCATGACGTGAACCTCGCTTGCTTGTCATCACACTTTTTCAGTTTTCCAGACTCTTCAATAGGATAACAAGAGCGTATAGTCCTAATTATTTATTTCTTAAAACTTACTTTTCTTTTGTTTTACAATACAACTGCAAAGATACAAAAAATAATTATCAATAAAATAAAAAAATAGAGACGCCACACTGTGACGTCTCTACAAATCTTGTAAATCCTGTCTAAAAAAGGAATTATCCTGTCTTAGAAGAACAAAACTCCGTTGTTCTCAACCTTTGCGTTGTCAAGCAATGCTGAATATGGGCTGCCGTTCAAAATAGCGTTGTTGAATTTTGAAACGTACTCTCTGTGGAGAGCGTCGTAGTCGGTAGCGCCAGCTGGTGTGGTGCCTGTAACCTTCACGATTGCCATTGCATTGCCACCAGCGATAGGAGCTGAATAAACACCTTCCTTCATGCCGAGTGTTGTACCGCCGATCTTCTCCTCAACGCCGAAGCTGCCGTAGCCACGACCTTCCATTGTGATGTTTTCGACAGTGGTCTTCTCGCCACCGAGGTCGTCGATCATCTTCTGGTAGTCTGTGCCGTAAGCCTTTGCCTTCTCAACGAGGATTTCACCTTTCTTCACCTTCTTGATTGTTGAAGCGTAACGCTCGATGATGTCTTCGTATGGTGCGTAGCCTTCAGGAACAATCTTGGTGAGGACTGCCACAACGTACATGTTTTCAAGCTCAAACACGTTTGAAATGTCGCCGATCTTCACGTCATCTTTGAATGCCCAGCGGACGATCTCGCGTGGGTTGTTGATACCTGCGATGCGGTTGGTGTTTGTTCTGATTGACTGATAAGTACGTTTGTTCAAGCCCTGAGCCTCGATAGCTGCGTTGAACTGCTCAGCTGTCTTGTTCTCTGTGACGAACTTGTTGACTTCGGCGAACACTGCCTGGTCGGTTGCGGTGCTGGCTGTGATTTCGTGTGAAACGACTGCAACCTGTGCCCACAATGTGTCGTTACGTTTCTCTTTGCCCATGATCCTTGCGATGTTGTAGGCCTCGTTGTTCTCGTATGGTCCGAAAACGAAACCGACTTCGTTTGCTGCTACTGCTGACTCGAGTTCAACAGGGAGTTCTGAAGCCTTTACCCATGTGCTGTCGTATGGAGCGTCTGAGTTGTATGCCACAAAGTTTGCAACGTTTGTTGCCTGTGCAAGACCGTCTTTCACGTCTTCAACATAGTTCTTTGCTGATTCTCTATCGGCTGCTGATGGCTTCACTTCGAAGATGACGTAGTCGATTCCGCGCATAGCGTCGGTAGGATATTTGGTCTTGTATGTCTCGTAGTAATTCTTGTTGTCCTGTTCGGTCACAACCACTGTTGAATCAGGGACTGAAATATAACGCACTGCGTAAACCTCGGCTGTTCTCTTGAGATTTTTGTTCTCGTTGTAACGGTCGGCGAGTTTCTTAGGCAGATAGTAACCGTGTTTGAGAAGGCTCTCATATTTGGTGTTCATTCTGTCCTCTGCGATGGCGTTCTCAAAGTTGATCCATGCGTTCTGTGTCTCAACGTCGAAATTATCGAAGTTGTTGATGTAGTCTCTCATAAACTCTTTGTCGAACTTGCCGTCTTGACCTGTAAAGCTCTGTACTACAGCCTGATGTGGCTTCTCACCATAGAACTGGTCTGTAAGTTCTTCTTCTGAAACAGCAAGACCGAGAGCCTTGAATTCCTTCTTCATGATGATTTCTCTGATCATCTGGTCGAGAGTCTGCTGACGGATGCTGAATGTCTGGTCGTTTGTGAGGTTGCCATACATTCTCTTCTGATTCTGAAGATTCTGGTCTGCCTTGTTTGCATAATCCTGGTAAGTGATCTTTTCGCCGTTAACGACTGCCACGTCGCTCTGTCTTCTTCTGTTGGTGCTCTTCATCAAGTCACCCAAAACAAATGCTAAAAGAGCCAAACCAATGATAACCACTAAGATACCATAGTGCTGTCTGATTTTTCCAATTGCTGCCATAGTTTTATTATTTTTTATTTATTTTTCTATATAAATTTTAAGCCTGCAAATTTACGAAAAATGTCAATACACTCAACATTTTTGTAAAAATTATGCTAACTTATTGATTATTCTTGATTTCCACTTCTTCCAACTTGGTTTCGGAAGCCTTGATAATCTTGAAAAGATAGTTCCCGATGGCGATTTCTTCGCCTGTTTGAGGAATACTTTCGTGATAATGGATGATGTATCCCGCCAAAGTCTCGTAGTCGTCCGACTCAGGGAAATCGTATTTGTAGGTCTTGTTGAGATAGTCGATTTCGAGTCGTGCCGAGAAGATTCGGTCGTTATCGTTGATGGTCTTTTCGATGTCGTCTTCCTCGTCGTATTCGTCTTCAATCTCGCCGAAAATTTCTTCAACAAGGTCTTCGGTGGTGATAATGCCGGCTGTTCCGCCGAATTCGTCAACGACAACAGCTATACTCTGACGTTTTTTCGACAGTCGCTGCAGCAGATCCTGCGCGCCGTAAGTCTCGGGATAAAACTCTATTTGTCTGATTTTTTTCTTGATGTTTCCGCCCGCGTGCAGCAGGTCGTTGATGTGTATGTAGCCTACGATATTGTCGATATTGTCTTCATACACAATGATTTTCGAGTGTTTTGTCTCCTCAAAGATGCGTTTCACCTCTTCCATCGACTCGTTGATTTCCACTGCCTGAATCTCATTGCGTGGCTGCATGCATTCGCGGAGCTTAACAGTTTGAAAATCAATGGCATTTTGGAATAATTCAATACCTTGCTGCAGGTCTTCGTCTTCCTCGTTAGGGTCGGCGTATTCCTTGAGATAATCGTTTAAGTCGACGGGAGTTAGCTTGTAGTCTTCAGGCGTGATTTTCATCCTGAAGATATATTTTATGATGAGCTCGGAAACGCCTATATATATGAAAATCAATGGGTAAAGGATGATGTACAATATCATCATCGGGAAGGCCATCGCTTTCATCAGGCCGTTAGGGTTGAGGTGGCTGAGCGTTTTCGGGATGAATTCGGCGACGAAAAGCACCAGGAGCGTCGAGATGATAGTCTGGCATAGCAGGATGGTGAACGCGTTGGTGATGACATCCGGTAAAACGCTGATTATCACCGGCTCCAGAAGTCGTGCCATCGCGATGCCGTAAACGACGTTGGCGATGTTGTTGCCAAGCAGTATGCAGCCCATAAACTGTGACTGATGCCGCATGAAATTGTTGATGAGTTTCGCTGAGAAGCTCTTTTTTTTGAGGTCGAGCTCCAGCTGCAGCCTGTTGGTGCTGATAAAGGAGATCTCGACACCCGAAAAGAGTGCCGAAGCCAACAATGATAGTATGACAACTAACCAATTACTCATCTTCGTTAAGCTCAATGGTTGCCCGTATTCCAAAAATCTCGCGGCGCGAGAAGTTCTCGTTTGCCGTCAGGCTGTCGCCGAAAATTATCTTGTCGGGACTTGAAATCTTGACAAGACTGCTGGTGTAAATCTTCTTTTTCTTCTGGTTCCAAAACAGCATTTCTGTCTCCAAAACCTCTTGAGTCTTAAGGTTTTCCACCACTACGTTGTGCTTGGCCACCACCAGTTCCTTTTTCTCGTAATTCACTCCGTAGTCGCCGCGTATCATTGACGATGGGGTGGTGTCGCCGCCTTCGAACATATAGGCTTTGAACCCTTTGGGAAACTCAAGCATGGTGCTGTCCTGGTCGTCGACGGTGCGCATCACAGGAGCTGTGAGTTTTGCCACCAGCATGCCGGAGTCGCTGCGCTCGATAACGACATCGTAGGCCATCAAACCGGAAATAGTGTCGTTGTCGATGAACTGCTTGACTTTCTCCATCGAGTTTTCACAAGAAAACAACATCATAACAAGATGTGCTATGATGTTGATTTCCAATACTATATAAACTAGTCTTTTCAATTATTCGAGAATCTTGCCTTTGTAGTCTCGTTGATCCAGCATTCCACCTGGTAGGTGTCGCCTTCAAAAACGTTGTAGAAGAACGCGTCTTCGCTTGTAGGGAACATCTTCGAGTAATCTCTGATCATCTCGTTTGCTTTTGAAGCGAGTGATGGGTCGACTTCCTTAGCTCTCTGGAACTTATCGACTGCTGCCCAGAACACTGCTTTTGCGTGGAGAGGGTTGACACTGCAGTCTTTTCCGCTTGAAGCGTAGAGATAGCCGATAATCATGTAAGGCTCACCGTCGGTCTTGTCGAGTTCGATAGCTTTTCTTGCATAAGCGCGGCCCTGTTCCCATTTGCTTTCCTTCAGCATGATCTGTGCGAGATATTTGTAGGCTTGCTCTGCCGACTTGGTATCTGTTGATTTTGTAGCTTCAAGCAGATAGTTTGTGGCTTTTGCGTATTCCTGGTCTGAGAGATATCTCTTGCCGATGAAATATGCTGACTCAGGTGATGGGTTGAGTTTGTGCAATTTGATAGCGACAGCGAGATAAAGGTCTGATTTGTCGCAGTTTCTTGCTGAAAGCACTGTTGCGATCTTGTTGAGAAGCTCAACATTATCAGGTTCGGCGTCGAACTTCTTCTGATAGATGCGGACGAGGTCTTCGCAGTTGGCGTATGGTTGCACGCCGCCTTCGAGGTTACCTTTTGTAGCGACGTAGCTGTTCAGCTGTTTCTCGTTGCCTTCCTCTGTGTATTTCTTGATGTTGAATTCGACGATGTCCATGAGGCGGCTGTATTCGTCGAGGATGGCTGACTCATCGAGTTTGCCAGCTTTCACCATGTTGATGGTTGTTGAGAAATAACCGTCGATGAAGGCATAGTTGGCGTTGTTGCCGTCGATGTCGATAGCGTCTTTCAAAGCATTGTAAGCCTGTTCCATACGTGATGGAAATCCCATGAGGTCGAGACCCATACGTCCTTTGATATTACCGACCTGGTTGCCGGCTTTTGTCTTTGGGAAATGTTCGATACGTGTCTCGTAGACCATCACGAGTGTGTCGATGTATTTCTCTCTGAGTGCTTCGTCTTTAGTGCCTCTGATGAGTGCGTTGTTGACAATCTTTGCTCCGTCGGTGAGGGTTCTCTCTTTGTAGCCAGGGCATTTCAGGAAAACTCTTCTCCATGCTTGAATCATTACAGGATTGGCTGTTGATGCCTTACCGTCCCATTGTTTAAACGCTTCTCTATAGACAGAGATGTCGGCGTCGCATTCCGGGTTTTGTGCGAATGCCAATGATGACATGCATAAAATTGCTCCGAGGAATAAAACTTTTCTTAATTTCATTTTTTTAATATTTTAATTACTTATACCTTCTTTTTGCGAACCACTTGTCGCGAATCGATATGCCAACTGAAATATTGAAATATGATTCTTCGATGAGGTTGCTTTTTGTCGTTCCCATTTTTCCGAATTCCACGGCGAAGTTGAGTGATGACATGGCGCGAGGGATAGGAAGTCCGATACCGAGTGTCACACCATATTTATTAATAGACGTTCCGTAGATATTGAAAAACGTTTGTTCGTAGTTGAATCCGGCCCGATATGTAACCTTGCTCAGGTAGCTTGAAACGCTGGTGTTATACGGTGTGTAGCAACCTCCGACGGCGATGCTCCATGAATCTTGCAGCGAGTCGTTGACGTTGTTCATACGGAATGCCGACCAGTTGCTCCAGTTGAAGTCGATGCCGAGCAGCCAGCGTTCGCCTTTCTGCACAGTGATACCGACGCCAATGCCTTGCGGATATTTCACGCTGACTTTATCGCCAGATTTGTACAAAATAGTATCGATAGCAGTCTCGGTATTCGATCCGTAGCCTTTGAACATCGTTCTGATATATTCTGTGCGGTGAGCGTTCATGTTGGCCGGCAGTGAGTAAGTCGCGCCAAACGTGACTTTGTAGTCGTTTTTAAACTGTTTTTTCAAAATCAAACCCAAGTCGAATGTCAAATCGCTGAAACTCAGGTTGATAGTACGTCTTGTGTTATGGAAATAGATGTAGTCAGGGTAATACAAAGTCGTCTCGTCGGTGATGTTTCCGAAGAGGTAATTCATTTTGAAACCGACTGACACGCCTTTGCAGATTTTGAATCCGTTGGCCCAATATAATTTGTTTAGACCTCCAGTGCCGTCATAATCGATGCTATACGGATATTGGAAGTCGAAATCGGCTGTTGAAGTGTAGGCCCTGTTGCTGTAAGGAGCGGCACCTGCGCCCATTTTCCACCATTTTGTGACGCCGAAGCCAAGGTCGAAGTAATCGAAAGAGGCGTTTGAGCCTTTTTCTGACGAGGTGGCGTTTCTATAAGTCATGTATTTCATATAGAAACCAGCGTCGAAGAGGAAGGTGAGCGAGTCCATCTCAGCGTATGAAGCAGGGTTGGAGTTGTTGAGTAAGTGCTTGCCGTCCATAGCGTTACATATTCCACCCATGCCTTGCATGATGGTGTTTGGTCTGTTTTTGCTCATCGTTCCCAAGCCGAATCGTGAATACGGTGAAGATATGTCGGACTGCGCAAAAATGGTTCCAGTCGTGACAAAAATCATGACGAGCAAAAACAATGACTTATGTAACTTATTGATTATCATTATATTTTAAAATCAATCTTAAGCCGTTAAACATAAAGTTTGAACTTGCAAAGGTACAGTTTTTTAACTTATTTTGCAAGAAAATATTGTCGCCTCCTGAGATAAAAACGTTTAAGTTGTTGAATTTCAATGAGTAGAGCTCGATAAAATCTTTAATTTCGTGTAAAACTCCGAGTTGTACGCCGCTTTGGAGGCATTCGACGGTGTCGTCGCAGATGATGTTCAGATTGTCGAATGTTGGTTCGCAGAGGGGTAGGAGGGCAGTATGTTCGTGCATCGATTTGAATCGCAGTTTCATTCCCGGGCTGATGGGGCCGCCGAGGTGACGGTCGTCGGCTGTGAGTATATCGTAGGTGATGCAGGTTCCTATGTCGATGACGAGGCTGTTTTGGTGAGGTTTCTCGTTGAATGCTGCTGCCACGAGGGCGAGGCGGTCGGCTCCGATTTTCGATTTATCCTTATAATTGAGTGAGAAAGGCAGTTTTGTCTCGTGTGAAAGCACTATCATTTCGATGCTTTGCAGTTGTTTGAGGCATTCGTTTATGTTGCCGCCAACCGATGAGATTATACCTTTATTAATATGAGGATGCTGTTGCAAAAGGTGTGAAAGATCGTCGGATAGCGGGTCGAAAACGTGAGATTCCACGATGCTGTCGTCGTGAAAAACCGCGTATTTTGCTTTAGTGTTGCCGATATCGATGGTTATAACCTCGTTCATTTTTATGAATTTCAGGGTGCAAAAATACAAAAAATTCGTCATTAGTCATCATTTTTCGGCTGCCATCTTTCTTCGAAAGCTGAAGGCCTTCAAAATTGACGACTGTTGACCTTAAAAAAATTTTTTTCAAAAAAAGTTGTGCGTATTAAAAAATGTTGTATTTTTGCACCGCGAAACTAAAGGGGTACCATAGCTCAGTTGGTAGAGCAACGGACTGAAAATCCGTGTGTCGCTGGTTCAACTCCCGCTGGTACCACGAAGCAAAATGCTAATCGAAAGAAATTCAATCGGTTAGCATTTTTTATTTCGTGTTTTAACTTTTTCACCGATGAAGGTATAGTTAATCTGATTAAGAACGAGCCAGAACTCGAACAGGTGTATAGGTGTCAATTTTGGTGGGCTGTGTATCAATTAATTATTGATAAAATACGTGAGTTTAAAAACATTAAAGAGACGCTTGATCCACCCACCATTAAAGAACTGAGTGAGGATGGGGTGTTTTGTTTTACCACAGTAGAAGAGTATTATGATATATTGTGTGAATTACATCAAAGCCTACGAAAACAGCTTATAAATCGAATTGAAGGGTTGTCTTATGTTGATAAAAGCCCGATGAGAAGCTGCAAGAGGAATATGCCGGTGTAATCAAGCTTCTACGTAAAGGCTATCCAGTTAGAATAATAGCTAAAAATGAGGGAGTTGGCATATCGACAGTAATGCGAATCAAGAAAAAGTTTAACATTAATTAAGAAAACGGACATTGCGTCCGTTTTTGTTTTTTATTCCAATTTCATGACGACAAATACTAATACCGCCACCACCCATATCAAAATCCACAGCGGCACAACAATTCTGAAACTGGTGTGTTTGGTCTTGTGTCGGAATGCTTTTATACCGAGCCAGGAACCAATACCACCTCTCAGTCTCGCCATCCATAACAAAACACCTTCCCGGATCCTATACTCATTCCTCACAGCCCTCCTCTTATCAACGCCATACAAAACAAACGCTAAGACATTGATAAACAACAGGTAATATGCTAAAATGACGGTCTGCACTGGTAAAACAAATAAAGTTACGATACAGCCGCTCCGAGTATCATCATAGCCAAGAATACAAGGAGAGCTATTGTTATTATCGCCAAAATACTGCCCAAACATCCCCAGTTCCTATCTCCATCAGGCAACTTATCCGACAGCAAACATATAATCAAACCTATAAACGGCGTGAATAGTATCGATAAAAAGAACGTCCAGCCAAATCCAATCCTCCTTCTCGCTCCGACCAATCCCACCAATGCAGCTAGGAAAGTGTCGGATAATAAACCGAAAATCAATAGTGTTAAGCCCATAATGTGATATTTTTTGCAAAGATAGCAATAATCACAAATCTTTTTTATCTTTGCAGGAAAATAATCTAGGAATGGCGATAACGAGCGATAGACTGAGACAAACGTTCAGCGAAGGCGGCGCAATGGAGATTTACCATGAGATTAAATCCAGTGGCGATTTCCTTGGCTTTACGAAACAATATGTCTTCGATTCAGATTACCGTGTCGCCAGAAGTGCTTTGTGGGGATTGACCAAGGCTACTGATAAAGAACTGTCACAACTTCAGGTTTTGCTCGACGAACTCATAAATCAAGCCATGCACACCGAGAATTCATCTGTACGGCGGTTGACTTTGAGCATTATCGAGCGTTTGGAGTTGACCGAAGATAACCTGCGGACTGATTTTCTCGACTTCTGCTTGGATCACATGGTAGCTGGAGATGAATTGCCGGGCATACAAACTCTCAGCATGAAACTCGCTTATCGTATGTGCAGTTTCTATCCCGAGCTGAAGGAAGAGTTTAAAAGGATTATCGAAGCAATGGAAATCTCATATTACAAACCAGCCGTGAAAGGATTAAGAGCAAAAATCCTCAGCGGAAAATATCAATAATGATAACAAAAAAGAATATGAACATAGAGGACTTTCGTGAATACTGCCTTTCATTAGGCGATGTGGAGGAAAAGCTGCCATTCGCAAAGATGCCCGGAGGCGACTCTGTACTGACCTTCTATGTCAATGGTCACACGTTTTGCTATTGCGATATCAACGGCTTTCGTTCCGTTATAGTCAAATGCCAAACTGAGCGCATCCCCGAGCTGATGGAAACCAATGGAATATGTCCTCCTGACAACCACTTCAATTCAAAATATTGGATAGGAATAAATCCTTACACCGCTTCAGACGACCTGCTGAAAGACCTCACTCGCAACTCATACGAAATAGTTAAAGCTAAATACACTAAGAAAAGGAAATGAGCTGGACAATTATGAAAACACTTAGAGAAATATTTGGATACAGTCTTGGCGGCGTTCTATTTGTTGGATTGCTGCCTTTCCTGATGTGGTTAGCGTCATTGAAACCTGAAATATGGTCTGTATCGATAGCCCAGATCATCATTGCGGCGGTATTCATCATCATAGGTTTGATGCTGAGTGTTTGGACGATTATCTACATGCGGCACAAAGGAGATGGAAACCCGATGGATGCCTTTAACCACGAAATAGCCCCTCGAACCAAGCACCTGATGACTGACGGACCTTATAGAATCAACAGAAACCCAATGTTGACAGGTATTTTCATCTATTTAATTGGTATCTGTATTTGGCTGTGGACGTGGCAATCAGTAGCGGTCTTTGTTGCTTTTGTTGCCATCATGTCAATCCAAGTTATCAGTGAAGAAAAACGTCTGCTCCGTGACTTTGGCCAGGAATACGAAGATTATAAAAAGAAAGTTGGAAGATATTTATGAAAAAACTATTACTAATCGCCTTGTTAATCGCTGCATTAACTGGCTGCAAGGAAAAAACTATGAATAACGAGCTTAAACCATTCGATGTACAGAAAGAGTTTGCTGATAACGGCTTCACTTTCTTCACAAAAAACCTCATTCTCTGCTCAGGCGACACCACCGAAAACAACGCTATGACAATCGGATGGGGTGGAATCGGAAACTATCTCGGCCATGATCGTCCTGCTGTAACAGTGTACGTTGCTCCAGCCCGATACACATGGGAGTTTATGGAGCGTCACAACCGTTTTACCATTATGGAATTTGAAGATCCTGCGGTTTGGAAATATATGGGTCGCAACAGTGGCAGGGATGGTGACAAGGCTGCTGCACTTGGACTTCACACAGCATACACTCCTGACGGCACACCTTATTACGAGGAGGCTAAGTTGGTGATTGAATGTGAGATAATGACCTCGTGGCATCAGAACGAAAACGACTTCAGAAATAACACTCCAAAAGAATGGTACGCTGGTTTTGATGCAGGTATTCACACTGTATATATTGGTGAAGTTATTGGAGCGTGGAGGAGAAATTAAAAGGGTTAAGAGCAAAAATCCTCAGTGGAAAATAACAGTATACATGACAAAAGAATAAAAAATGACACTCGAAGAAGCAATCATCGCTCGCCATAGTGTGAGACAATACATCGACAAACCCATTGAAGCAGAGAAGATCAAACAGCTGCAAGATCTAATCGACGAATGCAACCGTCAAGGAAATCTGCATATCCAACTCGTAACCAATGAGCCTAACGCTTTCGCTGGTGGACTGGCTAAATACGGCAAATTCTCAGGTATCAGCAACTATATCGCCATGATATGCAAGAAAGGCGATGATGTAAATCTGGGTTATTATGGCGAAAAGGTAGTGCTGCTTGCCCAAACTCTCGGTCTAAACACATGTTGGGTTGGTCTGACATTCCGCAAGCAACCAGATAAATACGAAGTGCGGACTGATGAAAAACTGATTTGTGTTGTATCTCTCGGCTACGGAGCAAATCAAGGAGTTCAACATTCCCAGAAAAAGGGCTTTGAAGAGTTTTGCAAAGACGGCAGAAGCACTCAAGAAGCTTATCCCGATTGGTTCGTGAAAGGTATGAAGGCGGCACTTTTAGCACCAACAGCCATCAACCAGCAGAAATTCGAGTTTATCCTCCACGACGGCAACAAAGTCGAAGCAAGAACCCGATTCACAATGTTCAACGGCTACGCACCAATAGACCTCGGCATCGCAAAGTGTCATTTCGAAATCGGTGCTGGTAAAGATAATTTTGAATGGATGTAGATATGAACTGGACAATAATAATCATCGAAACAATAATCTTAACGGCGGCTTTCACGGCAATGATTCTGATTCCGCTGGTGAAGAATCCGGTTTGGTGGATTGCTGACTATCCCGAGGACATTCATGTTGGGGTATGCTCATTGGTCTCATCCCATGCCTTATCGGAGCAGGAATTTATTCATGGATGTTCTGTTAAATAGATAGTATTATGACAATCGACACTACCAATATGTGCTCCCATTTGCAAAAGAAGCTGTTTGACGAGGATGGCGTATATCAGAGAAGATAAGATTTGTGATATATTATGAATATAAGACTTGAACAACCCAATGATTGGCGAGAAGTAGAAAACCTCACTCGCGAAGCTTTCTGGAATGTATATCGTCCCGGATGCACTGAACATTACGTGCTTAACCAATATAGAAACAATCCCGATTTCATCCCTGAATTGGATTTGGTAATGGAGGAAAATGGTCAAATCATCGGTCATGTTATGTTCTCAAAAGCCGAGATCACACTTGACGACGGAACTTCATTTCCATCATGGACATTCGGACCAATAAGCATCCATCCCGACTACAAACGTAAAGGCTATGGCTTGAAATTGCTACAATATGCGTTGGAAAAAGCCAAGAACATGGGCATCGGACTGCTTAGTATGGAAGGTAACATCGATTTTTACTGTCATGCAGGATTCGATCTCGCCAGTAAACTCAAGATTCATTATCACGCCGAACCTCGTGAATCAGAAGTTCCATATTTTCTCGCTCAAGAGCTGATTTCAGGCTATTGGGGCAACCGCGAAGGCACTTATTGTCCGCCGAAAGGTTATTTTGTCGCGGATGAAAATCCGGAGGATTTCGATGAATATGAAAAGACTTTTCCAAAGAAGGCCATGTCGTACAACGAAGGTCAGTTGCCACCATTTGCTGCAAAGACAAAGCTTATACATTGAAACCGTTTGTCCAAATCTCGTAGTCGGCGCCGACAGGCCAGTAAAAGTGATGAAACTAGATAGAATGAAAAATTAATGAATCCTATTGCTATACGTCTTCTTAATCAGCAACTTGCAGCGCCGCAGTTTAGTGACCCTGCCGAGGTGATTGGCCTTTTGGGTGCCATGCAGGCGCAGGAGTACCGTCTGATGCGGTGGGCGGTGGAGATGCGCACCAAGAAGCCGTCGGCGAAGGCTTTCAAGAAGGCATTTGATAGCGGCGAGATTGTCAGGCTTCATTTGATGA
>CAMYYD010000005.1 GCA_947303395.1 uncultured Bacteroidales bacterium
TTATTTTTTTCGGATTGATTATCAATTGTTTGGGTGGGGAATTTTTCCGGAAAAGGCGGAAAAAAGTCTCGAAGTCTGTCCCTTCTAAGGCCTTTTTCCCGCCTCTCCCTCCAAAATTCTACGCCAAATCAATGGGAAAACCCTCAAAAGTGATTAATTTTTGAGGGTTTTTTGAAACCGTCGGAGCAGCCCGACTCGAACGGGCGACCGCTTGCACCCCATGCAAGAATGCTAGCCAACTGCACCATGCCCCGATTTCAAGGTGCAAAGATATGGAATTTTTTGTTTTGCAAACAAAAAATTCCCTATCTTTGCAGCAAAATTAACACCTTATTAATATATGGAGCACATTCAATGTTTAATTCTCGGCTCAGGCCCTGCCGGATATACCACTGCAATCTACACTGGCCGCGCCGATATAAAGACTGTCATTTATGAAGGACCGCTCACTGGCGGACAACTGACTCAGACAACAGAAATCGAGAACTTCCCTGGCTATCCTGAAGGAATTCAAGGCAACCAGATGATGGACGACCTGCGCCGTCAGGCAGAGAGATTCGGCACAGAGTTCCGCATGGGCTCGATTATCGAAGTCGACGCATCGAAACGTCCATTCCACTGCAAGTCGGACTTCGGCGACGAACTTCTGGCCGATGTCATCGTGGTGGCAACAGGAGCTTCGGCTCGTTATCTCGGTCTCGAGACAGAGGAACAGTTTAAAGGCGGCGGCGTGTCGGCTTGCGCCACTTGCGACGGATACTTCTATCGCGGCAAAGACGTGGCAGTGGTCGGCGGCGGCGACACAGCATGCGAAGACGCCACTTATCTCGCGCATCTCTGCAACAAAGTGTATATGATAGTGCGCCGCGATGTGCTCCGCGCCTCGAAAGCGATGCAGCACCGCGTGATGAACACCCCGAACATTGAAATTCTCTGGAACACCAACACCAAAGAACTCTTCGGCGAAGTAAGCGGATTTATGAGCACACTGCAAGGCGCTAAGGTGGTCAACAACAAGACCGGCGAAGAACGCACACTGAAAATTGACGGATTCTTTGAGGCTATCGGTCACGTGCCGAACACCGACGTTTTCAAAGGCATTCTCGAAATGGACGAGACAGGCTACATCATCACAAAGCCGAAATCGACAGCAACAAGCGTCGAAGGAATCTTCGCTGCCGGCGACTGCCAGGATAAGACCTACCGCCAAGCAATAGTGGCAGCAGGAACAGGCGCAATGGCCGGAATTGAAGTTGAGAGATTTTTAATGGAACACAGATAAAGTCGTTTCACCACTTAAAAATGCCGTTTCGGTAAGAAAGTTTTTTCTATACCTTTTTAAAAAGATACTTTTGCATTCGATTAAGATGTAAAAGTATTTTTTTATGAAGATTTCGATAAAAAACATTATTCTGACAGCTTTGGCGATTCTGGCGATGATGCAGCCGGCTTTCGCACAGGACTACCAGTTTACGCTGGAAGACTGCCTGCGTTTCGCGTTTGCCAACAGCTACGACAGAAAAAGCATGGAACTGAGCGCCGAGTCGCAACAGGTTTCATACGACCAAGCGAGACAGTCAAGACTGCCTAATGTAAGTGCTTCAGCATCAGAGTCTTATTCACACAATAACGACGGCGGAGGCTTTAGCGGAAACGCCAACATTGGTGCATCGGTGGTCATTTATCAGGGCGGAAACATCAACAATACCATTGAGCAGAACCGCTTGAACCTCGAGCGTTCCGACATACAGCTGCAGCAATACGACAACCAGCTGTCGGTACAAATTCTGCAGACGTTTCTCACTGTTTTAAGCAACAACGAACTCCTTGATTATCAAGAAGAAATACTTAATTCAAGTCGTGCGCAGATGCAACAGGGTCGGGAACGCTATAAAGTAGGCTCAATTCTTGAAAGCGACATGCTTCTCCTTGAGGCTCAATATATTAGCGATTCAAGCAATGTGCTCGAGACCCGCATCAGTCGCGACAACAGCCTGCTTTCCTTGAAGGTGCTTCTCTCGATGGATCCGACTGATAATCTTCAGATAATTCAGCCAAACACTGAGAGTTTGGAAGAAATGGCTTCAACAATGCCGACCGAGGAAGAGGCTCTCGACATGGCTCTCGAGGCTTATCCGAGCCTGAAACTCAGCGAATACGATATTTTATTGGCCGAAAACAACATCGAGATGGCGAAAAGCGGCTATAAACCGTCGCTCACCGCAAGTGCCAGCGTCGGCACGGGCCACATCGATTTCGCCAATCTCGGACAACAGTTCAACGACCGTTTCAACCAGTCGGCTGGCATCACGCTCAGCATCCCGATTTACAGTCGCGGACAGAACAAAGCCAACGTGAAAAAAAGCAAGATCGCACTCGAACAAGCCCGACTCGAACATGAGCAAAACCAACTCGATGTGCGTCAGACTGTTTCGCTGGCTTACCGCAACGTCGTATCGGCTTACAACACCTTCAAAGCCTCGCAGCTGAAAGAAAACGCCTACAGCAAGAGCTACAACGCTTACGAAGTGCAGTTCCAATACGGAAAAATCACCACCGTCGAGCTTCTGCAGCAGCAAAACAACTATCTCAGTGCGCTGAACACATTCATCCGCAACAAATATTCGCTCGTGCTTCAGCGTAAGATTCTGGATGTTTATATGGGTAAAGAAATAACTTTGTAAATAATTATAAATCAACGAGATATGAAAAAGAAAAGAACAAAATGGATTATTATAATCGCGATTCTGGCTGTCGTCGTGGCGATAGTTTTCATCAGAAATGGCGCAAAAGCAGGCGGAAAAGAACTGGTGATTCGCACCCACGTGGTTGAAGAATACACCGTCGAGAACACCGTGACGGCAACCGGAACCATCGAACCTGTTGAGACTGTGGAAGTTGGAACGCAGGTATCAGGCAAAGTCGAGACGATTTACGTCGACTTCAACTCTGTTGTTAAAAAAGGCGATCTTCTCTGCGAACTCGACAAACTGACGCTGAATGAGAGTGTCAGTCGCGCGAAAGCGAACCTCGAATCAGCGGAAAGCCAACTGAAATATGCCAAATCGACATTCGAGCGCACCCAACAGCTTTACAAAAACAAAGCTGCCACGCTCGCGGATTTTGAGGCGGCACAAAACACATATACTCAGGCTCAGATGAGCAAGAAAAACGCGCAGGCACAGTACGATCAGGCGAGAGTGGACCTCGGTTATGCCGACATCTACTCTCCGATCGACGGCGTGGTGCTTGACAGAGCTGTGGAAGTCGGACAGACAGTAGCCGCTTCGTTCAGCACTCCTACCCTTTTCACTTTGGCAAACGACCTCACAAGAATGCAAGTCGAGGCCAACGTCGATGAGGCTGATATAGGACAAGTAAAACTGAATCAAAGAGTTACATTCACCGTCGACGCTTATCCAGACGATATTTTCAACGGCACTGTGAACCAGATTCGCATGAAGCCAACGACCACCAGCAACGTGGTAACCTACACCGTCATCATCGGTGCTCCGAACCCTGAGCAGAAATTGTTTCCAGGTATGACTGCCAGCGTCACCATCGTTACCGAAGAATGCACCGGACTTGCTGTTCCTGCTGAAGCTCTGCATTTCGCACCTGAAGGACAAACATCTGATAATCAAACTGTTTGGATTAAAAAAGGACAAGACATGATGCCTCAACACGTCAAAGTCGGGATGAACGATGCGGCCTATTACATCATCGAACAGGGTTTGCACGAAGGCGATTCGGTAGTGCTTTCCGCACAATTTGTCGCTAAGGAGACGAAGAAAAAGACGGGTGACAACCCATTCATGCCAGGACCTCCAGGTAAGAACAAAAACAAGAAATAATCATGGCTAATTCCATTATAAAAGTTGAGAATCTGAAGCGCACTTTCGTGGTCGGAAGCGAGGAGGTGCACGCCTTGAAGGGTGTATCTTTCGAGATTTTCGAGGGTGATTTCGTGAGCATCATGGGCTCGTCGGGCAGCGGAAAGTCGACGCTCCTCAACATCCTCGGATGCCTCGACCAGCCCACATCGGGCGAATATCTCATCGACGGCATCTCCGTGAAGGAACGTTCAAAAAACGAGCTTTCGGAGATTAGAAACCGTAAGATCGGCTTCGTGTTTCAGTCGTACAACCTGCTTCCGCGCACCTCGGCGCTCGAAAACGTGGAACTCCCGCTGATTTACAACTCCGACGTTTCGCACAAAGAGCGTCATGAAAGAGCGCAGCACGCCCTTGAGTTAGTTGGCCTGAAAGACCGTATGTATCACATGCCCAATCAGTTATCGGGCGGACAGCAGCAACGTGTGGCCATCGCCAGAGCCTTGGTCAACGACCCGGTCATAGTGCTTGCCGACGAGGCGACAGGTAACCTCGATACCCGCACTTCGTACGAGATCATGAGTCTCTTCCAAAGCCTTCACGAGCAAGGCAAGACCATCGCTTTTGTCACGCACGAGTCTGACATCGCGGTGTTTACCAACAGAACAATATTTTTACGCGACGGTCACATCCTACGTGACGAGGCGGTTGCAACAAAATCGGCAGCTGAGGCATTGAAAGCCCTGCCAATAGATAATGATTATTGATATGGATATCTTAAATTTAACCAGAATATCGGCTAAAGCTTTGTTGCGCAACAAAACGCGCTCAGCACTCTCAATGCTCGGCATTGTGATTGGCATCGCGGCGGTTATCGCTGTTGTAAATCTCGGAGAAGGTTTAAAACAAAGCACCGCCAACCAGCTGTCCGACATGGGCACGAACCTCATCATGGTGATGCGTGCCAACCAACGACACGGCGGCGTGAGCATGGGCTCGTCGAATGTGCAGTCGCTGAAGGTGAAAGACTGCGAATACATTGCAAAAAATGCTAAAAACATCACCATGATAAGCCCTGTGGTGAACAGCGGCGGACAAGTGGTCAACGGCTCGAAAAACTGGTCGGGAACGGTGTACGGCGGCTCGCCTGATTATCTCGAAATCAGGAAATATGAGATTGAGACAGGTCTTAATTTCACTGAGGAAGACGTGAAAAAATACGCAAAAGTCGGCCTCATCGGTCAGACCATAGTCGAAAATCTTTTCGGTGAAAACGAAGACCCGATTGGCAAGACCATCCGCGTGGGCAACATGCCGTTTAAAGTCATCGGAACGTTGAAGGGAAAAGGCGAAAACGCTATGGGAATGGACCAGGACGACATCATCATCATGCCTTATTCCACCGTGCAAAAACGCATGCTCGGCATCGATTTCATTCATCAGATAGTTTGTTCGGCGGCTTCTGAAGACGTGGCTGACGCTGCTGTCGACGAAATCGAAAACATACTGCGAACAGCGCATAAAATAGCTGAAAATGGCGAAGACGACTTCGAGGTGCGCACCCAGCAGGAGCTTCTCGATATGATGACATCGATGACAAGCATGATCACCACGGTGCTTATCGCCATCGCATTAATCTCGCTTTTGGTTGGCTGCATTGGCATTATGAACATCATGTACGTCACCGTGACAGAAAGAACAAAAGAAATTGGCCTCCGAATGTCGATCGGAGCGAAAAATTCTGCAATTTTGCTACAGTTTTTGACTGAAAGTATAATTTTGAGTCTGATAGGCGGCGTTTTAGGCCTTGTCCTCGGCATCGCGCTATCGTATTTTGTTGATTTGATTATGTCTTTACCATTCATTATCAACGTGTTATGGATGATAATATCATTTGTGTCGTGTGCAGTGCTCGGTCTCATCGCAGGCTTCTTCCCTGCCCTGAAAGCTTCCCGCACCGACCCTATAAATGCTTTACGTTATGAATAAAACAACCGCACCGGAATATCTTTCGCTGAAAAGAATCGCCCTCGTGGCGCTGATTATCAGTCTCGGATTCCATCTGATTATGATGTTGTCGTTCTTTTTCGGCAACTCGCTGTTCTCAACCGAGGCATCACGAGCCTTGCACCCTCATCACTTTCAATTGTTGAGGTTCCTTTTCTTCACCCTGACGAGTTTTATCATGGTTTTCGTGATTCTTCTCTACAACCGGCGAATATTGAGCTTTACTTTTAAAAATAAGTATAACGAACTGATACTCATGATATTAGGTTCGGCAATAATTGCTTCGGCATTGTGCATTGGATTTATTTTGGCAAGAGATGCGTTTGATCCGCGACAACCGAATCCTGAGTTTTTATTCAACATCATGAGAGACAGCCTTGTTCGCGATTTGACTTTGACAGCAGTGGTTCTCCTTGTGGTTCAATTACTTAGATCGCAGTATTACCAACAGACAACTGCAGTTGAAAACGAGGCGCTGCGTACTGAGAACATTTTAACCCGTTTCGAGGCATTGAAAAGTCAGCTCGACCCGCATTTTCTGTTCAACTCGCTCAACACTTTGCAGTCGCTCATCACTTTAGACACCGAAAAAGCCGAAAATTATCTTCAGCAGCTGTCGTCGGTGCTGCGTCACACCCTGCAAAACAAGGAAGTTATAAGTCTTGACGAGGAACTGAAATGTGTGCACGCCTATTGCGAGATGATGCAGATCCGGTACGGTGAAAACCTGAAATTTGAGTTTAAAATCGACGCTAAATACATCAATTACAGCGTCTTACCCTTATCTTTGCAGTCGCTTATCGAGAACTCGGTGAAGCACAACGTCATCTCATCGAAACAGCCGCTTGTTGTGACTGTGGCGACTGGCGACGACTGCGTTTCGGTCTCGAATCCTATACAGTTGAAGACAAAACCTGAGGAAAGCAACGGCATCGGGTTGGTGAACCTCTCGGAGCGTTACCGACTGAAATGGAACAAAGAAGTTGAAATCACCAACGACGGCAGCACGTTCCGCGTGAAGCTACCTTTGGTTAAAAATGATTGATTATGAAGGCTTTAATAATTGAAGACGAGGTTTTGGCAGCACAGTCGCTGCAGAAATTGGTGAAGGAAGTCGCTCCCGACACCGAAATCATCGGAGTTTTGCAATCCATTGAAGAGAGCGTAGCATGGTTCGACGAAAACCCTATGCCCGACTTGGTTTTCATGGACATTCACCTCGCCGACGGCTCGTCGTTCGCCATCTTCGAGCGCACGCAGATAACTTGCCCGATCATCTTCACGACGGCTTACGACGAATATGCGCTCAAAGCCTTCGAAGTCAGCAGCATCGACTATCTTTTGAAGCCTATCAACCGCAACGATTTGACTCGCGCCATGAACAAATTCAACGCTCTCGTTGGTGAAAAAACGAACAACAACGAGGCCATCGACGCACTTTTACGTCAAATCGGGATGAAAAAAAGTTACAAATCGTGTTTTTTGGTGCCCGAACGCGACAAACTCGTTCCGCTGCCGACTGCTAACATCGCATATATTTATATTGAAGATAAGTTGGTGAAAACCATAGCGTTAGATGGTCACACCTACTACATGAGCCAGACTCTCGACGAGATCATGGCCCAACTCAATCCCGACGATTTCTTCAGGGCAAACCGTCAGTTTATCGTTTCGCGCAAAGCGATAAAAGACATGACAATATGGTTCGGTAACAAATTGTCGCTCAATCTCTTAGTAAAAGTTCCGGAAGAAATTATCATCAGTAAGGCGAAGGTCGCCGAGTTCAAGGCGTGGTTTGCGCAATAATTAGAACATGTAGCCCATTCCGATGTAGAAATTGGAATTGGTGAAGTTATCCTGCTTGCTGAACGGCATTCCCCATTCGCACGAAAGCACGAAATTCTCGTTCATAGCGAGTTTCAAGCCAGCGCCAGTGCCGAAATGCGGCTCGTGGATTTTTGCATTTGTGTCAAATAAATCGTCAAAAGTAAGGTTATTGGCCGCCATCCAAGCATTTTCATCAACTTTTTCACGCAAAGCGACCTCGTCGATTTCATATTTCTGTGTCACAATTCCAGCATCGAGGAAGAGGTTCATCCCTAGATAAAAATGCTGGTTGAACATGTCGAAATTGATGATTCTCGAGCGCAGTTCGGCTGTTCCGTATGCAAAACCAGGCACCCAAATCCTATCGCGCATCAAACCTCTGACTGAAGTCACGCCGCCGAGCGCATAATACCTATTATGGTCGATATACAACTCGTTTTTGTAAGTGTCGAGGTAATACGGCGACTTACCAGCAATGGTGTTTTGAGTCGCCACACGAAATGCCCAAACAAGCCGATCGCCTATAATCGGAATGAAATGCATGAAGTCGAAGTTGACCTTCAGGTTGTTGTAATCCTTCAGCTCATTGAACGCCGAGTTATAGGTTAAAAACAAGTCGAAATACCAACCAGTGACGGTATTAACTCTTTGATTACGAGTATCATACGACACACCACCACGCACATATGGATGCCAGCCGCCATTTTTCTCCGCATCGCTAATCAATCCCCATTGACGGTAAAGCTCAAACAACTCCATCTGGTTGTCGGTCATGTCGGATTGTGCAAGATTTACTCGACCTTCGTTGTAGCCGAGCACACCGATTCCGGCATAATAATAAAAACCGCCGTGGATCTTACCTCTGATATCAAAAGTAGTACGGAAAAGGTTTGATTTATGGCGATAAAACGCATGATTCAGATAATCAGCGGCAGTTTTATCTTCAAAATTATGATTAAAAACGCTAAAATTGCCGTTGAAACCGTAAAAATCGTTCATCGCATCTGGGAGATACGAGAAATCAAAGAGAAGTTTATGTTTTTTTATCACATAATCCGACTCATAAAACAATCGTATCGTTCCGACTTGCTTAGTGGAATAAGAGCCTTCGGCATAAATGAAATGACGATAGTCCGGGTAGTTTTTGCCATCGCCGTAATCGAAAACATTGGCAGTGAGACCGTAAGTTAGACCTTTGTCGTTGTCGTAGGTTATACCAGGAATCGCACCAAAGTTCCATCCTGTTTTTATCGGTCGTCCAAGCGAGTCGGTCTGTGTCTCTTTTTTAGGATTTTTCGCCTGCAAAGAAACACAAACCAGTGCAACCAACAAAAACAGGATGGTTCTTTTCATTACTCTATACTCTTTTACTCCTTACTCTTTACTCTATAATCGTCAACTCCTCAATAATATTATTGACTTTTCCGACTTTTTCAAGGCACCAGAGGAGGTAACGGGCATCCATGCAGATTGTACGCTGCACTTTCTGTTCGAACATGATGTCTCCGCTCATGGCTTCCCAGTTGCCATCGAAAGCAAGACCAACAAGTTCGCCTTCCCCATTGATTACAGGGCTTCCCGAGTTACCGCCAGTGATGTCGTTTGTAGTGATAAAGTTCACTATAAGTTGTCCGTTTTCGTCAGCGTAACGACCGTAATCGCGGGCTGCATAGAGGTCGCGGACATCCTGAGGGATATCGAACTCCCAGTTGCCTGGAATGTATTTTTCCATCACGCCGTCCATTGTGGTGTAATAGTTATAGTTGACAGCGTCAGCGCCTTTGTAAGGCTCAACCGAACCGTAAGTCAGACGCATTGTGAAGTTGGCATCCGGGTAGAAATTGCGCTCGGTCTGCATCTCCATCAAGCCTTTCATGTAAAGGCGTTCGCCAGCATTTCCTGCGAGAGCGGCTTCCTGATACAACGGAACAACCACATTGTTATATTCCTCGATGATGTTCATAGCCAAGGCAAAAATCGGGTCTTTGTCGAGTTTCTTAGGTTTTTCAAGCCATTTCTCGAGTTTCGCTTGATCAACGAAAATTGATTTCGCGAAAGCGTCCTTAACCCAAGCTTTGAATTCACCATTATTTTCATATCCGAGTTCTGCTATCATTGTCGGGACATATCTGTCGATGTCGTTATAGAAAAGATTGAGCAGCGAAATGGTCACATCCATGTCCAAATCCTTGTCATAATCTTTGAAGAATGTTTCCGATTGGGCTTTCAGTCCTTGAACCATCTTTTCAATGCTTTCCTTCGAAGCCTTTGCATTCAATGAATCGTTGATTCTGATGAATCTGCGTGAGAAAGCGACAGCCTCGCCGCCATTCCAACCGGCCTCACGGAGATATGTCATAGGCATCATGATGTCGTCGAGAATCTCCCATTTTGCCTCAATTCCTTCGAAAATATCGCCGTAAACAGCCTTGCGTTCAGGATCTGCACTGACCCATGCCTGGAATGCTTTTTCTTGAGCTAATCTCTTGTCATACACATGGTTACGCATCAACTGTCTCTTCTGACCGATGGCATATTTCCAATAATTCGACACACTGGCCTGCTTTGAAGCGTATTTGATGAACACTTCCTGATCGGCATCCATGTGACGGCGATACTGGTTGAGTTTCGTTGTGCGGCAGTTAATGATTGCCGGACAGTCTGACTCGATGAGGTTTTTAACAGTGTAAGATGTTGAATATCTGTCGGTTGAGCCAGGATAACCCAAAATCATGGTATAGTCACCTTGCTTCACACCTTTAATGTTAATCGGCAGATAGTGTTTCGACTTCATCGGGATGTTGTCTTCGCTATATTTTGCAGGCTTTCCCTCAGGATCGGTGTACACTCTGAAGATATTGAAATCGCCTTTGTGACGAGGCCAAGTCCAGTTGTCGGTGTCGGCTCCATATTTTCCGATTCCCCATGGTGGGCAGCACACGAGACGCACGTCTCTGTACACGTCGTATTCAAACATAATGTATTGATTACCAGAGTAGAACGGCACGATTTCAATCTCCACATCGCGGTCGCCCTTGCGCTCATTGATAATCTTTTCCATGTTTTCGTAGATAACCAAACTGCGTGTCTCCTCATCGGTCACGCCTTCGAGCATCAATTCGGTCACATCCTCAACATTTGCCAAGAACGACACTGTCAAACCCGGATTCGGCAACTCCTGATCTTTGCTGTATGCCCAAAAACCGTCGGTAAGGTAGTCGTGCTCCACTGTCGCGTGCTTCTGAACATAGCTCAAACCGCAATGATGGTTGGTTAAAAGAAGACCTTCCGGAGAAATCAGTTCACCTGTGCAGCCGCCTCCAAATTGCACGATAGCATCCTTCAAACTCGGCTGGTTGAGGTCAAAAATCTGTTCGGCAGTGAGCTTGCATCCAAGCTGCTGCATCTCGGCGAGGCTCTGGCCACTGAGATTGTATGGCAGCCACATGCCTTCATCCGCTTTAGCGCATAAAACGCTAATAATCAATGTGATAGCTAAATAGAATTTTTTCATGGTATTATGATTTAAATATATTTCTGAAAATTTCATTGTTATGCTCGATACGCGTCTGTTCCTGCATCTTTGCAATCTGTTTAACCCCGATTTTCCACATTTTCACATCGAGATAAATGAAAATGACGAACATAAGCACGCCCATCCACTCCATGTTGTTTTCCGTAAAGGCGGACGAAAGCATAAGCAGATAGTCAAAGAGTCCGTGTGCAATAACCGGACATACATAGCTGAGAATCAGATACTTGCTTCTTTGTTGAGGTTTGAATTTCGCCATGCCTAGGAAATATCCCATAATGACAGCGAAGAGGAAATGACCCGGCACAGAGAGCAAGGCGCGCATCACACCAGTGTGAAACGCCGCGCCAAACGACTCAGAACCAAAGACATACATCATGTTCTCAACGCCTGCGAAACCCAATCCGATGAAACATGCATAGACGATTCCGTCGAAAAACTCGTTGAAGTTCCTGTTACGCCAAATCACGAGCATGAACAGCGCCCATTTGCAGAACTCCTCTGGGATTCCGGCTTCGAAAAAGGCGTGGTAAAACACCGTCCCGCCCGGAATAACCATGTTGATGATGCCTACGACCACCAAATCCATCGGGATTGCCAGCATTCCAAGGAACAACGCGTAAATCAGCATAGAAAGCGGTTCCTTCTCGTACTTGTCTTTTTTGTAGATATACGAGGCCAAAACGATGACTGGCAAAATCGCTAAGATGAAGATTATCGTGTTCATGCTATTAATTTGCTACAAAAATAAAAATAATTTCAATTCCTCAAACAGAAGATTTCTCCATTCCGCTTCGCTTCAGTCGAAATGACGGTTTTACAACGCTTCAGCATACCAAATACCATCTTTGAAGCACATTGTTTCCTTGTAGCCGACGGCCTTCAGCGCCTCTTCGGCTTCCTTGAAGAAATACGTGAGTTCCCAGTACTGGTGGGCGTCGGAGCTGATGAGCACCGGCACGTTCATCGCCTTCATGCGAGGCAGCAGCCACTCCGACGGGTAAAAGCCGTTGTAACGTTGCTTGTACAAGCCTCGAGTGTTGATTTCCACTATCAAATCGTGCTGTTTTATCAAATCCAAAGTCTCGAGAACCATGTCCTGATACCATTTCTCGTCCTCATGGAAATAACGTCCGCGCGCGTTCATCTTCACCTTGTCGAAATGCCCGATGATATCAAATTTCTCGGTCTCAATCATCTCATTTTCCTGATCGAAATAAGCCCTGACTCCTTTTTTGATGTCGCCGCCGAAGTATTTTTTCAGTCCCTCGTCGTATGGCTCGATGCTCTTTCCGTCGATAAACCAAAGAGTATCAGGCGTTTTGCCGACCAAATGAACCGATCCGATGAGGTAATCCAAACCGTAATCTTTCTTTGTCTTCTGAAAATCGACAACTATACCGGGAATAAACTCCATCTCCATCGAAGCGAGTATATCAATCCGGTCTTTGTATTTGATTTTCAATTCTTTAAGATGACCGACATATTCGTCGTTTTTATCCATCGGGATGGATACGCGGCTCTCGAACGGCACGCTGGAATGGTCTGAAAAACCCAAAGTGTGCATTCCCTGACTGATGGCTTCCGCCACTGTCTCCTCCATCTGCGACTTGCCGTCAGAATAAGTGCTATGTGTATGTAAATTAAAGTGTTGCATCGTCTTCTGTCGCTTCAATAATCTTATAAACTTTGTCACCACGGCGCACTATGTCATGTGCCGGAATTGAGCAAAGTTCTCCCTTAACTGTCTGATTAACAGGCAGTAAATCAACTCTTATCTCTTTTATTTTATCCTCGTAAACGCCCGTCGTCGGTCCGATTATCATAATCTCGTCGCCAACGTTGAGGTCGTGTGTCTCCATCCTGATTTCCGCAACGTTTATCTTTGCGAAGAAATTGGTTATCGTGCCGATGAAGAGCTTCGTCTTGGTGGCTTGCGAGCCGTATTTCTTGGTCCACTCGCCCATTTTTCTGCCTAGATAATAACCGTCCCAGAAGTCGCGGTTGTAAACGCTCCGCAGACGCTCGGTCCATTTTTCAATCTTTTCCTGCGTGAAAGTGCCAGCATTTATTGCGTCAACCGCCTCACGATACACGCCAACCGTCAACTTGGTATATTCAGGCGAACGTCCGCGTCCCTCGATTTTCAAAACCTTAACTCCTGCTGCCAAAACTCTATCCAAGAACGGCAGTGTGCAGAGGTCTTTAGGCGACATAATATATTCATTCTCAATGGCCAAGGTAATCTCTTTATCTCTGTCGGTCACCTCATAGCCTCTTCTACATGGCTGCACGCAAGCGCCACGGTTGGCACTGGTTCCGAAGTTATCCAAGCTCAGATAGCACTTGCCCGACACGGCCATGCACAAGGCTCCATGACAGAACACTTCAATGCGCACCAATTCGCCTCCTGGTCCGGTGATATGCTGACGCTCAATCTCTTCAGTGATATGTTTCACCTGGTTGATGTTGAGCTCGCGAGCCGTCACCATCACATCGGCAAACTGCGAATAATACTTCACCGCCTCAAGGTTAGTGATGTTGCATTGTGTCGACATATGCACCTCAACACCAATCTTACGGGCGTATTGTATCACACTCTGGTCGGATGCGATGATAGCGCTGATGTTATTGGCTTTTATGGCATCCAACAACGCATGCATCTCGTCCATCTCCTCGTCGAAAACCACAGTGTTTACTGTAACATAGCTCTTCACACCGTGTTCGTGGCATGTCTCGGAAATGGTGTGCAGGTCATCAAGCGTGAAGTTCTTTGTCGACTTCGACCGCATGTTTAGCTTGCCGATGCCGAAATACACGCTTCCCGCTCCAGCCTGTATCGCCGCTGAAAGGGCCTCATACGACCCCACCGGGGCCATTATTTCTATATTGTCGTAATTCATTTATTATTTTGTAGAGACGCACGGCCGTGCGTCTCTACATGTATTATCGTTTTAATAATTTTTCTCTCAATTCTTCATATCCCGGCTTGCCAAGAAGCGCAAACATATTTTTCTTATAAGCCTCAACGCCAGGTTGGTTGAACGGGTTAACTCCAAGCATGTAACCACTCAACGCGCATCCCATCTCAAAGAAATAGATAAGCTGTCCGAGCACGTGCGCGTCAACTCTCGGGATGACGATTCTGATGTTCGGAACGCCACCGTCGACGTGGGCCAAAATAGTGGCTTTCTCAGCCGTCTGGTTCACCTCGTTGAGCCTGCGACCAGCGATGTAATTCATCTGGTCGAGATTGGCATCGTCGTGAGGGATTCTCACCTCGTTGGCTGGATTTTCAACGCTGATAACCGTTTCCATGAGGTTGCGCAGTCCTTCCTGGATATACTGTCCCATAGAATGCAAATCGGTCGTAAATGTGACGCTTGCCGGGAACGTTCCCTTGCCGTCCTTGCCTTCACTCTCACCGTAAAGCTGCTTCCACCACTCGCTGAAATAGCACAAACGTGGCTCATAATTCACCAGGATCTCATTGGTCTTTCCAGCATGATACAATGCCTGACGTGCCATCGCATATTGTGCAGCCACGTTGCTATCATTCTGATTTTCAACGCAATACTTCTCCATGAGCTGTGCTCCGGCCACGAGTTTCTCGATATCAACACCAGCCACTGCGATAGGCAGCAAGCCGACTGGTGTCAGCACTGAATAACGTCCGCCAACATCGTCCGGCACCACGTATGTCTTGTAACCTTCACTATCCGACAGAACCTTCAATGCGCCTTTTGCCTTATCAGTGATGGCAACGATACGTTTTCTCGCCTCTTCTTTACCGTATTTTTTCTCGATATGGTTTTTCAGAATTCTGAATGCCACTGCCGGCTCCGTTGTCGTTCCCGACTTTGAAATGACAGTCATCGAGTAGTCTTTCTTATCCAAAAGTCTGATGAGATCCGACATGTAGTCCTCGCTCATGTTATGGCCTGCGTAAATGATTTTCGGGTTGCCAGTTTCTACAAGCTGCTCGAAATGGTTCGACAACGCCTCGATGACAGCGCGCGCTCCAAGATATGAACCTCCAATGCCAACCACAACAAACACCTCCGATTTCTTGCGGAGTTCCTCAGCCTTAGCTTTCACATCTTTAATAAAATCAGGGGTTATGGATGAAGGAAGATTCACCCAACCAAGGAAATCACTGCCGGCTCCTGAACGCGAATAGATAGTTTTGAAATACGTATCTATCTGTTTTTCAGCAAGTTGACACTTTGCATGTCCTAATTCCACTTTAATATCTGTCATGACTTTACGGTTTTAATTTTCTGCGAAGATACAAAATTTTTCTTTATCAAAAACGGAAAAACTCAAAAAAAGAGACCGTTTCTTGAGCGGAAACGGTCTCCAGAACCAAAAACCAAAATTTATGAAACCTTTTACGAACAATGTAAATTACCTGGATAGGTAACTATGGATGTACATCGTTACGCACTGCAAAAATACAAAACTTTTTGTATCAATGTTAAAAATTTTTTAAGATTTTATGCAAAAAACTGAATAATGTGTTAAAAAACCTTAATAATGAATGATTTAGCATGCATAAAATTTTTTAATTTTTTTTATGACTTACATTTGCCTTGGAGAAAACAAACAAACTCCACCCCCCAAAATAACTGATTACTAATTTAATAATAAAACATGTTACAACCATTAAAAATCTTGTTAGTTGATCACGACAAGGATATGGCTTCGATAACTAAAAATTTCCTTGTCTCGAGAGGTTACTCCGTCATCATTTGCTACGACGGAGATGAAGCTTTGCATTTTTACAACAAAGAACTTCTGGATTTAGTTCTTATCAATGTCGACATCCCGATTATCAGCGGGCCTGAACTGGTGAAAGAAATCAAAAAGAAAGGCGGAAACGTTCCTATCATTCTTTTCGGCACAAGTCCACGCCATGATACGGTTTTGAAGGCGTTGAAATCGGGTGCCGATGAGTTTTTGGCGCGTCCGATAAGCATGGAGGAACTAGGACTCCGCATCGAGATTCTTTACAAAAAATCAAAAGAAGCTGAAAACAAAAAACCTATTTATATCTTCGGCAATTATATCTTGGATTGCCTGCATCATGTACTTATTTTTAATAAGGACTCAGAAAAGAAACTTACTCCGAAGGAGTTCGATTTATTCGTGGTGTTATGTCAATACATGAATCGCATAGTTGAACGTTCGAAAATCTTAGATCTCGTTTGGAAATCAGACAATTATTTCAACGCGCGTTCTTTGGATGTTTATATCAGCAAACTAAGAAAGAAAATACGAAACGACCCTCGTGTGAAAATCGAAAACGTGCATGGTGTGGGCTACCGGTTAGTTGTTTATTCCTAATAATCACCTGTCGCGATATGATGCGTAAGGATACGACAAATCGCCCTCAAGTTCCATCACAGGAATATTTATAGAAGCAGGAGCCAAAGTTATTGTATTGTCTTTCAACAATTTCCAAAAGACATCGGAGTTCGGACCTTTATCGGTGTTGGTCAAAACAATCAAAGTGCGGTCGTTGACTTTGTCGAACATGAAAAACGAGCGGTAACCTTTCCACCAACCATAATGATAGTAACATCCGGGGTATTTTCGTGAGATTCGCCAACCGAAACCATAATTGTCTTTTCTTTTCGAATATTTTGGACTCCCAGGCACAAAAGCTTCAGCCTGAATCGTATCCGGAACTAATAATCCGTAGTCGATGGCAACCTTGAAACGGTACATATCCTCGACATTGGAAAACATGATTTTATCACCTTTCACGCCGTTGAGATACTCGTTCTGTGCCTGACGAGGCTTCCTTCGGCCGATATAATATCCCTGAATGCAATTCGGGAGGTATAACGATACCGTTGTGTCGGTTGGCATGTCATAAATAAACGAGTCGTGCATGCCCAAGACATCAAAAATCTCATCTCGCATGAAATTTACAAACGTCTTGCCCGAAACACGCTCAACAAGGCTCGCCAACAAGGCATAATTTACATTGCAGTAATGAAAACCGTTGTCTGGCCTGAAATACGGATCGGGCTTATATTTGATAAAATATTCTATCATGTCGTCGTTGGTGAACGGCTTCTTCTTATCCGGCCAATGCCTGTCGGCCAAAGTCTCGTAACGCGACAATCCAGAACGGTGCGTCATAAGCATCCTTGCCGTTATACCTTCATAAGGGAACTCTGGAATATAAGTTCTTATATCAGCATCATAATCAATGAGTCCGCGACTTTTCAATATCATTATCGCCTCAGCCGTAAACATCTTCGAAACCGAACTGAGCTGATAAACATCGTTATTAAAAATCTCACCCTTTCTGGTGCGAAGGTCTCTCACGCCATACGACTTCTCAAACACTATCCTGCCCTTTTCAGCGAACAAAGCCGTGCCGTTAAACGTGGTTTTCTTCTTCAGATTTTGAAATGCCTTATCAATCTGAGCCGCTTTTTTTTCAATGATCGGCTGATCCAAGTCTTTGAAAATCATATCGACATCGACTTCAGGCCACGACTCCACCTCAGCCGCCGTATATTGTTTTCTATCGTTTTTCGAAGAACACGAAATCAAAAATAATATCAAAACCAAAAAGAAAAATCTCGTTTTCATCACATTTCAAAAATATCCTGCAAAGATAGCATATTTTTTGTAATTTTGCAACCTCAATTTCAATCTATGTTTCAAGATTTCAATTTAAACCCCGCAATCCTAAAGGCAATAGATGAGTTAGGATTTAAGGAGCCTATGCCTATTCAGGCTGAGGTGTTGCCTGTTTTATTGTCGCAACGCACTGATTTAGTTGGACTTGCGCAAACTGGCACTGGAAAAACCGCCGCTTTCGGTCTCCCATTACTGCAGAATATCGACCCGAAAAACCGCAGTGTTCAGGCTTTGATTTTATGCCCGACACGCGAACTCTGCATGCAGATTACAAAAGATTTGCTCAGCTATGCGAAATACATCCCCGAAATCATGATTGTGCCGGTGTACGGTGGCGCGAGCATCGAACAGCAGTTCAAGAGCCTCGCCAAGAAACCGCAAATCATCGTTGCAACTCCAGGCCGTTTGCAGGACATGATCCGTCGCAACCGCATCGACTTCAGCAACGTGCAGTGGATGGTGCTCGACGAGGCCGACGAAATGCTTGACATGGGATTCCAAGAAGATGTCGACGCCATTTTGGAGTATATGCCTGAACAGAAAAACATACTTCTGTTTTCGGCAACCATGCCTGTCGAGGTTGAGAAAATCTTGAACAAATACATGAACAACCCTGTGCGAATCAGCATCGGAGCGAAGAACTCAGGCACAGCCAACGTGCGTCACAACTATTATCTCATCAAGGCTAGCGACCGTTATCTCGCACTGAAACGCCTCATCGACTATTATCCGTCGATTTACGGTATTGTGTTCTGCCGCACCAAACTCGAAACACAGGAAGTTGCCGACAACCTCATCCACGACGGCTACAACGCCGCTTCATTGCATGGCGACCTCTCTCAGGCTCAGCGCGACCTAGTGATGAACCATTTCCGCCAAGGTTTTACTCAGATTTTGGTGGCCACCGATGTGGCAGCCCGCGGTCTCGATGTCAACAACCTGACACATATTATTAATTATAACCTCCCTGATGATATCGACACCTACGTGCACCGCAGCGGTCGTACAGGTCGTGCCGACAAGACCGGTATCTGCATCAGCCTCGTGCATCAGAAGGAGAAACATAAGATCAAAGCCATCGAAAAACAACTTCAGCAGCCGCTCGAGCGCTCGCTCATCCCGACAGCTCAACAGGTGTGTGAGAAACAGCTGTTCCGCCACATCGACAACCTCGAAAAAGTTGATATCATGCGCGACGACATCGACGACTACCTGCCTGTGGTGTTCAAAAAACTCAGCTGGCTCACAAGAGAAGAGCTCATTACACGCGTTGTAGCATTGAATTTCAACCGTTTCCTCGATTATTATAAAGACGCGAAAGATCTCAATATAGACGAAAATTCAGGCAAAGAAAAGAAAGAACCAAAAGAGAAGAAAGTGCACGACGACTCGCATATGGTGAGATTGTTCTTCGGCATGGGCAAGCGCGACCATATCAAGCCTAACTCGCTCATCGGCCGCATAAATGATGTGACAGGCACAAAAAATATCGAAATCGGACATATCGACCTGATGGAAAACTTCTCGTTTGTGGCTGTCGACGGCGCTCAAGCCCAATTCATCGTAGACTGCTTCGCCGACCCGACCAAAAACAAAGAAGGAATCCGCGTGGAGATAACAACAGGAGAACCAAAGACTAAGGATAAGAGAGAGAAGAAATCACGTGACAGTTTTCATGAAGAGAGACGTCGTGAAGACAGAAGCAAGCAAAAAGATAAAAAAGAGAAGAAGAAGCGCTCGAAAGAAAAAGAAAGGCCTGAGCGCAAGCACGGTAAAAGAGTGAGATATTAATAAAGTTTGGAGTTTGAAGTGTTGAGTTAAACGCCCAACTTCAAACTCCAAACTCTAAACTTCAAACTAATAACTAGTATTCCCAAAGATTCTGTTCGAAATCGATGATGTCTTGTTTGATACGATCTGATTCATACAAGGCTTTCACACCTTTGTAATAATCGCTAATCTTACGATCGTATGGATTTTCTTCCTTATAAATGTAGCTGTCAAACAATCTCAACATGAAAATCTGGTCATAATTAAGTGTTGCACCAGGGTTGTCACGATTGAAGAAATTGGATTTTGCGAACACTCTTCGTGTAGCATCATTATAAGAAACCCAGCACATCTGAACCCAGTTATCTTGTCCGTCCAATTGTTGATTAATAACAGGACCGATAGCTAAGATTCTAACCATCAACTGGCTTCTCTGTCTGTCAAAGTACCAGTCTTCCATGATATTGAGTTTCTGAATTGACTCAATATCAATCTTTCTAATAGAATCTCCTGAATTTTCATCCACATAGTCCAATTCACCATATTTTTGCAAATAAGAATCGTATGTCATTGGATTATGTAACTCATCTTTTTTATCATCAAAAGCATAGACAACTATATCACCAGCTTTCCATTCATCGATGATAATCTGCATAAAGTTGTTCCAATTATAATGGGTCTCTGTAGGATAATAAAAGACCTGGTTCATTTTCTGACGGAAGTCAATAGTGCGCCAAATCCTTTTTCTCCACATAACGTCAGCTTCCCTAATTGGAGGATACTGCATTGGTGTATACTCACCTGTTCCAGCCTGTTCATACAAACCTTCATTCGGATTGATATCCAAAATAGCCTGAGCTTCAAGCTTTGTACTAAAAGCTAAACTAGTGAATACAACTAATGCGATGAAAATGATTCTTTTCATTTTATTTAATTGTTACGATTAAACTTCCCATATTGGTTGTCTTGCCATCTGGTTTTTGCACCACGACATCTGTAAAGAAGAATCTGTCACCACGTTTTGCCTCTCTGACGTCGTTCTTGATTTCATTGTCAAAATTGGCACCATTTTTATTAATAAACAGACCACCTTTACTATATCTGAATGACAAAATCTTATACTCTACCTCAAAATCAAAATCTTGCATTGTCGGCTCAAGTTTACCTGCGGCAAGAATATCTGTCTTTGAAATTTCTCCTTTTTTACCACCAATAGTCGGAACAGGATCAGGAACTTGTTTTACACGGAACATCTCGTCACATATACTGACATTCTTTCCGTCTTTCATTCCAGATGCGATAACATGCACCGGTTCACCGGCTTTGGCAGGAACAATTTCATATTCACCCTTATTCTTATCAACAACACTCACCTCACCACCAGTAACTCTTACGCTAAGTTCGTTTGGTTTATAACCAGGAGCTGAAATTCTGATAGGGTTTTTAATACCAGAATACATAACGTTCATCTTGGTAGGAGCAATTGTTGCTGTAGGCTGTGCAACCATGAATGTCTGTCCAAACTCATAGTCTTCTTCCTCTCCAGTATCAGGGTTTGTCATCTTAATAACACCAGTATATTTCTGTTCACCGATAGTGTTGCCTTTGAATTTCAATTTGACGACACCACCTTCACTGGTTGTCTCAATCTGATTGCCTCTTCCTAAAGAATAATAAGCCTTAAAGTTACGTGCAGTATCTGATGCTATGATGAAAACCTCAGCTTCATATTCTTCACCCTGAAGAATGTAATCTCTGTTAGCGACAACTCTAGCCTGCAGTTTGTTGAACTTGAAGTCTGTAGCACCGATTCTGTCCATCAAAGTACCTACAGCATCGAATTCTGTAGTCTGAACTTCACCAACAATCTTGTTAAGGATTGCCATTTCAGCCACGAAAATAATGTGGTCGAAATGCTTAACTTCCCAATTGACTACTTGACCTTCTTTGTCTTTATATTCAATAGGGTCTCCATTTTGGTCATAATCTGTAAGAAGTCCGACATGTTTGCTATAATTATTATAGCCTGTAGCTTCAACGTTATCAATAATGAACTGGCGATATTCCTGAATTTTACCCTTAAGTTCTGAGGCTTTTTCACCATTAATCATTATTGTTGTTGGAATATCGTAATTATCTTTTGAGCCGAAATTCTGAAGATTAAACTCGTAAATCTTACGTGTTTTGTTTCTATCTAAGATATTTTTGATATAAGGTTTCTTCGGATCTTTAGGATTAAAGATATCTTCCGGATTATCAAGTTTCTCGGTTGCCACTGCTAAAGGAATAATTACTTCTTCTTCGATGTAATTAATCATCTCTGTGGTTTTCTCGCGTATAGCTTGAGCTTTTTCCCAATATAACAAAGTCTTGTCAGGGTCTTTATTATACTGATCCTCAAATACTCTATATTGATCATCAAGCTTCATCTCAATGCTAGCATTTGTCTTTTCCTGACCGTCATTCACGATAGCGAAAGCATCGAGAATATCGGCAGAAACGTTCATAGCCAACAATGCAGTGTAGACGAGGTACATCATACCTATCATCTTCTGCCTTGGTGTTTCTTTTGCTCCTGACATATCTAAATTTTTTAAAAGTTAATTAATAAAATTTATTTGTCAAAAGACTTAGGCCTTGATATTCATTGCATTGAGCATGTTGCCGTAAACGGTGTTCATTGCTGTCATGCGTTTTGACAAATCGGTAATCTGATGATTTAAGTTGTCTGTACCTGTTGCTGACGCATTGACTTTTTCAATATAGAGAGCCATTGTGTCATTCAATTTCTTATTTGTATCGTTAAGAGTTGCTGTGCCGTTAGCTGATTTTGAAACCTGCATGTCGAGCTCCATAACTGACTCAGAAGCCTTGTTCATTGCCTTTGTATAGTTGCTTGTTGCTGCGATAGCCTCGCTCACGTCGGCAATCTTACCTGCGTTTTCGCCAAGTTTGTTCAAACCTGCGCTAAGTCTTTCCATAGTTGCAGAGTTGATGTTGGCTTTCTCGAACATTTCATCCAATTTTTCTGTGATAGCATCGTTGCTTCCTGTATTTCTAGCAACAGTTGTCTTTCCACCCTGTGGTTTTTCTGCTTTAGCACTGCCGTCGCCATGATAAAGATCCCACATTTCTGGATAAACCAAACTCCAATCCGGTTCAACATGCAATGGTTCGAATGCTGAGAAGAAGAAGATGATAGCCTCTGTAACCAAACCAATTGTCAACATAGCGTTTGGTGCGTTTTGCCATCCGAATAATGGCATATGGGTAAGTTTTAACAAAGCACCGATCATAACAACTGATGCACCAATACCATAAAGCTTCGCCATGAAGTTTTTGTAACCCTTGCTTTCAAGAATTTCTTTGAATGACATAATTCCTAATTTTTAATTGTTAATATTTTATTTTATTTATTTGCTATTTGATAACATGTGATGCTTTGTACGGGTCATCACCCTTCATTCTGCCTAAGAATGGCTGGATGCAACGGAAGCCGATGTAGCATTTTGCAGTATCCTGATATTCATAGGCACGTGTCGACACTTCAAGATAGTGTGCAATATCTTTCCATGAACCGCCTTTGACAACCTTTCTCTTCATGATAGGTTTGTCGTCCGGTTTAGCGTTATACTGGTTGTCAGGATTCAAATCCCAAACGAAGTTATAAGAAACCGGGTCAAATGCGCTTGAAGTCCATTCAGAAACGTTACCGGCCATATCATAAAGTCCCCAATCGTTTGGCGGATAGTGTCCGACAATGATTGTCTGAGGACCACCGTCAACTTCGTAGTCGCCACGCAATGGTTTAAAGTTTGCGAGGTAGCAACCCTGTGCGTTACGTGTGTAAGGACCGCCCCATGGGTATGGGTTGAGTTGGTGACCACCACGTGCTGCCCATTCCCATTCAGCTTCTGTAGGAAGACGGAATTCGCCGAGCATTGTGCCACCATGTGACATTATATAACCGTTCATTTTATTTGTGCGCCATACGCAGAAAGCTCTGGCCTGGCTCCAGTTGACACCGACAACAGGATAGTTGTCATAAGCCGGATGCCAGAAATAAACCTGTGTCAACGGATCGTTGAATGCATAAGTATAGTCGTGAATCCATGCCAAAGTGTCAGGATAAACGTTGATGTCCTCGTTATGGATATACACCGAACGGTCTGTTTTACCTTGTGGACGATTAGCAAAAGAACCGTCTACATAGTTAGCGTCATTTTTGAACTCTTTTCTTGCTGCGGCTCTGAGGTCGATCCAACTATAACGAAAGACAAGTTTTCTGGCGTCGATCTCTTTTCTGCCGTAATAACGCTCATTTTCAGGAATGTACATCTGCTGAAGAGCGTCTCTGTAATCCTGATTGTCGTTAATACGTTTCCAGTTCAATTTCTCGTTCCAGTTGATTAAAGGCGGATCATAAGGCTCACCCGTCTTTCTGTTCTGAGAAACCAAAAACTTCTCAGGATCAACTTCACCAAGCAATGTACGAGCAAGAGAATCACGGACATAATAAACGAACTCGCGATACTCATTGTTGGTTATTTCAGTCTCGTCCATGTAGAATGAAGTCACCGTAATAGTCTTGGCCTGAGTCAGGAAACTTGCTGTGACATCCTGACCGGAAACACCCATAGTAAAGCTACCCTGTGGAACGAAAACCATTCCATAAGGATCCTGTTGATTGAACGGCTTCATCTTCTTTCTAACGCCCACCAATTCTCCCTTATTGCCATTTCCACATCCAACAAGAATCAATGCTACCAGGCTTATTAACAATAATTTTTTCATATTATAGTCGTTATTATTTTATATTTTTTACTCCTCTTGGCAACTAGTTTCATTACTAGTTAAAAAAACGTCCAAAATTAAATATTTTTTCGTTTAATCCGTCAAAAAAATTTATAAGTTATCAACAATCAGCAAAAAATCTCTATAAGTATCTGATACTCCGATAGATACGTGGCGACCTATCCATGTCCAACTTGAAGAAATAGCTTACCGAAACCTCATGTGAACCAGATAATTTAAGTCCCATAGTATTGATATCATACGCATAATTAATCTGTATTCCCTTAATTATGAATCCAATTAAAAGGTCAACAGACTCTTGATACCTGTAGTTAACGCCAAAATTAAACTTGTTATTGTACCACAATCTCGCGCTCACATTAAACTGTGTCGACGCTATGTCACTCAGCACCAACATCGATGGGTTGAGCATGAATTTCGGATTGAAGAACTGGTACTCGTATCCGGCAGCCAGATAGAATGTACGGTCGCCGACGAAACTCGCACTTGACGAAGATTTCGCATCCAACGCCTTACCCTTGGTTTCCATCAAACTGGTGGCAGATAACGCCACATAAAACGTTTCAGGAACACTGTAGAACAAACCGAAATTGAAGTCGACCAACATATCACTCTGTTCACCCGATGGAATGGCAGGGTCGCTGTCGTTCAATGGCTTAGCTTTAGAGAAATCGGCACTACGATTATTGAAATTGAACGCGAGACCAAGTCCCAAAGTACCCGAGCCAAGGTCAAAATGATACGAATAGCCAAGATTCACGGCGACATTATTCTCAAAACCAAGCTGGTCTTTCATCAACGAGAGACCCAAACCGCCGCCCAAAACCTTTATCGGCATATCAGCCGAAGCGAAAAACGTGACTGGCGACACCACCTCTCCCGTGACATCATCTTTGAATCCCGCCCACTGGTTTCGGTAGATTCCCATGGCATTCACGCCTTCACTCAAACCGTAATATCCCGGATTTATCACTGCATAAGATTTTGCATAATCGGTGAATATAGGCACTTGTTGTGCCATTAACATATTGATTGCCAACATGTTAATCACCAAAATCAATATATATTTCACCTTATGCATTGACTATTATAACGTCTTGTTCAAATAATTATTGTTTAAATTCGAAAGTTTTCAACAAGTTTTCAACACCTTATTAATTAATACGTCATCTGAAAAGCCTTATAATATCGTTTCCGTTCGCGTAAATCAGAAGCATCATAAGGAAGATGAAACCTATCATTGTAGCCCTCTCCAGGAACTTGTCGCTCGGTTTTTTCCGTGTTATCACCTCCCAAAGAAGGAACAGCACATGACCGCCATCGAGACCAGGAATCGGGAGAATGTTCATCACCGCGAGGATGATCGACAGGAAAGCTGTCATTCTCCAGAACTGCTCCCAGATAAACGATTCAGGGAAGATGCTTCCGATGGTGATGAAACCGCCGAGGCTTTCGTAAGCCTTTGTTTTAGGGTTGAAGATAAGCTTCAGCTGTTTCCAATAGTCGCTCAGCTCCTTGCCGGTTTTCTTGAATCCTCTCGGGATCGACTGCCAGAAACTGTATTCCTTGGTTGAGATGTTGAAAACATTATCCACAAACACACCGATGGTTGCGTCGCCGGCCACGTGAACATTCATCACGATAGTATCATTATCGCGCACCACCTTCATATCCACATCCTGATCTCTGAAATCAGTGATAGTGCCTTTAAAATCTTGGAAATAAGGAGTCTCGACATCGTTTATGCCGATAATCCTGTCGTTCTTCTGCATGCCGGCTTTCTCCGCATACGATCCGTTGGCAAATCCTCCCACCACGAATGGCATCCTTGCGCTGATGAAGGCCGAACGATGATGGATTATCTGTTGTACAGCGTCTTCCGGAAGCTCCACAACCTCCTTATGTCCGTTACGTTCAACTTCTATATTCGAGGTGTTTTCCAACAGAAGTTCCATCTGAATCTGGTTGAAATCCTCGATATATTTTCCATCGACAGTTAGGATTTTATCGCCGTCACGGAGACCTAAGTTATAGCCGACGCTATCAACTGTTATGCCGTATTTGTTGACTTCTTCCGTCGAGATATATTGTTCGCCGTAGCTTGCGATGAGTCCGATATAAATCAAGAAAGCGAGGATCACGTTCATGCACACGCCGCCCACCATGATGATGAGTCGTTGCCATGCGGGCTTGGTGCGGAACTCCCACGGCTGCGGATCCTGTGCCAGTTGTCCCTCGTCCATCGACTCGTCGACCATGCCGGCAATCTTGCAGTAACCGCCCAGCGGAATCCAGCCGAGACCGAATTCGGTGCTGTCTTCAGCCCTGCGCCAGTCGTCCTCAGGCAATGAATTCAAGTCGACAGGCTCATATTTGTCACCGACTTTCACATATTTTTCGGGCTCGTTTTTGCAGAAAAACTTAAATTTCCACGCTCCGTTGACCTTTTTACATCTGAAAATTGAGAATTTCCAGTCGAAAAACATATAAAATTTTTCAACCCTCACACCAAAGATACGAGACGCTATGAAATGCCCGAATTCATGGATGATTACGAGGATTGAAAGCGATAAAATAAGCTGTATAATCTTTATTAAAACCGACATTTTTCCAATTACGAATTTTGAATCTGCAAAAATAGTGAAAAATAATGAAAATCAAGCAGAAATTTTCATTTTACTTCAAAAGAAATATAATCCTCAGGGTTAAGGGCTCTTCCTTTATACCAAAGCTCGAAATGCAGATGCGGTCCAGTAGAGATACTTCCGCTGCCACCGATAACAGCGATTGCGTCGCCAGCTTTCACCATATCGCCTTCGTGACGAAGAATCGAAGCGTTATGTTTATAAACAGATATAAAATTCTTATTATGTTGAATACCAATAGTATATCCGCCATCAGCGCTCCAGTCGGAGAAGAAAACCGTACCGTCGGCCACGGCTTTTATAACGGCATCGGTGTTAGAGACCACATCGACACCAAAATGATTGTTATTACCATTGAAATGATTTGTCACCAACCCGTTGACAGGCACAAAAAAGGTAGGCAAATTATTATTGTCGTTTGAGTTGATAAACGGCGAACCGAAAAGATTATATTGCGTCTCAGCCTCAAACTGGACTCTGAAAAGGCTGTCGTTGTCTGACTTTAACTTACTGTTTTTCTTTATGTTAGGCTTATCTACACTAATGTTGGCATTTTCATTTGCGCTCTCATCACTCATATCCTCATCGTAGATTATACGTTTCAGATTCTCGATATAAATATCTTTTTCACGAAAAGCCTCTTCGAGAGAATCGGCGCGGCGTTCCATGTTATAAACGCGCCTGTCGAGGGTGACATCAGTATATCCCGGGATAAACTCGCGCAAGGAAGTGAAAAAAATCAGACACGATGTGCCGGCGATGAGTATCAACGAGTAAATCACCACCAATGTAGTGAATTTCATCTTACTCATGTTAAAGCCGCCTTTTTCCTCATACGTGTCGGGGTGTATGATAACGACTTTGAACTTGCTTTTGAAATTATTGAACCAGTTGTTTTTCATTTTTCAAAACATCATTCCAAATTGAACTTTCCAGGAGTTTTTCCTTGCATTCCGCGATAAAAATCCTCAATCATCGGCCAATCCTTATCGAAATCGCCTGATGGAACCAACACTGGACCATAGCCGCAACGTTTGGTTTTGAAGTCGATAAACCCAAGAACCACAGGCACTTGCGCCAGTTCGGCGATATAATAAAAACCACGCTTCCATTTCTCGACGCGTTTGCGTGTGCCTTCAGGAGTGATAACGATGTTGAGGTCGTCATATTGCCTGAAAACCGCGGCTGTTTTCACCACCATATTGTTGCCTTTGCTTCTGTCGACTGGTATTCCGCCGATTTTTTTCAGCAGCCAGCCCAGTCCGGGTTTGAAAAACTCTTTTTTAATGAGGAATTTCACCTCACGCTCTTCCAACCAAAAGAAGCAGCGACCAATGATAAAATCTTCGATACAAGTGTGCGGTGCTTCGATGACGACACATTTCCTGATGCCTTCCGGGAAATGTCCCACAAGGGTAAAACCTCTCATTTTGAGGTAGTTACGACCGAACCATTTTTTAAAACTCATATGTCAATATTAAGGCCGAGGCCATTTTTTAAAGTCACAACATTAGGATTGATTTCCGCCATTTTCTCGAATCGGCTGCGGTCGGTGTATGCAATGTCGTCTTTCGGTTTTTCCACAACATGATGCATGAGTTTGAACTGGTTGTTGTTCAACTCCTTCGAGAGATGGTCGCGAAGCTTACCCATGTTATTTATATCGTTGACAACCAATATGTTATCAATATCGTAATGAATCTCGTTGTTCTCTTTCAGCGTAGGTTGATATTTCCCGATGCCGGCCACGAAATTCGGCGAAATGTTTTTGTTCGTCTCAACGAATCTCGTCCACGCCCCGACCAGCATCTCCTGGGTAAAAGGGTTGTTTTTCACCTCGAGAGGTTTCTCTTCCTCTTTCTTCGGCTCGCTGTCCAAAATAGAAATCGTTCCTGTGCGACGCGCGCGCTGAACCGGTTGAGGCTGCGGTTTAGGGACAACACATGTGTTGTCCGTACGGGACGCAACAGGTTGCGTTGCAGGTTGTGGTTGTATTGGTTGTTGTATTGGACGACCCGTTGGGGCAACGCATGCGTTGTCCGTTTGAATAGGACGCGTCGGAACCATTTTTAACAATGCGATTTCCAAATGCAATCTCTTGTTGTTGGCGCTGCGGAAATTGATGTCGCATTCGTTGGCGACATCAAGGGATTTCAGCAGAAATTCCGTGCTGCAGCGTTCGGCTTGTTTGGCATAGCGTGCCTTCAGCTGGTTGCTGACCTCCATCAGATCGATTACACGCTGGTCCTTGCCAAGAAGCAGGTTGCGCAGGTGGCTTGCCATGCCTTGGATGAAGTTTTGTGGGTCGAAACCTTTGTTAATCACTTCATTAAGCAACAGAAGGACTGAATTTATATCGTTGGCGAGGATGTTCTCGACCATGCCGAAATAATACTCATAATCGAGGACGTTGAGGTTGGCTATTACATCTTTATAGGTGATGTTGTTACCAGAGAAACTCACCATCTGGTCGAAAATCGAGAGCGCGTCACGCAGTGCGCCGTCGGCTTTCTGTGCTATAATGTTGAGCGCCTCTTCCTCGGCGTTGACACCTTCTTTTTCGGCTATTTTTTGCAGATGTTTTGTTATATCCTCTACCGTAATGCGTTTAAAATCAAATATTTGGCATCTTGAGAGGATGGTCGGCAAAATCTTATGTTTCTCGGTTGTGGCGAGGATGAATTTTGCATACGCCGGCGGCTCTTCGAGGGTCTTCAAAAACGCGTTGAACGCCGCGCCCGACAGCATGTGAACCTCGTCGATGATATACACCTTGTACTTTCCGATTTGCGGCGGTATGCGCACCTGATCGATGAGGGCGCGGATGTCATCAACACCACTGTTTGACGCCGCATCAAGCTCAAAGATGTTGAACGACGCGTTATTGTTGAAACTCACGCATGACTCACATTCGTTGCATGCCTCCATATCCGCTGTCGGATTCAGACAGTTGATGGTCTTCGCCATGATACGGGCGCATGTCGTCTTGCCCACGCCACGCGGTCCGCAGAACAGAAACGCCTGCGCCAAAGTGTTGTTGCGGATGGCGTTCTGCAAGGTAGAGGTGATGGCATGCTGACCCACGACGCTCTCAAAGGTCGACGGGCGGTATTTTCGTGCCGATACTATAAAATTTTCCATTAAAAAACAGCCTTTTATTCAGCTTGTAAAATTACAAAGATTTTCTCAAATCGGCGTATTTATTTATATTTTTTTAAAAAAAAGGCAAATGAACACACGAATTTATTATTTTTGCAGTTTTGGATAATAGGATTTTTATCAAATGAAGATTAAGACATATAAAATCTTTGGATTAGCAGCTATATTATTGGCAATCACAATGTTAGCTTCATGTTCCACGAAAAAGAACAAATGGAACAGACGCGTGTGGCATAACATGACGAGCCATTATAACGTGTGGTGGAACGGCAACGAAAGCGTCAAAGAAGGCGAAAAAACATTGCGTGAGAATGTAAAAGACGACTATACAAAGACGTTGCCGGTGTTTAATTACGGCACAAAAGAAGACGCTCTCGCACTGTACCAGAGCATGGACCGCACCATCGAGAAAGACGCTGTTTGCATACAGAAACATTCGATGCGTTTCAACAACAAAGAGTATGTGAGATGGATCGACGACGCTTTTATCGACATGGGAAAGAGCCATTTCTACAAGCAAGATTATGTCCCTGCACGACGCACATTTGAATATGCCGCCACACAATATCGCAACAGTCCTGACAGATTCACTGCAACACTTTGGTTGGCAAAGACTTATATCGCAACTAAACAGTTTGAAAAAGCTGAGGCGATGCTTCAGTCGATACTCGTGGCAAGCGACAAGGGTGAAAAAATCCCGAAATACGTCCGCACCAACATCGACTTGGTTTATGCCGACTATTACATCGCGATGGACAAAGAAAACGATGCCGTGAAGTACCTGCGAAGCTCACTTCTCACTTCGAAAGGCAAGTACAACAAGACCCGCGCGATGTTCATTCTCGGTCAGATTTACAAAAACCAGAACGACAAAACACGAGCTACAGAGCAGTTTAAAAATGTCATAAAGAAACACCCTTCATATGAGATGACTTTCGAGGCGAAGATGAACCTCGCAAGATGCTACGACGCCGACACTGCCACCATCATGAAGATGTTGAACAAGATGCTCAAGGACAACAAAAACACCGATTTCAAAGACCGCATCTACTATGCCATGGCTGATGTGGCACTGGAAAACAACAACCAGAAAGCAGGTGTAAAATACTTGAGAAAATCGGTGGCGACAAGCACCACGAACAACACGCAGAAAATCAAGTCGTCGCTCGACGTGGCAAATATACTGTTCGGAAACAGCGATTATGTTTTGAGTCAGGCGTATTTCGACACTGCGGTCATGACGATGGACAGAAGCTATCCTGATTACGACAGTTTGTTAAACCTCTCTGTCATGCTCACCGACCTCGTTTCGAATCTCACCATTTACCATACACAAGACTCGCTTCTGCGTCTCGCCGACATGGATTCCGTCAGACGTAACGCTATCATTGACAAGGTGATAGAAGAATATAAGGAAGAGCAGAAACGACTTGAGGAGCAGCGTGAGATTGAGCGTCAGATTGCCATGAACGGCGGCAACGAGAAACCGGCATCGGCTGTACCTGACGGCAACGAGGGCAACTGGTATTTCTACAACAACGCCACTAAAACCCGCGGCGCCAACGACTTCAAGACAAAATGGGGCAACCGCATGCTTGAAGACTACTGGTTCATCTCCAACAAACAAAGCTTCGCTCAAGAAGAGGAGCAAATGGAGGAACTTTCGGAAGAAGAGCTCGCCAAGATGAGCGCCGAAGAACGCGAAAACTATCTGAAAGGTTTGGAAATCAGCAAGGACACCACACAATACACGCCACTTGACCGTGGATATTATCTGAAGCAGATTCCGTTCACGCAGCAGGCAAAAGACCAGGCAAACAAGCAGATTGCCGAGGCGCTCAACAACATAGGATTCGTGTATTACAGCGACTTGCAGGACTTCCCGCGTTCCATCGAGGCTTACACCGAGCTCACCGACCGTTATCCTGACAATTCAAACGAGGTCTCGGCATGGTATTATCTCTACAAGATGCACAGCAGCCGTAACGAGACCGCCGATGCCGACAAGTACAAGAACCTCGTCCTCACGAAATATCCCGACTCAAATCAGGCGAAGATCATCCTTGACCCGGATTATTTTGTGAAGGAACATGAAAAAGGCGCTGAGGCTGAGCAACTTTATTCGAAGACTTTCGAAGCCTATCAAAACGGTCAGTATCAGCGTGTTATGATGAACGTCAAGAAGGCGCGCCAGCAGTTTGCCGACGACACTCTTTACATGCCAAGATTCGAGTTCCTCAACGCAGTTTCATTGGGTTATGTTGAGGTCGTGGATTCCATGGCATATTCGCTGTTACGCCTGGTTCAGAAATACCCTGAAAGCAGCATCAAACCATTTGCGCTGGATGTTTTGCTTAAGGCCAACGACATGTACAACCTCGGTCTTAACATCGAGAGCGCACGTCCGAAAGACGAGAAAGTGGAAGAGAAAGAATCGCCTTACACCTTCCGCCCGAACGACGAGTATTATGTGCTGGTTATCTGCAACAAGAAAGTGCGTATCAATCCGCTCAAGGTGCGTCTAAGCGACTTCAACAAGAACAATTTCCGAATGGAGCAGCTGAAAGTCAAGAATGTGATGCTCAACAAAGAAGACGCGTTGCTCACTATTGAGAAATTCGAAAATGTAAACAAAGCCATTGATTATCAGACGGCTATGTTCCTCAACGATTATGTCTTCGGAGGAATCGATAAAGAAAATTATCAAGTAATAATAATATCAGTGTCAAACTATCCGATTTTCTATCAGGAAAAGAACGTTGAAGAATATCTGGATTTCTGGCATCAATACAACAAATAAAACTATGAGTGCAAATCAAGAATCTCCGGTAAGAAACAACCTTATCGGCAACGGAACAACCATTAAAGGCGAAATCATTGCAACCGGCGACATCCGCGTTGACGGCACAATTATCGGAACGATGAAATCTACCGGAAAAGTTGTCATCGGGCAACAAGGTGTGGTGGAAGGCGACATCATCTGCAACAGCGCCGACATCTCAGGAAAGGTGAAGGGAACCATCAGAGTCGACGAGCTCACCTCATTGAAAGCCACGTCACGCCTCGAAGTCGAGCTTTACACGAAACAGCTGTTCATCGAAGTCGGAGCAATCTTCACAGGCAAATGCGATATGTCGCAGAAGGCTAACGAAGTAAAAAAATAACAAATGGAACAGAACGTAAAAGACAGTAAATTCATAAAACAGCTGTGTTTGCTGACAATCGTGATCATAGCGGTGTCGGCGGCATTGCGTCATACCTTGACGGTGTGGTGGCCAGCCATAGTCTGTTTCTTTTTCATCATCAGCATTGTGATGTACCTTCTCAGCGAGAGGGCGAAGAGAAAAGACATGCGCAAGTTCGCCAATTTCTACATGGGCGCCACGGTGGTCAAGATGATGCTTTATTTGACGATCATCTTTGTCTACATCGTGAATTTCAAGGAAGACGGAAAACGTTTTGCAATAACTTTTCTCTGTTATTATTTGATTTACAGCATCTTCGAGACATACAAACTTTCAAGAAAAGACAAAAAATCATCTGATGGAAACAAATAACGAAATCATCGGTTACGAGAAAATTGAAAAATACGATCCGGAGCGCACGCAGAAGCTGATGGAGCATTACAGAGCCATCCTGCAGCTTTTGGGCGAAGACCCTAACCGCGAAGGACTTCTGAAGACCCCGTTCCGTGTGGCGAAGTCGATGCAGTTCCTCACCCAAGGCTACAACATGGATCCGATGGAGATTCTGCTCTCCGCAAGATTCAAGGAAGACTACCGTCAGATGGTGATAGTCAAGGACATAGAGCTGTTTTCGATGTGCGAGCACCACATGATTCCGTTCATCGGAAAGGCGCACGTGGCATATATTCCTAACGGTTATATCACAGGATTGAGCAAGATTGCGAGAGTTGTAGAAGTTTACGCCCGCCGTCTGCAAGTGCAGGAACGCCTGACCACACAGATTAAGGAAGCCATCAACGAGGCGCTGCATCCGCTGGGAGTCGCTGTCGTCATCGAGGCACGTCACCTCTGCATGTGCATGAGAGGCGTGCAGAAGCTCAACTCAGTGACAACAACATCTGATTTTGTTGGCGCTTTCGAAAGAGGCGAAACAAGAGCGGAGTTTTTGAATTTAATAGGAACAAACTTACATTAATATGGAAAACAATTTTGAATATCAAGGTTCGACAAAAGAATTGTCGAATTCGTTTGTGGCAAACGTCTTCATGTGGATGTTTGGCGCACTCGGAATAACCGCTTTGACAGCATATCTCTTCGGTACCGACATCAGTCTCATCTCGATGATGTTCTCAGAAAAAGCTGACGGCTCGGTTTCGATGAACATTCTCGGTTGGATTGTGATGCTGGCACCATTGGCAATAGTGCTGGTGATGTCGTTCGGCATGGAAAAGATGAAAGCCTCAACGATGGTGCTTCTCTTCGTCGTTTATTCCGTTTTGATGGGTATGAGCTTGAGTTTCATATTCTTAGCTTACACCTCTGCATCAATTTTCAAGACGTTTATCATCACGGCTGGAATGTTCGGAATCATGGCTGTTGTTGGTTATACCACCAATACCGACCTCACCAAGCTCGGTTCGATATTGTTAATGGCATTGATTGGCGTTATCATCGCCTCGTTGGTCAATATGTTCATGGGCAGCGAGAGTCTTGACTACATCATCAGCATTGCTGGAGTCGTAATCTTCACAGGATTAACAGCTTACGACGTTCAGAAAATCAAGCAAATCGGGATGACAGGCGTTGAGCACAACGACACTATGGCAAAGATTTCGGTTTTTGCGGCACTTAACCTTTATCTCGATTTTATCAATTTATTCCTTTATTTATTAAGATTTTTTGGTAAACAAAAATAATATTTAACTATATGAAAGCATATGTATTTCCTGGACAGGGAGCACAATTTGTAGGAATGGGAAAAGATCTGTACGACAGATTCCCAAAGGCAAAGGAAATGTTTAACAAGGCAAACGACATCCTGAAGTTCAACATCACAGATATAATGTTTGAAGGCACCGACGAGGATTTGCGCCAGACTAAGGTCACGCAGCCGTCGATTTTCCTGCATTCAGTGATTTTGGCTACGATGTTGGGTGAAGATTTCAAGCCTGACATGGTGGCTGGACACTCATTGGGAGAGTTTTCGGCATTGGTTGCCAACCAGACTTTGACATTTGAAGACGGTTTGAAACTCGTGTCGCAGCGTGCCATGGCGATGCAGAAAGCATGCGACGCCAACCCAGGCACAATGGCTGCCATCATCAACCTCGACGACGAGAAGATCAGAGAAATCTGCAACTCCATCGATGATGTGGTAGTTCCAGCAAACTTCAACAGTCCTGGTCAGGTGGTTATCTCGGGTAGTGTGAAAGGTATCGAGATTGCTTGCGAGAAGATGAAAGAAGCTGGTGCAAAACGCGCATTGCCATTGAAAGTTGGTGGTGCATTCCACAGCCCATTGATGGAGCCGGCGCGCGAAGAACTTGCAGAAGCTATCCAGAAGACCAAGTTCGTGAAAGGCATCTGCCCTGTGTATCAGAATGTTACAGGTCAGGCAGTGAACGACCCTGAGATCATCAAGGCTAACCTCATCAAGCAGTTGACAGCACCTGTTTGCTGGACACAGACCATGGAAAATATGATTGCAGCAGGCGTCAACCAGGTGATTGAAGTCGGTCCAGGCACAGTGCTTCAGGGATTGTTTAGAAGACTCAACGGAACCATCGAGTTGTCAAGCGCAGCAATATAATGAGACACAAACACTTAACACCTATTTACCTTGCTGTGGCGGTCGCTTTTGGCGTGCTGCTCGGCATTGTCATTGCGAGGTCAAACGATGCCAGCCACACCTTTATTAATAAAGGAGGCAACATGAACCTCGTGGATAAGGTGTTTTATCTCATTGAAAATAATTACGTTGACACTGTTAACGTAGAAAAGCTGCAGGTTGAGGCGGTGACACATGTCATCGATCAGATGGACCCGCACAGTGAATATTTCGAACCAGAAGTGTTGGAAGAAGTCAACGAAGACCTGCAAGGAAGCTTCGAGGGCATCGGCGTGACGTTCAGGATCGAGAAGGACACTGTCACGATTATCAGCACCATCAAAGGCGGACCGTCGGAGAAGTGCGGCATCATGGCAGGCGACAGAATCGTTTATGTCGGCGACAGTCTCATCGCTGGAGTTGGTATTATTAATAATAAGGTGATGAAGCTCCTCAAGGGACCGCGCGGCACTAAGGTCGACGTGAAGATGTTCCGCCGTGGCGTGCCAGAGTTGCTCGACTTCACCATCACACGCGATGTGATACCGACATACAGCGTCGATGTGGCGTATATGCTCAACGAAACGACAGGTTACATCAAGCTGGAGAAGTTTATCGCGACCACGCACAAGGAGTTTGTGAATGCCGTGAAGAAGCTCCAGAAGCAAGGCATGAAAGAGCTGGTTTTCGACCTTCGCAACAATGGCGGCGGATATCTTTCAGAAGCCGTTGAAATCGCTGACGAGTTCTTGCCCAAAGGAAGTTTGATTGTATATACACAAGGCGAGCACCGCGACAGGCAGTACATCTTCGCGCGCCGGCATGGCATGTTGGAGAACACACCTGTCAAAATATTGATCGACGAAGGTTCGGCGTCGGCATCCGAAATCGTGGCCGGCGCGCTTCAGGACAACGACAGAGGCACCATCATCGGACGCCGTTCGTTCGGCAAAGGCTTGGTGCAGGAGCAGTTCGATTTGGGCGACGGAGCAGGTTTGCGACTCACTGTTGCAAGATACTACACTCCGACAGGACGCTGCATCCAGAAGCCATACGACGGTGACAGGGAAAAATACATTCTTGAGTCGTACGACAGATACACCTCCGGAGAGATGTTCAGTGCCGACAGCATTCATTTTGCCGATTCGTTGAAATATATCACGCCAGGCGGAAAGACTGTTTACGGCGGAGGAGGCATCATGCCTGACGTTTACGTGCCGTTGAAGCAAGACTCGACAGAATATTTCTTCAACAAGATCGTCAACGCGAGCATAGTGTTTCAGTATGCATTCGATTATTCGGACGCACATCGCGAAGAGATTTTGAAATATGGCGATGAGAAAAATTTCGACAAGAAGTTCAAGTTCACCGACGCGATGTGGAATGAGATTCTGAAAGAGGCGAAGAAAAAGAAGCTTTCGGGCACTGATGAGCAGAAAGCAGTGGCGAAGCCGATGACGGAACAGCTCTTCAAGGCTTATGTGGCGAGGAATATTTTCGGAGATGAGGCGTTCTATCCGGTATATGAAAGTTTGGACGAGATACTGAAGGAAGCTCTATGTCATTTCGAGCGAAACGTAACGAAGTGAAGTGTAGTCGAGAAATCCTTTTTAACGATTCTCACTAAGAAGGATTTCTCCATTCCGCTTCGCTTCAGTCGAAATGACACGAAAAAATTAATTTTTTGTAATTTGTAACAAAAAAAAGTGTATTTTTGCACCCCGAATTGGATAAAATGAAGAACGAAGAAAACATTTTCACGATTCCATTGGCAGGCTTGCCGTTCGGACATACTGATTATCAATATGTTATAAACGACAGCTTCTTCGAAGATAGAGACTATTCGGAGGTAAAAAAAGGAGTTGTGAACCTTCATTTGGGCGTCGAAAAAATGGAAACGATGTTCGTTTTGACGCTGAATTTTGAAGGAAAAGTGGTTCTTCAGTGCGACAGATGCGGTGATGATTATGAGCAGGCGATAGCGGATTCGGCAGAAATTTACCTGAAATACGGTGCCGAAAAAGACGACGAAGACGAGGATGTAATCATCATCACGAAGAACGACAGCGAGTTTGATTTGAGTGATTTGATTTATGAATACATTATCTTGTCGCTCCCAATTCACAGAACGCACGACGACGAGAGCTTGTGCAACCAGGAAGTCCTGGCAAAACTGCACAACTTCTCACAGTCGGAGGCGGAAACAGAGGATGACGAAGAGAATCCTTGGAAACAAATGATGAAAGATTTGAAAAGTAAAATAGATAAGTAATAATTAAAAAATAGTGTAAAATGGCACATCCTAAACGAAGACAGTCTCATACAAGAGGCGCGAAGAGAAGAACTCACTACAAAGCTGAGATTCCAACATTGGCAACATGCCCAACAACAGGCACAATTCACGTTTACCACAGAGCATACTACGTTGACGGCGACCTTTATTACAAAGGAAAACTCGTCATGGAAGGAGCAAAGAAATAATTAAACAAAGAAAATTTTTTTCATAATCTTTATATTGTTTTTCCCCGCCTATCGTGTATAGGTGGGGTTTTTTTTAATTTTTTTTCATAAAAACTAAAAATTTAGTTACAACATTACAAAATAAGTTGTATATTTGCAGCGTTAATTACATAAAATAGATGCGATATGAAAGAGTTAACTAAAGCAGAAGAGCAGGTAATGCAGGTGATTTGGAAGATTGGCAGTGGTTTTGCCAATGAGATTATGGCGGCGTATCCTGAGCCGAAGCCGGCATACAACACGGTGCTGACGGTGGTGAGGATTCTGGAAAAGAAAGGTTTTGTGGCGCATGAGACGTTCTGCAAGGCAAACCGATACTTTCCTTTAATAAGTAAAGAGGAGTATTCGGAAAGCTCGTTGAAAGGATTGGTTGAGAACTACTTCAACAACTCGTACCTCGATTTGGTGTCGGCGTTCGCGAAGAAAGAGAACTTCTCAATGGAACAGATTGAGGAACTTAAAAAAATGATTAAAGATATATAAAAGAATAATAAAATCTCACGCAGATCTCGCAGATAACGCAGAATTATTCTTCCAAATGATTGGTTCGCAAGCGAACAGAATTCGCAGAATCGGACTTCTGCGAGATCAGATTGCTTTAGCAATCAAATCGAATGTGGTAGAACAAAAAACTCTGCGAGTTCAGCGAGATCTGCGAGAGAATAAAAATAACAACTATGGCACTAAATATTATTTCAATAGCAATAGCGGTGGCAATCCTTTGGATAGCGTACAGAGTGCTGTTTATCAATAGCAACAGATTGGTTTTCAACCGTGCATTTCTTATTATTGCGCTCGGTTTCTCGTTGATATTGCCAGCGGCGGGATTTTATATTGGCAGAAGCACACCGCAGATTGTTAATTACCGTCAGAGTCTGTTCCAAGGCATAATGCTTGAGGAGGTTGTCATCACATCGGAAGGCGTGACAATCAGCACTCCGGCCGATGTGAGAGCTGACAATGGAGAAGCCGCACCGGTGGTGGCAAAGAATCGGAGAACATTTGATTTTATAGGACTAATAAGTCTTATATGGCTTACAGGTGCTATGATAGCAGCTCTAATATTTCTAATTAAATTAGGAAAGCTCTTATTTATTATTATAAAATCTCCGAAGAAGAAAATGCCTGGATATACAGCTATTTTCACTGGTAAGGAGCATGGCTCGTATTCGTTTTTCAACTACGCCTTCTTCCCGAATGAGAACGTGAATGAGAAGATTGTGCGTCACGAGATGAGTCATATCGCACACCATCATTCAGCCGACATACTTTTCGTGGAGCTGATGATGATTATTCAATGGTTCAACCCGTTTATCTACTTGTATAAGAGAGAGTTACAGAGTCTCCACGAGTATATGGCCGACCGCGATGTGGTGGCCACAGGAATTGACAAACAGAACTACATGATGTTGATTTTGCAGCAGTGCACGGCCGTCGATTTCAGCAACATGAGCAATAACTTCAGTTTTTTATTAACCAAAAAAAGAATCAAAATGATTACTCAAAGCAAAAAAGCCAAGGGCGTGGTAATCAAGGCATTACTTACCCTCCCACTGTTCGCCCTGTTATTGTTCGCGAACTGCAAATCAAATGGTCAGGAAAAAGCTTCAGCTGAAAAAGCCGAAACAACGACTGAAAACGAAAATCTGGTGACAATCAAGTTGGGTGAAGAAAGCTATCTTTCATTCAATAATCCAATGGAAATCAACTTTGATGGCCAGGAATACACTCTCGACATCAAGAGCGTGAAAAAAGAGCGCACATTCGAGTTTGGCGACCATAAGGTAGTTGTCAAAAACAATCGTGACGAGCGTAACAGTTACACTGTAACCATCGACGGCGCACCATTTGACATCACTTATATTACAAGGATGCTAACCGATGATTCGGAAGCAACTGACGACTCGGAAGTTTATACTGGAGCCGTTGAAGTGCTGCCTGAATATCCCGGAGGAACAGCTGCAATGTTTGAATTCATTCAGAAAAATGTAAAATATCCAGAATCAGCAAAAGAAAAAGGTATCGAAGGCAGAGTTTTTGTACAGTTTGTAGTTGAAAAAGACGGCAGTCTGAATGAGATAACAGTATTGCGCGGCGTTAGCGAAGACATTGACGCTGAAGCTATTAGAGTCGTCAAAGCTATGCCGAATTGGAAACCGGGAATGACTGAAGGCAAGACCGTCAGAGTTCAGTATGTGTTGCCATTCAACTTCAAGCTTACCGGCAACGAAAACACCATGACAGCACTTTCGGGAACAAAGTGGAAAGGCACTGGCGAAGGTGTGAAAGACGGCGTGAAATACAACATGACAATGACCATGGACTTCTACAACGACAACGACGGTTTGTTCGTGATGAAGCTCACGGCACAGGAAAAAGGTGGCGAGACAGCTGTGGTTTTCGAAGATGTCGCTCTCGATTTCAAGTACTCGTACGACGGCACATCAGCAGGCTCAATTCAGCCTAAGAACACCGATGGAAGCACTTTGGGCGGTGAAGACCAGCAACCATACAGCTTCTTGAAGACCGGAGAAGAAATCATCGTGAACTTCTACGATGTCAAGGATGACTGCGGAATTGAGAAGATTACTTTTGTGAAGAAATGAGACTTTACATCAGAATAATAATTATCCTGCTGATTGTGATGCTACTGTTTTCATGTGCGTTACAACGGCAGGATATTAAATTTTCAAAAGACACTGAAAAGATTACTTTATCAGACCAAAATTTAAAGCGCATTCCACGAAAAATAAAACGATGCAAGAACCTTGTGCATCTTGATTTGGAGCATAATCAGATCAAGCACATACCAAGGTTTATCGCGAAAATGGATAGCCTGAGAAGCCTCGATTTGAATTATAACCATTTGAAACTTACAAAAGCTGACATCAAGCACGCTTCAAAGGTTAAAAAGCTGTCGATCGGGGGCAACAATATTGAGAAATTGCCTGAAAATATTGGGGATTTGCAATGCACTAATTTGAATTTAGGCAAAAACCATTTGAGCGAATTGCCGGCTTCTTTTGCTGATTTGAAGCAGGTGCATCATCTCATTTTTTATGAAAATGAATTTGAAAAAGTTCCTGAAGAAATAGAAGAACTAAAAGAACTGGAGCATCTGGATTTTTATAAAAACAAACTCAAAGAAGTGCCTGATTTTATTGGGAATTTCGAGAATTTACATTATTTGTATCTTTCTTATAACGAGATTGAAACAATCCCCGATACGCTGCGAAATCTGAAGAATCTGAATTATTTTTACATCCATCATAACAAGATTTTGACAATTCCGGATTGGATTGTGGAGATGGACTCGCTTGAGCGCTTTGGAGTGGGTTATAACAAGCTGATTTCGATGCCTGACATGTCGGAAATGCCAGCACTTATTGAACTCAACTGCGAAGGAAACCTGCTGGAGGAATTCCCGTGGAATCTGGTTGAAAAGCCGGGGATGCAGTTTCTGATTGTCAGGGATAATTTGTTTGAATTAAGCGACGAGGAGATAGAGTTTTTGAGTCAGCCGAGAGGAGTGGTGATTGTTTTTTAATGATTAAAAGCGTCCCAAGGCATTCCTGATGGCATCGGGGCGGTGACTGTCATCTGAGTTTTCAAGGTCGGGTGCTCAAATGTGATTTTATATGAGTGCAGACAGATTGAAGCATCGGGGTTAGAGCGTGGGTAGCCGTATTTCAGGTCACCTTTGATTGGGCAGCCGATGTGTGCCAGCTGACAGCGAATCTGATGATGGCGACCGGTAAGTAATTCTATTTCAAGAAGATAATAATTATCTGATTTTCCTACGACACGATATCTTAACGTAGCCAACTTCGCTCCACTTGTCCCCTCTTTCACTATGTACGACTTGTTCTGCGCCTCGTTTTTCACCATGTAATCGTTGAGTTCGTCGGCGTCTTTCGGCGGACGGTTTTTCACGATGGCGAGATAAGTCTTATGGAAATTACGATCTTTCACCATCGTTGTCATTCGGCTGAGAGCCTTGCTGGTGCGGGCGAAGATGACAGCTCCGCTGACAGGACGGTCGAGACGGTGAACGAGACCCGCAAACACCTCGCCGGGCTTATTTTTCGTCTCCTTGATGTAGGCTTTCACATCGTCAAGGAGGCAGACGTCACCCGTTTTGTCACCCTGGACAATCTCGGATGGCAATTTATTGACAATGATGAGGTGATTGTCTTCATACAATATCCTTTGGGATAATGGGACAAGGCATGCCTTGTCCCTACTGGATGTAAATGAATTGTCCCTACGGGATGGATTTTTGTCATCACCAGTGGGGATAACGCATGCGTTATCCTTATGAGAATTAGTATTGTTCACTGTCATTCGGGAATGTTACCTCTTTCACATCGTTAATATATGCATGCACCGAATCCTTGATGCTGGTGTAGAGGTTGTTGTAGCGGCGCAGAAAACGTGGCGAGAATTCGTTGCTCAAGCCTAGCATGTCCTGCAAAACCAACACCTGTCCGTCGCAACCGTGACCGGCACCGATGCCGATGGTCGGAATCTTAAGCGACTGCGAGACCTCTGTTGCCAACACAGCCGGAATCTTTTCAAGAACAATGCTAAACACACCTTTTTCCTGGAGCAGCAATGCATCTTCACGAAGTTTATTGGCCTCGTATTCGTCTTTGGCACGCACCACATATGTTCCGAACTTATTGATACTCTGTGGAGTAAGTCCGAGGTGACCCATAACAGGGATGCCGGCGCATAAAATTCTTTCAACCGACTCGAGGATCTCGCGACCGCCTTCCATCTTCACGGCATTGGCACCAGTCTCTTTCATGATACGGATCGCCGACTCGAGAGCTATCTTCGAGTTGCCTTGATATGTTCCGAAAGGCATGTCGACCACCACCATAGCATGTGACACGGCGCGAACCACAGAAGCGCCGTACATAATCATCTCGTTAAGTGTAATTGGCAGCGTTGTGGCATGACCCGCCATCACGTTGGAGGCACTGTCGCCAACAAGAATTATATCGATATTCGACTGGTCGAGAATCTTCGCCATTGTGTAGTCATACGCGGTGAGCATCGCTATCTTCTCACCTTTGTTCTTCATCTCCTGAAGGACGTGCGTCGTGACCAAAGATGCATTATGTGATAAATACATTTTTTCAAATTTTTTGCAAAAATAGATAAAAAAAACATATCTTTGCGCACATATTAACCTAAGATGAAAAAGATTTTACTAATCCTGGCATTGGCGGTGGTAATTCTCGCCTCTTGCAGTACAAAAGTCGACCTATACACATACGATGGTGACTCCACTATCATCTATTCGGTGCTTGAAGTCAACGCCGACACAAATTATATTAGCGTCACGAAATCGTCGTTGGAACACGATTATTACTATGAACCGGAAGATATCGAAGTCAGTTTTGCCGGATGTTTTGAAGGAGAAAGCGACATTGACACTATCAGCCTGCCAACAATCGAAAAAATAATCGACGGACAGCCAAAAAATTTTTACTACACCACTAAAAAACTCCTTAAAAATCAAGAATATGAGATTTTAGTTTTAAGAAAAGCCGATAGCGTTTTGGTGACATCGAAGACAAAAACCATCTGTGATATCAGCATCATCAAGCCCACATCTCTTTTTGGCATCAATTTCCAGTCAAACAATGTAAATCCGATTCAATGGGTTGGGATCAACCATGAAGACGCTCCGTATATCAACGCCGGATTTTTCAGTCTCACAGGCTATTTCCACTACAAAGAGTTGATGCCGGGAGCCACTGACACTGTCGACCGTTACATGCAATGGACCATCGGTGCCGGACAAGCGAGTCAAATGCAGAATGCATCATACCATTTTTATTATACATATTATACACCTTCAAGGTTTTTCGTCTTATTGGAAAATGACGAATATCTGAAAAATAACAGTCCGTATGGAGTACAGCGTTGGCTTGAGCCTTTTGAGTTTCGGCTCGACGTTTATGGGAAGGAATTATTCGAATATTTTGTCGCCAACAACTCGCCGAGTGTCATTCCGGAGATACCCAACTATTCGAATGTCGACAACGGCATCGGATTAGTGTCGTCGCGCACCACAGTCAGTAAATTCTATGTGATAGAGCAGATTTGCAGGAAAAGAATCACTTACAACTATCCTTATGGTTTTTATTATGACCCGAATTTATAAAATAGCACTCTGTCTGGTTTTGGTGGTTACAGCTTGCACCAACAAATTCGAACTTTACAGTTACGATGGCGACACAACCATAGTTTATGCTGTCCTCGACGCCAACGCTGATACTAATTACTTCAAGATAACGAAGTCATTTCTTGGGAACGCCAATGAATTAGGGCAAAGTTACGAAGCCAACAACTACAAATACGACGAAATCGACGTCAAGTTTATCGGTTATTTTGACAATAGTGATAAAATTGATACGATTCAGCTCGACACTGTTTCAAAATTCATTCCATACAACGAAAACTCCCATTTTTACACTGGGATGCGACAGGTTTACTATTTCACCGACCGTAAGATTCAGCTTGGCAAAGAATATCAGCTTATCGTTTTAAGATATTCTGACGGCAAAATCTCTTCGGCAAAAATCAAGATGACCAATGCTGTCAGTTTTTTGAAGCCGTATCCGAACAAAAAATTAAGTTTCAGAGGGAGATTGGACTCGATTGTATGGGTTGTCAATGACCCGGCTACAAACAATCATACCACGGCGGCTTATTTCGATATTAACGGTTATTTCCACTACAAAGAATTGTTGCCCGGCACCACTGACACCGTCGATCAAGTCATAACTTGGAACATGTACTCTGGATTACCTCAAAACATGCTGTCGGCATACGGCTATTATCTGGCTTATTACACTCCGAAATCGCTTTTCGACATACTTGGCAGCAATAAATATCTGCAGGACAATAGTCCGTATGGGGTTCAGCGCTGGATTGGAAAATTTGAGTATTGCATCTCTTCGATAGGCAACGAATTGTACAATTATTATCTTATCAATAACTCTTACAGCCTAATTCAGGATGTGCCAAATTACTCGAACATAGAAAACGGCATCGGATTGATGTCGTCGCGCACAGCCAACAGATCATTCCACACTATAGAGCAGGTCACACGCAAAAAAATATGCAATGACTTTAATTACGGATTCATATATAATCCAAATGATTAATTTTGTGCGCCATTAAGAAAATATTTGTACTTTTGCAGTCTTGATTGGAATTGCATCTATGAAAAAGATTTTTTTGACGATTTTTGCTATAGCTGCTTTGATTTTGAGCTCATGCAGCAATAAAGTTGACCTTTACAGTGATGAAGGAGATACAACCATAGTTTACGCCATGCTTGACGCTGGCGCCGACACAAATTTCTTCAAAATCACGAAGAGTTTCATCGGAAATGCCAATGAACTGGCGCAAAATTACGATGCGAGCAACTATAAATACGATGAAATTGACGTGACTTTTTCGGGTGTTTTTGAAGGAAGCAGTCAAACGCAGACCATCGCTCTCGACACCATTTCAAAATGGATTCCTTACAATCCGGATGCAACATTCTACAGCGGATGCTGGCAGACTTATTATTATACCACAAAGAAATTGGTCGAAGGAAAAGAGTATACGCTCAACATTTTAAGAAAGGAAGATAACACAAACATCTCAGTTAAAGCTAAGACTATCAACAGTTTCCAATTTAGAAAACCTATTTCGAACCAAATAATCAACTTTAAAGATGTCAAGAAAGGTACGATTGAATGGAGAGTGCCTGACGCATCGACAAACTTCATGACGACAGCGGCATATTTTGAAGTCGCGGCATATTTTCACTTCACCGAGCTGATGCCAGGTTCGACTGACACAGTACATCAATCGATAAGATGGCCACTTGGTTCCGACAAGGCAGAAAATCTTTACACCACAAGCAACAACTCATCGTATTACGCGATGAATTATACCCCTGAGGCATTGTTCACAGTTTTGGCAAACAATGTTTATCTGAAAGAAAACAGTCCTTATGGAGTTCATCGTTGGTTTGAAAAGTTCGAATTCAGAATCTCGGCAATGGGCGAAGAATTGTACAACTATTACATCATAGCAAACTCATCGAGCGCCATTCAGGATGTGCCGAACTACACCAATGTTGAAAACGGCATGGGAATCATGTCATCGCGCGTCTCTAAGAGCTCGTTTCACACCATCAGTCAGGTTTCAAGACAGAAAATCGTGAATGACGATGCCACAAAGGATTTTGGCTTCATTTACGACCCGAACAGGGAATAAAAAATGACATTTTGTCATATTTCTTAGTTTTGGCATAATTTTTGTTCTGCTTTTGTCGCAAAAATGACAAAAAAGTAGAATAAAATATAGGAGAACAAAATTATGTCAAAAATCATTGGTATCGATTTAGGAACAACAAACTCATGCGTTTCAGTAATGGAAGGCAGTGAGCCGGTAGTCATTCAGAACAGTGAAGGACACCGCACCACCCCGTCAATCGTGGCATTCACCGACAACGGCGAGCGTAAGGTTGGCGAGCCTGCAAAACGTCAGGCCATCACAAACCCGTTGAGAACCGTTTATTCAATCAAACGTTTCATGGGTGAGACTTACGACAAGATGCAGAGCGAAATCAGCCGTGTACCTTATAAAGTAGTCAAAGGCGGCAACAACACACCACGTATCGACATCGACGGCAAGCTTTACACACCACAGGAGATCTCGGCAATGGTGCTTCAGAAGATGAAGAAGACCGCTGAGGACTACCTCGGACAGCCTGTCACAGAAGCCGTCATCACAGTGCCTGCATACTTCAGCGACTCACAGCGTCAGGCTACCAAGGAAGCTGGCGAAATCGCAGGTTTGAACGTGCGTCGTATCATCAACGAGCCTACAGCAGCAGCTTTGGCATACGGCTTGGACAAGAAAAAGAGCGATGTGAAGGTTGCAGTGTATGACCTTGGTGGTGGTACATTCGATATTTCAATCCTTGAGCTCGGCGACGGCGTGTTTGAAGTGAAATCGACAAACGGTAACACACACCTCGGCGGCGACGACTTCGATGAGAGAATCATCAACTGGTTAGCAGAAGAATTCATGCATGACGAGAACATCGACCTCCGCAAGGACCCGATGTCACTCCAGAGATTGAAGGAAGCTGCTGAAAAGGCAAAGATCGAGTTGTCAGCCTCGACAGAGACAGAAATCAACCTGCCATATATCACAGCAACACAGAGCGGACCAAAACACTTGGTGCGCAAGCTCTCAAGAGCTAAGTTCGAGCAGTTGTGCGACGACCTCATCCAGGCCACTATCGAGCCATGCCGCAAGGCTTTGGCAGACGCTGGCATGAGCGTGAGCGACATCGACGACGTGATCTTGGTTGGTGGTTCAACACGTATCCCAGCCATCCAGAACATCGTGCGCGACTTCTTCAAGAAAGAACCTTCGAAGGGCGTGAACCCAGACGAGGTCGTGGCAATCGGCGCTTCAATCCAGGGCGGCGTTCTGACAGGCGAAGTGAAAGACGTGCTGTTGCTTGATGTCACACCATTGTCACTCGGTATCGAGACCCTCGGCGGCGTGATGACAAAGCTCATCGAGAGCAACACCACCATCCCGTTCAAGAAATCAGAGGTGTTCTCGACAGCTGTCGACAACCAGCCATCAGTTGAGATCCACGTGTTGCAGGGCGAGCGTCCAATGGCTAACCAGAACAAGACCATCGGTCGTTTCAACCTCGACAACATCCCGCCAGCGCCAAGAGGTGTCCCGCAGATCGAAGTCACATTCGACATCGACGCCAACGGTATCTTGAACGTGAGCGCAAAGGATAAAGCTACTGGCAAGACCCAGAGCATCCGTATCGAGGCATCGTCAGGCTTGAGCGACGACGAAATCAAGAGGATGAAGGCAGAAGCTGAGGCTAACGCCGACGCCGATAAGAAAGAACGTGAACGCATCGACAAGATCAACGCTGCCGACGCCATGATCTTCAACACCGAGAAACAGTTGAAGGAATACGGCGACAAGCTGCCAGCCGACAAGAAGGGCGAGATTGAGAGCGCTCTCGAGAAGCTGAAGACAGCCCACAAGGCACAGGACATCGCCGGCATCGACGCTGCCATGGCAGAGATGAACGGCATCTGGCAGAAGGCATCAGAAGAGATGTACAAGAACGCCGGAGCCCAGGGCGGTCAGCAGGGACCATTCGGTGGTCAGCAAGGCCCACAAAATCCAGGAAACAACCAGGGTAAAGACCCAGATGTGACGGATGTGGATTTTGAGGAGGTGAAGTAATCCTACGGGATAATACGAAATTAGTAGGGGCAAATAATAATTTGCCCCTACTTTTTTTGTTGTTTTTAAAAATTTTTTTATATTTGCAGCGATAAACAATAGCGAGGTTAAGATATGAAAAGATTTTCTTTACTTAAAAAATGGGTTGCCATTTCCAGCCTACTATGTGGAATAATTGTTGCAACAGACCTTAATGCCCAAATTTTCATCTATAATAACTTGAAATTTGAAGTTATCAGTTCTAATCAAGTATCTGTTTATGGACCTAATTTTGGCCAAAACGCAACAGGGAATATTGATATTCCCGCATCAGTAAGCTATAATGGATCAAATTATGATGTTACAGAAATTAGATATAAGGCTTTTAATGGATATTCGCGTTTAACAAGCATTACGATTCCGAATTCAGTAACAACAATTGGTAATAATGCTTTTAGTGGATGTTCCGGCTTAACCAGCATTACGATTCCGAATTCAGTGACAACAATTAGAAGTCGTGTTTTTGCTGATTGTTCCGGCTTAACAAGCATTACTATACCTAATTCAGTAACAACGATTGGTTTTGGTGCTTTTTGGGGATGTTCCGGCTTAACCAGCATTACGATACCAAATTCAGTGACAACAATTGATTCTTATGCTTTTTATAAATGTTCCAGCTTGACAAGCATTACGATACCAAATTCAGTGACAACAATTAGAGATAGGTGTTTTAATAATTGTTCAAGTTTAACAAACATTACGATACCCAATTCAGTGACAACAATTGAGCATGATGCTTTTGCTTTATGTTCAAGCTTAGCCGCAATAAATGTTGATAGCAGTAACCCTATATATGATTCAAGAAATAATTGCAACGCTATTATTAAAACTGCAGACAATGAATTGACAATAGGTTGTATGAATACTATTATACCCAATTCAGTGACAACAATTGGTGTGTATGCTTTTTGGGGATGTTCAGGTTTAACAAGCATTACTATACCTAATTCAGTGACAACAATTGATTCTTATGCTTTTTATAATTGTTCCAGCTTGACAAGCATTACGATACCAAATTCAGTGACAGATATTAAACAGGATGCCTTTTTAGGATGCGTGGGCTTAACCTCAATAAATGTTGATAGCAGTAACCCTATATATGATTCAAGAAATAATTGCAACGCTATTATTAAAACTGCAGAAAATAAATTGATAAAAGGTTGTATGAATACTAATATTCCCGATTCATTGACAATAATTGGTAATAATGCTTTTTGGGGATGTTCCGGCTTAACAAGCATTACTATACCAAATTCAGTGACAACGATTGATTATCTTGCTTTTGCTTTTTGTTCAAATTTAACTACAGTCATATCATATTCACAAACACCTCCATCTCTAGGATCGGATGTTTTTGTTGATATTGGCACAGACATACTTTTTGTTCCTCAAAACTGTGTCCCGCTTTACGAAGCTTCAGATTGGAGGAATTATTTTACAAACATTCTGGAGTATTATGAATCGATAGCAGAAATTGATATAAACAGTGTTTCGGTTTATCCTAACCCTATAGCAGGAAAGATGATTGTTGAAGCCGACAATATTAAAAATATTAGTATTTTCAGTGTTTCAGGACAATTAATATACGAAACACCCACAACAGACGATACATTCGAATATGATTTTGGCAAACATGGAGCTGGAGTATATCTCGTCAAAATCGAAACCGCAAAAGGTATTGTAACGAGAAAAGTTACGGTAAAATAACTATTTACTGTTCATCATCCACAAAGGATGTCGGAGACGGCATCCTTTTTTTTGTTAATTCAAAAATTATTTTCCTATTTTTGCAAATAATAAATGCCCGATATGAGCCATAAGCAGATAGTGAGTCCGGAAGTGGAGCTGGGGTCTGTGACAATGGTTTTGGTCAGCTTCAAAAAATTAAAAAAATAGTATATCGCAAAAAAAGTTTTTTTTATTTTTGCGCCTTTAAAATTTAATCGTATGACACGATACATCTTTGTGACGGGAGGCGTTGTTTCTTCCCTCGGAAAAGGCATTATTTCAGCGAGTATCGGCAAATTGTTGCAGGCCCGCGGATATAGCATTACAATACAAAAATTCGATCCATATATCAATATCGACCCGGGAACGCTCAACCCGTACGAGCACGGCGAGTGTTATGTGACTGTCGATGGCACTGAGACCGACCTCGACCTCGGACATTATGAGCGATTCACTGGCATACGCACGACGCAGGCCAACTCAGTGACGACAGGCAAGATTTACAAGGCCGTAATCGACAAGGAACGCCACGGCGATTATCTCGGCAAGACCATCCAGGTGGTGCCACATATCACCGACGAAATCAAGCACCGCATCATGTTGCATAACGACGAGGTTGATTTTGTGATTTCGGAAATCGGCGGCACTATCGGCGACATCGAGTCGGCACCGTTTTTGGAAGCCATTCGTCAGCTGAAGTGGGAACTCGGAAACCGCGCTGTGAGCGTGCATCTAACCTATGTACCTTATCTTAAGGCTGCCGACGAGCTCAAGACCAAGCCTACGCAACATTCGGTAAAAGAACTGCAAAGTGCTGGTATTCAGCCAGATGTGCTGGTTTTGCGTACCGAGAAACACCTCTCCGACGGCATTCGCCAGAAGGTAGCGTCGTTCTGCAACGTCGACCTCGAATGTGTGGTGCAGAGCGAGGACATGCCAAGCATCTACGAGGTGCCTGTCAGCATGCAGCGACAAGGTCTCGACGCCGCCATTTTGCGTAAGTTAGGCGTGCCGGTTGGCGAGACACCAAAGATGGAGTCGTGGCATCATTTCCTCGAGCTGCAGCAGTCGGCCGAGAAGGTGGTACGCATCGGTTTGGTGGGCAAATACGATCTTCAGGATGCATACAAGAGCATTCGCGAGAGCCTTTCATTGGCTGGCATTTACAACCATGTGAAGGTAAAAATCGAGTTCATCAATAGCGAGAATATCACCAAGGCAAATATTGCTGAAAAGCTGTCGGAAGTGGCAGGAATCTTGGTTTGTCCAGGCTTCGGTCAGCGCGGCATTGAAGGTAAAATCATCGCGTTGGAATATGCGAGAACACACGACATGCCGGCGTTCGGCATCTGCCTCGGAATGCAGATGATGGTCATTGAGTTTGCAAGAAACGTGTTGGGCTACAAAGACGCCAATTCGAGCGAGATGACCGACACTCCACATAACGTCATCGACATGATGGAAGACCAGAAGACAATTACCAACATGGGCGGCACCATGCGCTTGGGAGCCTACGGTTGCGAGCTGCGTAAAGGCAGCAAAGTCGCTGAGATTTATGGAGAACAGAAGATCAGCGAGCGTCACCGCCATCGTTACGAGTTCAACAACAGCTACAAAAACGAATACGAGAAAAACGGCATGCAGTGCGTCGGCACCAACCCTGAGAGCAGCCTTGTGGAGATCGTAGAGATGCCAGATCTACGCTGGTACATCGGCACGCAGTTCCATCCGGAGTACTCAAGCACCGTTCTCAAGCCGCATCCGCTGTTTTTAAGCTTCGTAAAAGAGTGTTGTAAATAATTGTTTTTCAATGTTTTACGAAAAATCTTAAAAATTTTTCAAAAATATTTTAAATTTTTTGTAGTTTATATTATAAACTTGTTTATCTTTGCAGCGTCGTTTAAGACATAAAGTGCACTTATATTAATTAAAAAAGGTATTTTAAAAATTTAGGTAAACAACAATTTAAAACTTAAAACTATGGAAAACAACATTGAAAACAAAGAAATGACAGCTCAGCAGAGCCTTGGAATCATCACCGAGATGATGAACAACAGTCGTAAATCAATTCTCAGCAAAAACGGCAAGCACTACATCCTTTGGGGAGTGTTGCTCACAATAGTCTCGTTTGTGATTTACGAATTATGGCATACCACCGGCAACCCGAATTGGAATTTGCTGTGGTTGGCGATGCCTATCATCGGCTTCCCTATGGTGAAAGTTATCAGCAAGAACGACGCCGAAATCCCGCAAAACATCATCAGTCGTCAGATTAGCGGTTTGTGGCTCGCCTACTGCGCCTTTGTGATGGTAATCTTTGTGGCATCAGTATTTTTCTTAAAACCAATGCAGATGAATCTCTCGCTCATCATTGTGCTGTTGCTCGGTTTCACGGAATGCATCTCTGGAATCATGCTGAAAAACTGGACAATTATAATCAGCGGATTCATTCTTGGTGTTGGTGGATCTTTCGCCGCGACTTTGATACAGTCGGCAGAGCAGCTGTTGATGTTCACCATCGGCGGATTGGTCATTCTGGTGACAGGTCTTATTGTTAAATCTCAATATAAATAGCCATGTTTCCGAAACTTGACCCATTACTTCATTCCGAGCTGCGGCTGGCGGTGATGTCGATTTTGGCCAGTGTCGACAATGCCGAGTTCAGCTACATCAAGAAGCAGACCGGAGCCACGTCGGGCAACCTCAGCGTGCAGCTCGACAAGCTCAGCGCGGCGGGATACATCAGTGTCGAGAAAGGCTTCAAGGGGAAGGTGCCTTGCACGACATGCAAAATCACGCCGGCAGGACTCACGGCATTCGAAAACTACGTCAACTCATTGAAAGAGTACCTCATTTAAAACTTAATATCTAAATTTTCAAGGGGATAAATTCAATTTGTCCCCTGTTTTTTTTGTTTTTATCGAAATAATTATTGTATTTTTGCGTTTGAATTATACCATTTAAAAATTTAATAATACTATGAAAAAACTATTATTCCCAATTGTGGCGGCATTGCTTATTTTATGTGGCTGCAACAAAACAAATCAATTCAAGGTGACTCTCAACCTTGAAAACGCCGACGGACAGACTGTTTATCTCAACAAAGATCTTGGCATGATTGAAACATGCGTCGACTCAGCAGTATTTGCTGGCAACACAGCAGTGCTGAAAGCCGATTTCGACGATCCGCAGATCAAGTACATCATTAAATATGACAAGTACGACCAATGCGGTGTATTCACATTCTTACCTGAAAACTGCGACATCACGATTACGGGCGACTTCAACGACATAATCACTTGGCACGCTGAAGGAAGTCAGGCAATGGAAACATTAAACGCATATAAAGAAGAGATGAGGCCATATGGCGACGCTGTTATGGCTATTGTTCCTGACATGGAGGCGGCTTACGCTGAAAATGACACTGTCAGAGGCTTGGAGTTATACTGGGAAGCCATGGCTCGCATGGACGAATACAATAACCGTTGTCTCGATTATATCAAAAGTCATCCCAACAGCTACGTAGCACATTATCTGCTTGACGAATCTAAAATCAACTTTGATCCTGAAATCTTGAAAGAAGTCGTCGGAACATTCACCGTTGAATCGAGATATAAAAAAAATATCGAGATATATCTTGAAGAGATTGAAGATTATGAGATGCAGATAGTTGAATAAAAAATGAGAAGAATAATTATTATAGCAGCTTTAGCATTGTTGGTTTTTGCAAGCTGCAACGATAACAAACCGGCAACTAATGATTATTGTGTTGTCAAAGGTACCGTCAAAGGCGTGAAAGACGGCAAAAAACTCGAATTGTTAGACGAGTTCAATGATTGGGTTGTCGTCGGAAAAGGCGTCGTAAAAGATGGTGTTTTTGAGATACACCCCGAGGTGACCGCGCCCACACATGTATATTTATATGAGCATAACGGATATCAGCTGAAAGATTTCATTTTGGAACCCGGAACGATTCTCGTTGAGGTGGATGCCACCGATGAGTACGATTATGAAACAGGAGCCAAAGGCACACCTTTGAACGATCTGGATCAGATAATCACCGGTTATCGAAGAAGTGGCGACTACGCTGCCGCTGACTCAATAAAGGCTATTGTTATGAACGAAAACCCTGCAGGAGCCCTGGCTTTGGCCAATATCGATGAATGGTGCAAGTCGTCGGTTGAGATGCTTGACGTCATCGACCGTCTTACACCCGAGTTGGCACAGCTTCCTTATGTCGAAAGATTGAGAAAAGAAGCCATACAGCGCTTGAAGACCGAAGCCGGTGGGACGTATATCGACATGGCATATCCCGACTTAAACGGCGACACTGTCAGCCTGAGCTCAGTGGTCAACAACCCTGCCAACCGCTATGTCATCGTCGACTTCTGGGCATCGTGGTGTGACGGATGCGTGGACGACCTGCCTATGCTGGTGGAGATCTATGAAAATTATCACGATAAAGGTCTGGAAATCTACGGCCTCTCCGTCGATACCCAAAAACGCTATAAATATTGGAAATCATGTATCGAAAAGAACAACATGACATGGATTAACGTGTGTGACTACAGCGGTGGAAAGCGAGGCAACAGCAAAGTACGCGACGACTATGCTTTAATAGCCTATCCGACAACCATTTTGATAGATTGTCAGACCGGAATAATCGTCATGCGCGACGATATCGAAAACATAGCACCAAAGATAGCGGAATTGCTGAAATAATTACCAATCCATCTCTTTTATTTCACCTTCAGGTGAGCGGAAGACATATCGTAGGGGCGAATCATTATTTGCCCCTATTTTTTCTATAAGACTTAAATAAGTGCAATAATCAGTGATTTCAACATCGTTGATGCGTATCAGATAGTCGTCTGTTCGGATGCCTTTGCGGTAAGCGTCACCGTCATTACGCACCACCGCTTTAATCGCTCCGATGGTGTCGTTTTTGTCAGCAAGGAGAAACTTCACGCCTCTTTTATCCTCGTTTCCATAATACTGCACCATGTTACCGTCGTGAGGAAGTAAAACCAAACGGCGTTTGTGCCCGTCGATGATAAGCGAATTCTTTTTCAATATCGAAGAGCCCACTTTGCCAGTTAGTTTGTCGGTCGATACCCACACATCGGTGAAAGTGATGCCACCCATCTCCACCTCCGGGCAATGGTAAATCCTGTATGGAACCGTGTCGTTAAGACGGCCGAATAATCCGGCTGAATTGTAAACCGTAGTGTCTTTAAGCACCGTATATTCATCCATTTTACGTCCCAACTCAGGATCATCTTTAGCCCAAATGCTCATAAGATACTCCGGCAAATCGAAATCACCGCCGACGGCTCCTGAATCAAACAATAACTTGATGCGATGGAAAGGAAAATCCACCCAAACTTGCGGTTGTGTCTTATGATACCTCTTATATTTAAGTGTAGGCTGACCTTTTTCTTCCTTTGAGAAGAATCCTTTGCGGTCGGTCACAATCATCAGGCTGTCTTTGGTGTCGAACTTAAACGAGAGTCCGCGAACCACGAGGTCGTAGCCGAAAGCGCCGTCAATTTTGTCGCAAACGTAATCCTCCAACCCGTTGTCAACCACCACTTTATAGTTTTCGATAGTGATGTTGCCCATCTTGACAGGCGGCAACTTCATAACAGCCTTTTTTTGGCGTGTTTTTTGGGAATCTACAAAAGTTTTAGTGTTGCCAGACGGTGTCATCCAATCCTCCTCCTCGCCAATCCAGAAACCCATTTCAGCACCGGTGTCGAACATCAGATTTTTCGTCTCCTCATTGATTTCCACAGGGATAATTATCGCTCCGTCCCATATTTTGATTTTTAATGTATCGACAAAATTACGCTTTGAAAACTCAATGCCGTTATAAGGTTTTTTCTGCGCAGATGCCTGCAAAAACATCATAAAAACAAACAAAAGGGCAATAATAATTGCTTTAATATGACTTTTCATAGGGTTAATTTTATAATGGAAACGCAAAAATACGGATTTTGCTGCATATTTTTCAAAAATTTTTATATTTGCATGATTAAAATCTCATAATATGAAACAGCTTAAGATCACTTTTTTTGCGATTGCTTTATTGATTGCTTTCGGGTGGCAAAACGTTTACGGACAAGAAACATTCACCAGCCCTGACGGGAAATTGGAGCTTCAGTTTGAAGTTAAAGACGGCTTGCCGTATTATGCCTTAAACCGCGAAGGAAAACCTGTTGTTTTGCCTTCAAAGATGGGCTTTACACTTGAATGGCGTGACGATTTGGCGCATGCTTTTGTGCTGAAAGACGTTGTCAGAAGCACTTTCGACGAGACTTGGGAGCCTGTTTGGGGCGAGGAAGCGCAAATTCGCAACCATTATAACGAGATGCTGGTAACGCTTGAGCAGCCAGTAGGTTCTGTTGAAAGCATGGACCATTCGACGGAGAGGAAAGCCACCGTGATGCAGATAAGATTCAGGCTTTTTGACGACGGTCTTGGCTTCAGATATGAGTTCCCGATGGAAAACGCCTTGGTTTATTTCTGGATTGAAGAGGAACTGACCGAGTTTGCCATGACCGGCGACCATACCGCTTGGTGGATTCCGGGCGACTACGACACTCAGGAATATAACTACACCGAGTCGAAACTGTCAGAAATTAGAGGACTTTACGATGCGGCGCACACCAACCATGGATATCCTTGGAAAGGCTTCTCGCCAACAGGAGTGCAGACAGCTTTGCAGATGAAAACCGACGATGGATTGTATCTCAACATTCACGAGGCGGCAACTTTGGATTTCCCGACCATGCATCTCGATTTGAACGATGAAAACTTTGTGTTTCAGGCACATCTTTCACCTGATGCCACAGGCTACAAAGGTCGCATCCAGACGCCATGCCACACCCCTTGGCGCACCGTGATGGTCTGCGAGAAAGCCACCGATGTGTTGGCATCGCGACTGATTCTAAACCTCAACGACCCTTGTGTTTTGGACGATGTCAGCTGGATTCATCCTGTGAAATATATGGGCGTTTGGTGGGAGATGATTTCCGGCAAGAACACCTGGAGTTATACAGACGAGTTTCCTTCAGTAAAATTAGGCGAAACTGACTATGTTCACGCCAAGCCGCATGGTCGTCACGCCGCCAACAATGAAAACGTGCGCCGATACATCGATTTCGCTGCTGAAAACGGCTTCGACGCCTTGTTGATTGAAGGCTGGAACATCGGCTGGGAAGACTGGTACGGCAAGCAGAAAGACTACGTCTTCGACTTCCTTACCCCCTACCCTGACTTCGACTTGCCGGCGTTGAACAAATACGCGCATGAGAAGGGAATCAGATTGATAATGCATCATGAAAGTTCTTCATCCACAATCAATTACGAGCATTGGCTGGAGAAAGCTTATACTTTGATGAACCAATATGGCTACGATGCCGTGAAGAGCGGCTATGTCGGCAAAATCATCCCTTACGGCGAGGGACATTACAGTCAGCCAATCAACAACCACTACCATTATTGCATTGAAGAAGCAGCAAACCACCATATTATGGTCGATGCGCATGAGGCGGTGCGCCCGACCGGACTTTATCGCACCTGGCCAAATATGATTGGTAACGAAAGCGCAATGGGAACCGAGTTTCAGGACAGAATCAAGCCCGGACACACCACAATTTTGCCATTTACGAGGCTTCAAGGCGGTCCGATGGATTATACACCAGGCATTTTCGAGACCGACATGGGCAAGATCGTACCTTGGGGCGGCAAGATGAACATCACCATCTGCAACCAGCTGGGATTGTATGTCACATTTTATTCGCCATTGCAGATGGCTGCCGACTTTCCTGAGCATTACACACAGTTTATGGACGCATTCCAGTTTATCAAAGACGTGGCTGTCGACTGGGACAAAACCATTTATCTCGAGGCAGAACCCGGCGCATATATCGTTACAGCACGTCATCCGAAAATTTCGACCTTGAACAAGGCGGCGGAAGGCGTTGGCGAATTGGAAGATGGGAAAAAGGGAGTGATTAACAGCGTGACACGATACGTTTACGCCTTGCCTGATGATGCCAACGCCGATGATTTGAAAAACGCTGAACCGCGCGATGTTTGGTATGTTGGCGGCATCACCGACGAGAACGCCCGCGAATTTAAAATCAAATTGGATTTTCTGAAACCAGGTGTGAAATATGAGGCGACAATCTATTCTGATGCGAAAGACGCGAGCGGAATCCCTGGCGACAGCTACAACCCGCAGGCGTACACGATAACAAAGAAAACTGTCACATCGAAAAGCGTTCTGAAGATGAAGATGGCACCGTGCGGAGGGTTTGCGGTTTCAATAAGGGAAATAAAATGAAGCGTTTGTGTCAAATAATAATCCTTGTCCTGCTGTTTGTTTCATGCAGTAAAACCTCGCATTTCGAGATAAAAACCCACGAAACCAACGAGCCGCAGTTCAGCTGGAATTTCGTGTCGGATGCGAAAAATGTGAAGCAAACAAGCTATCGGATTATTGTGGCTACCACTTTTGACGGAGCTCTCAACGGTGTTGGAAATCTTTGGGATTCAGGCGTAATCAGTTCTGACAGAATGCTTTACATTCCTTATGAAGGCAGACCACTACAAAGTCGCGACAAGGTATTTTGGAAGGTTTTTGCAACTCTTTCTTACGATAAAAACAAGACTATTTCTATTGAAAGTGACGTAAAATCTTTTGAAATAAGTCTTTTGGAATTAAGTGATTGGCAGGCAAAGTGGATTGGACATGAGTTCGATGACGATGTGCTCGTCGGGAAGACACGATTAGCGGCACGATATCTTCGAAAAGAGTTTCATTTGAATGAAAACATCGCTGAGGCTCGGCTTTATGTGAGCGGTTTAGGGCAATATAGCGCTTATATCAATGGCGTTGAAGTGACGGCTGACGAACTCTTGAAGCCGGCATTGTCGGATTACCGTAAACGAGTGTATTTCAACACTTTTGATGTCACAGATTTGCTTAAAAACGGTGACAATGCTATCGGAATCATTCTTGCTGGCGGTCGTTTCACGGCCATGCGATATAACGCGAAAAATCCTGATTTCGACTTCACCGACAATGTGCTGCATTTCGGCACTCCAAGAATGATTTTGCAGCTCGAGATAACATACAAAGACGATAGCAAGTCGTTGATTATCAGCGATGAGTCATGGAAAATCACCAACAAAGGACCTATTCGCACTTCCAATGAATATGACGGTGAGACTTACGATGAAAACTATGAATTAGGCTACTGGACATTGCCAAATTACGACGATGATTCTTGGTTAAATTCTGAGCTTGTCGAAGCCCCAAACGGCGATCTAAAACCGCAAATGAATCCAAACATCGCAATTCAGGATTTGCTAACGCCCGTTGCCATTTTCAAAAAAGGCGACAAATGGATTCTCGACATGGGACAAAACATGGTCGGGGTGTTGGAGATGAACATTTCAGGACAAAAACCAGGCGATACAATCGTTTTAAGATTTGCCGAAAATATCTATCCCGACAGCACAATCGATGTTAGAAATCTGCGCTCAGCGGAGGCGACAGACAGATATATTGTTGGGGATGAGACGCGCCATGGCACGTCTCTACAGTGGAGGCCGATGTTTACGTATCACGGTTTCCGTTATGTTGAAATCGGAGGCCTCCGAGAACATCCAAAAACCTCTGATTTTCAAGGTCTTGTATTCTATGATGAGATGCTTACTACCGGCTCTTTCGAGACCTCCAACGAGATTCTAAACGCCGTTTACCGCAACGCTTATTGGGGAATACGAGGCAACTACCGCTCAATGCCGACAGATTGTCCGCAACGCGACGAGCGTATGGGTTGGACCGGCGACAGAGCTACAGGCTGCTATGGCGAATCGTTTATATTTGATAATCATCAACTTTACGCGAAATGGCTAGACGACGGCGAAGACTGCCAGCTCGAAAACGGCTCCATCTCAGACGTGTTTCCGCCTTATTGGCGCAACTACACCAACAGCATGACGTGGCCTGGCGCTTTCATCACAGTGGCCGACATGATTTACACCCGTTTTGGCGATGATAAGCCTATCCGCAAGCATTATGATGCCATGAAAAAATGGCTTATATTCATGAAAAACAGATATATGTTCGACGGCATCATGAAAAGAGATCAGTACGGCGACTGGTGTATGCCGCCGGAATCGCCAGAGTTGATTCATTCGCACGACAGAGACCGCCGGACACGTTCGATGATAATTGCGACGCCGTACTACTGTTATCTTTCAAATAAAATGGCAAAATTCGCTGACATATTAGGTTTTACTGATGATTTAGAATATTATCGGAACGAAGTTTCCGCCACGACAGAGTCTTACAATTCAAAATATTTGAATCAGCAAATCTGGCGTTACGACAACAATACCGTGACAGCCAACATCTTGCCTTTATATTTCGGCATGGTGCCAGATGGTCATGAGAAGGATGTCTTTGAAAACATCACCGACCGCACCGAGGATTTGCACGACAGTCACGTCTCGACAGGTGTCGTCGGCATACAATTTTTGATGCGCACTTTGACAGAATACGGTCGCGGCGACCTCGCCTTGAAGATTGCCACCAACGACACTTATCCGAGCTGGGGTTACATGGTGCGCAACGGCGCCACCACCATCTGGGAACTCTGGAACGGCAACACCGCCGACCCCTCGATGAATTCCGGCAACCACGTGATGCTACTTGGCGACTTCATCATCTGGGAATACGAATATCTTGGCGGCATCCGAGCCATCGAGCCAGGTTACACAAAGATTCAGCTGAAGCCCTACCCCATCGAAGGCTTGGATTTTGTCAACTGTACATACAACTCCGTCAGCGGCCGCATCGAGAGCAACTGGAGACGCGACGGCAAACGCTTCGAGTGGGATATCACAATCCCAGCAAACACTGAAGCAGAGGTGTGGATTCCGACTTCTAAAGGCTATAAAGTGAAAAATTTAGGCAGCGGAAGATATCATTTTGCTAACTGATTTTTTCTATTTTTGCAAAAACATCTTTCTATGGAAAAACAATCATACGTTGAAAAACTGTCAAAATACTTGATTTTTGTCGGCATTGCAGCTGTCATTTGCTCCATTTGCTGGTATTTCAGCTCAGTGCTTATTTATATTATTTTGGCTTTTGTGGTGTCGCTCATCAGTCGCCCACTGGCCCTGTTGATGGGGAAAATACGCATCAAAGGGAAAAGCGCCCCCGACTGGCTCATGGCGATTTTATCTATCATCCTCGTTATCGCAATATTGCTGATGATGGTTCTTCTTGTGATTCCTGTGGTGTCCAATATTATCAACGACGCTTCAATTTTAAGTAAAACGGAAAGCTTTAACGGAAACATCGGCGATGCAGTTAACAGCTGGATTATTGGTATTTTCCCAAGTTTAGGTGAAGATTTCGACATCATTAGTCTATTGCTCAACCGCTTGAAAGTGATAATGGCCGATTTTTCTATCACCAGTCTCATAGGCTCGGTGGGTTCCGTCGTGATAGACATGGCTGTCGGACTGTTCGCCGTTGTGTTCATTTCATTTTTCTTTGTCAAAGACCACAAGCTGTTTTCAAAGATTGTCGCCGCTCTGGTTCCCGACCGTATTGAAGCCTCGGTGACTGATTCCATTGATGACATCCAACACCTGCTTTCCCGTTATTTTGTCGGGCTTATTTTAGAGATGTTTTGCGTTGCGCTACTCAATTTCCTTGGTTTGTGGCTTATAGCCCGAATCGGTGTCAACTATGCTCTCGGCATCGCGTTCATCGCCGGAATCCTCAATATCATCCCGTATGTCGGACCAATCCTTGGCGAAGTACTGGGGGCATTGCTTGGCATGGTTATCCATTTTGGCGCCGGTGTAGGCTTGGATGTCAACATATGGTTTTTCGCCCTCATTATTATAGCCATCATGCTGACGGTTCAGCTTGTCGATAACTTCGTCCTGCAGCCAATCATATATTCAACGAGCATCAAGGCGACGCCGCTTGAGATTTTCATCGTGATGCTCTTAGCCGGAACCATAGGAGGCATCTTGGGAATGCTCGCCGCAATTCCTGCCTACACGGTAATTCGAGTAATCGCAGGTCGTTTCTTTTACGACAAGAAAGTGGTGCAGAGGTTGATGCCGGGGATTAAAAAGGAAAAATCCTAAGCAGCACATATCCCAGCACTCCGCCAATAACCCCCAATATCAACCCCACCTTCACCATCTGTGATGTCTTTATCATTCCAGTCGAAGCAGCGATGGCGTTTGGAGGAGTAGATATCGGCAAAGTCATTGCCAACGAGCAGCAGATTGCGACGTAAAGTATCAACGAGGCGGCGCCTCCAAGAGCTGTAAGCTCTCCCTTGATGGCGGTGGAGACGACAGCAAGGACCGGCATCAGCAAGCTCGCTGCCGACGAGTTGGAGATGAATGTCGAGAGCAGGTACATAATAAAGCCTGCGCCGATAATCACTGCTATTGCTGACCATTTTGTGAACGGAATAGCATTTATTAAAACTGTCGCCAAGCCCGTTCCGTTGAGGCAGGTGCCGAGAGCGAAACCGCCGGCTACCATCCAAAGAATATGCCATTCAATTTTCGGAAAATCCTCTTCTTTGAAGACGCCAGTGATGGCAAACACCGCAAATGGCACCAGCGCCACGATGTTCGCGTCGAAATGCGTCCAGCCTTCGGTCACCCACATCAATATCGTGACAGGCATGGTGATTGCGACAATCCAGAAATCGCGGTCGAATTTGGCATTGGTTTCAATGTTAATCTCCAGTTTTTCCATCTTCATCGGGAAGAAAAGCATCAGCACAACCCATGCGATGAGCAGTAAAACCAGCACAAACGGCACCATGTGAAGTACCCACGAGCCGAAGCTGATGTCGATGCCGACCTTCGTCAAAGCTCCAAGCGCAATGGCGTTAGGCGGCGTGCCGATTGGCGTGCCCAGACCTCCGAAGTTAGCTGCAATAGGTATGGCAAGCGTCAAGGCGGCTGGCGCGGCGCTTTCTTTCGGCAAGTTTTTCAACACTGGAGCCATAAACGCCAGCATCATCGCGGCGGTGGCAGTGTTCGACATGAACATCGAGAAGGTGCCGGGAACCAACAAAAGCCCTAGAAGCACATATTTCGGCTTGCTTCCGAAGATGCGGAGCAAAGTGCGGGCGAGATAGGCGTCCAAACCCACTTTATTTGCTGCTATCGCCATCACGAAGCCGCCCAAAAACAACATAATGACAGGGTCGGCAAAAGATGCCATGATTTCTTTGTAAGCAACGGTAGTTCCCGAAACATCAACCATGAATCCTTTGTTCGAAACGGCAAAAAGCAACGCCACGATGGTCGTTACCGAGGTTGCCCAAGCCGGAATGACTTCAAACAGCCACATCAAAGCGGCGAAGACGAAAATAGCCATGGTGCGCTGCTGAATCACAGTCAGTCCGTCAATGCCGAACGAATCGGTCGGTAATAACCATAATACTATGGTTATCAATAATATAACTATTGAAAGAATAGTCTTTTTTATATCAAAAGTCTTTCCCATGATATTTATTTCATCTTAAACTCCAAAGTTCCGCCTTCCATAATCTGCTGGTTAGTGATGATATAGTCTTTGACAGGCTTTCCGTTGATTTTCACACTCTTGACATGAATCTTTTCTGGTGTCTTGTTCGGCGCAATGATTGTGAAATCTTTTCCGTTTTCGAGATGTAAGACAGCCTTTTTAAACAACGGTGTCCCGATGACATATTCAGCAGAACCAGCGTGGAATGGATAGAATCCGAGGCTCGAAAAGATATACCATGCCGACATCTGTCCACAGTCGTCGTTGCCGGCGTAGCCACATGGCGTGGCACGATAAAACTCGCTCCTCACCTGCTCCACCAACTCCTGTGTACGCTCAGGTTTTCCTGCAAAATTATACAAATATACAGTGTGATGACTCGGCTCATTTCCGTGAGCATACTGTCCGATGAAGCCGCTGGCGTTGCCGTCGACATTGCCTGAAGTGGCGGTCAGACTGAAGTTTTCGTCCAATTTTTTCAAAAATGCCTTCTTGCTTCCGAAAAGGTCTATCAAACCTTGCGGATCCTGCGGCACAAACCACATGTATTGCCATGCGTTACCCTCAACAAAACAAGGCTGCTCGTAGCTGAGCGGATTGAAACCTTCCATCCAGTTGCCGTTTTCGTCTTTCGGACGGAAAAATCCAGTCTCCGGGTCGAAAAGGTTCTTGTAAAACATGCTACGGCGATAGAAACGCTCGTAATCTTCAATCTTTCCTAGTTTTTTGGCAACTAATGCCACGCAGGCATCATCATAAGCTTGTTCCATGGTAATGCTAACACTCTCATTTTGAAGAGTTTGCGGCAAATATCCATATTGTTCCCAAATCTCGAAAGGCGAGTTGTAATGGCTGCGAGTGCTGCTCTCTACCATCGCCTGATAAGCTTCTTCGACATCAAATCCCGGAATCTCCGCTAAAATGGCATCCGCCAAAACCGGGATGGCGTGGTTGCCAATCATGCAGTAGTTATCCTGACCCCAGAGATCCCAAATCGGGAGATAGCCGTAGGTCTGATGATGAAGAATCATGTCGTTGACAAACTGCGCGGCGTTTTTCGGGTCAATGAGTGTATAAAGCGGATGCGCGGCGCGGAAGGTGTCCCATAAACTGAATGTGCTGTGATAGGTCTGCCCTTCAGGCATCTGCTTGATTTCGAAGTTCGTATCCATATAACGTCCGTCGACATCGCTCATGGTGTTCGGTTGCATCAAGACATGGTAAAGTCCAGTGTAGAATATGGTTTTTTGCTCGTCGGTGCCTTCAACGTCGATGCGGTTGAGTTCTTTCTGCCAGATATCGTGGGCGTTTTGAACGTATTCGTCGAAACTCCAGCTTTGAGCCTCGGCGAGCATGTTTTTACGTGCACCATCGTTATCGACAGGCGAGATCGCCACTTTTACTATAAGTTCTTGATTATCAATATTATCAAAACTCAAAGCTGCACGCAAAGTGCGACCGTTAACCACGTCGCTGTTACCGACATTCAAACCGCCATTCATTAAAATGTGTTTGCTGATTGGCTTTGAAAACTCGGCTCTGAAGTAAATCTTACGTAGCTTCGCCCATCCGCAAACAACGCGATAGCCTTCAACAATATGGTCATCGACAATTCTTATCTGACCTTGAATGATGTCATAAAAACGACGGCCGGAATAATAGGCATCTTTACGATAGACGCCACGATCCATGTCGAGAATCACAGTTTGTGGTTCTCCTGCCGGGAAAGTATATTTTGTGATACCGGTTCTGACAGTGGCCGAAACTTCCACATTAACGCCGCTGTCTTCCAGCAAAACCTGATAATATCCTGGTGTTGCCGACTCATTCTCATGACTGTAACGTTGACCGAAATAGGCTTTTTTTAGCTGTTCAGGCGTCACTTCGTAAGACACAGGCATCAGACTCACGTCGATTAGGTCAGTGCAACCAGTTCCGCTGAGATGAGTGTGTGTAAAGCCGAAAATGGTGTCTTTGTTGTAGTCGTAGCCCGAACAAGGGTCCCAAGTGACCATCTGCTCCGTCTCAGGACTTAGCTGCACCATGCCCTGCGGCATCGTCGCACCCGGGAAAGTACTTCCGCTCAGCGCACCGGTCTCGTCGGTCTGGGTCCCGATGAAAGGGTTGACAAATCTAGTGTAGTCGTTATTCTGCGCAAGCATGAAAATCGGCAGAATCAAAGCCAAAATCAGAGAAAAATATTTTTTCATAGCGATTAAAATTTCGATGGACAAAAATATAGAAAAAAGCCGTACATTTGCAAAAAATATGACGATGACAAAACAAATATTTCTCGCTGGCGGTTGCTTCTGGGGCACAGAGCATTATTTCAAGATGATCGACGGTGTGGTCGAGACAAAAGTCGGATATGCCAACAGCATCAAGGAAAACCCAACGTATAAAGAAGTGTGCAGCGGTGAAACCAAGGCCGCCGAGACAGTTATGGTGGAGTACGACCAGAGCAAAATCAGCCTCGAATTCCTGCTCAACATGTATTTTCATGCCATCGACCCTACAAGTGTCAACCAACAAGGTCACGACGTGGGATTGCAATACCGCACTGGCATTTATTATGTTGACGTTAACGATTTACCAACTATTAACAAGGTAATGACCGAGCAACAAGCCAAAATCACAGGCAAAATCGCCGTCGAGGTGATGCCTCTGCAAAATTTCTACACCGCCGAAGATTATCATCAGGATTATCTCGAAAAGAACCCTGACGGATATTGTCATTTGCCGCTGGAATTGTTTGAATTTGCAAAAACGAATAAAATGATGTAGGGATGCGGCACACCACATCCCTACAATCATTTCGTATGATTTAAAGATAATTATTCAATAACCTCACCATTTACATCGACCACCTGAACCGTATCAACATTTGCCTTACTGCACGGTCTCATATCCTTCGGCAAGATGAAATAAACCGCCACGCAGACGCAGATGATCAATAATAACCATCTCAGCATCCTCTTCCACCACGGAGCCTTCGTTGTGAACGGGTCTTTTGTCTTCACGATAGGATATTTCGCAATGCCTGTCAATGTGGCACCGAACTTGGTGTTGACCAAAATTCTCTGGTTCAATGCCCAGCCGTTGGCGTTCAAAATAGGCGCGAGGTTGCGTTTTCTCAGCTTCAGCCAAGCCATAATCATGCTCGGACCGGAGATTATCGCAATGATTATCAAGAAGAAAATCACGATGTTGTACCAATGTGCTCCAAGCCACTCAAACAATCCTCCGATTGCTGATGCCACCAAGCCTATTGCCAAGCCTATAGCTGCAAAGATACCAGCAAACTTGGCGATGTCGAACGGCGGCTTCACCTCTGGTTTCGCACCGTCGGTAGGAATCTCAGCGTTATTGATCTTCGAGTTGGCGTCAGCCATCACCTTGGCGTCTTTCTCGGCAGCACGTTTGTTGATCATGTCTTCGACCGACTTCGCCATCTTGCGGTAAGGCGACCAGAATGCCTGACGGATGCTGATAGGATTGTCGACAATCTTGGTAACCGTGGCGTTCCAGCCGAGACCGTCATTATCATAAAACACGGCGTGTTTTCCAACCATGATGTCGCCCACGTCGCCGTCAGTCACCACGGCGGCAATGGTCATGGTGCCCGGCTTGCTCTTGCAGGTGCAGTCGCAGTACAAGATGTACATGTTGCTGTAGGCTGCCATGGTGTTGTGTGCTCCCATGTCGCTAACCTTTACGCAGAGGTCGCAGGCACGCTCGTCGATGTACAGCGTTCCAGCCTGGAAGATGGCTTTCTTCTCTGGATTATAGAAATCGCTGAATGTCACGAAGTTTGTCAACAATGTGTAGAAGTCTCTGTAGTAATGCAACAGCTTGTCGACCTGGTCGATGGCATTCGACTTGCTCTCGAGCGCCTTGTCTTGTGCTACAAGGTCAAGCAACACGTCTTTTTTGTTCTCGGCCAGGATAGTCTTGGCTGTGTCATAGCCCAAACCTTCCACCTCAGCGCCTTTCTTTGCGCCCATCCAAGCGTTGTAGGCGTTAAATTTAGCCAAGATACCATTCCATTGTTCTTCGGTGAGAGATTCTGCTTTATTAAACTCTTTGTCGATTACAAGAGCCTTCAGAGTTGCCATCGCGCCAGCCCATGCCGGGTTGATTTCCTTGCCTAAAGGCAACTTGTGTTCTGCATTGACGCCTGCCAAAGGATATGTGGCAATCTCGTCGGTACTTGCAGCCAAATTATTTCCGCTGATTTCGCCAATCTTTGCTGATGAGACGTCCAAAACCGAGGCGCTTTCGGTATTGAATGAAGCGAGTTTGCAGCGCATGAAGAAGTCGTCGATCTTATCTTTCACTGCCATACATGCCGCCAATGCCGCCGCAGTGTCGTCACCGTATGGGAACACGTTGTCTTTGTCAGCGTCGCCGGCTTCTTTCCATGCTGTGTAGTCTGCCAACGCCGTATAGAAAGCTTCTATCTTGTCGGTGTCGGTTCCAGGGTCGCCGCTACGGTCGGTGACGCCGCCCATACAGTCAATCACATTCTTGATGAGAGACTTGACAGCTTCGTCGTCAGCGGAGTTCTCGGTGATGATGCCGTCACCATTGAAACGCGTCTTGGCGAAGATTGCAATGCTATCCGACACGTCAGCGATAGATATTTCTTTTTTCTCAAGACCGAGATTCTCAAGAATCTGCTTTGATGTCTCAAGCAGATGTGCTCCCTCCTCGTTGCTGGTGTTGAACGCCGAGAACGGGATGAAGCCCTCGCGTTTCAATAATAACTCAGGGTCGTTGATGACCTTTGTGAGCCATTTCGAAGCGGCCACGACTTCCTCAATGTGGATCTTGCCGTCGCAGTTGGTGTCGAGCATTGTCATGGTCTTCTCGTCGATTTCCATGCCTTTCAGCGGGCAGCTCAAAGCCGTCCAGAGTTTTCTGTCAAGCTCATCCAAATGCAGGATGTCCTGTCCCGACTCGATGTTCACTCTCGTGACACCGCCCACGGTCGAAAACTTCCAATCGTAATTGCCATTTGATTTCATAATGTTATATTTTAAGTTGTATTATTTCTTTTTAGTTTACTTTCACAAAACTGTAGTTTATATCATTTCCAACCTTTAATATCGTATAGTAAGCATTCGGATAATGGTCTTCCAACGCGTCAACCCTAAGGTAAACAACATCTTTGAATATCGTCAGATCCCTCGAATGCGAATGTCCCTGAAGCACCATCGAAACGTCGTATCTGTCGAACAAATCAGCCAAGTCATACGTCTCCTCAAGGTTGAAGTTGCTGGTGTGACCTTGCGAGCTGTCTTTCTTGAAGAAATGTGTGTGCGTAAACACCACAATATGTCTGAATCCCTGATTTTGCTTGTCTTTCAGCACTTTTTCGAGCCAATCTCTCTGGTCGACTCCCAACGTTCCGCTTCCCGATTCAAGTGCGATGTACAAATCCTTGAATCCGCTAACTGTCTGAACCTCAAACCAATACGTCGACGAACCGAATCTCGAATAAAACTCTTTCCATTGGTCAAAATAAAGGTCATGGTTTCCGGCACAATAATAAATTTTGCGTCCGGCATCGCTCACTGGCTTCACATGCTCAGCAAAATAATCCCAATGTCCGGTCGCGTTGATGAGGTCGCCGAGGCACAACGAAAATGGTGCCGCCACCGTATCATTCAGATAATCAGACACATATCTGTCGAGATTTTCAGTCGAGAAATCGACATGTATGTCGCTCATCGCATACACTTTATATTCATCAGGAACGCCCGAAATCTTGTCGTATCCGTGCTCATCATTATATTTCATCGACTGCGCAAACCTCTCGTCCGGCGACTCGTTGAACGTCATGAAAAGCCCCATGTAATCGATGTTTTTCCCACAAGATGTCAGGATAAACAACAATATTGTCATTTCGACCGACCACAGGGAGTGGAGAAAACCTTTTCTTATATTAGCATTAATTTTCATTTTTATTTGTTTCTATTTTTTTAGAGGATTTCTCCATTCCGCTTCGCTCCAGTCGAAATGACACACCAACGCGCATTATCGCCTCATAGAACTTCACTGTTCCATGAAAAATTCCAGCCGCCTCCAGCGTTCCTTCCGCTATCGCGCTCCATCTTTCCTTGAAATCATATCTTCCGCCCAGACTGAAAATCGGCTCCCACATGCGCTCGTATTCAAAATCGTTGTAATTCGCCGCCACAGCGTAAACATCCCACGGATTGTCGAAGCCCATCACGCTGAGTTTCACCTTGTAAAGCAGGTTAAACGGCTCCGTCACATAGTTCTGCAACGAATGCCAATCTCTGCCGAAAGCGTCGATAGTCCTTGAAAAAAGTCCGGCCTGCACCGAAAAATGACGCATCCTGAAACCGACACTGCCGGCATAAACAAATTCGTAAGTCTTATATCTCCCGAAAATCCTCGAATGCAGCGTCCCGTCAAGGAAAACAAAGCCGTTGTCGCACACATTGAACGAATGCCCGACAGTCACACCCAACGAAAACGTCTTCGCCGTCAAGGCTTCGAAATTCACAGTAAAATCAGTGTTATCGACATGGAAAACGCCTTTCAGGTCGGCGCCGCCATATCCTTTGTATGTAAGGTTGTAACCTGCCACACCATTAACCTGAATTTCCTGGGCATTCAAAAACGCGACAGAAAACAGACAGAGCAGCAGAAAAACATGACATTTTCTAGCCATAATCAACCAATGAATTATATCATCGCAAATTTATAAAAAAAACTATCCGATTTCACATAAATTTTTAGTATTTTTGCTCTCTAAAATTTTACGTCATGAAAGATCTGAAAGATTACGTACGTTCCATACCAGATTTTCCAAAACCGGGAATCATTTTCCGTGATATAACCACTTTAATCAACGATGCCGACGGCCTTCATCAAGCTATCGACGACATGTGCGACAAGGTGAAAGACATTGATTTTGATGTCATTGCAGGTGCTGAAGCCCGCGGATTCATCTTTGGTGCCGCCATGGCTTATAAGATGCACAAGCCTCTTGTCCTGATTCGTAAAAAAGGAAAACTGCCAACCAGAGTTATCACCCAGGAATATGACCTTGAATACGGCACAGGCACCTTGGAGATGCATATCGACAGCTTCAAACCAGGCGCAAAAGTGCTCGTCGTCGACGACCTGCTGGCTACCGGCGGCACCACTAAGGCAATCACAAAACTGGTGGAAAAGGCAGGCGGCGTGGTGGCTGGCATCAGCGTACTTATCGAGCTTGTCGACCTGAAAGGACGCGAGCGTCTTACCGACTACCCTGTCTTCAGTTCAATATCATTCGAAGGAGAATAATAATGTACGCTCTTTTTAGAAAAGAAATAAACAACTTCCTCAGCTCACTCATCGGAATCATGGTGGTGGTGGTGTTCCTGCTCATCACCGGACTGTTTCTGTGGGTGTTCCGCAGCGACTTTAACATCATGTCGTACGGCTATGCGAGCCTCGACAGCCTGTTTATCCTCGCTCCGTGGGTGTTTCTGTTCCTCGTCCCCGCCGTCACCATGCGTTTCTTCGCCGAAGAACGTCGCACCGGCACCATCGAGATGCTGCTCACCAAGCCGCTGTCCGACTGGCAGATCGTGGGCGCGAAATACCTCGCAGGCGTGGCTCTCGTGCTCCTCGCACTCATCCCGACATTGATTTATTACATCTCCGTCTCACGTCTCGCCATGCCCGTCGGCAACGTCGACCACGGCGGCATATGGGGCTCCTACATCGGACTGTTTTTCCTCAGCGCGGCATTCGTCAGCATAGGCGTCTTCTGCAGCTCAGTGACTAACAATCAAATACTTGCGTTCATCCTCTCGGTGTTCCTCTGCGGATTTCTCTACATCGGATTCGAGTTCATATACTCGATGTCGCTGTTCGGAAAAGTCGACCTTTTCATCCAGCAGCTAGGCATGGCATCGCACTACAGCTCAATGAGCCGCGGCGTCATCGACACCCGCGACCTGATATATTTCCTTAGCGTTATTGTTTTATTCTTAAGCCTGACAAAACTCACTTTGTCGAGCAGAAAATGGTAGGAGGGCTTATGGAAAACAAGAGAAAAAACATCAAACGCAACGAAATCACTTCTTTGATTATCACATTGATAATCATTGTGTTAGTAAATATAATCGGCTCATTCGTCTACACGCGTCTCGACCTCACCTCCGAGAAACGTTACACGCTTTCCAACACCTCGAAAGAGATTTTGAAAAACCTCGACGACTACGTCTATTTCCGCGTCTATCTCGAAGGCGAGTTCCCGGCTGGCTTCAAAAAACTGCGAAAAGAGACGAAAGAGATGCTCGACGAGTTCCGTGCCTACTCCAAATTCATTGATTATGAATTTATTAACCCTTCTGAAAGTCCTGATCCTGCCGAACGCAACGAGACTTATAAGATTCTCTACCAAAGCGGTTTGAACTATTACACCGAGACGGTGCAGACCAACACGGGTATGCAGCAAATCATGATTTGGCCTGGAATAATCCTCAACTATCGTGAAAATGAACTGCCTATCGACTTGCTCTCCGGCCAGTCGGGACAAAGTCAGGAAACAGTCCTCAACAACTCGGCGCAAGACCTTGAATATAAACTCATTAGCGCGATAAAAGAGATTTCAACCACCGTCAAACCTACCGTAGCTTTCACCGAAGGCCATGGCGAACTTTCCGACATGGAGGTTTTTGACATCGCCAACACTCTTTCGAAGAAATACATCATCAAGCGAGCCGAGCTCAACGAGCAGCTTAACTCATTGATGAAGAGAGACTTGGATCGCGACAGCAACATCGTCATCAAGCCGGCTTACGATGCCATCATCATCGCCAAACCGACGGAATCGTTCTCCGAAAAAGACAAGTTCATCATCGACCAATACATCATGTATGGCGGCAAGGTGATGTGGCTCCTCGACAACGTCAGCGCGTCCATGGACAGCCTGCAAAGCGCCGAATCCACAATGGGTCTCACGCTCAACCTCAACCTCGACGACCAGATGTTCAAATATGGTCTGAAACTCAACAAAAACCTGCTCCTCGCCTATCCTTGCGCACAAATCGGACTGGTCACCGGACAGGGTTCAAACCTGCAGAGCATGCTTCTGCCATGGTATTATTTCCCTCTGCTCAGCCAAGCGTCGGAACATCCTATCGTACGTAACCTCGAGGCAGTGAAAGCCGACTTCGTAAGTTCTTTGGAACCAACGACTTCCGCTCCCGAGATTCAGAAGATTCCGCTTCTCAAAACATCCGATTACACCAAGGTCTCGAGCGCACCGGTATTCATCTCTTTGGACATCCTCAACCAGCGTCCTAACGCGAAGATGTTCCCTCAAAAAGGCATGACAACGGCATTTCTCCTCAACGGAAAGTTCAGTTCTCTCTATGAAAACCGAATGCCAACGTCAATCGCGACATCTTCAGAGATAGGTTTCAAAACCGAAAGCGTGCCGACCTCGATGATTGTCATTGCCGATGGCGACATCATCCGCAACCAGCTCGCGCAACTCGACTATGCCAAGAAAAATAATAAACGCGTAGGTTCGCCGTTACCTTTAGGCTACGACCAATACACAAATATCACTTATGGCAACAAACAGTTTATCGAAAACGCCGTATCATATCTCCTTGAAGGTGAAGGACTTATCAACATCCGCTCACGCGAACTGAAGATTCGTCTCCTCGACCTCAACAAGATCAACGGCAACCCGATAATGTGGCAAGTCATCAACGTAGTCCTGCCATCAGCCATCATGATAGTCTTTGGAATTATGTTAGCAATTTTAAGAAAAAAGAAATACACTTCCAGTTAGTCAGTTAATCAGTTGTTCAGTTAGTCAGTTAACTGGACAACTGAACAACTGAACAACTGAACAACTGAACAACTATGAAAAAGAAAAACATCATCTCAATAGTAATAATTGCGGTTCTCGTCGTCATCGCCGCCATTCTCATCGGTAACAACCGCTATCTCAGCACATTACGCGGCGAAGCCGCCGACTTCACAGTCTACGATACCGCCTCTATCACCAAACTTTTCTTCGCCGATAAAAGCGGAAATCAGGTGGTGCTGCAACGCAACGGCGACGCCTGGACAGTCAACAATGAATTCAACGCCAACCAAAACATGGTCAACGAGATGCTCTACACGCTCAACCGTATGCGCATCAAAATGCCAGTGTCTATTAAGAAAAGCGATAACATCGTGACGAGAATGTCGAGCACCAACACCAAAGTCGAGGTGTATCAGATGATGCCTCGAATCAACTTATTCAACAAGGTGAAACTGTTCTATCACGAGAAACGAACCAAGGTTTTCTACATCGGTGATGTGACTCAGGACAACCAAGGCACCTACGTCTTGAAAGAAGGTGGAGAAAAGGTGTATATCGTTCATCTTCATGGATTTAGAGGTTTCATCAGCTCACGTTTCACAGCCAAACCTATCGACTGGCGCGATCACACCATCTTCAATGAAAAGATGGCTAACATCGAATCGGTGAAACTCGAAATCAACGACGATCCTGCTAACGGATTCATTATCAAGGAAAACGGACGTTATCAATACAGCATGAACCGTCTCAACGGCGAACCTTTGGCTTTCGACACTTTGAGAGTCTTGAACCTCATGTCATCGTTCAACAACGTGCGTTTTGAGGCATTTTTGAACGATGTCGAGCCTGCACGCCGCGACTCCATCATCAACTCGCCTTTCCAGCAACGACTGACACTTACGACGAAAGACGGCAAGAGCAGCAGCGTCACCACGTATACCATGCGCACCAATGCCGACATGTTCCTTTATTCTGAAGAAGATTTGGAAAACTACGACGATATGATTAAAGATCCTGACCACAAATACGCGCTCCTCAGCGATGGCAACGAATTTGTGCTGATCCAGGATTTTGTCTTCGGAAAACTTCTGAAACCTGCTGATTACTACAGCAAAGACTACCACGAGGAAATCCCGCAGGTGTTTTATCAGGAGCTGGAAACAGTAGAAAGCCGATAGTTAGTTAATCAGTTAGTCAGTTAGTCAGTTAACCAGTTGTTAAGTTAACTGACTAACTGAACAACTGACTAACTAATAACTTTTTTCCACAAATTCCCAGTTTATCAAACTCCAGAATTCGTTTACATAATTCGCTCTTAGGTTCTGGTAATCAAGATAATATGCATGTTCCCACACATCGCACACTAACAACGGCTTCAAACCTTCCGTTGTGAGCGGAGTCTGTGCGTTGCTTGTCTGCATTATCGATAATTTTCCATCTTTGTCGGCCACAAGCCATGCCCAACCGGAGCCGAACAACGTCACGCAACCGTTGATGAATTTCTCCTTGAAAGCCTCAAAACTGCCAAAGTCACGCACTATCGCATCCATGAGTTTGCCCGTCGGAGCAGACTTTTTCGGATTAGGTGTCATGCAGTTCCAATAAAAAGTGTGGTTCCACACCTGAGCGGCGTTGTTAAACATGCCACCCTGCGAAGTCTTCACAATCTCCTCAAGAGATTTATTCTCAAACGGTGTGCCCGCAATGAGCTTGTTCAAATTGTTCACATAGCCCGCATGATGCTTGCCATAGTGAAACTCTAATGTCTTCTGCGAGATATGCGGCTCCAGCGCATTCATCTCATACGGTAGTTTCGGTAATTCAATCATAATCTTATGTTTTTGCCAATTTCAAATCCCAAATTATACAACTTCTCAATATCCTCTTCTCTAATCGGAGCGCCTTTCACCTCAACAGGCTCTCCAACGATATTCCATTTGCATGCCTCAGCGTTCTCTTTCAAGGTCTTCAGTCCGCCACCGCTCCACGATGCACCTCCAAACAGACCCACGACCTTATTCTGTGGTTTGTACTCAGCCATCTCGTGCAGCAATCCGGTCATGTTCGGGAAAATGCTTCCGTAGTGTGAGCATGCACCTAATATAACGCCTTTGTACTGCCAAATATTGCTGAAAATGAATGATAATTCCGTCTTCGAAACATCGTAAACCTTAATCTCTTTCACGCCAGCCTCTGCAACGCCACGAGCTACAATATCAGCCATTCTGCCTGTGTTCCCGTACATCGAGCCGTAAACGATTACCACGCCTTCCTTGGCCTGCTGAGCGCTCCAAGCCGTATATCTGTCAATGACCCACTGCAGGTTGCTTCTCCAAATCAAGCCGTGCGAAGGTGCAATCATCTTGATGTCCAAAGTCTGAACCTTCTGGATAGCCTTTGTCGCCATCATTGCCACTTTTCCGATGATATTCGCATAATAACGGCGCATGTCGTCTTCATAGAAATCGAGGTTCACCTCATCGTCGAAGATGCCGCCGTTCAATGCTCCGAAGCCTCCGAAAGCGTCGTTCGAGAAGATGATTTTCGTGGTCTGCTCGTATGTCACCATCGATTCCGGCCAGTGGCACATCGGCGCCATGAAGAACTGAAGTGTATGATTTCCAAGACTTAAAGTCTCGCCTTCTGCAACGATTTTCTTGTTTTTAATCTCACCGTAGAAATTCTCCAAAGGAGCGAATGTCTTGGCGTTTCCGACCACCGTCACCTCTGGCCATTCTCTCAACACCGCGCCAACCGAACCGCTGTGATCCGGCTCGTCGTGGTTCACGATCAGATAATCGACTTTGCGGTCACCCAAGGTACGCTTGATCTGGAACATATACTGCGCCATAAACTCAGGCTCCACTGGGTCAATCAATGCAACTTGCTCATCTACAATAAGATACGAGTTGTATGACACGCCATTAGGCAACTCCATGTGGTTCTCAAACATCTCCGTCTTACGGTCATTCACCCCGACGTAATAAATATTCTCTGCTAATTTTATATTCATATTAAAAAAATTTAATTCATTTTTTTCGCATCCAGTAGGGATAAGGCATGCCTTATCCCTACGGGTATCCAGTCATGTTGGTTCAATATATTCAAACTCTTCCTTTCCATGCTTGCACAGCGGACACACGATGTCATCCGGCAGCTGTTCGCCTTCATACACCCAACCGCAAACCTTGCACACCCAGCAGCCTTTTGTCACCGTCTTTTTCGGTTTGATATTTTTCTGATAATAATCGTAAGTCACTGAGACTTTGTCGTTTACCTTCACCGCATCAAGCACATCCGCAATAAACATGGTATGCGTGCCGAGGTCTATCGACTTCACAACTCTGCAGGCAAAATAAGCATTGATATGCTTGGGCAGATACAGCACATGGTTCACGGCGCGCAGCTCCTGCTCGCAGTCCGCGAATTTGTTTACGTTCCTTCCCGACTGAAACCCGAAATGTTCAAACACCTTAAACGGCGTTTCCGTTGTCAACACGTTGATATTGAACACGCACGAGTCCAAAATCAGATCGTGCGTGTAGTTGTTTTTGTTGACAACTATCGACAACCTTAACGGGTCGCTTGTAACCTGCTGCACCGTGTTGATGATGCAGCCGTTGTCGATGTTATCGTAGTTCGTCGTCAGGACATAAAGACCGTATCCAATCTTAGAAAGGGCCTTGGTATCCATTATTCCATTCCGAAGTGTTCTTTGCCAACACCGCAAAGTGGGCATGACCAGCTTTCCGGTAATTTGTCGAATGGTGTTCCTGGAGCGATGCCGTTGTCTGGATCGCCTACTGCCGGGTCATAAACATAACCGCAGACATCACAAACGTATTTTGCCATAGTAATCAGTTTTTATTGTTAATTTAAATCGTTGTTTCTTCTCAAATATTGCAGTCTCTCGAACACTTTCACATCTGCTGAAGCACTGCATTTTCCTTTGAAATCGTTGATACTGTTGAAGTTGTGTTTTTCCATCCACTTCTCCATGCCTTCAAGCATATTTGCTACGAAATCAATGCCTTTCTTATAAAGAACGCTACACACCTGCACCGAGCTTGCGCCTGCAAGTATCTGACGCACAACGTCTTCAGCCGAATGCACACCTGTCGAAGCTGATAAGCAGCATGGAATACCTTCAGCCGTAAGCAGTGATATCCACCTCAAGGTGTTGCCGTTTTCTTCCTCAACCGAAAGTGCCGATCCCGGAACAACTTTCATGTTCTCGATGTCGATTGTCGGGTTGTAGAAACGGTTGAAGAGCACCAGTCCCGCGGCACCTGCCATGCTCAAACGGAATGCCAGATTGCCAATGTTTGTGAAATGGTCGCCGAGTTTCACCGAGACAGGTATAGTCACAGTCTTTTTCACCTCGTTGAAAATGCTAACCACCTCATCTTCAATATCTTTCGATGCGATATCTTTGTCGAATGGCGACACTGCGATGTTCAACTCCAATGCGTCGGCACCAGCATCCTGAAGCTCTTTTGCGAAACTTGTCCACTCGCCTTTGTCAGCGCAGTTGATGCTCGCAATAATCGGGATATCAACGCTTTTCTTAGCTTCACGGATAAGATTTTCATAAATTGCAATCTCGTTTCCGCGGAGGAAAGTCTTCATATAAAGGTCGGCATCAGGGTTTGAGTTATAGATGTCGGTATAGCCTTCCTCTTTCTTGATATCAGACAAAATCTGCTCCTCGAAGAGCGATTTCAACACCACCGCACCGGCTCCCGCCTTAGCGCATTTCACAATACCATCAACGGTTCCCGTAAAAGTAGAACTTCCAACAATGATAGGATTCTTAAGCTTTAATCCCAGATATGATGTGTTTAAATTCATAATTTTAAATTTTCAATCTACAAAGATATGAAATATTTGATATTTCCAAGCTTTTTTTCAAAAATTTTACTTTGTTAAAACAACTTTTAAAGTCTGACCGCCTCTCTCAGAATCAACTTTAACAGTGTAAACTCCAGAACTCAAATTATTCAAAGCTACCTCTAACTCATTGATATTATTTGTGTTAACTAAAACACTACCCGTAATCCCGTATACCGTAATCCCGTATACTGTAATTCCGTCAAAAATTTCAACTTTAACACTGCCTCTGCTCGGATTCGGGAACACGCTCAAAATCTCGTTGTTGTCAAACTCAACATCCTTAATGTCAAGCATTGCAAGTGCTTCCACAAAATCAGGGATGCCGTATCCATTGTAACTGTCAGGATTGTTTGCATTGTTGCCTGCCGCTCTCAAAGCGTCGCAAATCTCCTGCACCGAAGCGCTTGGTCTCGCCTGACGCAGACAAGCCACAGCACCAGCTAAAACAGGATTCGAGAACGAGGTGCCGCTGCCGTTGTAATATGGAAAACCAGAATAACCTGTGGCGACGTAAGTACCTTGGCCCATTGCCATAACATCCGGCTTGATTCGGCCGTCATAGGTAGGTCCAACCGAGCTGAAAGATGCGCGATCACCCTGGTCATCAACAGCACCAACAGTGATGATATGCTCAGCATCAGCAGGGATTCCCAAAGTGCAAGTGCCACCACCTTCGTTTCCTGCCGAGTTTGTGCAGATAATACCACGGCTTGCAGCAATTTCAGCGCCAATAGTCATCGGAGCTGTGTGACCGTCGAAATCCGGGAAATAATGATCCCACTGAGGCATGTCGAAATCAATATAGCCTAACGAGGTCGAACAGATATCAACACCAAGACTGTCAGCATATTCAGCACCTGAAACCCAGTTATATTCCTCTACTATGTTCTCACCGTTACCATCTTCTGTATGGAAAAGATAATAAGAAGCCTTCGGAGCTGTTCCAACCATATTGTTCGGGTCGTAAGCAGCCATTGTGCTCAAGCATGAAGTGCCATGTGTGCTCTGCGAATACACTGACTCTGAACCGAATACAAAGTCACGAACACCCAAGAGACGACCTTCGGCACGCATATTGTCGAAAGCTTGGTGTGTGTTAGTTGCGATGAAACCACCATCCAAAACAGCGATGTGAACACCTGTTCCGTCATATCCCATATTATGCAACTCATTGACTCTCAACTGATAAACCTGAGCCTCGGCACCACCGTAATAGCCTCTCGACACCACCGGATTTCCCGATGCCTTCATCTCATTTTCCATCCAAATCTCCTTGTCGCGCTGGGCTTCCGGATAATTCGGGCAGTTACGCACCACCTCAACAAACTCAAGTGCGTTGATGGCATCAACCACAGCCTGACTATCGGTGTAAACCGACACTCCGTTCAACCATTTCGAAGGGTTCAAAAGCTGTGCTCCACAAGCCTCAACAGCCTGCAAATACTGAGGATTCACTGGAATGTCATATTCGTCGATCTCGATTCCGAGACGAGCTCTTCTATCCAAAGCTCTTTGGCTTAAATATTCACTCGGATTATCAATAGAATAAGGCGAATTGGCCTTGTCAGTGAATTTCACCCAATAAATGTTCGTTGCAATCTGTGCCTGCATAATCATGGCAGCCACAAGCATAATCAGTAATAATGATAACTTTTTCATATTTTATAAATTGATTTTGCAAAAATACAAAAAAAATAATTTAGCAGCAAATTGTTGATAACTTGTTAATTTTTTACTACCTCGTGCTTGAATTTTTCGTAATTTTGCAGCCCAAAATATTTTATAATTATTTTTTAACAATGAATAACGAAGAAAGAAACGGCAAACGTCAACATGTTGCCAGAAGAAAAACTGCCGAAGTCAGAAGATTCAGTGACGAGAGATTAGAGCAGTTTGCAAGAGAAAAAGCTCGCCGTGAGGGCGATGAAGAACGCCATGAAAGAAAACCTTTCAGCGAAAAACGTAGCTTCGGTCGTCGTGATGACGAGAGAAGCGAAAAAAGATCATTCGGTCGTAAAACTGATAATACGTCAGAACGTTATGAAAAAAAATCAGAACGTTATGAAAAAAGAAGCTTCGGTCGTCGTGATGACGAAAGAGAAGACAAAAAACCTTTCGGAAGAAAACCATTCGGCGAAAAACGCAGTTTCGGTCGTAAATCCGATAGCTCGTCAGAACGTTATGAAAGATCAGAACGTTATGAAAAAAGAGAACATGGCGGCCGCCGTGGCTATCGCCGCGAAAAAGACCCTGAATTCGACCGTCCACGCGCAACCGGCGAAATCCGTCTCAACAAATACCTCGCCGACTCAGGCATCTGCTCACGCCGTGAAGCCGACGACCTCATCCTCGCTGGCGCTGTGACAGTGAACGGCGAAGTGGTCACCGAACTCGGTACCAAAGTCAAAACCACCGACAAAGTTGTGTACGGAGGCCAGACTCTCAACCGTGAAAAACTTCGTTATGTCTTGTTAAACAAGCCTAAAGGCGTCATCACAACATCCGACGACCCTTACGAGCGCCACACCGTCATGGACCTCGTCGAAGGTGCTTGCCAGGAACGTATCTACCCTGTCGGCCGCCTCGACCGTAACACCATCGGCCTGCTGCTGCTCACCAACGACGGCGAACTCGCAAAGACTCTCACACACCCGAGCCACGAAGTGAAGAAGCTGTATCACGTCACGCTCAACAAGCCTCTGACCGAAAGCGACTTCGAAAAAATCGAGAAAGGCCTTATGCTCGAAGACGGCCCTATCACAGTCGACAAAATCGACTATGTCATCGATGATCCTACAATGCGCGAAGTTGGCGTCGAAATCCACTCAGGACGTAACCACATCGTCCGCCGAATCTTCGAAAGCCTTGGTTATGAAGTGGTTAAGCTCGACCGCGTAATGCTCGCAGGCCTCACAAAACAAAACCTGCCTCGCGGCCACTGGCGCTTCCTCACCAGCGCGGAAATCAGCATGCTGAAACGTATTGAATAATCGTTGGGGCGAAACATTTTTCGCCCAATGTTGCCATTGTAATAATGTTATAACCTAATACCGTAATGAAAAAAAACAAATTATTTATCCTATTTCTCTTATTAGGTTTCTCCTTTTTAGCGTCCGCTCAAACCGAAACGCTGAAAGTGATGCAGTATAACCTTCTCAACTATGGCAACAACACCGGTTATTGCAATACTACTAACAACAATATCAACGATAAAAACGGCTACATCCGCACCATCCTGACAGCCTACTACCCCGATATTTTCACCGTCTGCGAAATGGGAAGAAACACTTCTTTGCCAAATGATTTCGTCGAAAAAAACCTGAATATCAACGGTGTAGACTATTGGATGACAAAACCTGGCGCAAACTCAGCCAACTCCTCCCTGACAAATTGTGTGTTTTATAATTCATCAAAACTCACTCTCGTAAGCCATACTATGGCACAGACGTATATTCGCGACGTTGATGTCTATAGTTTCAAATTCAAAAACGACAACACCGACAGAGTCATCCTGACATGCGTCGTCGCCCACCTGAAAGCCGGCGACGGCTCCGACAACGAGACAAAACGCAAAACGATGGCCGAAAACATCATGCGTTACATCAACCTAAACTATCGCGAGAGCAACGTCCTCATCATGGGAGACTTCAACATCTATACATCGCAAGAGCCTGCTTATCAAACATTTACAAGCCAAACGACCTATCCGTATTGCTACTTCATCGACCCGATTTACCCATACGGAGTGGGCGCCTGGAACAACAACTCGCAATACGCCAACTATCACACTCAGTCAACTCACCGTAACAAGGACAACGACTGCCACTCGTACGGCGGCATGGACGACCGCTTCGACTTTATCTTGATGTCGGAGAATATCTACGGCGGACGCGACGGAATCCGTTACATCGGCGGTACCTACAAAGCTCTCGGTCAGGACGGACGACGCTTCAACCAAAGCATCAACAATCCTACAAATACCGTTGTGTCTCAAGATGTTGCAAACGCTCTGTTCTACAACTCCGACCACCTTCCTGTGACAATGGAACTTGCGGTTAACCTCAATATCGGACTCAATGAGCATTCCGACGATGTGCTTAATTTCGACTTTTTCCCAAATCCTGCTTCCGACAATATCTATATCAGATTTTATCAAGAGAATTTAGAAAAAGCTAATATATTGTTATTCAATACTTTAGGACAAATCGTCTATTCCCAAGATATCCTCATCAACGACTGCCTCACCGAGCATGTCATCAACGTGAGCGATCTTCCGAAAGGCCTTTATTTCCTGAATATTACAAATGCTGACGGACTGACAAACACAAGTAAAGTTATTGTAGAATGAAGTTGTTCCATAAAATAATAAATGGTTGCGTCGGATTCATGCAGAAATATCTGCCTGAGCCGTTCATTTTTGCAATAATCCTTACGTTTGTGGCTATTTTGGTCGCCATGCCTGTCTGCCACCAAAGCATCACCGAGGTTGTCAGCAACTGGGGCGGCGGCGTATGGAATCTCCTCGGATTCTCAATGCAAATGGCTCTTGTCCTTGTGACTGGTGCTACTTTAGCTGCAGCACCGAGTATCAAAAAAGGTATCAACAGGCTTGCGTCATTGCCGAAAACACCAGCAGGAGCTATCGCTCTCGTCACAGGCATCTCCGCCGTGGCATGCTGGCTCAACTGGGGCTTCGGTCTCATCGTCGGCGCCATCTTCGCCAAAGAAATTGCTAAAAAACTCAAAAACGTCGACTACCGACTGCTCATCGCATCGGCCTACAGCGGTTTCGTGGTGTGGCACGCCGGCATCTCAGGCTCCATCCCGCTGAAAATGGCCTCCGATGTCAACGAACTGGTAAAAGACACTAACGGCGTCATAATCTCAGCAATTCCTATTGGAAACACCATCCTCGATTATCATAACATCATCATGGTGGTTCTCGTTACCGTCGCATTGGTCGCCATCAATTCCGCGATGCACCCTAAAACCGGCATCGTCGCAATCGATCCTGCCCTTTTGAACGATGACGATTCTGTTGGGGCAAATCATCATTTGCCCGATAATTCGCCCGATAATACGCCCGTTACCCCGGCAATGAAATTGGAAAACAGCCGTTTCCTATCCGCACTATTAGCACTATTAGGCCTGTCATTCCTAATCATCAGCCTGTTCGTCAAGCACAAATCTTTCGACCTCGGCTCCGTAATCCTTCTGTTCCTCTTCTTAGGCATCGTTTTGCACAAAACACCTATCGCCTACGTGCGTTCATTTGGGAAATCAGTCGGCGGAGCCGCAGGAATAGTGCTTCAGTTCCCGTTCTATGCCGGCATCATGGGCATCATCACCGGTGTCGGCGAATCAGGCATATGTCTAGGCACAGTGGTGAGCGAGGCTTTCGTAAACATCTCAACATCAACGACTTATCCAATATACACCTTCCTTTGTGCGGCCATTTTGAATATGTTCGTGCCATCAGGCGGCGGCCACTGGGCAATCCAAGCTCCTATCATGTTCGCTGCCGGCGAGGCTCTCAACGTCGACCATGGCCTCACAGGAATGGCAATAGCGTGGGGCGACGCCTGGACCAACCTCATCCAGCCTTTCTGGGCTCTCCCGGCATTGGCAATAGCTAAGCTTAACGCTAAGGATATCATGGGCTTCTGCCTCATCGACCTCGTCGTTTCCGGAATAATAATCATCGGCGGACTCTTAATCTGGGCAATATGATTCCACGCGAGACCATAAACCAGATTCTCGAGACAGCTCGCATCGAAGACGTGGTGAGCGAGTTCGTCACGCTCCGTAAACGTGGCTCCAATCTCATCGGCGTATGCCCGTTCCACAAGGAGAAAACGCCTTCGTTCAACGTCAACCCGGCCAGAAACATCTTCAAATGCTTCGGCTGCGGCAAGGCTGGCGACTCGGTGCGTTTCATCATGGAACACGAGCATTACTCATACCCTGAAGCTCTGCGTTATCTCGCAAAGAAATACGGCATCAAGATTGAAGAACGCGAACAGACTCCCGAAGAACTGGCTGCACAAAACGAACGCGAACGTATGTTCAACATCAACAGCTTCGCGCAAGAGTATTTCTCCAACATCATGATGACATCGGATGAAGGTCAGTCAGTGGGTCTCGCTTATTTCCATGAACGTGGCTTCCGCGACGCCATCATCAACCGCTTCCAGCTCGGCTACTGCCCAAACAGCGGCTCGGCATTCACGGATTATGCAATGCACCATGGCTACGACAAGGATTTGTTGATAAAAGTCGGTCTCACAGGCAGCTACGAAAACCGCCTCTACGACCGCTACCAAGGTCGTGTCATCTTCCCGATTCATAACCTCACCGGAAAAGTCATAGGCTTCGGCGGACGTATCCTCACCAAGGAAAAAACCAAGGCAAAATACGTAAACTCGCCTGAATCAGAGATTTACAACAAGAGTCAGACGCTCTACGGAATCTTCTTCGCAAGAAATGAGATCTCGCGCCTCGACAACTGCATCTTGGTCGAAGGTTACGCCGACGTGCTTTCCATGCATCAGGCAGGAATCGAAAACGTGGTGGCAAGCTCAGGCACTTCCCTGACAACCGAGCAAATCCGCATGATCAGCCGCTACACAAAAAACATCACCATGCTTTACGACGGCGACGCTGCCGGCATCCACGCCGCACTCCGTGGCACCAACATGATCCTCGAAGAAGGCATGAACGTCCGCATCGTGGTGCTGCCGCCTGAAGACGACCCCGACAGCTTCGTGCAGAACAACCCAATAGAAGTTGTCACCAAATATCTCGAAGACAACGCTCGCGATTTTATCGGGTTTAAGACGAATCTCCTTCTGAAGGACGCTCAAAACGACCCTATCAAACGCGCTACTGTCATAAAAGACATAGTCGAAACGATAGCTGTCATCCCCGACCCGATTTATCGCGCCACATACATCAAAGAGTGCAGCCGCACCCTCGAAATGGCAGAGCAAACGCTCACAAACGAGGTTAACAAAATACTCCGTGCCAAATATCGCAAGCAACTCGGTCTCGATCCAAAACAAGACTCTCAACTGTCTTATCAGGAATATCAGACATATCAGCCACAGCAACAGGTCGAGCCAAAAGACACCACACCGATAGGTTTCTTCCAGGAACAGGAACTTGTAAAACTACTTCTTACTCATGGTACCGAAACCCTTGATATTGAAGGCAAAGACGAAGATGACAACGATATAGTTTACACCACTCCTATTGCTTCTCTTATCATCGACGACCTCAAAAACGACGGTCTGCTGTTCCGCGATTCCACTCACAAGAAGATTTTCGATGCTTTCGACCGCGGTCTCGATACCAACCACATCCCGACAGCACAAGACTTCATCTCAAGTGAAGACGAAGACGTGGCCGTGCTTGCTGCCAACCTTCTGAGTTCCCAGTATAAGCTCGACGACTGGCAACGTCACCGCATAGTGGTCCGCACCGAAGACGATGTTCTCAGAAAGACCGTCTTTACATCAATTTTACGATTCAAAGACATGGTCATCGAAGACCGCCGTGCAACACTCGTCAAAGAACTGCAGTCCTGCACCGACCCCGACGAACAGCTTATCCTTCTTCAAAAGAAGAAAAAACTCGACGACATCCGCACCCGCATCAACCGCGACCTCGGAATTGTGATTACAAAATAGTTATTCAGTTGTTCAGTTATTCAGTTGTTCAGTTTACTAACCGATTAATCCTTTGGTTTTTTAGTAATACTATTAAACAATCTGTTTAATTCTTGACATTTTGAATTAATTTTGTTATACTCTTCATTAGTAATATAATTTGTTTTTAATAGTAATTCTATCCAATAACCAGTTTCTGCAGTTTCTTTTAATGAAATAAAAACTTTAGCCAAAAAATCTTTATAACTTATACCATTCTGGGCTTCTACAAGATTTGCTCCAATACCAGTTCCACTACGTAACAATTGTTTTGATAGGATATATTCTTTTTTATCTTCACACAAATGTTTATATAGATTAACTATATCAACAGCAAATCCCATACATTTATTTCTAATAAACCCACCAAAATCATCCATCATCAAACTAACTATTAACTGACTAACTGATTAACTGACTAACTGACTAACTGATTAACTGACTAACTGACTAACTGACTAACTAATAAATCTCATTACGTTATTAACAACTATTTTTAATCGTGCCTCAAACGCCTCTTTCGTCGCAAACCCAATATGAGGCAACAACATCGTATTTGGTGCCTTCAAAATCGGATTGTCGCTGCTCAGTGGCGGCTCCCCATCATATACATCCAACGCCGCTCCAGCAATCACACCATTCTTCAGCGCCTCCGCCAAGTCGTTCGTGTTCACCACCGGTCCTCTTGCAGCATTGACAATAACCGCTGTAGGCTTCATCATCGCAAAGTCTTTCGCCGTCAAGAAGTTTCTGGTCTCGTTATTCAAAGCGATATGCAACGCGACGATGTCTGATTCTTTGAGCAGTGTTTCTTTGTCGACAAACGTCACGCCATCCACTTGCTTCGGTGTGCGATTCCATGCAATGACCTTACATCCGAAAGCCTGCGCCAATGCCGCCGTCCTCTGTCCGATGGCTCCCATTCCGATGATACCGACAGTCTTGCCTGCGATCTCGCGTCCAGGTGCTATCGAAGACCCTTTACAACTACGTGTAATCTTATCATTTTCAATCACATGGCGATACAATCCTATCATCATGCATATCGTCTCCTCTGCCACAGCTTCAGTCGAATATCCTGCCGCATTCATCACCACTATGCCACGACGCTTGCATTCGTCCATGTCAATGTGGTCGAGACCCGTAAATGCTATCGACAGCATCTTCAGGTTCGGACAGGCATCGAAGAAATCCTTGCGCAACGGCATGTTGCTCTCAAGAATGATGTCAGCTCCTGCAGCGCGCTCAATGTTCAATTCCGGCTTCCTGTCAGGATTTACCACCACTTCATGTCCCTGCTTCTTTAAATTGTCACAAGCCCTCTCAATGGCTTCTACAGTGAGTCCCAAAGGCTCCAAAAAGACTATCTTCATAGTTCTACTTTTTTTGTTGTTTCAAACAACAAAGATAGTCTTTTTTTCAACACCTTCATCTTTTTATTCATGAAGGGACCCCCGACCTGTATTGTGTAATAAATTTATGAGCATCGTAAAACAAAATCTATGTGGCGAATGGATTTGAGTATCCATAGCGAAGGCCCCCATCTCATGAATGCTATTCGTCATTTCGAAGATCGTCATCATTGCTTACCTTGTCAATAAGCATGAATTCGTCCATATAAATCTCTGTGATGTAACGTTTGTTCTTGTCCTTGTCTTCGTACTGCCGAGTGTGTATCTTGCCGTCTACGGCCATTAAACGGCCTTTCCTGACCAATTTCTCCACAGTATCCACCGTCTTGCCAAACGCGACAATATTGTGCCACTGAGTGTCTGTAACCAACTCCATCTTGTCGTTGTAATACTTGTCGTTAGTCGCCAATGTGAATCTGGCCGTCTTCTTCTCGCCAAATGTCTTGATTTCAGGATCCATGCCCGGTCTCCCAATCAAATGAACTGAATTTCTCAAGGTTCCCATAACTTTTTTAATTTTTAATTAATACTAAATTTATCCCACCACCACCCCTAAAGCCCCTATTGCCTCTATTGTCCCTACTCCACAAAATTACAACCAACAAAAAAATTAGTCGTATGAAAAACGACTAATCTTCTATCTCTTCTGTAAAATTATGATTATCAATCCGTTATAGTCTCTCTTCTAACTCTTTCCCCATCTCCAAATGTTAAAAAATTTTAACATTTCCCCTATATCATTGATTATAAACCTCTTATCTCGCCACCAAACCCAACATTCGCCATCATCTTGATTATCAATTACTTAATGCTTAACAAATAAAAATTGATCTAATTCTTTTTAAAATTTTTACGCCAAATCCTTTCTCGTCGCAACCGTCAACACCTTGTCCCCCAACTTCCATGTATATAAATTCCCATCATATTTCGTCAAAATATCCTTGATCTCATGCGTAATCCCCGTCCCCAACAACTTAAACACCGCCTCCTTCTGTGTCCAAATCTCAATAAATGCTTCTGCATTATTTGCGCGTCCCGTACGGACAAGGCATGCCTTGTCCCTACATTCATCATCGCTTAAAACATATTTTTCGAGGCTCTCCCTATACCTCCCCACCTCCTCAATATCAACTCCCACTTCCTCATCATCAATGGCCACCGCCACAGCACTCTTGCAATGACTGATGCTGAAAAACAAATCGTCTCTATCTGCATAATACGGCTTCCCATGCTCATTATATCGCCACGGAAGGGATTGATCAAAATCGCATGCCAATAAATAGGCTACTGCACATTGTATTTTCCCCCTCAAATGCTTAATCTTCAGCATCTGCTCCTTCCTCCACTCAGGCAGCACACCCATGCTCCATTCCACGAAATCCTCGCCTAACTCTTCAATATTATCGCAAATCAATATTTTCATTCCGCAAATATACAAAAAAAAATGTAGGGGCGAATCATTATTCGCCCCCACATTACCTATATAACGTTAATCGTTATTATTTTACAACTGTGATTCTCTTCACGCTGCTGCCTGTTTCAGTTTCAACCTTAACCATGTAGACACCTGACTCTAACTGGCTCATGTTGAGAACCATTTCGTCTGCGTCAACATCCTGGTTGTAAACCACCTGACCCATTGCGTTGATAACTGTAACGTTTCTCATTGCAACTGCATTGATGTGGAGATCGCCGCTTGTTGGGTTAGGATAGATTGAGCTGATAACATCGTTCTCAGCGATTGACAATGGTTCAATTGTCACGTCTTCGTCAGTACCGCATGACATTGCCCAGTATGTTACATCTGGTTCACCGTCGTAGATAACTCTGATGGTGTATGTGTAATCACCTGGTTCGAGTGTTTCTGTGTATGTTGTTGTGTTAGCATCGAACATATCAACAAATTCACCGTCACGATAGAGGATAGCACCGATCACGCCCTCAACTGGTTGTGGAGGCACTGGACCTTCAGCATCGAGTTCATAGATAGCAATGAGGTTAGGATCCTGCTGTGAGTTACCGAACCAGCATGTCTTACCTGCATATGTGCCAATGAAGCAACCACCTGCAATACCTGTGCAACCAGGAGCTGTGCTTGAGAAGTCTAACACAACGTCGGTGCCGAGTGTGCCTGTTGTGATGTTGTAGTCGTAGACCTTGCAATCGCTGTTAGGCTGGCAGAACAAGAACAAGTGCTCAACACCGTCTGCATCTTTGTAGTATGCTGAACCGTATGCGCTTGTTGGAGCTGGACCGTTCTGGATCAAAGCACCTGTACGGCTGTACAGAGCTAATGTTGACCAGTTGCCTGACCAGAAGCCGTCGCGTTCAGGATCGTAGCTGATGTGACGTGATGTCAAACCTGAGCAGTTGATTGTGCCAACCAAAGTACGAGTGTTGAAGTCCATGCAGTAGATCTGAGTACCGCCTGAGGTACCATAGAAGTATTCGCCATCGGAGGTGAGGTCACGGATCTGTGTAGCACCAGCGATTTCGAAGCCTTCAATGAAGTTGCCTTGGAGGTCATATTGATAGAAGGTGTGACCACCAGTAGGTACGGGCTGCCAGCTCACAGTGTAGATGTACTGACCATCGGTAGCAACACCTTGCTGACCAGCGCTGGTACCAGTGAACGAACCAACAAGATCCCACATGTCGCGGTTGTTACGTACTGGCATTGCTGAGAGAACACCAGCGTTGTTGCATGACTGTGTAGGAACTGAAATCTCGTGGACTTCACCCTTAGCACCTTCTGCTACGTAAACGCGGAGCATCCAACCATAACCAGAAATACCGGCTGTTGCAAGATCCATCCAGCTTGAACCGTCGAGAGAGACCCAACGTGCGTTAACATCACCAGCGCCTGACTCCATGTAAGCTGCTGCGCAGTATGATGAGCTTGTTTCATTGTAGAACACAACCCAGAGGTTCTGTGAATCGTCAATGTTAACTGGCTCTGCAAATTCGTATTCAACGAAGCCTGGTGTAGCACCTGTTGTAGCAACGTTCACTGTACCGACTGCTGTGCCAGGAGCTGTTGTGCCACCCTGGTAGATAGTAGCTGTACCTGTGAATGCATAACCTGCATTGCCTGAATCGTATGTAGCAACCTTTGTTACATAGTCACCAGTGTATTGACCTGCTGGGAACATAACTGCCCAGTAGAACTGACCGCTAGCACCAATGTTGTTGTCATTGACACCATTGTCATAGTAGTACCACTGACCCTCACCTGGTGTTGGAGGAACTGGCTGACCGCCTGGCAATGTCCAGTTGAGTGTAACTGTCTGTTCGTTGACTGTGCTTGTGAACTCTGTAACGTCATCGAAGTTCTCGCATGGTTTGTATGTCCATGTGTAGTATGTCCAATCACCCATACCTGATGCATAGAGAGGAGCAACACCACCGATGTGTGTTTCACCTTCTTCCATACCTTCAACGTCGAACTGATAGAATGGATAGTAGGTCTCACCAACGTATTCACCGTCGAGCATCATCTTGTAGCTCAATGGAGCGCGATCACCTCTGCCAGCACCTTCAATTGTAACATCGTCAATGAACAAGTAGTTCATATCGTCGCTGTTCCAGTGACGGAAGGCAACATATTTGGTACCTGCTGGGAGTTCGATGTTCTTCTCAATCCAAGCACTCATTTCACGTGAGCTGCCCTGAGTCATTGAACTCTTAACACCATTGCCACCCTTTGAACCGGCTGTCTCTTCAAATACCAATGTGAAGTCGCTTGTGCTTGTGCCTGTTGATGAAGCATAAATACCATAATGATCCGGATATGCGGTATTTGTAGCAACATAGTACTGGATGCTTGTTGCACCTTCAACCATTGGAGAAATCATCCAGTTGTCTGGATACATTGTTACGCTGTTCCATGACCATGAGCTTGCGCAGTTGGTGCCACTGTGAGCATCACCAATGCTGTATGCAGCTGGTGTAGCATTCTGCCATGTGTCACCGTCGCCGTCAGCGTCAACTGTTGTCCAGTTGGTGAGAGCGCCATCTTCAAAGTCGTCTTCAAACAAGATTCCTGTTGGAGGTGTTGGAGGTGTTGGTGTAACACCACCTGTTGCGCCTTCCCACATTGCCCAACCTGTAGGTGATACGTAGAAGTCTTCAGCTGGAGCAACGATTTCGTTGAGCAAGATTTCATATTCAATGTCATCTTCAACGAGGACTGGGTTGTTCTGTGGGTTCCATGCTGTGTAGCCTTCCAAAGCAACTGTGATGTCGTAGGTGTCACCCTTGCGAACCACGATTTCTGCCAAACCTTCTTCATCAGCTTCAGCTTCGTACTCATTTGAAGCACCAACAACTGTAATAGCTGCGCCTTCTGCTGACTGACCGTTGTTCAAATTGATATCGAATGTCAATGTTGCTTCCATATCCTTCTCGATCATATTTGACCAGAGGATTTCTGAAATACCTGAACCTGTTGGACCTGGTGTTGGAGGAACTGGAGCTGAACCTGCGTAAGTAATTGTTACGTCGTCAATCCAGATCTCATACATATCGTAGTTGACATCGTGGAATGCAATCCAGATCTCCTGGCCTGCGTATGCTGCCAAGCTGACCTCGTGTGAACGCCAGTTCTCATAACGGTTGTCTGAACGACGGACTGCTGCGCCACCGTTGCCTGTACCCTTAGCACCACCTGACCAAACTTGTGTGAAGTCTGATGCTGTTGGGTTAGCAGCTGTTGAAACGCAAACTGAGAAGTTCTCTGGATAGCTGTCGTTAGCATTGTCTGCCCAGAATGTAATTGATGAGTTAGCATCAACACTGTACTTCTGAGGTGATACGAGATATGCATCTGTATCGTATGCGCCAACATAGTCAACATATGAGTAGCACATTGCAAAGCCTGTACCTGTGTGTGCAAGTGCTGTGTAGTCATAACCACCGAGGTTGTCATCACTGTGGATCCACTCGCCACCGTCTGTGTTGACGACGATGCCTGTCCAGCCTTCTAAGCCACCTTCGAAACCGAATGTAGCTGTTTCACGGCTGCGCTCTGTTGGTGCATAGCCATCGTATGTGGCTGCAATACCCCACTGATACTCACCGTATGGCAATGTTGCCCATTCAGCGTCTGTGTATTCAAACTCGCTTACACCTGTTGCAAGGACTTCTGGTTCTGCAACTGATGCAGAATCGATGTTGTTACGACGATACACGTTGAAGCTCTGGAATGAACGATCATTACGTGGAGCCATCTTAGCTGAACCATCATAGATTGTGATATCGTCAACGTTCAAAATGAACTGGTCGTTGCAGTTGAAGTGACGGATAGCAACCCAGATTGTCTGACCAGCATATGAGCTGAGGTCAACACTGTAGTTGTACCATGAACCCTGTGCTCTTGTACCACGGATAGCACCATGATTTTCTGCTGTTGGAGCGCTCTTTGCTGTCATAGTCCATTCCTGAACCATTGTGAATGCGCTAGCTGTTGCTGTTGTTGTTGAAACTGCAACGCCAAAGTGCTCTGCTGCATAGCTTGCATCCTGTGCACATGCATAGAATGAAATTAATGCACCAGCCTGTACGTTGATCTGTGCAGGAGCAACGAGGTAGTTATCTGGAGTGATAGCTGAGCTTGTTGCATTGCTGTATGAACCTGAGCAGACCATGTCAGCTGATTCATCGTGACCTGAACCTGCCAAGCTTGCGCCTGATGCGAGGTAAACGCCACCGACTTCTGAACCGAGAACCCAGTCATAACCGTCGTTGTTAGCGTCGATTGTTGTCCAGCCTTCCATTGTGCTGTCATCGAATGTGTATGTTGTTGCACCTGGTGTTGGAGGGATAGGTTCATCTTTTCTGTACATGCAGATGTTATCAACATAGATACAGTCATCGTTGCCGTTGACTGATGAATCCTTTGTGTATTCCCACTTGTATGTGTGGATACCGCCTTCAACTGCGAACTCTTTGTATGCGTATGGGTTCTGGCCGCTTAATGCCTGACCTTTTTCAACGCCGTCAATGTAGAAGTGGAACTTATCGTAGTTAGCTTCTGATGATGTTCTTACCCAGAATCCCATCTTTGCCTCCTCGAATGGAACCTCAACGGTTGCCTCGATGATTGAAGATGCACTTGCCTGGCCTTCGCATGTTGACTTCATGCAGTATGTACCTTCGTATGGGTTAACTGTTGTGATAGTCCATGGATACTGTGCTGGCAATGTGAACTCTGCCTGTGAGAAGTCGCCTGTCTCAAAGTCAACGATCATCTCTGCTGGATCCCATGACCACTCAACCAAAACGTCGTCCTCTTCCTCAGTTGCTGTAACCTGACCAACTGGATAGTAGAACTCATGTGTGTAGATGTCGATGTTGTCTGTTAAGTTATTGTAAATCACCAAAGCGTTAACAGCAATGTTGCTGTCATAGCCTTCTGTGATAACAGATGCTGTATATGTACCAGCGAGAATTTCACCTGCGAATGCACCTTCTTCGTCAGTTTCAACAACGAATGTCTGGTTTACACCATATTCGTCTGAACCGTTGAACATAACTGTTGCAAATGCGATTGGCATTGCGTCGGTGTCCTCGTCAGGTTTGTCATAAGCGTGACCGCTCACTGAACCATAACCTGTCATATAGGCTGTAACAGCCTCTGACAATTCTGACTCACCAGCATCGTAAACAGCTGAAACCTGAATGTCATAGCCTGCCATGTTGTATTCAAGGCCTTCAACATTGTATGCGTTGGTTGTAATGAGAGATTCATTGTACTTGACACCGTCAACATAAACGTTGTAACCCTTGAGTGTACGTGCGTTAGCTGTCCATGTGAGCATTGCTGCATCGCCTGGGTAAAGTGCTGGGTTAGTAACAACCACTTCTTCAACCGGGTCGATAGGTGTTGTGAAAGCAATGATTTCACCCATTGTTGTACCTGCAGCGTTACGCTCGTTCACCTGTAAGAAGTATGACTGGTTAGGCTCGAGATCCATAAGGAATGCCGACTCAACGAGATAGTCTGTCCAGTCGATGAGAGCGGTTTGCGGAGGATACTGTGTACCAACCAAAACCTGCATCTCTTCTGTGTAGTTACCGAGGACCCACTCAGCGAGATATGGATCTGACACGTTGGTCTCACCGTCGTATGGAGAAACAACAACTGCCTGCTCAGGTGCCGGAACCTCGGTTGTCATCATGTCAACCTGGAAATTCTCTGTCTTTGACGCGACAGCCACGTAGTATGTACCTGCCGGGACATACATGTCGGCAATCTGGTAAACAGGATCTGTTGAACCGCCGCCAGATGTGACGTCGGCTGTAATTGTGATGTCATCTACTAAGAAATAATAAGCGTCATAAGCTGTACTTGCAATAGCAACATACTTTGTTCCTGCAGGGAATGTAGCTGTGTGCTCTGCATATAACTGAGAAGTTACAGTAACTTCATCACCAAAAGTAAATGCGCCTATATCATCAGTTGTGGTTGAATAACCAATTCTGTAAGATTCCGTATATGTATATGCTCTGCAATAGAAGCTCATTGTGCCACCGTTATTATCAGTCAATTCAGGTGAAATGAGATATTGTGGCGTATTTGTCGTCCATTTGAAACGGAAGCAATTGCTACCATTGTTAGCAGCGCCTGTATAAACACCAGTACCAGATTCACAATTATTCATTGTCCAATCGCCGATGCCGTCTTCCCAACCTTCTTCAATGAGGGTCTGAGTGTCGCGGTTGCCGCGTGTGTTCTGTGCTTTAGCCTCGTTGTACATCTGGGCTTTTGAAACGCCCATTGCTGTACCGTCAACTGCCGCTATTTCGCTTGCAACGCCGTTACCTTCCTTAATCTTCATGCTGCCAAGGTCAACAGTAACCTCGCGACCTGTAGGAAGCTCGAGGAAACGGGTGTAGATAACAGGAGTGTAGGCTGTGTTGCTGCTCCATGCCGGTGATGTTGCGTTCGGATTGTATGTCCAAATCTTACCGTTTGTGGCGTCAACAGGGACTCTGCCGCAGTAGGAAGCGTATGGGCTGTCTGAATAGAAGATAACCCAGATGTCTTCACCTTCATTGACGAGAACCGGCTCTTCGAGGTTGATGTCGAAGAAATACAGAGCCTGTGGGTTTTCAGCAACGCCAAAGCTCACGAGCTCGCCATCGAATGGGGTTGCACCACCCTTAATAACATAGCACTCATAGTCGTACGACTCGCGGGCTGCTGCCTCAACTGTTGTGATTGAGGTGCCTGCAAGACCCAACTCCTCAATGTATGAGGCAGGAATCTTGTATCCGAAGTAGTAACCGCCGCCAGCCGAGAGGCCGTACCATGTGTTGGTGCCTGAATAAGCGTATGCAAACCACATTTGCATCGGGCCAGGATTTACTGTAGGACCGTTGTAAACATAGTTGTTGTCAGCATCAGGACCGCCAACACCGTTGAAGTCTTCGGTGTAAAGTCTTGTCTTTGCACCTGCACCGTTAGTACCTGCGCTGAACAAAACGTCGTTGTCGAAGGTCACTTTATAAACCGCGTCGGCAGCGTCGTCAGCCTGACCGAGCTCGTAGTTTCTGTAGATGCCTGTAGGGGCGTTGCCCTGGAATGGCATTGCTGTAACTTCTTCAGCCATTTCCCAAACGTCGCCGTCAACCGGCTCGTACATCTCGGCTGTAGCGTCAATTGTGGTGAATGTTCTGTCGCTGTAAGAAACAAGAACCTGACCGTTCAGTGTGCCAGCGGCAGGAGTACCTGTCGTTGTTACACTGATAGGCATTGTGCCATTGTAACCAAGAGCGTATGGAACCTCGGCCTCAACGGCGAAGTTGGCTGTACCGTCAACACCTGTCACAGTGGTAGGAGTACCCTGGTTGGTGATAGCTAACTCATACGGTTTCATCCATGCGCCTATAGGGCGAACGCCTAACTGCACAGGGTTTTCACTCGGCACGATGGTTGTTGCCGGAAGGTCTCCTTGCACAAATTCGAAAGTGGTTTTAGGCAGGAAGTTCCTCTGATTAGGAGAACCCGTTGATGAATTTCTTTGAATGGAAGCACCTGCTGCTGTTACACCATAGAACTTAGCGCTTTTATAATTACCTGCTGTTGAAACAAATGTACCTATGAGAAGGTTTCCACCATTGTAAGTGTAGTCGTTGTCAAACACAACTTCCATTGTTGAACCGGTTCCGTTTAAAGCACCTTGATAAACTTGGGTGCATCCGCTTGGTCCAACAAAAGCACTTAAAGTTGTTCCCTCAATCTCAGTCATGTAAACTTGGAATGTAGCTGTCCAAGCGGCTGTAGCTGGAGTACTTAAGTAGAATGTCAGTTTTGAAATCTGACCGCCTGGCAGAATTCCAATTTCACTTGCCGGAATGACAAACTCACTTTGACAGCCTTGTGTATCGGCATACAAGCCATACACCGGGACGTAATCGTTTGTAGCTGTCCCGTCGCAGACTGTCACTTCGTCAGCTCTCATTGTACCCATGAAGGCAAACAAGAGCATCGTTAAAAATAGAAATGCTTTTTTCATAATAGAAAAATTTAGTTAATAATTATGTTAATTTCTCAATTTTTCATTTTAACTCCAATAAGGAGCGTCACTTTTTAGGGTGACGTTCCTTATTATTAATAGGTGTGTATTACTTGACAACTGTCACGCGTTTGACGCTTGAACCGTTTTCAGTAAAGATATTGACCATGTAAACACCTGATTCGAACTTAGCCATGTCGATGACTGTCTCGTTGGTGTTAACATCCTGGCTGTAAACCACCTGACCCATTGCGTTGACAATGTTGATGTGTGTCATTGCTTCAGCGTTGATGTGGAGGTCGCCGCTTGTTGGGTTAGGATAGATTGAGCTGATAACTTCGTTCTCTTCAATTGCCAATGGCTCAACTGCGTAAACCACTGTCTGTTCGCATGAGATACCATAGAGTCCGTCAACATAGAACACTGTGTATGTGTGCTCGCTGAAGTCACCTTCTTCAACTTCGTAGATGTATGAGTTGTCGCTTGTTGCAGCTACGATCTCACCGTCAACCATGATGTTGAACTTGTTAGGTGTGAGGTCTGACACGATCTGGCCGCCGCCACCGCCTTGAGCTTCGCCGAGTTCATAGATAGCGATGTATTGTGGACTTGCCTGGATGTCGCCGTAGAATGCGAGCTTGTCGCCGTAGTTAGCTACGTGGCAACCGCCTGAGCTACCGCTGCCTGTACCAGGAGCGTTGTTGTAGTTGAACACCTGGCCACCCATTACGTTGGTTGTGATGTTATAGTCGTAAACACCATTGTCAGCATTGTTGAAGCAGAGAACGTGCTCAATACCGTCGTTATCTTTGTAGTAAGCAACACCTGATGCGCTCTCTGGAGCTGGACCAGCGAATTGGATAGCACCTGTACGGTCAACCAATGTCAAGTTGCCTGACCAGTTACCAACTACCCAGAAGCCGTCACGCTCTGAGTCGTAGCTGCAGCAACGCATTGCGCCGTATGCTGAGTTGACCTGACCGACTAATGTGTGGTTAGCGAGGTCGATGCAGTAGATTGTGCTTGAGTTAGCAACACCATAGAAGTACTCACCGTCGTATGTGAGGTCACGGATCTGACCGCAGCCTGATACGTTGAATTCTTCGATGAAGTTACCATCCATGTCATACTTGTAGAACATTGATGTTGAGCTTGCGCTCCATGAGCTTGTGTAGATGAAGTTGCCGTCTGTTGCAACACCATACTGATAGCCTGATGTACCGTTGAAGTCTTTGAGGAGATCCCACTGAGCTCTTGTGTTGATTGATGGGTATGTTACACCGCATGTTTCAGCTGTTGCGCTCTTCTGAGGAGTACCTAATGTGATATCATCAACGTTGAGGATGAACTGGTCGTTGCAGTTGAAGTGGCGGATAGCAACCCAGATCTGCTGACCTGCGTATGAGCTGAGGTCAACTGTCTTCTGATACCAGCTACCCTGTGCTCTTGTCTGACCGTCGCGACCAACGCTCATAGCGCCGTCACCCTTAGCTGTCATTGTCCATTCAGCGACGATTGTGAAGTCTGATGCGCTTGTGTTGCCAGCTGTTGAAACTGCAACGCCGTAGTGTTCAGCTGCGTAGCTTGCATCCTGTGCGCATGCCCAGAATGAGATGCCTGTGTATTCAGCCTTAGCTGGTGATACGAGGTAGTTATCTGGTGTGATAGCTGTTGATGTAGCATTGCTGTATGAACCTGAGCAAACCATGTCGGTTGATGAGTTGTGGCCTGTTCCTTCCAAGCTTGCGCCTGATACGAGGTAGATACCACCGATCTGTGAACCCATGACCCAGTTGTAACCGTCGTTGTTAGCGTCGATTGTTGTCCAACCCATGAATGTACCGTCATCGAAGTTGAAGTCGTTACCTGTTGGAGGTGTTGGAGGAGTTGGAGGAGTTGGGGTTGGTGTGCCACCGTTCCAAACGAGAGCAACATTAAATGGATGTTCTTGGCAGTATGCTGAGTCAACTGCAAGTTCTTCAACCTGTGTTGCAACGCCTTCGCAGCCTTCGTATGTGAAGGTTGTTGTGACGTATGGGCTCATACCTGTTGAGTAAACAACTGCTACGCCAACTGTGTATGTTGTACCTTCTTCGAGGACGTCTTCATCAAGCTGCATGAAGTTGTCTGTTGTCTCACCATAGTATACACCGTTCAATGTGACGAAGTATTTCTCTGGCATTCTGTCAACAGGAACGATTGCTGTCCATGTTGCGAAACCTGTCACTGACACTGCAACGCCTTCAACTGGCTTGCAGATCTCTGTCAATGTAGCATTGATTTCTGTTTCGTCCCAGATAGCGATTTCTTCTTCAACGATGCTTGATACGTAACCAACGAGGTCAACTGTAACAACCCAGTTACCTTTACGGAATGCAGGGAGTGTAACTGTACCTGTCTCATCGAATTCACCTTCAACAACGAGGTTCTCGAATTCGTTGGTCATGTAGTATGTTGCACCTTCAGGTGTACCAGCTGCCATGAGAGCGTTCACAGTAACTGTTGTCTCCATATCCTTTGGAAGGATATTTGACCATGTGATAGGTGTCTCTGGATTGTCGTTGCCGCTGCCACCACCACCAGGAGTGATGTCAATAGTGATGTTAGCACGGTTTGAAGAAACGTATTTGCTGCCTCCATATGATCCGAGGTCGTATGGATCTGGGTTTGCACTGTCGCTGTGGAAAGAAATAACCTTATCTGTAGCTGCGGTGTAATAGAAGTATCTGGTTGAATAACCTGAGGTGTATTCGTGGATACCAATCATCAAGTTGCTTGTACCGTCATAGTTGAATGGTGTGTTGAGTGTGATGGTTGTCCATGCAGCTGGCTCGAATGTAACGCTGCCTTCAAACACTTTGTCACCAGCTGTTACAGCAACATAATCGCTTGCTGAAGCAAATGTTTCCTTAGCGGTATTCACCATGAAGATCTCGATATCATGTGTTGCAGCACTTGTGCTCTGCATGTTGAATGCGATGCTGTTGATTGTACCGGCCATTCCGATTTCGTCAGCTGTGAAAATCTGCTCAACGTATGAGTAGCCCCAGAGTGAGTTGAATGGAGTTACGTATGTTGTTGAAGTACCGTCACCAATCACGATTTCGTCGCGGTTACCCTTTGTAAGAGGAGTTGGGTAAACTGCCTGAACACCATACTGATAGAGACCTGCCTCCACGTTGTTCCATGAGAAGTCAGCATGGAGAGTATCTGTTGTGCTTGCATTGAGCACGACTGAGTCAGCTGGAACGATAGCGTTCTCTTTCAAGATAGCTTTTCTGTAGACTGCAAAGTGGTCGAGTGAACGGCCCTTGCTGCTTACTGAGAGTTCGATATCATCAACATCGAGGATGAACTGGTCGTTGCAGTTGAAGTGGCGGATAGCGATGTACTTCATACCTGCGTATGCGCTGAGGTCGACTGACTTATTATACCAGTTGCCCTGTGCTCTTGTCTGACCGTCACGGCCGATGCTCATTGTACCTTCACTCTTAGCTGTCATAGTCCATTCCTGAACTGATGTCCAGTTGCTTGCATCGTCAGATACGAAAACACCGTAGTGTTCTGCTGCGTATGAAGCATCCTGTGCGCATGCCCAGAAGCTGAATGTTGAACCTGGGACAATCATCACCTGAGGTGAAACGAGGTAGTTATCAGGTGTGATAGCTGATGATGTAGCATTGCTGTATGAACCTGAGCAAATCAAGTCGGCTGATGAGTTGTGGCCTGAACCTGCCAAGCTTGCGCCTGATGCGAGATAAACACCACCGATAGCTGAGCCAAGAACCCAGTCGTAACCATCGTTGTTAGCGTCGATTGTTGTCCAACCAGCTGGCATTTGGCCGTCATCGAAGTTCACTGTGAATTCGTCGCCGTTGCCACCGACACCACCACCGCTGATAGCTGTGTTGAGTGACCAGGTAACCTTTGACATTGTTTCGTCAATTTCTTCTGCGTAAACGCTCAAAACTGGTTTGTATTCCTCATGGATTGTGAAGTTAACTGTTTCTGTGCCTTCGTAAGCCACTGTTACAGGTTCTGCCATGTTAGCTGGTTCCATACCTGCGAGTGTTGCTACACCTCTATTATATGTACCGGCTTTAACTGCGATTGTGTAAACACCGTTAGCATTTGTTGTGCCTTCGAATGTAACATCGTTGTTGAATTCGTCTTTACCATAGAATGTAACTGTTGCGCCAGCAACTGGTGCGCTAGCAGCCTGTTCTGTTGCGAGTGTAGTGACAGTACCTGTCAATGTTGCATAGCCAGAAACCTTAACTGTAACGATTGGTGTTGAGTGTCCTGATTCACCTTCGTCATAAACTGCTGTGACGTTGATGTCGTGACCTGGTTCAACATTGTATGGGAGGTTCTCAAGTAAGAACTGTTTCTCTGTGAGGAGGTTGGTGTTAGCTTTAACATCACCGTAGTACACATTGTAGCCGAGGAATCCACGGTTAGCATTTGAACCTTTGCTTTCCTTGTTGAGGATGATTTGGTTCTTGAATGCTCTAACTGTACCTGAACCTGCTGGAGCTGTTGCGCTGTATGGAGCTGAATCCTGGTAAACGTTGATAGCCTGAGCTGTTGCATCGAATGTGCTGTATTGGATTGATGATGTCCATGTGCCAGTGTGGTCTGTAACAGCGATGATGAGGTTAGAACCGTCGAACTCGAATGGTTCGTTAAGGTTGATTGTAACCCATGTGTTAGCAACCATTTCGACATTGCCTTCAAACACGAGGTTGTCGGCTTCCATAGCAACCCAGTCTGAACCGCTTGTGAAGCTGGTCTTATCTGTGTTAGCCATGTAGATCTTGAGGTTACGTGTGATAGCTCCAACTGGGTGGAATGAAATGCTGTTGATGTAACCTGCTTCACCGATTTCTTCACCTGTGTAGATCTGCTCTGTTAATGAGTAGTTATAGAGGTTGTAAGTTGGCAAGTATGGGCTTGTGCTTGTACCTGAACCGATCTGTGTCTCTGGAAGGTCACCCATTGTGCCGGTGCTGTGTTTCCATTTAATTAATGTAGAACCGTCAACGAAGATTTCTTCTTCTGAAGCTGTAACTGTGTTAGGAGCGGTCAAAGTTGTTGTGAAACCACGACGAACTGTCTGAACTGTTCCGTTTGAGTTCTTAGCTTTGATCTGCCAGAAATACTGTGTGTTAGCCTGCAAGCCTGTAACAGTGTATGAACCGTAGTTTTCGTCAACTGTTGTCCAGTCCAAAACTGCTGGCATGTTCACTGGTGATGTGCCGAAGAGAACCTGATACTGTGAAGCGTTCTCACCGCCTTCCCATGTGAGTGTCACTGGGCTTTCAACTTCTGTTGCGCCGTCAGCTGGAGCAAGAGCTGTAAGCTGGGTTGGAGCTGGCATCTGTGTGGCTGTACCTTCAACTGTTGTGATGTTGTCACCTGCAACGAGCATGTAGTACTGACCTGCGAGGAGGATCTGATCCTGCATTTCACCGAGTGAATAAGCAACTGGTTCGACTGCCATTGTTGGGTGGAAGTTCAAAACCTTGTTGTAGATACCAACGTATGTATTTGCACCAGCGTTTACTGATAATATAGCGTCTTTTGTAAGATTGAACATATAAACAGCGTCTAATGCTGATGTCTGTTCGAAGCCCATGTAGTTAGCGTGGAGGTTCACTGGTGTGTGTGAGAAGTCACCATTGACATTGCCAAAGTTATAAGCTGTCTCAACGATATCAGCTTCACCTGCTGTGTAGAATGTTGCTGTCACAGGGATTGTTGTGATGTCTCTGCCTGTCTCGACTGAGAACATTGTGAATTCCTCTGTGTATTCACCAGCGGCTGCATTGTTGTTGATGTCAATTGTGAATGCAAGTTCCTCACCTGTAGCGAGAGCGTAGTTGTTAATCTCTTGGCTCAATGAGAAAGCGTTGACACCAGCTGTGTTGCTGATGTTAGCTGTAAGACTTACATTGTTACCGCCGTTGTTAATTCTAACTGCGTATGGTTCCATCCAACCATTGAGTGCTCTTTCACCAAGTTCGAATGGGTTAGGAGTGACAACGAGATCTCCTGTTGGTGTTGGAGGTGTTGGAGCTGATTCGATGTGAAGTCTCACAACGCTTTTGTTTGTTGAAAGATAACCTGTCACACCTGGATTTGATGGATCATACAATGAAGCATCACGATAAGCATAGATAGCTTGGTCGGTAGCAGTCATAACGACACTAGCTGCACCGCTGCTCCATGAACCGGTAACATCCTGGAAGCAAATAACCAAGTTAGCGTCACCACTGTAGCTGAATGGAGTGGTGAGTGTGAATGTTGTTTCGACAGGGGCTGAAATACCACTGGCCAATGTGCCGGTAGCAACCAAGTCAGCATCTGTCATGCTCACCCACGCTGAGTTGTTTTCAAATGCGCTTTCGCTCACTTCCTTCATGTAAACGTTGAGGTTACGAGCGTAGCTTGATGAGTTCTTCAACCAAAGCGTAACATCACTGATTGTACCACCCATTCCAATTTCATCAGCAGTGTAAATCTGCTGTGTCAATGAGTAGTTGTACAACGAATAAGTTGGTAAATAGCTATTCGTTGTTGTTGATGTAGGATCACCGATTGTGACCTCATCTGCTCTTAAGAAGCTTGCGCTTCCGAACAAGAGCACCATCAAAAAGAGAATAAGTTTTTTACTCATAATTTGAATGATTTTGTTAATAATTGTGTTTGTTTTTCTAATTTTTTAGTCATTTTTAACTCGCAAATATACGGACTTTTTTAATACGCGTGCGTGTTTTTTTCATTTTTTTATCAACAGACCTGCAATTTTTTTATCCGACATGGATATTTTCTTTCACAAGTTTCATGATTTTTTCTTCGTCATTGCCTAATTCTGCACGCAAATTCGCGTCATTGAAGTTTCTGAGGTATTTGATAAGATAATCAATGATATTATCTGAGAAAACACCCTTCGCGGTATAGATTTCGCGGTCTTTTTCTAGTTCTTCGGCGGCTCTCACGCATGAATCAGGGAGCTGTTCGAGGGCTTCGGCCACCGCTTTGTTCTTGTCGTCGTGGATATTTACGCCCAATCCGACGTATGTTTTTTCAGCAACTTTAAGGGCGTCAGGGCTTTCCATGCCGTAACGTGCGGCTGCGCACAATGCTGCCATGAGGAGGTACAGATCGGCACATCCGTCGGAGGCACGCCATTCAAATGTCTGCTTGTCGCTGAAGTCGCGATTCGACGGTTTTTCCATCGGGTTGGCGTCGGCGAGCATGTCTTTTCCATTGTTGATCCAGCCGAGTGGAACACGCACCAAAGCGCTGCGGTTTGAGAACGACCAGCAAAGCGATGTCGGAGCTTCCTGGTGAGGCACTAAACGCATGAATGACAATGGATTAGGATTACCGAATGCCGGCAATGAAGTACCTGCCATCATATAACCTGCGATAGCTTTCTTTGCATAGTCGGTGAGTTCGCCGTTACGCACCATCACGCTCTTGCCGTTCTTGGTGAACTTGCAGTGTACGTGCAGACCGCTTCCGGCCTTGCCCACAGTGATCTTAGGAGCGAATGTGATAGTGACTCCGTACTGGTATGCCAACTGACGCATAATCCATTTAGCCACAACGAGTTGGTCGGCTGCGTCTTCGATATTTGTAGGCAAAAATTCGATCTCGTTTTGTTCATAAATCTTACCGTCTTTGGTAAAGTTTCCGACCTCCGAATGGCCATATTTGATGAGACCTCCGGCCTGTGCGATGAGGCGCATTGCCTCCACACGGTAATCGGTGAATTTATTGAACGGAGCACTCTCGTGATAGCCTTTCTGATCTGGCACTTCGTAGGTTTCCTCGTCATCGGCTATGATGTAATATTCGAGTTCGCCCATGGTCTCCATCTTGAGGCCTGTCGATTTCTGGAACACCTGGTGAGCCTTGTGGAGAATATGCTCAGGAGAGCTCTCAAACGGCTCGCCGTCACGATTGTAAAACGAACAGAGTAGGTCGACGGTAGGTACCTCCGTGAACGGGTTACGGAAGGCTGTCTTGAACTTCGGCATCACGTAAAGGTCAGATTTCCCTGCCTCGATGAACGGGAAAAGGCTTGAGCCGTCGACACGTTCACCTGCTGAGAGGATGTTGTCGAGGTGTTCATAGCTGTGGATTACGAAGTTAAGGGTTTTGAGTCGGCCGTCCCAACCGCAGTAATGGAAATTGATAAATTCCACTTGATTTTCCTCGCAATAGCGGATGATGTCCAGCTTTGTAAACTCTTCTGCCGGCTTCTGAAGATAGCGCACCAGCAGATTTGGATTCATTTGAATTCTTTCGTCCATGATAGTTAAAAATTTTATGTCTTTTTTATAAATCTTTTTACACTATAGTTGGACTGGCAAAGATAGTGCAAAAAACTATACGTTTGACAATTTTTTCAACATTTTTTCAACATTTGATTTTTCTTGTTTTTCTCTCGCAGATACCGCAGATAAAGCAGAATTAGCCTTCCACAGTCCAATCTGCGAGATCTGCAGCTCGCACGCGAGCAATCCCGCAGAGGAAGAACTGAAAAAAAATTCTGCGAAATCAGCGAAATCTGCGAGAGATTAAGATTATTTAAAAAATCTCTCTCTTGATTCTGAAGTAGATTGAGGAACTTCATAAAGTTCTAATAATCTCCTTGCTCCTTCGTAGGCGCTTATTTTCTTATCTTGAACGTTATTTTCGATAACACCAAGCCAATTTTTAATATTGGCATTTTCATAGAAGTTCGACTTCAGCGTGTTCTCGATGGTGTCGAGCATCATCTGTACGTCCTGGCGGGCGCGTTTTTCGTCGAGATATCCCGATTTTTTGATGTTTTCGACGTGGTTGAGCACCATGTTCCACACTTCTGGAACGTTGTAATGAGTGCGTGCGGAGCATGTCTTCACATTCACCGGTTGTCCTGATTCTGAAGGCGGGAAAAGATGAACGGCGTTGCGAATTTCGGCGGCGGCTCTCTCGGCTCGGTTCACGTTGTCGCCATCGGCTTTGTTGACAACGATACCGTCGGCCATCTCCATGATGCCGCGTTTTATGCCCTGAAGCTCATCGCCAGCGCCTCCGATGAGCAGCAAAAGGAAGTAATCGACCATCGAATAGACTGCTGTCTCGCTCTGTCCGACACCAACGGTTTCAACAATTATGGTGTCGAAACCCGCGGCCTCGCAAAGGATTATGGCTTCACGGGTTTTACGCGCCACACCACCCAAAGTGCCAGCCGATGCCGACGGTCTGATATATGCGTTACGTTGTTGCGAAAGCTCTTCCATTCGGGTTTTGTCGCCTAAAATCGAGCCTTTTGAACGTTGTGAGCTCGGGTCGATGGCTAGCACAGCGATACGTTTGTTCTGGTGGCACAATTCCATTCCGAGAGCCTCGATAAATGTACTTTTTCCGGCTCCGGGAACGCCGGTAATTCCTAATCGGAGCGCTTTTCCGCTATGTGGAATGCATTCCGCGATGATTTCTTGTGCGAGTTTCTGGTGGGTGGGCAAAGAACTCTCAACCAAAGTGATAGCTTTGCTCAATATGGTGATATCGCCGGCGAGGATGCCGTCGACATATTCTTTCAAAGGAAGCAGCTTCTGACGGCTAAGCATCAGACGCTCAAGCGCTTTAGGGTTAACCTGCACTGCAGGCTGGTCGGTGCCAGTCACCTGCAATGCAGATTCCCATTCGTGCTGTTGATTTTCAAAATGTTCATTTTCTACCATGTGGCAAAAATAAACATTTTTTCGTCACGATATATCTTTTAGTCAAAATTAAATCCGAAACCGATTGTCATCTGATACATATTACTGAAGTCGCCTTTGGTATCGTAGGCACCGAAAAAGTCGCTGAGACCGAATCTGGCAAAGATAATACCATCGTCAATTGAAAGTGCAGCCAAAGCGTTTACGCCGACAGGACTGTAATCAAGGGCGTCGGTGATGGTATGCTTAGCGCCACCGTATCTTGCGAACGAGCGGACACCAAAGCGCCATTCAGCCTCAACACCGGCGGCCAATGCAAATGGAGTGTCGTTGATTTGCCACTGAACCTGCATCAGGAGAGGAAGACGCAAGCTCCAGTAACGCAGGAAACTACGGTGTGCGTAATTGTTCACAGGACCGTTGCCTTCTTCTGAAGAATAAGCGTTGAGCGACTGGAAATATGCTTTTCCTTCATTGTCTTTTCTCAAAACTTTGTCATGTGAAAAATAGTTGTAACTATTGCTGATACCGAGACCCCACGACATTCCGAAATGACCGCTTTTTTCCATGAAAATGGTGTGCTGGTTGTAAGTACCCCATTCGAATGATGATGAACGGAGCGGCACGTTTGCACTAGGACCGAATGCGTCGTTATTTAAGTTTAAAAAGCCATAGTACAAATCAGGCAAGGTTTGGTGAAGTTTGCTTGTGAAGATTCTCTCGATGACTGTAACTTTTTCGTCATTGTCGTTACCTTCTCTGATAATGATAGTTCTTTCTTTTGTTGTTTGAGCAAATAAGCTTGCTGATGCGAACAGCATGAAAGCTGCAAATAGTAAATGTTTTTTCATTTTGTATGTTTTTATCTAATTTTCACTTTTGGAACGCAAAAATACGCTTTTTGCTGCATGGTTTTACAAATTATTTTTACTATTTAATTATTGTGTGTTAATATTTAAATACTATAATATTATTATTGATTATAAAACTTCAATACTTCCACTCTGTAAAGGTATTCGTATTTAGCTTGAAGCATTTCGCTTTCCGATTTGAAGAGTCGGTTTTTGCTTTCGTTGAGCTCCAGAAGAGTGGTTTTTCCGGCGTCAAAGCTCTCGTTTGAGTAACGGTAAGCCACCTCAGCCGACTGGTAAGTCTCGTCGGCGGCCTTGTATTTTTGTTCGGCGGCGATAGCGTTGTAGAAAGCCTGTTGGATTTCCTTTTTCAGGTTTTTTTGCGTGTTTTGTATCTCAAGTTCTTGATTTTCAATCGATAATTTAGTCTGCTCGACACGATATTTTGTCTGCATGGCATTGAAAATCGGTATGCTTAACCTGACACCGAAGCTCGTTCTGCCGTTGTTATTGATCTGATCGGAAAATGACGGGTTATAGCTTTGAGAAAAGTAGTTGTAATAACCGTTTGAATAGCCCGCGAAGAGGCTCAGCGACGGATACCATGATGATTTTGAAGCTTTTACGTCGACATAAGCCTTTTCGAGGCGCATGTTGGCGGCTTCCATCCTCGGCTGATGCTGAAGGGCAAATTCGAAAGTAGATTCTTGCGACGGAATCGCTTGATTGTCGATATCTTGAAAATCGTCAGGCGACACCACATCGAAGTCATCGACATTATCAAGCTCAAGAGCCTGAACAATGTCTAAGATACTGAGCATCAAGTTGTTATTAGCCTGAACGAGCGACGATTTAGCAGTTGCCACCTGAGCGGCGCTCTCATACACATTCGACTCCGGCACTTTGCCCAACTCGAATAGCTGCTGCGTTTTGTTGTGCTGTTCCTCAGTGAGAGTCAGCTGTTTCTCGGCAATAGCCTTAAGTTCCTTATTATAAACAACTTGCATGTAATACGACATAATGAGAAGCTTCAGATCGTATTTTGCAGCCTCGAGGTCTTTTTTCGAAGCGTTCAGCTCGAGACTGCTCGATTTTGTCTGGTGATAGAGACTCAATCCGTTGAAAAGCGGCATTCCCACTGATATTCCGAACGATGTAGAAGAGGAGTTGTCCGACACGTAGACACCGTTTGCTGAAGGCGACTGTCCGAAACCGAAACTCTCGCTGGCGTCGGCGCTCACTGTAGGAAGCCAAGCGTTTTTAGCCATTTTATATTGAAACTCGGCATTGTTTTGGCTGATGACGCTCTGCAGAATCGTGACGTTATGCTCCATGGCATAGTTCACACACTCGTCGAGAGTCCAAACCTTTTGCGCTTTGCTCACAAAAGAGATTGTTACTATTGAAATTATAAGAATCAACTTTTTCATATAGTATTTATTTTAATAATTCAATAATTGTTTTTTAGTATTTTTCTCACGCAGATCTCGCAGACTTCGCGGAATCTTTTTTTCGTCCTCTGCGGGATTGCTCGCGTCGCGAGCTGCAGATCTCGCAGACTGGACTGTGGAAGATTATTTCTGCGTTTTCTGCGATATCTGCGAGAGATTAATTATATATTTCATTTCCTCTGATTTTGTCTCCGGCGGTGAGTCCTTCGGTGATGACGATGTTGACACCATCTGAGAGACCTGTAGTCACTGGAGTTTTCACATCGTCTTTATAAACGAAGGTACTGTCGTTGATGTAAACGATGCAGCTTTCAGGCACGGTAACCGCGTCGACAGCCTGTTCGATGATGATTTCGCCGTTGGCGCTGTAACCTGCGCGAAGATACACATCATCAGGAACGATAAGGCGCGCTTTCATCTGGAAGAACACAGCACCGTTCTCGGAAGTGCCTTTAGGTGCTATATATTCCAGCACAGCGTCGAATTTCTTGTCGTTCATTGCACCTATCGTGATTTGCATCGGCATACCCTCGTTGATGCGTCCGACTTCTGTTTCGTCCATCTTGCCCACGAAAATCATATCGTGCATATCGGCAACGGTGGCGATTGTTGTTCCATCGTTGAAAGTGTTCGAGTTGATGACGCTGTTTCCAACCTTCACCGGAATGTCGAGAATCATGCCGTCGATAGTTGATTTTATTGAGGTATTCGTGTATTCCGAGGCGTTTTTCGAGATACCTTCCTTCACGATATTAAGCTGGTCGAGAGCGTTGTCGTAGTTTTCTTTCGCCTGATCGTATTCCAGTTGCGATTTCTCATATTCCTCAGCAGCGATTAAACCTTTCTCTTTCAATGCTTTCTGACGATTAAACGATTTCTCCACATTGTCGAGATTCATTTTTGCGAGTTTCACCTGCGACTCGGTGGCGGCCAGATTTGCCACATCAGGGATGATTTTCACCATGGCGATAACCTCGTCCTTCTTCACCATCTGACCTGCTTCTTTGTAGATTTTACTGATGATTCCGGATACCTGCGGCTTGATTGAGACCTCATCTCTCGGGTTGATTTGACCAGTGATAACGGTCTTTTTCTCTACCGTACCGATGGTTGCCTCAACTGTTTCATAAACCTTTTCCTGTGGTTGTGACTTCTTAAAAAGATAAACGAACGTCCACACCACTGCTGCGATCAACGCAATGAAAAATAAGATTTTAAAGAATTTTTTCATATTTTTTAATTTTAATATTTTTCTTTTTTTCCTCTCGCAGATCTCGCTGATTTCGCAGAATCTTTTTTTTCGTCCTCTGCGTGATTGCTCGCGTCGCGAGCTGCAGATCTCGCAGACTGGACTGTGGAAGATTATTTCTGCGTTTTCTGCGAGATCTGCGAGAGATTAATTATTCCTCTCTAATTGCATCAATTGCCTTGATTTGTATCGCTCGGGTTGCCGGAAGCACTCCTGCTAGCAATCCTGACAAAATGATGATCACTGTTGCTGCAATTGCCGCTCCAAACCCGATTTGCGGATCAAGGAACATCACATCTTCTGACGGTGTATTGCCAACAATTCCTGCTACTACCGACATTATCGCCACACCTAAAACCAATCCCACAATTCCAGCTAAGATGGTCAGCAGCAAACTCTCAGCCATTACCTGACGGATTATCAATCCCGGTTTCGCGCCGATTGCACGTCGCACACCAATCTCACGCGTTCTTTCTTTAATGGTCACCAGCATGATGTTGCTCACGCCGACCACGCCCGAAAGCAGAGTTCCGATACCAACAATCCAAATCAATATCTTTATTCCTAAAAACAGATATTCAAACATATTGAACAATTGCTCGAAATCGAAGCACATAAAGGCACCTTCGTCGGTCGGAGCTATATCGTGACGCTCGCGGAGCAATGACTTCACTTCTTCCTGCAACACTTTTGTTTCATAGCCTCTTGCGGTGGTAAACATCATAAAATCGAATTTGTCGCCGGTATGGTAAGCTATCTGCATGGTCGTCAGAGGCAATATCACCGTTTCGTTCATCGAACCGCCGATATTGACACTTGAATTGTATGACTCAATCACTCCAATAACTTGATAATAAATGCCGTTAGCCTTTATCATCAAACCCAAAGGATTCTTGTCGGCACCGATAACGTCTTCATACACTTTCTTTCCCAAAACGCAGACTTTTCTACCCTCGTTTATGTCGGTCTCGTTGATGAAACGACCATAAACCACCTTTCCCCTATCGATATCATTATAGTTCGGCAACACACCTTTCATACCGAAATTGCCGCCTTTGGTACCGTAAAACACAGTATTCTCGCCATCGTATGTATAAACGCTCGATATAGGCGAAATCATTTCTATCCCTTTGATTTTCTTTTTAATAGCTTCCATGTCAGACATGGTGAAATCCCAATCACGTCCTTTTTGATAGCCTTTATACGCCTCGGTGGTGTAACTTGGAATTAAAAATGTCGAATTGGTTGAAAAACCCTCGATATTGCTGCGCAAACCGTTATCGAAACCATTGCCGCACGCCAACAGAATCACCAGGATGAAGATTCCCCAGAACACACCGAAGGCTGTCAAAAGACTGCGGGTCTTGTTGCGGGCTATGGTTTGCCAAATTTCGTTTATATTATCTACGTCAAACATATTATCGATAATTCATTGCCTCTATTGGTTTTACCTTAACACTATTCCACGCAGGGGCGAATCCGGCGGCCACACCGCTGATAATCAACACTAATGTCGCAGAAATCACAATGCTGATATCAACTGTTGGATCGACAAACACCGACATTCCGTTGCCGTCGCCCAGACCTCCGGTCGATTCCATAATCGAGCTGATGATTTCCGTCACTCCGATTCCGCACATCATGCCGACATATCCGAAAATAGTAGTGATTACTAATGATTCCATTACTATTGAGAGAAGAATTGAACGAGGTTTTGCGCCAAGTGCTTTACGAATTCCTATCTCGTTGGTACGCTCCTTTACTGTAATTCGCATGATGTTGCTCACGCCAACTACACCTGAAATCAACATTGCGATACCAATAACCCATATGAAGATGTTGATTGTGTTGAAAATCCTCATGGTTTCCAAAGAGTTAACCATCTGGCTGTCAATCCAAACACCTCTTTTGTCATCAGGAGAAAATTCATGTAATGCCGCAATTTTTCTCTTTAACTCTTTTTGGAAATCCTCGTTATCCTCTTTAGTATCAAGACCTTTTGTAGTGAATGTAATCTGATAATATTCATTCTCATTATACAACGCCTGCAAGGTGGAATACGGAGCATAACCCATGCCGCGTTCACCCCACATGCTAGCTTTGCAAACTCCCACCACAGTAAAGCTTAAACCATTGATAAACACTGTTTTACCAACCAAAGTCGTCTCATCTGTGTTGCGTATAAGCTCATCGTTAGAATCCACGTCGATAACCACCACCTTCGACTTGATTTTCATATCGTTTTCGTTGATAAAACGACCTTCCAGGATTTTTATGCCTTCAATATTTTTATAGATTGGCTTTACTCCTTCCAATCCGATGGTTCTCGACTTTTCGCCGAATATCAGGTTACCGCCTTTCGACATCGTCGGCGACACTTCCTCCACCTGATGCAACGATTCAAGAAGCTGTATATCCTTGTTATTCATCATGATAAAGCGTCCGGCTTTGTGTCCTTTGTAAGGAAGCTCGGTTGAGCTTGACCATATTGTGTAAGTGTTTGTAATTCGGTCGGCGAAGTTGCTGGTGACGCCGTTTTTCAGTCCGTTGCCGGCTGAAAGCAGGATAATCAGCATGAAGATGCCCCACGAGATGGCGAATCCAGTGAGAATGGTTCTCAGCTTGTTACGTCTGAGCGCCATAAAAATCTCCGACCAAAAATCTCTGTTGAACATTACTTTATCTCTTTTGTGAAATCCATTTTATCAGGATCGTTTTCCTGTATCGATTCTATCAAACCGTCTTTCAGATGCACGATTTTTCTTGTGAGGTTGGCTATTCCGCTTTCGTGCGTCACAATCACCATAGTGATTCCGGTAGCGTTCACCTCACGTAAAATCTGCATCACCTCGGCTGATGTCTTGCTGTCCAAAGCGCCAGTCGGTTCATCGGCAAGGATAAGTTTCGGTGATGTCACCAAGGCTCTTGCAATTGACACGCGCTGTTTCTGACCGCCGGAAAGCTCGTTCGGATAATGATCAGCCCAGTCCTTCAAACCGAAACGATCAAGATATTCCATTGCCATCATGTTGCGTTTCTTGCGGTTCACACCTTGATAAAACAGCGGCAAAGCCACGTTTTCGAGCGCCGTTTTGAACGGAATCAGGTTAAACGACTGGAAAATGAAGCCGATGAGCTTGTTGCGGAACTCCGCCGCCTGATTCTCCGAAAGGTTTTTCACCAGTTTTCCGGCAAGGTAATAATCGCCTTCATCGTAGTTGTCGAGGATTCCTATTATATTTAATAAGGTGGACTTGCCTGAACCCGAAGCTCCCATAATCGACACCAGCTCACCTTCCTCTACCTCGAGGTTTATTCCTTTCAACACGTGAAGCGGCTGCGCTCCGAAATAAGTCTTGTTAATATTATTAAGTTTTATCATAGTGTACTACGTATCTAAGACACTGCAAAAATAGTAAAAATTTTTAACATGCAAGAAAAAAACGAAAAATTTTTCTTGTTGTTGTTTTTATAACGTCAAAAAACCATTTTTTGCTGCTTGTGCAGCAAAATTTTTAGTTCAAAATTGAAACCAGCAGTTCCTTCATTCTTTCTGAAGGCACGTTTTTCTTGATGATTATACCGTTTTCGTCAATGATGAGATTCTGAGGAATGTAGGCAATTGTATACAAACCTGCAGCTTCGTTTGCCCAACCTTTAAGATCGGAGACATGATTTGGCCATGAAAGGTTGTCATCTTCAATAGCTTTTTTCCATGCTGCCTCGTTCACGTCGAGTGACACACTCACGATATCCAAACCTTTGTCTTTGAATTCTTTATAAACTTCAACAAGACCTGGATTTTCTTTGCGGCAATCAGGGCACCATGAAGCCCAGAAGTCGAGAATGATGATTTTCGACTTACCGATAATGTCTTTAAAATTGAAATCATTGCCGTTTACGTCTTTCTGAACAAAAGGAATGAAAGGCATGCCAACTTCAGTCATTTCGAGACCTTTCATATATTCAACGACGAGGTCTTTGTAAGCGCTCTTCATGTCGCTTGGCATCTCTACCATAAGGTTTTTCAAGTCATTGAGTTCGAACGACCATTTGTAACGGTACAATGCGTATGGAGCAATAGGATTATCGATGTTCTGTTTCACGAAATCAAGCACAAAATAATGAATTTCCATCTCATCTTCAATTGTGTTGACTTCCGACATGAATTTATTCAGTTTTTCCTGACTTTCTGAAGCTGTAATTGTGATTCCGTTGTATTTTTGATAATCACCACTAATCATAACATCCTGATTATCAGCGAATAATGTCAAAGGTCTCTTCCAACCTTTAACCATAATGCAATAAGCGTCGGTATTATCGCTCTGTTTTACTTTGAAAACAGCCTGATTGTCTTTTGCAATGACAGAATCCAATGTATTCATCTCCGTACCTTCATATCTCTGGAGATAAACGGTTTTTCCGTCTGAATTTTCAAGGTTTACATTGATTTTAAATGTGTTGCATGATACCATTCCGACCATGACCAACAATGCCAAAACTAATTTTTTCATATTTTAATAGTTTGATTTATTTTTTACAGGTTTTAATAGATATATCAATAATACTATGAAAATCAATGAGATAGGAACACTCAGCAACACTTCCACCAACACTACGCCGAACAATTTGATGCTGAAGGCTTCCATCCAAAACAGGAACAGATTGTGAATCACCAGCAATAAAAGTGAATAAATCAGGAACCATTGGAGTCCCATTTCGCCAATTGAAGGCTCGTTTTTACCCTCAATATCGCTTTTTCTGGTGGTAATTCCGATTATAAAAGGCCGCATATACGACATAAACACGGTTGCGGAAGCGTTAAGACCCGGTGTTCCGTTAAAAATATCCACCACAAATCCAATCAAGAAACCATTGATCATCAATTTCCACGTTGGAGTGTCGAAAGGCATCAGCAGGATAAAGATAACATAGATGCAAGGATGGATATAGTTTCCGATACGCAAGTTATCGAAAACCGCAATCTGGAGCAAAACCAGACCAATAAAACGTATAATATTGCGTATCAGTGTGTTATACATAATGAATCAATCTCACTCCTATAATTGTTTTTCACCACATAAACAAACCGCAGCGTACTGAAATTTGTTGAAAACTTAATCTTCGCGGTGTTGAACAAACCGTTTTCGGTGTCTTCGTTTTCTTCAATCGTACCAACCATCACATCAGCAGGGAAAGAGTTGGAAAAGCCGCTTGTCACCAAAGTGTCGCCTTTATTAATAATAAGGTGTGAAGGAATGTCTTTCACTAAACCGAAACGATAATCCTTACTATCCCATACAACATTCGCAACATATTGATTATCAGCGAATCTACAACTAATAATCGAATACGAGTTAAGCATACTCATCACCGACGCGTAATGATTGCTGACATTCACCACCTTTCCTACCACGCCGTTGTCACAAATCACACCCATATCAGGTTCGAGACCGTCGACACGACCTTTGTCGATAATGATGTAATTATTCTTGTCGGAGATATTATTATTGATAATGTGAGCCGGCAAAAACGAGAACATCTGGTCAACAATCAGCGAGTCGTTTTCATAATACTCATATCCTAACCGACTCTGTAGCAATGCGTTATGTTGTGCTAACAATTCATTTTCACTTTTCAGATGCAGATAGTCGTTCCAGTTGGAGGTGGTTTTATAAAAGCCTCCGGTAATGCTGTTTGAAACGTTGGTCATCTTCCTGCTATGATACGGAAGGTTGCGTACAATCATTATGATGCACATCAACTCCAGCAGAACAAATAGTATGACTGCGTTATATTTCTTTATGAAAATGAATAAGTTATACATTCACCGATTACTTTATCAGGAATGGGAAACCGTCGAAGTTTTTAAGAGCGATACCTGTACCGCGAGCCACAGCGCGCAATGGATCTTCGGCGACGTGGATCGGCAGTTGGGTTCTATCGTGCAAACGTTTGTCGAGACCGCGCAACAATGCACCGCCACCGGTGAGGTAGATACCTGTACGATAGATATCGGCCGAAAGCTCAGGTGGAGTTGTCTCGAGGGTGTTCAACACAGCCGTCTCGATTTTTGAAACGCTCTTATCGAGGCAGTGAGCGATTTCTTTGTAGTTGACTTTGATTTCCTTCGGGATACCTGTCAACATATCGCGTCCGTGAACTGCGTAGTCCTCTGGCGGGTTGTCGAGATCTTGGATTGCGGCGCCCACTTCGATTTTGATAAGCTCAGCGGTGCGTTCACCAACGTTGAGGTTGTGCTCTTTACGCATATATTCCACGATTTCGTCGGTGAAGTCGTCGCCAGCGATACGGATTGACTTGTTTGTGACGATACCGCCGAGAGCGATGACAGCGATTTCCGAAGTACCACCTCCGATATCGACGATCATGTTACCCATTGGTTCGAGCACGTCGATACCGATACCGATAGCGGCTGCCATAGGCTCGTGAATCAGTCGCACTTCCTTAGCGCCAGCCTGTTCGGCACTGTCTTTAACAGCTCTCTCCTCCACTTCGGTGATACCTGAAGGGATGCAGATGACCATCTTCAACGCAGGAGGGAATATCGAACGGTGGAAGTTTATCATTTTTATCATTTCCCTCAACATGAATTCAGCTGCCTGGAAGTCGGCGATGACACCATCACGTAAAGGTCTGATAGTCTTGATGTTTTCGTGAGTCTTACCATGCATCATCATAGCGCGTTTGCCCACAGCCATGATTTGTTGGGTATCACGTTTGATAGCAACGATTGACGGCTCGTCTACCATCACTTTGTCGTTATACATGATGATGGTGTTAGCTGTACCGAGGTCGATTGCAAGTTCTTTATCGAATAATGAAAACAATCCCATATTATTAATGTTTAAAGTGTCTGAATCCAGTGAAAACCATAGCGATTCCGAGTTTGTTGCAAGCGTCAATCGACTCTTGGTCACGCACTGATCCGCCAGGTTGAATAATTGATTTGATGCCGGCTTCGCTTGCTATCTCGACGCAGTCGGAGAACGGAAAGAAAGCGTCGGAAGCAAGGACAGCGCCGTTGAGGTCAAAGTTGAAACTCTTAGCTTTTGCGATAGCCTGACGCAGCGAGTCGACGCGTGATGTCTGACCGATGCCTGAAGCGTAAAGCTGTTTGTTTTTCGCCAAAACTATAGCGTTTGAGCGACTGTGTTTCACTATTTTGTTAGCGAAGATCAAGTCGTCAATATCTTGATTATCAATAAGTTTATCGGTTACAGGCTTGAAGTCGTCCTTTGTCTCGGTATGAAGGTCGCGATCCTGTTCCAATATGCCGTTAAGTGCTGATTTATAAACCTTTGCAGGGAATTTATTTGATTTCAACTTCAACACTATACGGTTTTTCTTCGAGAAGAGGATGTCGAGAACGCCGTCTTCGTAACTTGGAGCAACGCACACCTCGAAGAACATCTTGTTCATCTCTTCAGCCGTTTTTGTGTCGATTGGTCGATTGCTGACAAACACGCCGCCGAAAGCTGATACCGGGTCGCCAGCCAAAGCTGCGTCGTAAGCTTCTGATATTGAAGGTCTTGTAGCTATTCCGCAAGGGTTGTTATGCTTCAAAATCGCAAATGTAGGCTCGTCGAATTCACGGATGAGGTTCAGACCAGCGTCAAGGTCAAGCAAGTTGTTGTAAGATAGGTCTTTACCGTGAAGTTTTTCAAAAACATCGTTGAGATTGCCGTTGAAAACAGCCTGCTGGTGAGGATTTTCGCCGTATCTCAAAGGTGTCACAGTCTCGCCTGAGAACCAGTTGAAGATAGCGGTATCGTAATGTGAACTCGTTGCGAAAGCGTATTTCGCGAAGCGTTTTCTGTCTTCCAAAGTCGTGCAACCGTCTTGTTTTTCGTACATCTCCATAAATTCCTTATAGTAATTTGAAGATGGCACGATCAGGCAGTCGTTGAAGTTTTTCGCACCTGCGCGGATAAGAGAAATGCCGCCAATATCAATTTTTTCAATGATTTGCGCTTCATCGTCAGTGTTTCTGACAGTCTCCTCAAACGGATAAAGGTCAACAATCACGAGGTCGAGAGCCGGGATTTCGTATTGTTTCATCTCAGCGATATCCGATTCGTTGTTGAGACGGCCCAGTATTCCGCCAAACACTTTCGGATGCAAAGTTTTGACGCGTCCTCCTAGAATTGAAGGATAACCTGTGAGAGACTCCACCGAGCGCACGGTATCGTCAATTTTTTTGATAAAATCCAGAGTTCCACCGGTAGCATAAATTTGGACGCCGTTCTTTTTCAGCAGAGCGACGATTTTATCGAGATCAGTCTTATAAAATACTGATATTAAAGCACTTGTAATTTTTTTTGGTGACATTTTTGTGATAACGTTTTAAGTCGCAAATATAATAAAAAGTTACAGATAAAAGTTAAAAGTTTTAAGATTATTTTTTTTAATTTTTTTCTTGGAAAAATAAAATGTATTTCGTAATTTTGCAGGTTAAATTTTGTTTTTAAGTGGAAACGCGCTGGATAATTGCAAAAGATGCAGATAAACAATTAGTTAAAAGCTTGTCGGAGTCGCTAGGCATCGACGAGATTTTGGCTACTTTGTTAGTTCAGCGTGGAATCACTAACTACGAAGAGGCAAAAGATTTCTTTAGACCGTCGCTTGAGCACCTTCACGACCCATTTTTGATGAAGGATATGGACAAGGCTGTCGACAGGCTTCAAAAGGCTATGAACGACGGTGAGAAAATCTTGATTTACGGTGATTACGACGTTGATGGAACCACCGCCGTTGCCTTGATTTACACGTATTTAAAGAATTTCGTCAACAAAAAGAAAATCGAGTTCTATATCCCTGACAGATATGAAGAGGGATACGGAATTTCATATAAAGGCATCGATTATGCCGCCGACAATGGTTTTGGCTTGGTCATAGTACTTGACTGCGGCATCAAAGCTGTTGAAAAAATCGAGTATGCCAACCAGCGTGGTGTCGATTTCATCATTTGCGACCACCATCGTCCGGATGAAGTGATACCGAACGCTGTGGCTGTCCTCGACTCAAAACGTCCCGACTGCGAGTATCCTTACAAGGAACTCTCAGGTTGCGGTGTCGGTTTCAAGCTCATTTCAGCATTGTCGATGCGACTTGGCAGACCTATCGAAGAGGTTTACGAACTCCTTGATTATGTTGCAGTTAGTATCGCTGCTGATATTGTTCCAATCACAGGCGAAAACAGAGTTTTGGCATATTTTGGACTCAAGCAATTGAACAAGAACCCTCGTCCGGGAATCGCGGCAGTGCTTCGTCAGGCGGAACAGAAAAACGCGCTCGACAGAGAATTGACTATCAGCGACTTAGTGTTCCTCATCGGACCACGTATCAACGCTGCGGGACGATTGGAGAAAGCCAGCGACTCAGTAAGACTTTTGCTTGCAACCAACAGTGAGCACGCCGAGAAGTTGGCCGCAAGTATCAACGACCTCAACTCAAAGCGTCGTGAATTTGACAACGCCATCACCGAGGAGGCACTGAAGATGATTGATGCCGACGAGAAGCTCCGCAACGCCAAGAGCACCGTGATTTTCAATGAAAACTGGCACAAAGGCGTTATCGGTATCGTTGCTTCACGACTCACCGATTCTTATTACCGCCCGACAATAGTTTTGACACGTTCAGGTAACTTGATCACAGGTTCGGCTCGTTCGATTAAGAACTTCGATATCTACGACGCCATCGACGACTGTTCAGATTTGCTTGAACATTTCGGCGGACACAAATACGCAGCGGGATTGTCGTTGAAGCCTGAAAATCTTGAGAAATTCTCGGAAAGATTTGAGAAATATGTCTCAGAGCATCTTGAAGACGACGATTTGACACCAGAGTTGAATGTCGACATCGAGATGGACTTCACGAACATCACTCCGAAGTTTGTTCGTATCTTGAAGCAGTTCGCTCCATTCGGACCAGGCAATTTGTCACCTGTATTCCTCACCAAGAACGTTGTTGACGCAGGATTCTCACGTGCTGTAGGCAATCGTAAACACTTGAAGCTCAGCGTGATGCAGCAAGGCAACACCGACTTTGTGTTTTCAGGCATAGCATTCCAGAAAGGCGATTTGTATGAACGGATTCACGAAAAGGAACCGTTCACAATGTGCTATTACATAGAAGAGAATTTCTGGCAAGGAAAGACGTCGCTGCAGCTTAATGTCAAAGACATTAAGTTTTAAGTTGTTCAGTTATTCAGTTGTTCAGTTTAACTGATTAACTGGTTAACTGATTAACTATCTAAAGAATATCACTCTGATTATTAGTGCTACACCGCAAAGGGCAAGGACCACGCCGGTTCCTTGGTTAAGGAGTTTCATGCGTTTTTCGGTAAAGAAGCGTTTCAAAGAGTAAGCACCGACGATTTTCAGGATATCGATTGCAAAAACCGTGGCGAATGTTCCCAAGAAGAAGAATGCCACTAAAGTTTCGTTACCATTATAAATCTCTGAACCAGATACAGTTGCAACCGTTGTCATCCAGAAAACCCAGATAAACGGGTTGAAAATATTCATCACGAAACCTTTTGACAGATACACATACCATCTTGGACCATCGCGTTTGATGTCAAGTTTTTCGTCAATTTTATCCAATTGTTGGTCGATTTTCTCGAATTTTTTCTCCATTTCGGCAAGTTGAGCGCTCTTTTTTTCCGATCGTGCAACAATTTTTTCAGGTTTGCTATAAAAAGTAAAAATTCCGAACCCGATAATTATCAATCCCGCTGTGACACCAGCCAGCACCATATTTCCGCTGTCATCAAGTGTAAGTTGGATTGAGGTCATCATCATAAGCACAACAACGAGTATGTCGCTCAGCAGAACGCCCGAGTCGAACAACAAAGCGGTTTTGAAGCCTTTGCTAATGCTGGTTTGAATCAGCAAAAAGAACGCAGGACCAACCCCAAAGATTGTTGCCAAGGTCAAACCCATCAATGCGCCGTGAAAAAAAACCATATTTATACTTTTATAAACTACAAAAGTACAAATTATTTTTAATATTCACTCAACATTTCTTACTAATTAATTACACGCAATCACCGCCGCTTTTTTAAATCTTTTTATAACTCCTTGATTATCAAATAATTCTACAAATACAATATAAATACCTGCAGGAAGAACATTATCATTGTCATCCTGGCCATTCCAGACAAAACGACCTTTAGAGCCGATATTTTGGCAGTTTACCAGGTCTTTTACTTGTCGTCCCTGAGAGTCAAACACCAATATTTTTGCAGTAAAACCATTTTCGTGCATTTCGATATTTATAGTTGTAACGTCATGAAATCCATCACCATCGGGGGAAAACACCTGTGGGGCAATCTCAACTTCAGAAACCTCATCTTCGACATCAAGAAAAACAGAGTTTTGGTATCCTGGAGTGCCATACAATGGAGCTGCTGCTGAGTGCCAGTTGTCGGGATCTTTTGAATCGATACATGGATTTACTCTTTCCAGAGCCACACCTTTTGTCTCAGACAACAAAGGATAATGCGAGTCTTCGGAATACTCCATACAGTCGATTATTTGGTCGTCGAAAGACAAAACTACCGAAGCGCCGCTGTTCGGATACGTTGGAAAGCTTTTCATTGCAATAAAATTCTCTGAAGAACATTCATATTGCGAAGCTATTACATCAGGAGTTGTTGTAAGTAGAAAATAGTTTTGCGGCAACAACTGCCGATGTTCTGAACAAATCTCTTTAAACGTCGTATCGGGAGGATTTGGAAATGATGATTTTACCACGCCAAGTTTTAATTCATTGATATTTAGTACTTTATCAGAATTGTTAAAGATTTCAACATAATCAGCGGCGGGGCTGATGGGGTCAAAAAGTATTTCATTTATGACCACATCGCCACAAGCCGCATCGTCCGGCAATCCGAAAACGCAACTACAGCCATCCAAGATCGGCATTCCCGAACAATTGTTAGAACCAAAAACCAAAATTTTATAAAGTTGATGAACCAAAATTTCCTGTTGAAAGAGCAAGGTTACGCTTTTATTATCTTGGGATGGCACGATGTTATATGGATGAGAATTTAATTCAACAATAGTGAAATTATCGGGGTTTTCCAAAGAATTGGGATCCATTTTCTGATTGAAAACGACTTCTATGCTATTGGGAGACAACACATTAACATAATCAATATCAGGAGCAATAACAGTCACTCCCAATACAGAGTTTTCGGCACCAGGAGTGCCTCCTTTTTTGTCGCAGCTGGCGCACCAGTTCTCAGCGCCTAAACATGGTGAGTATGGGTCAATCTGTTCCAACGACCAACCTCCATCGGATTTACTATTATCGCGATACCAAAAAATGTTGAAACCTGAACTGAAAATTAATAATTGATGAAACTGAAATAATGAAACTGTGGACCCGGAATTTGGTATTGAAAAAGATGTAAAACCCACACATTCACCATATTCTGACAAAAAAGAAGTTGCTTCTTCCTTACATAAAATTAAAAACCCCTTTGCTTTTATATCAATATCTTGAGTTATTGTTTTCTCGCTATTACCAATTTCCAACACCCAATCCTTGAGATTGATATCGTGGTCGGTTGTGTTGAAAAGCTCTATATATTCCCATGATGGCAGTCCTACACTAGGCTCGGGATCAGCCATGATTTCGTTGATTACCACATCGTTTTCATGAATATCATAATGGATGAAAACAAACTGAATATCTTCTGCGACATTGCCTGCTAAATCTTGTATATTATTGATTATCAATGTGTATTCTACACCTTCTTCTATGGTGTTTGCATAAGAAAGTATCAACGACGAGTGATTATTGCCATTATATTCGACATACATCGGCGTACCAACTTGATTATCAAGATTATAATTATCAGGCTCAAAGGCGTATGCAACATCGATCTGCTCACTAAAATCCAATTGTAATTTGTTATAATTCAATACTATAACATTTTCAAGACAAGGAGGTTCGGAGTCGATGATAAGAGGACCGGCATACACGTCGTCGAGATACACTTTTTTTGCATTGCTGGCACTAAAGGTTATTTTTATTCCGAAGTTTCCGGTCGGCTCATAAGTTTCGTCCACACCTTGAGCCTCAAGAACATAATTTTCGCTACCATCTTTATCGACATAAACATTCCATGTTCCGTGCGCATCACGGGTAACTTTGAAGAAGGAGGAGAACGATGATGCGATGAACGTATCCGTACCGCGGCAAACGCTAACAGCGCCACTGCCATCAATACGTTGCAAATCAACAACGTCGTTACTCCCCGCTTCTCCAAACCTAACAAAATAATTATCACAAAGGTACACATCGCTAAAATTCTTAGATGATGGCGCAAAAGCTTCTTTCAGCCAAAAATGCCATTCAAATTCGCCATTTTCGACGCCGTTCGACACAGCCTCATTACAAAACAACGCAGCTTCGCCGGCAACATCAGCATTAAGTTGCAGCTGATTATTGCCATTGACCACAAACAAGTCCCCAGAACCTCTCCATTCCGGATTGGCAGTAAAATCACCGTCCGAAAAGTCGTCAATAACTTGTGCGAGACACGAAAGCGGCATTAATAATATAAGGTATGCCAACAACTTAAACATTTTTGCATCCATAACTGATAATGTTAGCGTTTTTTTATGTACTTTTGCGCAAAAGTATAACATATTTTTTTACTGTGATTCGTTCGAAATGTGTTTTAACTCATTATGCGCAAAAACGAATCAATTGTTAAAAAATATTAAGAAATACTGGTACTTTTGTTAAAATTTTTTAACATTTGAAAGGATAAAACGATGAAAATTGCGGTCATTGGAGCAACTGGGCTCGTAGGTCAAAAAATGTTACAGGTGTTGGCGGAGAGAAATCTGCCGATTGACGAGTTGATTGTAGCGGCATCAGAGCGATCAATAGGAAAAAAGACACTTTTTAATGGCAAAGAATACACTCTTATATCTGTTGAAGATGCAATAGAAAAGCGTCCAGACATCGCGATTTTCTCAGCAGGAGCTGATGCTTCGCTGAAATATGCTCCACTTTTTGCCAAAAAAGGCACTTATGTCGTCGACAACAGTTCAGCCTGGCGCAAAAAAGTAGGCATTCCATTGGTTGTTCCGGAAATCAACGCTGGCGACATAACCGCTGATACTCATATCATTGCAAATCCAAACTGTTCAACTATCGGTTTGGTGATGGCGTTGGCACCTATGCACCGCCGTTATGGAATCAAACGTATTGTAGTTTCGACATACCAGTCGGTAAGCGGAAGCGGTATTAAAGGCTTGAACCAGCTGCATTGCGAACAGCGAGGCGAGAAAGCGGAAAACCCAGCATATCCTCATCAAATCCATGAGAATATCATTCCTCACGGCGGCAACTTTTTGGAAGATGGAAACACTACCGAGGAAGAAAAACTCATTTTTGAGACAAACAAGATTTTGCATTCAAATATCGCCGTATCGGCAACAGTGGCGCGCGTTCCTGTCTACGGCGGCCATTCTGAATCAGTGAATGTTGAGTTTACACAACCTTATGATATTCAGGAAATTAGAAATATTTTAGAGAAAACTCCAGGAGTTGTTGTGACCGACGATCCGAGCAAAAATCTCTATCCGACACCGATTATGGCATACGATAAAGATGAGGTTTTTGTCGGCAGAATGCGTCGTGACAACAGCATTGAAAACGGTTTCAATTTCTGGGTTGTGACGGATAACATCAGAAAAGGAGCGGCAACGAATGCTGTGGAGATTGCGGAATATTTAATCACCCGTCATTTCGACTAATGAAGATTTATTACGACATAAATGATTTTGAACAAGTACCGCATGCGGTTGTAACCATTGGGACGTTCGACGGGGTGCATCGTGGACATCAGGAGATACTGAGAAACCTGGTGAATCAAGCGAAAGAAATCGGTGGCGAGAGCGTCGTGGTGACTTTTTATCCTCACCCAAGGCAGGTGCTGAGTCATGATTCGGGCATCCGTTTCATCTCGACGCAAGAGGAAAAAATCCGCCATCTTGAAGCTTTAGGCATTGATAATCTTATCATTATAAAATTTACTAAAGAGTTTGCGGCGATATCATCTGAAGATTTTATCAAGAATTTCATTGTAAAAAACATCCATCCCGCGGTACTGATTATTGGCTACGACCACCATTTCGGCAGCGGCAGAACCGGTGATTTCAGTATGCTTTACGAACTTGGAAGCCAATACGATTTCAAAGTGGAGAAGATTCAGGAGCAAGATGTTGATAATGTGGCTGTTAGCTCAACAAAAATCAGGCATTTTTTGGAAAACGGTGACATAAAACACGCCAATATGCTTCTTGGATACGAGTTTTCATATTCAGGCAAAGTGATTCACGGTCAGCAAGTTGGACATAAAATTGGTTATCCTACGGCAAATATCGATGTCGCTGAAGAGTTCCAGCTCATCGATAAGCCAGGCGTGTATGCCACTTTCGTCGATTTTGACGGTCACTCCTACCCTGCCATGACTTATATCGGGAAGCGCCCGACTATGCATGACAACCGTCCACAAAGCATTGAAAGTCATATCTTTAACTTTGACAATGACATTTACGGCAAGGAAATAAAACTTCGATTTGTGGATTTCGTGAGGGAAGACATAAAATTTGATAACACTGAGGCTTTAAAAAATCAAATAGATAAAGATAAATCAAATATTATAAACATTTTAAATCAAATAGTATGAAAAAATTCTTAACATTAATTGCAATTATCTGCCTTCTTGGAATGACGAAGGCGAGTGCATGCACCAACTTCCTGGTAACCAAGGGAGCATCAGTCGACGGCTCGACTATGATTTCGTATGCCGCTGATTCTCATGTACTTTACGGTGAGTTATATCATTATCCGGCAGCCGATTATCCAGAGGGCGCCATGCGTGACCTTTATGATTGGGACAGCGGTCGTTATCTCGGACAGATTCCGGAAGTGAGCCACACTTATAATGTTGTCGGCAACATGAATGAGTGGCAGTTGGCTATTGGCGAAACCACTTACGGCGGTTTGGAATGCCTCTGGGAAGGTGAAGGTTTGATGGACTACGGCACCTTGATTTACATCTCTCTGCAGCGCTGCAAGACAGCTCGCGAAGCTATCCGTAACATCGCCGAACTTACAGCAAAATATGGCTATATCAGCGAAGGAGAGTCATTCTCAATCGCCGACACAGAAGAGGTTTGGATTATGGAAATGATTGGCAAGGGCAAGTTTGAAAAAGGTATGGTTTGGGTAGCACGCCGTATCCCTGACGGATATGTCTGCGGTCACGCCAACCAGGCACGCATCACCACATTCCCTCTCGCCAAAAAGAACGCAACCTCTTTGACTTCAAAGGATTTCAAGCAGTTTATGACCGACAACAACGTTGACTGCATCTATGCCGAGGACGTGATTTCATTCGCAAAGAAGAATAATCTCTATGTCGGAAAAGACGAAGACTTCTCATTCTCAGACGTTTACGCTCCTGTAGATTTCAGCGGCGCACGTGGCTGTGACATGCGTGTTTGGGCAATGTTCAACAAGATTACCGACGGCATGGACGCTTATTTTGAATATGCTACCGGCAGAAATATCAAACGTGCAAAACCATACGTGAAGGGCGAACCACAGACTATCGAGAACTTCCCGAGCAACAGAATGCCACTGTGGGTGAAACCTAACAAAAAAGTGTCGGTTCTCGACATGATGAGCTTCATGCGCGATCACCTCGAGGGCACTGAACTCGACATGGCAAACGACCTTGGCGCCGGTCCATTCCACTGCCCATATCGTTGGCGTCCAATGGGTTTTGAAGTCGACGGAGTTGAATACATGCATGAAAGAACCACTGCAACACAGCAGACAGGATTCTCATTCGTTTCACAAAGCAACGCCAACAGCATCCCTGAAATCGGCGGTATCATCTGGTGGGGTGTTGACGACGCAGCCAGCACAGTCTATTGCCCAATGTATACTTGCATGACAGAGATTCCGCTCTGCTATCGCGTTGGAAACGGCTCAATGATGGAATATTCAGAGACAGCAGGATTCTGGATTTTCAATCAGGTTTCGAACTGGGCTTACACAAAATACGACTACATCCATCCGGAAATAGCTGAAAAACAAGCTGAATACGAGCAAGGTTGGGTTAAAGAAACACAAAAAATCAGTATCAAAGCGTCTCATCTTTATGCTAAAGATCCGGCTGAGGCAGTGAAATTCCTCACAGACTATTCAAACAATGAGGCTATGAAGCTTTGCGCCGACTGGAAGGCATTTTACCAGTATCTCTTTGTGAAATATATGGATGGCAACGTCAAAACCGAACGTATAACACCTAAGGGTTACAAATACTACGCTCCGAAAGTGGAACAGCCTAAATACAGCGACGAGTTCTACAAGGCGATTATTGACCAAACAGGAGATAAGCTGAAGGTCTACTAAGCAAAAAAGACATGGACAACATGTCTTTGAAAAATGTCTAATCGATTGATTTTCAATTTTGATTAGACATTTTTCTTTTTATCACATGGACATTTGTCCATTTTGACTTTCATACCTCTTGACAAAGAAAAATTTTGTATATTTTTGCAATGTATGAAAGCAAAACTCACATATCAAATTATTCTTGCGATGGCGTTCATTGTCGTCATGACTTCATGCGAATCGCAAACGAGACGGGAACAACGTGCGCGCGCTTTATATGAACAAGGTGTGCAGTTGCGTTCGCAACGTCTGTCCGAGGAGGCTACGGAATGTTTCCTCAAGGCATTATCATTGATGGATAACGTTGAGACGCACGGCCGTGCGTCTCTGCAATTGCGCGCTAACATTAAAGACAATCTTGGCTCGATGTACAACAAACACCAGATGTTTGAAGACGCCTTGAATATGCACTGTGAAGCTGTCAACGACTTCAAACAGATTAACGACTCCGTTGGGATGATGACTGCTTGGCGCAACTGCGAGCGTGCCGCGAAATCACTCGGATGGTTTGCGCAGACCAAACAATATTACGACAACGCCTTCCAAATCGCCATCTTATTAGATAATAAAGAAATGATTGCCGATTTATATCTCGAAATCGGGCGTGATTATTATATGGAAATTGGCGATTATGAAAAGGCGATTGAATTTGTGCAAAATGCCATCAATGGCGGTATGGAGGGCAATGATTTGGACATCGCCAACATGACTCTCGGCATTCTTTATTATTACATCGACGAAAACGACAATGCAAAACCATATCTCGAAAAGGCATTGCAGAGCGACAGGGCTGGAGTAAGAATGTCGGTTTATCAAACTCTTTACGGCATCGCGCTCAACGAGGAAAACCTCGAGATGGCAATGGAATACGAACAACTTTTCCTTGAGAATATGGCTATTGCCGAAAAAGAGCACAACAACGAGAGCATCCAACGGATAAAATCGGAAAGCGAGCTGACTGCGCAGAAAAACGAGCTTGAGACCCTGCATCGTACCAAGAGCCTGAAACTTTATCTGATTATTGCGGTCGTTTTGCTTGGAAGCCTCACAATATTACTGATTGTCAGGAAAAGATTGACAGACAACAAGATAAAATCGCTTGAAAAGGAGCTTCAGATGCGCGACAAGGTTATGCTCAGCAGCAGCGTTTTTACTACGGCTAAGAACCTCGGCGAGCACCTTACAGCCGACGCACTCAATTTCGACCTAAGCGATACCGACTGGGACGATTTTATAAGCATGACAGACTTGGTTTACGACGGTTTTTCTGAAAAGCTTCTCGCGAAGTTCCCTAAACTCACCCGAAACGACGTGCGCATCTGCTGCCTTACGAAAAACGGCTTCTCCAACCAGGTGATTTCGGTTTTGCTCGAAACGCAACTTGAATCATATTACAAACGCAAAATGCGAATCAAACAGACGAAAATGGAACTCGCCGAAGATGCGAGGACTTTTGAAGAGATAATAAACACTATTTAAAATGAAAAATATATTACATCTGACTCCTATCTTCATGTTATTATTGGTAACTATCACCAGCTGCAATAAATCCTCCAATAACATCGAGCCGCAACCATCGGTTGTTACAGACTTCACCATCGACAGCTTAAACTATCGTGTCAACGACGACGGCTCAACTGTGACCGTCACCGGTCATGTAAGCGGAGAATTTGCTTATGGCGATTTGTTAATCCCTGAAACGGTGTCGTATGACGGCAAAAACTACACCATTACGGTTGTCGGCGACGAGGCTTTCGACGGATGTTGGGGACTCTCTGGCAATCTGAGTATCCCAAGCACAGTAACTAAAATCGGCGAAAACGCTTTCAGTTATTGTCAATTTACAGGTTGTCTGGATTTGCCTGGTAACCTCACTTACATCGGTGACCACGCATTCGCGTATTGTCAATGGATGAGAGGGGCTCTGTATATACCCGATTCAGTAACATATTTGGGCGAAGGCGCTTTCAGTGGATGTATGAGCTTTGACGGCACTTTGCACATTTCAAGAAGCATAACTTCTATCAAAAAAGGCACTTTTGACTGGTGTCAACAATTAATCGGTACTCTATACATACCGAATTCTGTCACTGAAATCGGCGACTGGGCATTTCAGGGCTGTTATAGATTTACCAGCTATTTGGAAATTCCTGAAGCAGTAACATATATCGGCGAAAGTGCTTTCTCGGGATGCACCGGGTTCTCTGAAGTCATTTCCCTCGCCACCGAGCCGCCAACATTAAGAAGTGATGCATTCCCATCCGATGTTTACTCAACACTCACAATTCCTTGCAATTGCACCTATCAATACCAACATTCACCTTGGTATCTGTTTTTTGACACTATTATTGAAGATTGTGATAAAAATTAACCATTTTATACTATGAAAACAAAAAATTCTATCAATTTTTTAATTAAAAACGCGGCATTTTTGCTGCTTGCGATTATTCTTATTACAAGTTGTAAAAAAGACAAAATCGACAATGGTTCTGGAAACGAGCCTATCCCGGAAGAGCCTGGTATCGCTATCACCAATCCTCTTTGCTTTACAGCCGAAGAAGACCGTGTTTCAATAGAAATTTATGTGCGCGAAGATTGCGAAACAACGTTTGATTTTGAGTATAGTTATGACAATGTCGAGTGGAACCGGTTTATTCCCAATTATACGATTATTGTTTTGGCAGAAGCAGGTGAAAAAGTTTATTTCAGAGGTCATAATCCACAAGGACTTAGTCCGAACCATGATGTTTTTGATGAAGAAACTTTCTATTTTTGGGGTCCATGTGCAAAATTTGTGACAAATGATAAATCGGTTGCTTTAAGCGGAAATGTGATGTCGTTGATTGACACGGTTTACAGGGCTACAAAACCTCTGCCGAAAAGCTGTTTTGCAGGTCTGTTTGAATATACATCGGTAACATCTGCGCCTGAGCTGCCTGCCACATTATTAAGCGAGTGTTGCTATACACACATGTTTTCTCTTTGCTCGAAACTTGTATCAGCTCCAGAGTTGCCGGCAACAGTTTTGACGAAACATTGTTATTCCGATATGTTTGCCAATTGTTCGAGTATGACAGAAGCTCCTGAACTGCCTGCCACCACCTTGGCAGAATACTGTTATAAATACATGTTCGGTTGCTGTAGTTTTACCACCGCACCTGAATTACCTGCAACTACAATGAAAGAGAACTGTTATAGGAGTATGTTTAGTGGCTGTACAAGTCTTGAAGCAGCACCGGAACTGCCTGCAATGACTTTGGCTGAGAATTGTTATTATGATATGTTTTGGGGCTGCCGTTTCGAAACAGCTCCGCGGCTTCCTGCCACCACTTTGGCTAATGGATGTTATTCGTGTATGTTTACAAACTGTCCGAATCTGACAACAGCCCCTGAATTGCCTGCCACTAATTTGGCTGATTATTGTTATACGAATATGTTTGCATATTGTGATAATCTTACCGAAGCTCCGAAACTACCGGCGACGACCCTTGCAGAATACTGCTATTACGCAATGTTCAACTTTTGTAGGAGTCTCATTACACCACCTGAGCTTCCGGCTACGGAGTTGGCTGCGTATTGCTACAGTTTTATGTTCCAAGCTTGTAATAACATGACATCTGCTCCCGAACTACCCGCTACAACATTGGCTCCTTATTGCTATGAAGTTATGTTTGATATGTGTAGTGAAATTACTGCAGCACCTGAACTGCCGGCGACTACTTTGGTCGAAGGCTGTTATATTGCCATGTTTAGCAACTGTGACAAAATAAACAGCGTCAGGGTGCTTTTTACTGAATGGAACGATGAGGCGACAGACTGGTGGTTTGGCGACACCAATAGTTATGGTACGTTTTACTGCCCAAGTTCGCTGCCTCAAGATTTCGGATGCAATAGAATTCCAACAAATTGGACGGTCGAGACTCTCTAAATAAAATTCATTAAAACATGAAAAAATTATTCTTAACAAGCTTTATTATTCTGGCAGTAATTACAAAAATAATCGCCCAGACCTTCATCGACAGAAACCTGAACTATTCCGTTAACGACGACGGCGCTACAGTGACATTAACTGGTTTTATTGATCGTTATCAAGATTTGATAATACCCGAATCAGTAAATTATGAAGGACAAGACTATCCTGTCACTGCAATAGGAAATCGTGCCTTTCATGATTATTGGTGGGATCAGGATAGCTTGGTCATTCCTAATACAGTGACACATATTGGCTACAGTGCCTTTGCTCCATATCCTCATATAAATGGTAAAATAATATTGTCAAACAACTTGACATATATTGGCGCTGGCGCTTTTAATGGGAATGGTTTTAACGGGGAATTGGTTATTCCGAACACGGTCACATATATTGGTAATCTGGCTTTTTGTGGATGTGGCGGAATTACCGGTGATTTGGTTATCCCAAATTCAGTTGAATATTTAGGTATACGTGCCTTTGAGGGATGTAGGGGCATTAAAGGTTCATTAACTATATCAAATTCAATTGACACCATTCGTGAGGGCACTTTTACAAATTGTAAATTTACTGGAGAATTAATCATACCTAATTCTGTGAAATTCATTGATAAAAAAGCATTTTGGAGTTGTAATGGCTTTTCGGGTGATTTGAGAATCCCAAATTCGGTAAATCATATCGGCGAGGAGACTTTTTTCCAGTGTACAGGTTTTGATGGCAATTTGATTCTTCCTGATTCTATTGCGGAAATAGGGAGATTGGCATTTGGAGGTTGTAGCGGTTTGACAGGACCATTAAATATACCCGTAACATTAACTCAAATAAATGACCAAGTGTTTGCTTATTGTGGTTTTACAGGTCCTTTAATTATTCCGGATTCCGTTACATATATCGGGGATGGTGCATTTGTTGAATGTCGTGGTTTCAGCGGTGACTTAGTTATCGGAAAGTCTGTAAAATACATTGGTTTATATGCTTTTGGATATTGTCCAGGCATTACTAATGTGGTGTCATTGTCAACAGAACCGGCGGAAGCCTATTATAACGAATTTGAACACCTTGACTGCACAACGCTTTCTGTCCCTTGCGGTTTTATTCAGGCATACTATTATGCCGGATGGCTTAGGCATTTTACAACAGTAAATGAAAACTGTAGCTATCTGACACATCCTGAATGGTATTATGAATTAATAAACGATTCAGGCGACATCACTTATCAGTACCTTTCGCATCAGGGCGATACGACAATTCAACATAAAAAAGTTAAGATTATCGTGAAAACCAACACTCTTTACGATAAGGAAAGCATTGAACAGACCGAGGAATACATTTATGTTGACGACAATAAGGTTTACTGGTGGAACAAAACTCTCGAGGAATTCACTGTTTTATATGATTTCGGCGCACAAGTCGGCGACTATTGGGAAATCAAGGCTGGTCTGAACTCGATAGTGGTTCACGTAGATATGGTTGGACAGGCTGAATATGATGGTATTGTCTATAAAACCTTGCAAATCGGCGATTATGATGACATTTTCAGTGGCACGATTGTCTGCACGGTAGGTCATCTCACCAGCTTCTTCCCCGAGAAAATGCTCGACAACAAAGGCAATTACGAAGTCAATGGCTTGCGTTGCCACTGGAATAACGGCGAACTTCTCTTTAAGGTTGGCGATACCGACTGCGACTATGTCTATGATAATCATCATTTTGACGTAGATGAAATTGCCGAAAACGGATTTGAGGTTTATCCTAATCCCTCACATGAGAACATATTTGTCCAATCGGATAAAATAGAAGAGAAATATCGCATTCTCAACCTTCTCGGCGAATCCATCCTAACTGGCATAATTTCGTCTGAAAATCAACAAATCGATATCTCATCGTTATCCGAAGGCATTTATTTCATAACCATCGGCAATGCGACAATGAAATTCATGAAAATGTAATTAGTTCTTTAAAAACAAGCAAAAATCAGGCTGCAGATTTTCTTTGAAAAACCGAAGGTCTGATTTTTGCTTGTTTTTAAAGTAAATTTAACACGATTTTCTCAATGCTGATGCCTTCAGCTTGAGCGGTGTAGTTACGAACTAGGCGGTGTCTCAAAACAGGCACTGCCACTTTTTTCACGTCTTCGATGTCGGGTGAGAACTTGCCGTTCATCAGGGCGTTGGCTTTGGCACCGATTATGAGATACTGCGAAGCACGAGGACCCGCACCCCAGCTTAAGTATTTATTTGCCAACTCGCTACCACGCTCGGTGTTTGGGCGAGTCTTGGAAACGAGATTTACTGCATATTCGTAAACGTTGTCAGGCACTGGCACGCGACGCACCAGCTGCTGGAAATACAAAATTTCCTCAGCATTCATCACAGCCTCCACCTTATTATTAATAGCGGCAGTGGTGTTCTTCACGACAGCGATTTCCTCTTCGTATGAAGGATAATCGAGCATGAGGTTGAACATGAAACGGTCGAGCTGAGCCTCAGGAAGCGGATATGTCCCTTCCTGTTCGATAGGATTCTGCGTGGCAAGCACGAAGAACGGCTCGCTCAGCTTATATGTCTTGCCGGAAACAGTGACGTTTTTCTCCTGCATAGCCTCGAGCAAGGCAGCCTGAGTCTTAGGAGGCGTACGGTTGATCTCGTCAGCAAGGATTATGTTAGCAAAAACAGGGCCTTTCACGAATTTAAACTGACGCGACTCATCCAAAATCTCGGTTCCGACGATATCGGAAGGCATGAGGTCAGGGGTGAACTGGATACGGTTGAAGCTCAAACCAAGTGCTTGTCCTATTGTGTTGATTAACAATGTCTTGGCAAGACCAGGAACACCAACCAGCAACACGTGACCCTGACAGAAAATCGACAAAATGGTATCGTGAATCACCTCGTTTTGTCCGATGATGACTTTTCCGATTTCTTTTTTTAAAGAATTATATTTTTCAACAAGGGCTTTTGCGCCTTCAACATCGTTACTATACATAGTTGTTCAGTTATTCAGTTGTTCAGTTGTTCAGTTATTCAATTGAGTAGTAAAAACTGACTAACTGAATAACTGATTAACTTCTAACTATTCTCTAAGATTCCAGTCAAATTTAAAATCGCAGTCTTTATAGTCGTCGCAGATTTTCACGTAGGCCTTGCTTGACTTCGAGTCAATCCATTTGTTGATAGCTTCCTGGCGAAGTTTCTGCATTGTCCATTGCTGAATCAGGGCATAATCTTCTTGCAGATTTGCCTTGTGTGGAGTGGTTTTCTTTTTGATTATCAATAATCTATATGCGTCTTTATCGTTTTTAGTCTTCATCGGGACAGGGTTGCTCACCTCACCCACTTGAAGCTTGTTGACGACCACCGAGACCTGCTGGTCGAGATCTTCTGCAGCGAACAAAGTGCTGCCGTCGTTAGGATTCACGAGATAACCTCCGTTGACTTTATCGTCCTCGTCGCTGAATTTCACCACGGCTTCATCGAAGGTGATGCTGTCGTTTCTGATAAGGTTGGCGATAGAGTCAAGTTCGTTATAAGCTTGCTGTAACGCTTCCGGCGACACTTTCACCGTGAGCAGGATATGACGCACGTTGACGTAATCGCCGCGGCGTTCAATCAATTGCAGGATATGAAAACCATACTCTGTTTCAATGACTTCCGAGATCTCACCGTCTTTCAAGGCAAACGCCGCGGCTTCAAACTCCGGCACCAATTCGCCTCTGCCCTGGAAACCAAGCTCGCCGCCTTTCTTTGCGGAACCTGGATCTTCGGAATAAAGCAACGCCAATGTTGAGAAACGTTCGCCTTTCAAAATTCTGTTGCGCAAACCATAAAGTCTGTCTTTCACCGCAAGTTTTTCGTCGAGAGTGATTGGCGGTTTCTTAACCAGCTGCGCTATCTCATAGTGCGCACTGACCATCGGAACGGAGTCTTTCGGAATGCTGTTGTAAAACTCACGCACGTCGCTTGGAGTCGCGCTGACCCCCTCAACGATCTTGCGCTGCACCTCGTCGATGAGTTTCTGGTCTCTTATTATGGTACGAAGCTCATCCTTGATCTCCTTCATTGTCTTGTTGAAATATTTTTCAAGCTTCTCCTGCGATCCAAGCTGATTTACGTAATAACGGATGCGGTATTCCATCTCCTGATCAACCTGATCATCGGTAACCTCGATACTGTCGAGTTCGGCCTGATTCAGCATAAGCTTGCGGAAAAGCTGGTCTTCAAGAATCTCGCAGCGTATCGACGAAGCGCTTCCCTTGATGCCGCCCTGAAGCCTATATTGCATATATTGCTCCTCAATGTCCGACTGCATGACGATATTTTTACCCACAACAGCCACGACCTTATCGATAACCTGCGCCTGTTGAGCATATATCGTTGAAGCACAAATAGTTACAAAAACAAATAAAGCAAAAATCTTTCTTAGCTTCATAATTTTAACTAATAAATTTCAAAAACACGTTCTTTAACAGCTTTGTTGTAAAGACTGTTATTCATATTTTCAATCAGTTCTTTCTTCCTGATATTCAATATGATATCTCTGACAGCCAAACTATCCAGCTCAACGGCTGAATTTTCCTCGATATACTTCGCGATTTCGTCTTCAGAAACGATGGTATCGAGATTTTGTTCTATCAGCAATGATTCATATTTATAGATAATCAACGAGGTACGATAATCCTCAATCTGTCTTGAGAAATCAAGTTCTGATTTGTCGATATTATTCTCCGCCTGATGAATGAGCAGCTGACGACGGATCCAATTGTCGATGAAAGCTTTCGTTCTGAAGAGGCTGTCGTTAACGCTAATGCCTTCATACAGAACGCTTTGCAAATCGGATTGATACAAAACCTTGTCGTAAATGGTAGCAATGGCCTTGTCACCGCTGCCATTTTTTGAATTCTGGCACGAAAACAATGCCAAAACCAAAATCAATCCGATTGCAAACCTTTTCATTTATAGTTTTTTCTGACTTTTTCCAAAACTTTCTCGTCAACTGTGACAGGATATTTTGCCTTGAGAGCTTCCAGCCAATCGTTTTCGAGTTTTGTCTGATAAGCTGAGGTGATTATACCTCTAGCCTCTCTATAGGTCTTCGGCTCTGGCTCGCGAACCTCAAGAATCTTGACGATTTTCGTCGATTTGTCGACTGTTGAAGGAATTACGCGGATTGTTCCGGCAACCCATTCTGTTTCGTCGATGTCGACATTATCGCCCTGCTGGAAATATGGAGACTTGATTGTGACGCCTTTCAAACCTTCGCTTTTCACGATGGCTTTCAAGCTGTCGGCCTTCAAATCCTGACGAATCAGTTCTTCCATTCTTGGGAGACTTTCCTCGTTATTGACGTTGACCAAAATGGTTTTCACGCGTTTGCCCCACATATATTCATTCTTGTTGGCATCGTAAAATGCTTTGATGCCCGCTGTGTCAAGTTCGGCTTTTTTCCAGACTTCCTTATCCATCAAGTCGAAGAGAAGGATGCCGTCGTGATATTCCTGAACGAGAAGTTTGAAGTCAGGATATTTTTCCTCAAGATGAGCGTCTTCGTAAGCAAATGCTGACTCTTTCAAGAATTCGCCATAAAGCTGGTAGGCGTATGAACCCTCCGACATAAATGGCTGTGACGACTCGTTTTTCTTGATATATTCAACAAAATCTGAGATTTTATAATTTTGTTTTTGCAATTTGAAGAGAACCTGATTCTGGTCAACACCTTCAGCCACAACATATTTTCCTTCTTTCAAAGTAGTGTCGATTGTTGCGATGAAAGCATCTTTAACCTTTGTGTATTCCTTGAATTTATTCTCTTTCAGGATACGTTTCAGCACCACTTCCTCGCTGACCTTTGCGCGCATGTCTTTTTCGACGCGTTTTTTGATATTTTCTCTTTCTTCATCAAGACTCTTAACGCCTGATTTTGAAACAAGTTTGATGATATGATAGCCATAGCTGGTCTTAACCGGCTCTGAAAACTCATTTTCGTTCAGTGTTTTAACTACAGCGATGAATTCCGGAACAATCTGACTGACTTTGAATGGAGTAAGCATGCCGCCATGCTGTGCGCTGCCTTTGTCGTCGGAATATTTTTTAACGATGACATCCCAGTTTGTGCCGTCTTTGTTGATTTCGTTATAGATGTTAAATGCTTTAGCTCTCACGACTGAGTCGGTCTTTTCAGGATCGTTTTCGTCGACGACGAGGAAGATATGAGCGGCTTTGATCTGTCCGCAAGCCGGAGTTTTCGAGTTGAGTTTGATGATATGATAGCCGAAATCGGAGCGTACCGGCATTGAAACCTCGCCTTCTTTGGTGTTGTAGGCGCCGCTTTCAAACGGATAGACCATATCGAAAACCGAGAAATATCCAAGATTTCCGCGGTTACCTTTGTAGGCGCGCTGTTTGCCAGGTATAGCTTCCATATCGCGTGCTGAAGGATCTTCAGAAGCCTCGACGGCTACATCGCCGAAGTCTTCGCCATTCATGATGCGTTTACGAAGCTCGAGAGCTTTATTGTAAGCCTTGAGTGTATCGGCCGGCACAGCGTGAATGTCGCATTTGATAAGGATATGCGATGCGTTGACATCCCACTGCATCCTCTCATAAGCCTCTTCGATGAGCTGTTCGGTGATAGCGTCGTTTGTGAAATAAGGTTTGGCAAGCTGTTTGCGATAGCCTTCATATTCTTTGATGAACTTTGGAAGAGTATCCATCTTACGTGCTTCAGCCTCAATGACTTTCAACTTGAAGTTGATATACATGTCGAGATATTCGTCGACATTTTTCTTGTCGAGGACTTCGCTCTTCACGTTGTTTTTCTCGTAAACTTCCATGAATTCACCTGCTGAGATTTTATTATCTCCCAAGGTTATTAAAGTCTTTGATTTCCAACCCTGAGCAAAGAGGAGGGCTGGGGTCATTAATGCTAATAAAACTAATAATTTCTTCATTTTCAATTTAATCTAAATTATTCGGTTAATCAGTTAGTCAGTTAGTCAGTTAATCAGTTGTTCAGTTAACTGGCTAACTGAATAACTGAACAACTGGTAACTTTATTATGCCTTTCTGCTATAATTCGGTGATTCCTGTGTGATTGTGATGTCGTGCGGATGGCTCTCGTTCATGCCAGATGCTGTGATCTTGATGAAGCGGGCGTTATGCAGCTCCTCGATGGTGTGTGAGCCGGTGTAGCCCATACCAGCGCGGAGACCGCCGACCATCTGATAAACCACTTCCGAGAGGCTTCCTTTGTAAGGAACGCGACCTACGATGCCTTCAGGAACCAGTTTCTTGATATCGTCTTCCATATCCTGGAAATAACGGTCCTTCGAGCCGTGCTGCATAGCCTCGAGTGAGCCCATGCCGCGGTATGTCTTGTATTTACGGCCTTCGAAGATGATGGTATCGCCTGGAGATTCGTTCACGCCAGCGAACAATGAACCTGCCATGATTGTTGAAGCACCAGCTGCGATAGCCTTCACGATATCGCCAGTGTAACGGATACCGCCGTCAGCGATGACTGGGATGCCGCTGCCTTTAAGAGCTTCCGAAACGTTGTATACAGCTGTGAGCTGAGGGACGCCTATACCAGCGATGATACGAGTTGTGCAGATTGAACCAGGTCCGATACCCACTTTGATAGCGTCGACGTCGAGTTTAGCTAGGTCACGAGCTGCCTCGGCTGTAGCGATGTTTCCGATGACGAGGTCGATGTTCGGGAATGCCTTGCGGAGCTGTTTTGTGACGTTGAACACGTTCTTTGAGTGACCGTGTGCGGTGTCGACCACGATGGCGTCAACGCCAGCATCCACGAGGGCTTGAGCGCGTTCCATGGTGTTGTAGGTGATACCCACAGCGGCAGCGACTCTCAAGCGACCGTGCTCGTCTTTCGAAGCATTCGGACGAGCCTTGATTTTGATGATATCTTTGTAAGTGATAAGTCCGATGAGATGATTATGTTTGTCGACGACCGGCAGTTTCTCGATTTTATGCTCCTGGAGGATATCCTCAGCTGTTGCAAAATCGGTGAACTCTGTTGTGGTGATGAGGTTGTCTTTTGTCATCACTTCCGAGATCGGACGGTCGGTCTTGCGCTCGAAACGAAGGTCACGGTTGGTGACGATACCCACGAGCACGTTGTCGTCGTTCACTACCGGGATACCACCGATATGATAGTCGTTCATGATTTTGAGAGCGTCGCGGACGAGGGCGCCTTCTTTGATTGTTACCGGGTTGATGATCATGCCGTTTTCAGCGCGTTTCACCTTGGTGACCTCGGCAGCCTGCTGCTCGATTGTCATGTTTTTGTGGAGCACGCCGATGCCTCCTTCCTGAGCGATAGCGATAGCCATCGGAGCCTCGGTGACGGTGTCCATACCAGCAGTAACGATTGGGATATTCAGCCTGATGCGGCGGGAGAAATTGGTTCTCAAATCGGCATCGCGAGGGATGAGGTCGCTATAAGCCGGGATTAAAAGCACGTCGTCGTAAGTCAAGCCTTCTTCGACAAATTTTTCATTTTTTGACATAATATGCAGTTTTTAATTATTCTCTAATAATTAATCTGCAAAAATACGAAAAAAATTTGAAGTGTGCGGAATGAATTTTTAAGTTTTTTCACTTTGCCGTACAAACTGGGCGTGCAAACGAATCGAAACTGGTACAAGATTCTCCAACCTTATCGTCTGTTATGTAAATCGTTTTTCCCCTTTCCCCAAAAAGCTCGTCTTTCGATTTAGTCGAAGTCCAGTATTCGCCATTAAATAAAAACACAGCACCGTTGGGTTCAATGATATTTGTCCAATCAGCCAAACTTATTTCGTTGGAAGATGTAAGCTTGAAAACTTTATAATCCCAATCGTCGGGAAGCAAAATTATGCCCTTTTTCCCATCGATATTTGCCCAGACAAAACTAAAACCAGTGGGGTTTTCCCTTTTGAACAAAACATAATTCCATTCTTTGTCAGACAATACACTCCAGCTTTTTAACCCGGCATTGTCAATAGGGTAAGTTTCCCACATGCCCCATGCGGTATTGGAAGAGAAAAAAGATGGAGCATGCGATAATTGATCGTTAGCAAATTTCAAATTTCCACCACCATAACGTGCCAGCAAAAGACCTTGCGAGAAATGAACTTTTTTCTTGTCGCTAACAGAAAAAACACCAGGAGCGGCTCCTTTAGGACAATTTCCCATTTTCACATTAAATCTGGTCATCTTATTCCGCTCAATTTCAAACTCTTTATTAAAAGTCTTGCATTTGTTCATTTCGAGAACCAAAGCGTGTTTGCCCAAAAGCATTGTGTCGATGCTTAAAGGCGTGACGCCACAGACTTTGCCGTCGATGGTGACTTTTGCTCCTGTCGGATTTGTCTCAACCAATAGTTTGGATCTGATAAGTGGCATTTCGATATCCAGATATATTTTATCGCCATCGTAGATTGAAATTTTTTTCGTTACGTCTTCATATCCTTCTTTTGAGACTGTTATCTCATACTCTCCGGCAGCTATCATCGGGTTGCGATAATATGTTTTTTCTTCCAAAACCCTGCCGTTTATAGTTATAGTGGCGCCACTTTCGGGTATTGTGTAAATAAAAAGACCTCCTGACCCGGAAAAGTTAGAGGTCTTATTGATAAGCGTCATTTCATAGCCTTTTTTGCCACGCATGCTGAACGGAAACCAGAACTCGGTGGTGCCGAAATCGGGATGCGATATTTTGATGAAAGTGGCGTAATAGCTGATATAAATCCAGAGTTCTTCGCCATGTTCCTCAACTTCGAAATAAGTCTGCAAGTCGCCTTCAAAAAGCAGTTGATTACGCTGCTCCTCGTTGAGGTTTTCCGTTTTCATTTTTATGACGGAAAAAGGTTTCTCGTTGTCGTCAGTCTGGATGTCGGGATTGTCGTTGACAAATCCTTCAATCTGCTTGAAAGAATTGGGGCTCACTTCGAGCTGAGCGAACGAAGTTATTGACAAAACCAATGCGAATAATAAGACTAAATGTTTTTTCATGACACAAATTTTTTAATGAACGAGACGGACCGACATGCCTGTTGAGGGATCCATGCTCATGCCAAAACCCACCGAAAAATTATACACCATAAAATCATCATCATCAACTCTTCCAATTGAACTTGACCAATACAGACATATAGGCTCGCCGATATTAATAGTATCAATCGTTTTTCTATAACCGGCCGAAGGCAAAAAGACAGCTCCGTGGGCTTCAAGTTTGTTAGTCCAGTCGAAGAGACTTATGGCATTTTCGTTATAATTTGAATATTCATCGTTTGTTTTTTTCAAATCAAAGTATTCTTTTTTCCAGTTATCGGGCAGAAGCACAACGCCGCATATCCCGTTAACAGTAGCTTTGGCGAATCTTATACCCGATTCTGTTTTTCTATTTGTTGTAACATAATCCCATTCTTTACTTGAAAGTGTGCGCCAGAAATCGCTTTTATTGCCGCCGTTTGAAATCGGGTTATGACCCCAGTCGGTGAATTCCTGTTTGTAATCGCTTGATTTTGTGGATTTTAGAGTCGGATTATCCCAAGTGTTCCAGGCAAAATTGTCGATACAGCCGTTTTTGTCTTTTTTCTTTGGACCAATAAAATAATATTGATTATCGGCGAAACGCCAGGTGTTTGTCTTGGTCTGATACTGAAGGTTTCCTTTCGAAAAATACACCTGTTCTGTAGCGCTTACAGAAAAAACGTTGTTTATCGCACCTTCGAGGCACTGTTCAAAAGTTTCGTTTAAAACAAGCGGCTTGTCTTTCTCAAATTGCAGTTTTTTTGAAATCATTTTCAGGTTATCCTTCTTGAGTTTAACCCAATGGTTTCCTATTACTATGTTATTGAGAGTCACTGGTGTTACACCGTAAATCGAATCGTCAACAATGACGGTGGCTCCCGGAGGTGTTGTCTCGATATGAATCTCGCCATAGATGTAAGGCATTTCAATTTCCAAATCCAGATGTTCGTCGGTTTTTATCTCTACGGTTTTTGTAACATCTTCAAATGAGAATTTCGACACGGTTATCTCGTGTTTTCCTGCCGAAATAATTGGATTGGTGTAAGGCGTTCTTTCCCGAATGTCTTTGCCGTCAATTATAACGTATGCATTATCCTCCGGTTTGGTTGTCACGGTGATTGAGCCAGAGCCCAGGCCCAGATTTGCAGTATTCACCACAGTGATTTCGTAGCCTTTTTTGCCTTGCATTTCAAAAGGAAACTCAAATTTAATCGTCTCGGAATCGGGATAGGAAAACTTTATGTATGATGTGTAATAGCTGATAAAAAGCCACACTTCGCCAATATGGTAGTCTATTTCAAAAAACGTTCCCTTTGGCGTTTCGAACGACAGATTATGACGTTCCTTGTCGTTGATGTTTTCCGTTTTTATTTTCAAGACCGCATAAGGAAGGTTGTTGTCATCGTATTGGTAGTCAGGATCAATGTTTACGAAGCCTTCCACAAGTTTGAATGAATTCGGCTTCACTTCAAGTTGGGCTAATGCGTTGAGTGACAATAATATAACAAAAAATAGAGTTGTGATTTTTTTCATTGTAGATAATTTAGATTGCAAATTTATATCATTTTTAAATAAATAGCAAGATATTTTAAAAAGTATTATCTTTGCATCTATGAAAACTCCTAATTATCTTAAAAAAGGCTCGAAGATTGCGCTCGTGGCGCCGGCGAGGAAGATTGAGCGCGATGAGATTGCCGCGGCAGTGAAATGGATTGAAGAAAAAGGCTTTGTGGCTGTTTACGACGACCGCTTATTCGCTGAGTATCACCAACTTGCAGGTGATGATGACTTTCGTGCCAGCGTGTTGCAAGATTATCTCGACAGAGATGACATCGATGCGATTTTGTGCGTTCGTGGCGGCTACGGAACCATCCGTATTGTTGATAAACTCGACTTCAAGAAGTTTGAAAAACATCCGAAATGGATTGTCGGATATAGCGACGTGACGGTGCTGCATGCCAAGATGCAACAGCTTGGTTATCAAAGCATTCATGGAACGATGGCAATAAATTTCGAAAAGAATACACCAGAGGCACTGGAATCATTATATGATGCATTAACAGGAAAATGGAACGCCGTAGAGACGCACAGCCGTGCGTCTCTACACAACGTTCCAATCATTGGCGGAAACCTTTCTGTTCTCTATTCAATGTTGGGTTCCGACCTGTTTCCGGAAACGGATGGAAAGATTTTGTTTATTGAGGATTTGGACGAATATCTTTATCACATCGACCGCATGATGATGGGACTGAAACGCGCTGGAAAACTGGCAAATCTGAAGGCTTTGCTGGTCGGAGCGTTCACCGACATGCACGACAATACAATCCCATTCGGCATGACAGCCAAAGAAATCATTTTCGAGAAAGTGAAAGAATACGGATATCCAGTTATTTGGGATTATCCAGCGGGACATGTGGATAATAACCTCGCAATAGTGCTCGGTTAATTATCAGTTGTTCAGTTAATCAGTTGTTCAGTTGTTCAGTTAAACTAGTCAACTGATTAACTGATTAACTGAATAACTCCTTGAAAAGTTGCCCTATCGTTGCAATCGGCACAACTTTTATTTTGAATTTGCTGGTATCGAGACCTTTGACGCTGTATTTCGAGACGAAAATCTTGTCGAAACCGAGTTTGTCGGCTTCCGCGATGCGCGCTTCCACCCTATTAACGGCTCTGACTTCACCTGAAAGTCCCACTTCGGCTGCGAAAGCGCAACGACCATCGATGGCGACATCCTCACTCGACGACAAAACCGCCGCCATCACTGCGAGATCCATGGCAGGGTCGTCAACACGAAGGCCGCCGGCGATGTTCAAAAACACGTCTTTTGCTCCTAGACGGAAACCAGCACGTTTTTCGAGAACCGCCAGAAGCATGTTCAACCTTCTGATATCGAAGCCTGTACTCGACCTCTGAGGCGTTCCGTATGCCGCCGAGCTCACCAATGCCTGCGTCTCGACAAGCATCGGGCGCAAACCTTCAACCATGGCTGCGATAGCGATACCGCTGACAGCTGTCTCACGCTGCGAAAGCAAGATTTCACTAGGGTTTTTGACCTCTCTCAGGCCTTCAGCGTTCATTTCGAAGATTCCGAGTTCTGACGAGGAGCCGAAACGGTTTTTCACCGTTCTTAAAATCCTGAAACCATAGTGTCGGTCGCCTTCAAACTGAATAACCGTATCTACGATATGCTCCAAAATCTTAGGTCCGGCGATGGTGCCGTCCTTGGTGATGTGACCGATTAAAAACACCGGAATATGCAATGATTTCGCAATCTTGTTCATCTCAGCCGCCGTCTCACGAATCTGACTGATGCTTCCTGCTGTCGCTTCCACTGAAGGCGACTCCAAGGTCTGAATCGAGTCGATAATCATGATGTCGGGCATCACATCTTTGACATGTTTCAAGATGTTTTGAGTGTCGGTTTCATTGAGTATCAAACAGTTATCGTTTTTTATCCCGATTCTGTCGGCACGCATTTTTATTTGCTGTTGACTTTCCTCACCCGAGACATAAAGCACCTTTTTATTATTAAGATGCAGCGCCATCTGCAGCAGCAAGGTCGATTTTCCGATGCCAGGCTCGCCGCCAAGAAGCACCAGAGAACCCGGGACAAGTCCGCCGCCCAGCACGCGGTTCAGCTCTTCGTAACCCATATCAATACGCTCCTCCTGAGCGCTTGTTACCTCACGAATTGGAGTCGGCTTGCTTTTAAAGCTTTGAAAATCAACATCTTTTGAAACGGATTTACTGTCTTTTCCTGTGACAACCGTTTCTTCTACGTAACTGTTCCATGCTCCGCAACCAGGGCAATGTCCGATCCATTTCGGAGACTCATTACCACATTCTTTGCAGAAAAATACCGTTTTAGTTTTTGACATATGTTTTTTTAATTTTCTGCAAAGATAATTCTTTTTTTATTACGAATAATGTTGTATTTTTGCGTTTTGAAAATAGTGTAAGAATAATAACAAATTAAATTTATAAACTATGAACAAAAGGTATTTTTTGATATGCTCAATGTTGGCATTGGTCAGCTGCATATTAACGTCTTGCGAAGAGCAACAGGCTCCCGATCTACATGTGAAATACGAGACCAAAGTGCTTCAGCCTGAATCAATAGTGTATAACATGTCATTCCCTGCCACTACCAGTGGAACGACAGAAATTAAGGTTTATCCGCAGGTGGACGGCACCATCATTGAGAAAAAATTCACCACTGGTACGAAAGTCGAGAAAGGTCAGACGATTTACACAATCGACCCGACAGAGTTCCAGCTCAACGTACAGGCTGCCGAAGCCAATCTGGCTGTCGCAAAGGCTCAAATGGAAACCACAAAACTCCAATATGAGTCAAATCAGGAGCTTTATAACAAGAAAATCATCAGCGAATATGTGCTGAAAACCAGTTTGAATGAGTTTAATTCGGCAAAAGCATTGGTGCTTCAGGCCGAAGCCCAGCTCAACATCGCGAGAACCAACCTCGGCTATTGCACTGTCACAGCTCCTGTAACAGGTTACATCGATGCAAACGGCTTTGACGAAGGTGATATGGCAACACGCACACAATACCTCTGCACCGTCAGCGACAACAGCATCGTTGACGCCGACTTCTCACTTACAGAGACACAGCTGCTTCAAACAGTTAAAGAATACGGATTACGTGTGACGGACAAAGGTTTGGAAGGCCCAAAGGGTAAGTTTATCGGTGACATCTTGCCACATCTTAAACTCAAACTCAAGGACGGCTCATATTATAATCACGATGGTATTGTGACGAAAATTGGCGCCATTGTCAACACCCAAACAGGTACTGTGCCATGTACGGCCGAGTTCCCAAATCCTGACGGAGTGTTGCGTTCAGGCATGGTTACCAACTTAATCATACCGTTTGATATAGACAATGTGCTTTGTCTGCCACAAACAGCAGCTGTACGTCTTCAGGATCAGCTGATGTTTTATCGTATCAAAGCTGACGGTACGGTGGAAGGCATTATTTGTGAGGCATTCCCATCAAACGATGGCAAAGAATACTATATCTTAAACGGGTTGAACGCAGGCGACGAGGTGGTCACCAACGGCGTGCGCAAATTATCAAACGGTGTTAAAGTTAGATAGCCATGGAGAAGGGTAAGAAACAAAAATTCTTTGTGAAGCACTGGGTGGCAGCTTTTGCCGTCGGTGTGCTTGTCTGCCTCATCGGAGGGGTGAGCATTTTCACTTTGCCAATAGAACAATATCCTGACATTGCACCTCCGATGGTGATTGTTTCGGGTTATTACAGCGGAGCAGATGCCAATGCTGTGATGAAATCGGTTATCATGCCTATCGAGGAACAAATCAATGGTGTTGAAGACATGATGTACATCTCTTCCACCGCCAATTCCAACGGTACCGCTGAAATATCTGTTTATTTCAAACAAGGCACCGATGCCGACCAAGCTACGGTCAACGTGCAAAACCGTGTCAACCAGGCGCTGGGATTGCTTCCATCGGAGGTAACACAGCAAGGTGTCACAGTGACGAAGAGTGTGAACTCCATTCTTCAAATTTTAAGCTTGGAAAGCACCGATGATAAATTCGACCAGAGATTTATCTCCAACTTCCTTGACATCAATGTGGTTCCGGCCATCAGCCGTGTCACTGGTGTCGGACGAATCCAGCTCATCGGCGACAAATACGGCGTGCGTATCTGGATGAAACCAGACGTGATGGGTTTATATGGCATCACACCTGAGGAAATAATCTATGCCATCAACGAACAGAACCTCGTTTCGCCTATAGGAAGATTTGAGAACTCAACCGATAAAATCGACATTGAATTTCTCGGTCTGCTCAACGACATGAGCGAATTCGAACAAATCATAGTGCGCGCCACACCTGACGGCGAAATCCTTCGACTGTCGGACGTGGCAAACGTGGAACTCGGAACAAAGTCATACGACTTCCGCACCGATATTGACGGGCATCCGGGAACTATGTTCATCATCAACCAGGCACCTGGCGCCAATGCGACAAAAGTCAATGCGGAAATCAACAAGACTCTTGACGAAATCGCAAAGACTTTGCCGGCAGGACTCGAATTCAAGAGACTTGAGACATCTGACGACTTCTTAAACGCATCAATGCGCAGTGTTATTGAGACACTTATCATTGCCATCTTATTGGTGATTTTCGTCGTTTATCTGTTCTTGCAGGATTTCAAGGCTACTTTGATACCTTCGATTTCAATCATCATCGCATTGGTGGGCACCTTCTCCATAGTATATATCATGGGCTTCACGCTCAACTTGCTGACGCTATTCGGCTTGGTGCTTGCCATTGGTACTGTTGTGGACGATGCCATCGTGGTCGTTGAGGCTGTTATGTCGAAGTTGGAGACAGGCAAATACAAATCAGCAGCATCAGCCACCACTGACGCTCTCAACGAGGTAACAGCAGCTTGTATTTCAACAACATTGGTGTTCATGGCAGTGTTTATCCCTGTCACCTTCATGTCGGGAACACAAGGCACCTTCTTCAAGCAGTTCGGTTTCATCATGGCTGGTTCGGTTGCTATCTCAACCCTCTCTGCTCTGATTATCTGCCCTGCATTATGCGCCCTTCTGTTCAAGCCTAAAAATCCTAACGAGGAAGTGCATAAAGGCCTCAATTATTATGTGAAAAAAGGTTACGATGCCGCATTCAACGCATTGTTGAACAAATACATCAGAAGCGTCAGCAAATTCATTAAGCGTCCGGCTTTTTCATGGATTTTACTGTTAGCGTTCAGTGCAGGTCTCGTATGGCTGATGACCACATCGCAGAAAGACCTTGTGCCTCAGGAAGACCAAGGATTCCTCTTGGTTGACGTGACCATGGCACCAGGTACATATCTTAACGAGACAGAAGCAACCACCAAAAAACTTGAGGATTACATCCGTTCTCTTGACGACACCGAGCTCGTTGGAGCAGTCACAGGATACTCCCTTATGAACGGTGGTGCCGGAACCAACTACGCCTCACTGATGGTGCGACTGAAAAACTGGGAAGAGCGTGATTTTTACAGCATTGCACAAATGCAGATGTCAATTTATATGTGGGCAATTGTCAACATGCCAGAGGCCGACGTCACACCATTCCAGATGCCTCAGATTCCAGGATACGGTACCGGTTCAATGATGGAATTGAACTTGCAAGACCGTTCAGGAACAGGCGATAATGAGGGTTTTGTCGCAATGGCTGCCGAGTTTACACAAAAACTTAACCAACGTCCTGAGGTATCTGCGGCAATGGCATCTTATTCGCCAGATTATCCGAAATATCGCCTTGATGTCGATGTTGTTGCATGCAAACGCAAAGGCATCTCGCCCAAAACTGTGGTGTCAACAATAGGAACCAACCTTGCCGGAAGTTACATCGGAAACTACATTCAATACGGAAAAGTGTATCAAGTGCTGGTGCAGGCAGATAGCGAATACCGTCTGGATTCGAGTGCTTTGGACAATATTTTCGTACCAGTTGGCGAAGGGATGGCACCTGTCTCTGAGTTTGTCTCACTCTCTTTGACAACAGGACCGGCACAGGAACGCAGATTTAACCTCTTCCCATGTTACAACATGTGTGTTATGCCGGCTTCAGGATATTCGACAACAGACGTGCGAATCGCTATCGACGAGCTGATGGCTGAAGTATTCCCTGACGGTTACGGCTACGAGTTTGGCGGTATGGCACGTGAGGAAGCGGCAAATGCCGAATCAAACGACACTGTTATCATTTATAGCATTGCAGTGCTTCTCATTTACCTCATCCTTGCATGTCTCTACAACTCGTTGTTCATTCCGTTAGCGGTGTTGCTCTCTATCCCGTTCGGTATGTTCGGCGCATATTTAGTGATGCGACCGCTTGCAGCGTTGGGTATCAATATCAACATCTACGTGCAAACCGGTGTCATTATGTTGATGGGTCTGGTTGCCAAGACAGCTATCCTCATCACAGAGTTCGCTATGCAGAAACGTGAAGAAGGATTATCGCCTTACGATGCCGCCATCGGTGCTTGCAAAGATCGTCTGCGTCCTATCCTCATGACCGTTCTTACCATGATTATAGGTATGATTCCGCTTATCGTGGAAGGCGGTGCCGGTGCTATTGGAAATAAATCACTTGCTATATGCGTGGTCGGTGGTATGATAGTCGGAACAATAGCGATTTTGTTCATAACTCCGGCTTTGTATATAGTATTCCAGAAAGTTCACGAGCGACTAACTCCAGATAATAAAGAAGATGAAGACTAATTTAAAGAAAGGTGTATCTATGAAAAGGTATATAATTGTTTTATTAGTCGGGATGCTGTTTTTACCAAGCTGCTCCCTCTATAAGAAATATGAGTCAGATGCCACCGTTGACGAGAAGATTATGGGTGATGTCATTGATTCACAAGACACAACATCTATTGGCGATATCAACTGGCGCGACATCTTCACTGATCCGCTGCTTCAGAATCTTATCGACGACGCATTGGAAAACAACACCGACATGCGGACGACCCAGCTCAGCATCGAGCAGGCTCAGAACTCATTGAAAGCCGCAAAATGGGGTTATGCGCCTACTTTTGCTTTTGCTCCTCAAGCTACAATTACAAATCTGGGTGGCAACACCAGCAATAGCGTTCTGATTCCTGTAACGGCAAGTTGGCAGATAGGCCTCTTCGGTCAGACCAGAAGTCAAATCAGAAAGTCGAAGTCGCAAATCGCATACTATCAGGATTTACGACAAGCCATGAAGGTAAGTTTGGCAGCCAATGTCGCCAATATTTATTATTTGCTGGTAATGCTCGATCATGAATTGGAACTTGCCGAGTATTTCGAAGGACTTTACGAGGAATCATACAATTCAACAGAAGCCTTGTTTAATGCCGGTATTTATAAAAGCCCGGCCGTTTATCAGATGGAAGCCTCGTTAGAAGAGATTCGCATCGAGATTGTCGACTTACGTAACACTATCGCCGCTACCGAAGCATCGCTGTGTCTTTTGCTTGCCGAGCCGCCACATCACATCGAGCGCGCCAAGTTTGGAGAGTTCCAGATGCCTGAGCAGATTCATATCGGTTTGCCGGCACGACTTCTCGACGCTCGTCCGGATGTCCGCATGGCAGAACGCAATATGGAGATTGCTTACTATAGCACACAGCAGGCACGACAGGATTTCTATCCTAACATCACCATCAGCGGTTTGGTCGGTTTCACTGGCACATTCGACGCTCTTGACTTCATCGCACAGGCGGTTGGTGAGTTGACACAGCCTATCTTCCAAGGCGGACGACTCAGAGCTCAAGTCAGAAACGCAAAGAAAGAACAGGAAAAGGCGGAGTTGGAATTTGTTCAAACACTTTATAACGCAGGCAGCGAGGTTTACCAATATCTAAAAGATTGCCAAACTGCTGAAGAAAAGGCTGAGCACATCGAAATCCGCGTGAATGCGCTTCAGGAGGCTTATTCAGCCACAAAAGAGTTGATGAACAATGGCAACACGACTTATTTGGAAGTGCTCACTGCGCAGGAGTCGCTGCTATCGGCTGAATTCACAAGGGTTCAAAACCAATATGAGATGGTTCAGGCACTCATTAACCTGTACTCCTCATTAGGAGGTTTCGGAACAAAGTAAAAAATTTATTGTAGAGACGCACGGCCGTGCGTCTCTACAATTTTTCTGTACTGACAAACCTGCAGTTTCCCATCGCCATCGCGGAGATGGAAGCCGTTGCCGAGACAGTAGCGCCACATTTTGCATTTGGCGCAGTCGTCGGTTTTCATCCACTGGTGGTCGCGGTATTTTTCAAAACGATTTTGCCAAACGTCCCAGAAACTGTCTTTATAGATGTTTCCCTGATGGTAGTCGGCGCGTATGCTCAGGCAGCCTGAGATGGAGCCATCAGCAAGGATTGAGGCCACGTTTATGCCCGCGCTGCATGAATAATAATGATTTCTGACCTCGCCTTCGTATCTTCCGAGGAAGCCGTCGCAGCCGTAATCAGCACGGATTCTGCTTTCTTGACGTGTTTGCTTGATGAATTCGAGCATCTCGACGAACTGCTCGTTCGAAAGCTGCAAATCATGGTCGTTAACGGCACGTCCGGAAGGGAAAACAGTAAACAACCGCCAGCGTTTGATTCCCAATGAAATCAAAAACTCTTTAAATTCAGGCAGATATTTTATTGTTCTTTGATTGACGCAAGTGATGACATCCCACGTCAAACCAGGGTGTTGTTTCATCGCTTCAACTGCAACAAGTACATTCTTGTAACTCAATGAGTTACCGCGCATCCAGTTATGGTCGTCTTCATATCCGTCGAAGCTCACGGCTATTGATTTTAAACCGTTTTTTACATATTCGTCGAGTTTTTCTGGGGTGAGAAGCATGCCGTTGGTAACCATACCCCAGACGAAACCACGTTTCGATATTTCAAGTCCGCATTCAGCAAGGTCACGGCGCATGGTAGGCTCGCCACCGGTGGTGATGACCATCACATTCGACGGGTCTTCATGAAGCTTTATCTCATCCAAAACCTTGAGAAAATCAGCCAAAGGCATGTCGTTTTGCTCAGAGAGCATGCGGCAGTCGCTGCCACAATGACGGCAGTTGAGGTTGCATCTTAAAGTGCATTCCCAGAAAAGCTGATGTAGCTCGTGTTCCTCCGTACGCTGCTGGAGGTTGACACGATTGAGCTCAAGTCTTACTCGCTTGTTAAAACCGAGTTTATTGTTTCTTTGGCTCATCTTTGCCAAGACGGGCGTTAATTTCCTCTAATTGATTGCGCAGACGCTGTGTCTCCTTGCCGTATTCCTGTATGACCTCAGGCGAGCCGTAAACGCAGGCGCCTTCTCTGCTATTGATGATGCTCTGGATAGAGTCACGATCATGAATCAGCTGAGCTCTTTCAGCTTTTGTCAAGCCTTTTGATGAGGTGCAAGCACCGAGGAATGCCAGTCCTGAAAGAATTCCGACCCAAATTGTTCGAGTGAGTTTTTTCATTTTTTTGATGTTATAACACTGCAAAAATACAATAATTTTTTTTATCTGTATCTCTTTTCTAATTCTTCGCGATATTTCTGTGCAATCTCAAACGCCAGCGCCACTCCGTTGTTTGTCGGCTCCGCGCTGAAAGTGCCAAGACGTTCGCGCCACCATTGTCCTTCGTATTTACAGATGCGGTCGTGATAGGCACGCTCATCAAATTCTTCGCCGTTTGCGAACGCAGCATCCATATCCTTGAAGAACTCTTTCCAACGATAGGCGTAATATGTAGAAGTGAGTCCCGCCCAAGCACGGCTGGCGTATTCGTTCAACAAAGCGTCTTCCTCGCCCCAAGTGGTGATGATATTACGTGCATTGCTTTCGAAATAGTCTTTTTCTTCGTCAGTGTTACCGATGGCTCTCGCATCACGGATCCAGCGTCCGACAAGAAACGCGCTTTCTGAAGCAAGGATGGCGTCGGTGTCGTCGAGGACAGAGACCATAGTCTTCTCAAGCTGCTGCATCTTTGCGAAATCGTTGTCTTTGTAGGCGTTCACGTAATCGATGTAGAGGTCGCTGAAATAGTTTCCAAGAAGCTGACGGGTGACATTCACGATGTCGAAATGACGAGTTCTTGTGTCGCAATCTGCTTTTAAAAGATTATCGAGAACATCCAAAAGAACTATGTTGCTGTATTTATATGTCGGAGCAATGTAATACTGCCTGTAATCTTTGATATTTCCGGTGGTCGGGCGCTGGTTGATGCGCACTGTCTGACCTGGTGACGACACTTTGTTATAAACACTGTCGGCAAGCAGTCGCCATGCCTCGCGCATGTGTGCGTCGACCTTTCCGGCACGCTGGTCAGCGAGGCATTCCACCCATCCGTCGATGTCTCTTGTCAATGGGTTGTCCCAAGCTTTCTCGAACACATATTCATACATGAACGGGTTGCAGTCGAAGCCCTCGAGAGTTGAGCCGATGCCAACGAAGTTGTCGCCGCCCGCCTCGAAAGCGTGTTCGATACGCTCGTTGACGATATTTAGATTGCCTGCGAGCATCGAGTTTCCGCCGAAGTTGCCGAGGTAGCACCAGATGTACGGTACACCATAATAAGCGTTGGTGCGCTCCCACACTGGCTGGCGTTCGCAGTAATAGTCGAGCATGATATGTCTGTCGATAGGCATTGAGGTGATGTAAGCCTCGATGCGGTTGTCGACTTCCCAATATTGGCGCTCGTTCCAGAAAAGCCATGCCATCTCGAGCCATTTCGCATCCGGGTCGGCAGCCTCGAGTGATTCATACACCTGACGGCTCACACGGGCGAGGTATTCAGGCTCCCAGCTTGGCGGGATGAGCTCGTTGAAGATATCGATACCATAGATATGATTTGTGCCATAAAACTCGGTCTGTTTTGCGATGAATCTCTTCTGTATCTCGGTGTAAAGCGGGTCGAGCGGGTCGAGGAACTTGCACCAGCAGGTGCTGTCGAAGCCAGCCCAATCGCCGAGCGATGCCAACGGAGCGTCAGGATACAGCCTCGTGATGCATGGAGGCACATGGCCTGCAAAACCTGGCAAAACAGGTTTCATGTTAAGTTCTCTTTCGCGTGCCACAATCTGTTTCTGCAACTCCTTCTGATTCTCAAGCCACACCATCGGCAGCGGTCCACCCCAACGGTCGATATTCTGCATTCTGTGCCATGGCAAGTGCGCCGGACCGGTGAAATAGCTGCGTATCTCTTCGTCAGTCAAGCCCAAATCACGCCACACCTCGTACCAAACCGACTCCTGTCCGGTGATTGCGAGCGGCAGGTTGATGCCGTTGAGTGCCATCCAGTCGATGAAATGCTCCCATTGCGACCAGTTCCACCATGGCATGGTGTATCCGAAGGTGCAGTAATTCAGGAAGAAACGGTCAGGAACACGGGCGTTGAGACGCATTTTTTTATCAACAACAGGCATCTTACGAGGAATCTCAAGTTTTTCAGTCTCAAACCACGAATATTGAGCCTTGCAATAATATTTAAGGTAATGGTTTAATCCCACTGCCATGCTGTTGGCGTTGTTGCCACGAATCACGAGGTCCTTGCCCATGGTTTCAATCTCGAAACAGTCGTTTTCGGTATCTGTAATCCGTTCAAGCACAATATGTTTCGAATATTCCGGCACCACACGGTTTACCAGCCCGCGCATAGCGATAATCTCCGAATCTGTTTCTTTTTTACCACATGAGAAGCAAAGCAAAATGCTTACAATAGCAATGAGAAATAATTTTTTCATAGTAAAAATTTATTTCCGCAAATATAATGCTTTTTTACACTAAATTATACTAAAATTTCACATTTTAATCATTTGCCATTATCGAATCGACATAATGTTGCCTGTCATCGAAGGAAATGTCGTGGAAGCAATAGACATCATTCCAGAGGTAGGTGCGGTGGCCGGCGCGGTACAGGGTGAATGTTTCGGCGTTCACCATGAAATCGGCTTGCCCCATTGCCCAGTCTGATTCGAAACGGAAAAACGGAGTGTTGCCGTCGATGTCTTTTTTACACGACGTGAGTTGCCTCAGATAGGGCTTGGTGTCGATAAACGGAATGGGATGTAAGTAGAACCATGCCATGCTGAGACAATCCCAGTGGAGGCTTTTGATTTCGGGATTCTCCTTTGTGACAACATAATGGTTGAAGTTATCGGTGAAGAACACCATAGAGTTCTCTCCATCGTATTTTATGATGACATCGTAGGTCGGGCCGTCTTGGAGCATGTTGGACTCTTCCAACCGAAGCACGCTTAGATGGAACGACACCCATTGATGCTCTTCGGCGAATGCAAGCGACTGGCTCACGAAAGCGGAGTCTGGGTTGATGTGGGGCTCAGGCGTTGCCGCCTGCTGCGTTTCGACCATGTTGTTTACACAACAAAACGCAGCAAGCAGCAAACATACAGTTGATATTATTAATTTGAAATGTTTCATTCTTTAATGATTCGTTCTATGAACTCCGAACCGTCGGACATTCGCAGTTTGATCAGGTATAAACCCGGGGTGAGGTTGGCGAGGTTTATTGTTTCAAAATTATCATTTTGTGATAATAATAATCGGCCGTCGATGGAATAGATTTTGACGAATTCACATTCATTATCATCTGAAAAACTGATATTCAAAATGTTATTGGCCGGGTTAGGATGAATCTCCAAGCTAACCGCATTTTCGTTATCCTCAATTTCCCCGACATTGTCGTAGTCGAAGATGTCGGTGATGTGATAAACCCAGAAGTTTATGCCAGAGCCAGGCATATTTGCGTTGTAAGGGCAGTTGATATCGTAAGTTTCCCAGCCGGGTTCATAATGTGTCATTTGCGATGCAATGGTGTATTCCTTGTCGTTATGCTTTATCACATCGCGTGGGTAAGTACCTGTATAGAGATTATTGCTGTTGCCTGCTATTCTTTCCCATAGCAGTTCTCCGTTATGGTCAACACGGAATATCCAGCTTACCTCACGGTGCAAGCCGATGTAGTAATGCGGGTCGTATTGCATCAGACAAGAGCTTTGCACGTCGCCATCGATTGAATGTGTGGCTGCGAACACTGTAAAGCCACCGTCATTGTTTTGGAACACTTTGATGGCGGAGTCACTTGCTCTACCACCGTAGCATCTGCACCAAATAATGTTGAAGTCAAAGTCTGTCTTTATCAAATAAGCATCAGTCAGTCTTGGGTGAGTTGGCATACCGGCGTGATACCCAAGATGGTATCCGGCACCTTCAAAGTCGCCATCGTCAGCAGTTGTATCACCATATAATAGATATCCATCTTCTAATACGATGACACCATTGATATTGGTATAGTAATGGTCGCTTCCATAACAGAAGCTCCATTCCACATTGCCGTTAGGGTCGAGTTTGACGAGATAAGGGATGCCGTTAACTTTCTGGTGCTCCTCGCACATCATATTGCCTTTGCCTGGGACAATATTTGTGATTGCCATCAAGAAACCTCCATCGTCTGTTTGCTGAATACTACTAACAAATTCGCAACCTGTTGTTCCAACACTGGTCTCCCATACCATGTCGCCATTGTCGTCAATTCTTATCACCCATACATCGGCACTGCCTCCCCAATAGTGAGATATATCGCCTCCTGCCTGGTTGTATGGTGCACAGCCAACGAAACCTCCATCAAATGTTGCGCAACCCCTGAATACTCCATTAGTTCTTCCGAAAGAATTCCCATAAGCCCTTTCCCAGATAGTGTTGCCATCTACATCAATTCGCCTGAACCCGACATTGCCCCAATGGGCATTAGGATATAACAGAAGGTCCTGATACATCATAATATAATCTCCATCAGTTAATCTATCCATATCTTCTACGCCGTTATCATTATCTGTGTTTTTGATTTTTTGCCAGATGGTATCACCGTTATTGTCTATTCGTAATGTCACACCTTTTGTTGTTCTGTAAGTTGGATCGTCACAGTACTGACCTGTAACAATGAACCCGTCTTCAGTTTCAGAAATAGCTAAAACAATGTCGTCTTCCTCGGTTCCATAGCAGTTTTGCCAATCAATTCTGTATTGGCAGAAAGATGTGATACTTGTAAGAATAACTATAACGAGTAATAAATATTTTTTCATGTCACATTGTTTTAATATTGGCAATGGTCTCCAGAAGTCATGTCTGGAGACCAATTATCGATATATTATTATCTTATTACAACTACTTTTTCAGTTAAACGGTGTTCTTCGCACTTTATTGTCAGAATATACACACCAACCGGCAGCTTCTGCAAGTTGATTACATTCTGCCCGCGATCACCATGCACATTATGTGTGTAAACCTCCAAGCCCATGCTATCGGTGAGAGTGATGACAGCGTTGTTGAAGCCTTTTGGGAGGGTGTAGTCAACCGCCACCCATGTGTTTGCCGGGTTAGGGTTGAGTTTCAAAGACAATCCCATGGCTCGACTAATGTCGTCTTCAGTATAAGTCGTCTTGCCTACACCTCTGCCGTTGGAGGATATTGATGGTTGCGGACATTCCTCGTCAAATTCATTATAAATGGTGAGCAATGATTTTGCCATTGCCTGTGATGTGCCTTTGCCATTATATGCTATGTCGTCAACAAGGCTCTTTTCCGTTGCGTTTAGCTGCATTGTGGTTCTACCATCTTGTACCAGAGCCCTATATAGAGTTATAAGTTGCATATAATCGTTATGGTCAACAAGATCATCACCTTCGAGGTTGTACAGAGTTGGAAGCATATTGGCAAGAGTAAAAGCGTCGTCGAAATCGCCTTCTGCCATGTAAATTGATATAATGTCTCTATCGCCACCGATATCTTGGAGGTTGCCGAGCCAAGTCACAAGGTCGTTTCTGTCGATTATGCTGTCGTTCATTATGCTGCGGATGATGTCGCCTGCAGCTTTCTGGGCTTCGTGGTTGTAACGTGCCATATTCGACAGAAGCACTGTTCTTGCCGAAGTGCCGCTAGCCACCTCATGCAGGATATCAATCATATAGTCGGGCAAAGGAGTGTTTTTGTTAGCCATATAATCGATAAGTTCGTCGTTTTTGAGCTCATCGGGGTTTGACAGGAGTATTTCAAAGAGTACCGACACAGGAAGCACATCGTCACGGTCAGCGGCAGCGTAAAGCACACTTTCAGAAAGATAAGGTGATGTGCTAAGAAGCTTTGAACGCAGATTCCACATGTCTTCCGGTTGTGCAGCTTCTACTTCCGACACAGTGTTTGTTGTACTTCCACCATCCATACGGCTGTCATAAACAGCTTTTAGGCTGTTGTAGATATTCTGTGATTCGTTGAATTGTTGCTCTGCCTGTTGGCGTCTTTGTGGCGGTAATACGGGCGATACAGGATTATTGCCTCCGCCATAATTAGAAGGGCAGTTATTAGAACCTAATGTGTTATGCGGGCTGACCCTATCATTTATTTTATCCGGATTAGGCGTGGCACCTTCTGTAAACGGATTATAGTAGTAATCTACAAGAATGCCTTCATTATAGAAATGGTAATTAGCATTTTCGCTGAATGTGTTACTTGCAGGGATTTCCATGCTTCCTTGTGACCTTTGGATACCCTCTATTGGTTCTGCATTGACATAGAAGTCTATCTCATTACCGTCGTTATCATTGCAGCTGTAAGTGAGTCCTGGAGTTTTTGGATTAACACTCCATCTATTCCTTCCTACAGCTATATTTCCACAATACAAACCTTCGAAAGTGTTTCGGTATAGTTCGTTTACAGCTTCGGAGTTTTTAACAATTACTCCGTAGTTGTTTCCTTCAACGGCGTTGTCGCCTTTTGTGAAAGTGTTCTCTTCGATTATAAATCCTCTTGTGCTATTAAAAAAGATTCCGGCGTTGCATGTCCTGCTGTCGTCATGTCCAACGGTGAAAGTTGAGTTCAGTACCGTTGCAAAGCTTGGTTCAATGGCGAACACGCCAAAATCATTGTTGCTGAACTCACAGTCTTTGACAGTGAATGTTTTCGGACCTCCGGCACCGTCTATAACGGAATAGGCTCCAGCATGGAATCCTTTGAATGTGGACTTTTTATCAACCTGAGTAGTTCCGTTATGATAATAACTGTAAATGCCGTCAACAGTGAAGCCAGCGTTATAAGCAGCAATAGCTTCAGTCCAGTAACTCACATTATCGATACGGACAGGTCCGCCACCGCCACCGCCGCCACCATCATCCACTTCAATTGAGAAGTCGCATCCATGGAATTTAACACCTGTCACATTTGCCAAATCAACGTGCTTGTAGAATGTTTCCGCACCACTGTATGATTCGTTAATTTTAAAACTGCATTTTGTGAAAACGGCGTTATAATTTAAAATATTCCCATTTGGTGCAGTTTGATTGTAATTCATTGCGTGAATGGCTTTGGCATTGTTTTCGAAAGTGCAGTTCCTGGCATGAATAATACCGCCAGTAGAATTCCAATGATTTGGATTACGTAAATCGACAGCACATACAGCATTTTTAATTTTGGCATTGTTTTTCATTTCCAAATAGCCTTGATAATAGTTCCCGTTGTATGACAACTGGTCTTTAGTGTTGTCACCCCATACTTGTATTCCTTGCCACATGTCGTTGTTGCAATAACAATCCAATGTGCAGCCGTCCAGAATCAGTTTGCCACCTGGTTTGACGATTATTTTTGATTCAGGAAGCATCCTTAGTGTGATACCAAAACTGTTGCCTTTGGTAATGGTAAGTTTGGCACCATCTTCAATGATGATATCATTTTCAATAATTTTATTAGTTCCAAAACTCTCTCTATCCCATACAACATCAGCAGTTATTATGGTAGGGTTGTCATTGTGCAATAATGGTCTTATAGTAATGTTGTCAATTGCTATATCAGGATCGGTGAAATTTCCATAATTACCAACTTTGCATGAAAAACCAATCTGTTCAATATCCGAGGTATAATAGATTGTACAATGTTGCCATTCTGTTCCAGCATCCCCTTTATTAACTGTTTTGTCTATCCGTAGATCGCCACCTTTTCTCTTCTTGAAAATACATAATTCAGCATCATTATCTTGAGATCTCATGTGATAGTAGAAGTCTACACAAAAACCACAACCACCATAATTACTAAAATCAATGGGCGGAGATACAACTGGTGTTGAAAGAGATATATCTGATGCTTTTGAGCCTTCCACATATATATAATAATTCCCATCTTGAGCTGATGTAGGGCCAGTAGCAAGTGAATCATAAGTAGGCCCTTGATGTCTCCACCAATCACGACCATCGTATATTGATTTGCATTGCACCCAACCGTCCCATCCGTCTTCAAAGCTAAAGTTACAAGTATCGATAATTGTGCATTGCCCGTAAATATTGAGTGGACCTAAAGCGGGATTTGAGTCGTCACCATCCGGTTCATCTGGACATGGCGGACAATGTGCAGGTTTGGAACCTATGCCCCAATAATAATATCCATCACCATCTTTGTCGAAACATTGAACATCCTCTTCTGTCATGCCAGGCACTTGAATGTTATTTTGAATTGTAGAGATATGAGAACCGGACATCCATACATTCTCATATAATGCATAAACATAACCCCTATCTCTATAATTATGATCATAATCTGATGTCTGTCCAAAAGAATCTTTGTATATCAGGTAGGTTGCTCCATAAAAATCAGATGCATGATAATTATTGGGGTTATAATTCAATACATTCGGTGTTGTTTCATCAATTGTTCCCCATCCGACGAGCAATAATGCATGTGTATTCCAAGGAATCTCTTGAGGAATGGGGCCATGGTTGATAATTTTGGTGAGTAGCGCATTAGGTGAAGGACAAGTCTCATAATTATATCCATTTATTCTAACCCTTGCTGTTGGTTCAGGATATACATTACAACTGTCTAATGAGGCTATATATGGCCATTCAGACTCGTATGGCACTCCTTCTTGTTGGTAATCTCCTAAAGATACGTTTATAGAATTTCCTTGTGTTATAGAATCTTGATGTTTGCAACTGATATATTGTTCGGCGAGGTCAAGATCCAAATGCTGATTGTAGTAAAGATTTGCCATTGCTTCAACACCAGCGGTGGCGCTGAATATCCAGCAAGTACCAGTATTGCGGAATTCTCCATTCAAGCTATCACATTCGTCTTTTGTCGAGCATGTTAACACACCATCTTTCCAACATCCGTTCTGACATTTAAGAGGTGAAAGCCATCCTGTGCCGTCTTCCAGATCGTCATCGAAATAAGGACTATTAGGATTGTTTGCACCATGTCTGTTTCTCCAATCAAAATTGGCGACATATTGTCCTGTTTTATGATGTCCACCACGGCTTGGATTAAATATTGAATATATTCCTCTGGAATAATACTCAAATCCATAGGTTCTGAAACCTTCACCAAGCATCATTACCTTTTCGGAATATGTTAAATCTGACATTTTTGTGTGATTGGCAACCCAAATCAGACCGTTTTCGGAAATGTAGTTTTGGACAGCCGATAGTTTTTGATTATTAGCTTCTCTTGCGGCAAATATCCTTCGGTTTTCAGCATCGGGGTATACAGTACTACTCATATCCACAGAATTAATTGTAACAATGGCATCGTTGACATATATTTTGAATTCTGTAGGTACGTATCCGAAATAGAAACAGCTTTCTTCACATTTTTGGGAAAAACTGAAGGTGGAATCCTGTTCAAACAAGCGATATGATTCATAAACCAAATATTCATCATCGTAAGCGTCGCTTACAACAAATCTGACGAATCCCATTTCGGAAGTAAAACATATATTACCAGATACACCAATTCCAGTAACAGTGTTTCCTTCAAAAGGATAAATTGTGGTACTTTCAGTAACCTGTAGATTTAAAGTGGTCTGACGATTGAAAGTCTGTGCATTCAGTACAACGGCATATATGCATAAGACCACTAACAAAACTTTTCTTTTCATAATTCATAATAATTTATCTTGCAAAATCTCCTTCGGCATAGCCGTTGGCGTTGTCTAATATTAAGGTGTAGTTGCCGCTCGACGTGCCTGAAAGAGGGATGTAAAACGTTTGCTGAACAGCTGTATTGACAGTGTTGTTATAAACTACACTGCCTGTTTCATTCATTAATGTTATGTTTACATATCCGAAATTCTGATGGAAACATACCTGAACAGAGTTTTTACTATGACATGCCTCTATGGAATTCGGGCCAGCATTGTAGTTTAAGTCACCACGTAAAACAATAACAGAATAATCTGATGGTGGATCTGTAGGAGTTCCAATTTGATTTGGATGATTTTGGTCGCAATATGGTACAGCTGCAATGGCACCTGCACTCAGTAGGCCTGCTAAAATTAATGTCAGTAGTTTTTTCATGTTGTGATACTTTTAATTGTTCGAAATCTTTTTTCGGAATTCCGATGGCAAAAGTATCGCAACAATGCCCCATACAAACTGCCATCCAAAAAATCAGCCGCTTACAAATGGCGTAAACGGCTGATTTTTAATGAGATGGAATTTTGGTCATCCAAACTTTTGGGGGAGAAATACAAAATCAATTGGAGGAGATTTCTCCACTTCGCTACTCTTCGGTCGAAATGACGGAGTCTTGTTCGATAATCTTTTTCACTTTGCCACGGGCTTTGTCTAGCACGCTAGTACTCACGTCGAGAAGCAAAGCCTCATCAATGCGCGAAAGCTTGAAATCGTTGAGCATGTAAACCCTGCGCTCAAGCTCACTCATATCGGGATATTTTTCTTTTAACGTATCATAAAGACCAGGGTATATCGTGTTGAATAAATCGGTCATAACCTCCCAGTGGTTCTTGTCGCCAAACATCTCTTTCTCGAGATTGCTAAGCAGAAATTTGTCTTTCTGGTCTTTACTAAGAATCTCAAGCCTCTGCATCGACCTTAATTTCTCCGATAGGTTATCGGATTTGTCTTGGATGAGATTCTCGTTATCTTTCATCACCCTCATAAGGAGGGCTTTCATCTCGGCTTCTTTCTTGTTTTTCTGAATAATTCGATAATACAGAAAAAGAGCTACCGCTAAAACGATGATTATCACCACCGCCATCATCATTTCAATACGATAATTTGAAATTATCCGGCGGTTCATGGTGTTTTGCAAAGTTTCGTAATCATATTGACGCTGTATATGATATAAGTTGTCTTTGCGTAGTGAATCTTGGAATTGATACTCAAACCATCTGCACATTTTCATATATCTCAATGATTGCTGATAATCTTTTTGCAATTCGGTAAAATTTGACAAGGCTGCGTATGTCGAAACTGTTGTTTCAGATTTGATATCAGTTAAAGATAAGAGATTAAGAACATTTTGATAATAAATACTGGCAGAGTCATATTCATAAAATTTTGTAAATGTTTTCGCTAGATTTAAATATTGCAAGATCTTGGTCGTAGTATCACATGTTTTTATTTGTCTTAAACAAGCTATTGCCTCATCAAATTTTCCTTGTTCGCGATAACAAACAGAATAATTGTTCATAAGTTTTTGCCATGCATGTTTCGAATTAGTTTTATTTGCATAAGACAATCCTTGTTCCAAACATTTTTCAGCACCAGTATAATCTTTCTTGTCAAAATAAGACAATGACATAAGGTTTTGAGCCAATGCACGTTCGTCATATTTAGTTCCGAAATATGCATCGGCTGTTTTTATAACAGGTAAGGCTTCTTCATCAAGAAACTTTTGATAAAGCAATCTCGCAACATTATAACTCGCTCGTGCGTAAGTCAGCGAATCATTTGTAATCTCAGCATATTTTGCGGCGTCTTTGAAACAGACCATTGCAGCGTCGTCGCGTAATTCTCTTAGCACATATCCGCTATAAAGTGCGCCGTAGGAGGCTTTCAGGTAGTCGCCTTTTTCGGCAAAATAGTCGGCGGAGCGTTCCAGTTCGGGCATGGTGTAGATTTTCTTTGCCTTTATGCGTTGTGACAGTTCCCGTCGCTCGCCGTCGGGATGTGTGAAAAGCGCCTCTGCCTGCATCAGCGACATGTTCATTCGGATGTCGTCGTCGAGAAACACCATGATGTTGAGCACGCTGTCGATGAGAATGAGCGCACTGTCGGGGTCGGAAGCTGCAACCTCCTTTGCTTGCTGGTAATAGCGTTTTGCGCGACGCAAATCAGAGTCGCACGACGAGAGCGCAAAGAGTAGCGCGAGAAATATGACGAGATGTTTTTTCACAATTTTCAAATTTATTTCTGCAAAGATAGTAAAAAAAATTTAAATATGTGCAAAAAAGCAGGCCTTGTGGTAAGCGAAGCTTATCCAGACTGCTGTTTGCATATATTTAAATTTTCTTTTCACGAATCAATTAAATTTGTATTTTTGCAGCCGAAATCAAGGGGTGCTCCTTAAAGGGCTGAGATGATACCCTATAACCTGATCCAGGTAATGCTGGCGTAGGGATGGATATTACCAATTTTCCCCTTCACATTTATTAACAAATTAACTAAAAGTTCAAAAATGAAAAGAGTTTTTATTTGTATCGCTGCGCTACTCTTTGCAGCAAATGTGAATGCGCAGAATGAAATCGTTTTCGACACCACCAACTTCGAGATGCTTCAGGAAGTGGTCGTCAGCGGCGTGAAAGTGCAGAAAAACGCTCCTTTCGCCGTGTCGAACATCAAGAAAAACGAGCTTGCAGAATTCGCAAAGACCGGTCAGGAGCTGCCATTTTTATTCGCCAAGACTCCAGGCATCATATCGTGGAGCGAGAACGGCGTAGGAATTGGCACATCGTACATGCGTATCCGCGGTGCAGGCGACTCACGAATCAACGTGACACTCGACGGAGTGCCGCTGAACTCACCTGAAGACCAGTGCGTGTTTTGGGCTAACATGAACAGCTACGGCTCACTTTTAGGCAACGTCCAAATTCAAAGAGGTGTTGGAACTTCTACCAACGGCGACGGCGCCTTCGGAGGCACAATCGCAATGTCGTCAGCATCGCCATCAATCATGCCAAGTGCTGAAATCACTGGCTCTTACGGCAGCTTCAACACTCTTAACTTTGGAGCGAAAGCCTCTACCGGTCTGCTTTGGAGACACCTCATCATCGACGGCGCCTACCACGAGACCAGCACCGACGGATTCATCCACGGCACCTCAGGACGCAGTGGAAGCTACTACGGAGGCGCAACATGGATGGGAAAAAACTTCGTGATCCGCTACAAAAACATCGGAAACTTTGAAAACACAGGTCAAGCATGGAACGGCGTCACTGCTGGCGACAACAACATGAGCCTCATGGACGGAACTTACGGAATCCACACAGGCATCAAGACTTACGAAGATATGTACAACGTCGGACTTGGACAATATAACTCACTTTACGAATATCTCGTCACAGATGAGGACGGTAATTTCGTGAAAGACGAGAACGGCAATTACGTCACCGAACGCTACAAACTCAACAACGGAAAATATTGGGACAAGACCACAGACAACTTCTGGCAGAATCATAACATCCTCTCGGCAGCTTGGGACATCAACGAGCACTGGACGACATCAGCATCGCTGCATTATACCTACGGCTACGGCTTCTACGAGGAGTTCCGTTACAACAACAAACTTTCGAAGTTCGGAATGATTTATATGAATAATGACAGCACTTTTGTCAAAAAGGCGGATTTCGTGCGTAAAAAAGGCCTTCGTCAGGATACCTACGGAGTGGTTTGGAACGCCAATTATAAAAACGACAGATGGGACATCATCGGTGGTGTGTCGGTGCAGAATTTTGAAGGAAACCACTTCGGATATGTAACTTACATCTCAAACGAAGATGTCGCAAACCACTATCTCGCCAACGGTGACTACAAATATTATGATTCTGACGCAAGCAAACTCGACGGAAACGTGTTCCTGAAAGCCGCGTTCAAAATCACCGACAACTGGACAATCTTCGGCGATGCCCAGTATCGTCACGTAGATTATAAAACCACAGGTCTTAACGACAAGTTCTACTATATCGGAAAGCATTATGTCAACCAGGAGTTGAATATCAACGAAAAATACGATTTCTTCAACCCCAAGGGCGGCATTTCGTTCGATTTGAACAACCATCACGCCTACGCTTCAGTGGCAATGAGCCATCGTGAACCAGAAAGAAACAATTTCACCGACAACGGCTCATATCCTTTCCCAAAACCAGAGCAACTCGTTGATTATGAGTTAGGTTACAATTACAACGGCAATATCTGGTCAGCAGGTGCAAACCTTTATTATATGGATTATGACAACCAGTTTGTGCAAACTGGCGAAAAGAGCGACATCGGCGAAAACCTCACAACAAATATCAAGAAGTCGTATCGTATGGGCATCGAGCTGCAGGCTGGCGTCAACCCTACAAAATGGCTCACCATCGAGGCAAATGCGGCTTTGAGCCAGAACAAAATCAAAGATTTCGACGAGGTTGTTGAAACATACGACAATTATTGGCTTCCTGCACTCGAACCAACTATAATTCATTACAACAACTCCACTCTAGCATTCTCACCATCGGCAATACTTAACGGTTTCATCACTATCCACCACAAAGGAATCGCTTTGACATGGCACACCAACTATGTTTCGCGCCAATATCTCGACAACACCAAGAACCCCGACCGTTCGTTGCCAGGATATTCAACGTCAAACATCAAACTTGGTTACACTTTAAAACCTAAGAAAGTTGTTAAAGAGGCTGTCATTAATATCAACTTCAACAACATCTTCAACAAGCGTTACGCCGCCAGCGGCTGGGTTTATTCAGCCATTTTGGGCGATTTGCATCCTAACGACAACCGCTACTATCAAATCGGCTACATCCCAATGGCAGGCTTCAACGTGATGGCAAACTTAACACTCAAATTCTAATGGAATTCATCGCCAAACACTGGCTCGACATTGTCACCACAGTCCTCGGACTCGCCTATATTATTTTCGAATATCGGGCCAGCGTTTGGATGTGGCTCGTCGGCTTCATGATGCAGTCTCTCGGCATCGTGCTTTATTATCAAAAAGGACTCTACGCCGACTGCGGAATGGAGTTTTATTACCTCGCAATGACGGTTTATGGATATTGGAAATGGGTTCACGTTGGGGCAAATAATCAATCGCCCGTGCAAATACGACATTTTCCAAAGAAATTGATACTCCCTTGGCTCGGAATCATCGCATTGGTGTGGTTGACTATCTATTTGATACTCAGCAATTTCACTAACAGCACCGTGCCAATTGCCGACAGCTTCACAACAGCCTTGAGCATCATCGGAATCTGGGCTTTGGCGCACAAATACCTCGAGCAGTGGTTTATCTGGATTGCCGTCGATGTGGTCACCTGCGGCCTTTATTTTTTTAAAGAAATTCCATTCAAAGCCAGCCTTTACGCACTTTACGTTGTAATCGCCATTTTCGGCTATTGGAAATGGAAAAAAATGATTCTTACAGATAATAAAAGTCATTAGTCGTCAATTAGAGAGCCTTCAGCTCTCGAAGAGAGGTGGCAGCTCGATAATGACGACTAATGACGATAATATAAACTATTTCTTTACAATTTTCTTTGTAATCTCATTACCGTTTCTGGTAATATATTTCACAATGTAAATCCCTGATTCTAAATTATTTACATCTTTATTTATCATCCTTCCCATCAAATCGTAAACTTCATAACGCACGATTTCCGCATCGTTAAAATCAATTTCAGGAATATCCAAAACGCTTTGAACTGTTATTGTTTCAGATGCTGACTCGCAACCGTCGTCATAAACTGCCATCACAAAATAATCAGCGGTGACGTTTTCTGAAATTGTGTCAACATATTCATAATCAGTGACTTCGGCAATAATTTCATTGTCACGATAAACATCGTAACGAACCAATGTTCCTGTCGAACCTTCAGTTGGTTCTGTCCATGTCAACTGAACCAACGCATAATCATCCATAAATGGGTATTCAACAGCAAAATCATTAACAGGATTGCAAGAAATAACCGGACCTGAAATTGGAGTAGCAATCTCTGCCAAGCAGCCGATATTCATTCTGCAATAACGCTGCGACATTGCGAAACTGTTAACACTGTTTCCAATCAAATCATTTGAAGTGTGAATGTATGGGCTGTAATGATCTACATCTTCGAAAGGATAAATTCCCATGTAGCCATGCTGGTTAAACGAGGTATGGTCGCTGTCGCCTCCTGATAAAGTGACGTGACGCACTTGCATTTCAGGGAAATAAATGTTTGCCACATTCATATAATAATCACCAATCTGAGCCACTGAATTAGGATAGATACAGTCGATGTGAATTGCATCGCCATAGAGATATCCGTTCATGTCGTTGTTGAAATATCCAATAATATCCATGCCTTGCTGCTGGCAACGTGATGCGTAAGCCTCGCTTCCGTAAAGTCCCATTTCCTCGCAACCATATGCGCAGTAAACAATCGAATATTCAAACTCATACTGTGTCATGATTCTGGCACTTTCCAAAACGCTTGCCACACCTGTTGCGTTATCGTCGGCACCTGGGCAGTTTCCACTATATGAGAATGAGTCGAAATGACTTCCACAAACCACATAAGTATCAGGATATAGCGTACCGCGCTGAATACCAATGACATTAGGTGCTGCCTGACCGCTTCCATACCATGTGTTGGCATAAAATGGCTGCTGCTCGACTTCAAGTCCCAAAGCTGCCATGCGACCGGCAATCCAGTCTGAAGCTGCGAAAGCGTTATCCGAGTTCCACATTCTGCTTTGATAATCCTGCAAATGCTGCACTGTAGCCTCAAGTGAATCCATATTCACCTGGTTCATCATCTCACGAATAGTCGGGTTTTCAACTGTAACTACAGGGAAATCACGATGAGCGACAGTCATTTTTGCCTCTTTGTTGAAAATAGCCACAGCACCGTCATTCTTGTATGGCATTGCAGCGCCTTTCACCAGCACAAAGTCGGCTGTTTGATATAACGCTTTTCTATCTCCTAAATAGTTTTGTTGCTCTGTTTGCGGACAATAAACTAATGTATAAACGTTATTGCCTGAAAATGCTTCAGAATCCAACACTATCATACTTTCGTCAACAACTTTTGCAGTCGCCAAAACGAAGTTGTCGTTGTAATAATGAATCGTTAAATTCTTATTATTAAACAAATTTTCTGTTTCCTGTTGATTTTCAACGTTGATCATCACAAAACTTTGTGAAAAACCAAACATAGCAATCAACATCAATGTTAATAATGTGATAGTTTTTTTCATTTGATTAATATTTTAAAGGTTATTCTTATTCTTCACTTTCATTCATGCTTCTCCATAATTCCGAGAACGATTTCTCTGGAAATACTGGCATTTCATGATGCACACCCCACGTCTTCTTGATCAGCTGCTTCAATTCCAATCGGTTGATAAACTCCTTGGTCTTGTCCATGTCTTTGCGGTTTTCAACACGTTTCATAATGAAGTTGAAAACTCGTCTTTCACCCAACAAAGAACCGTCTTCTTTTGCAATCTCAACTCGATTTCTCAAAATCAAATCGCTGATTTTGATGTTCATCGGGCAATATTGCTCGCACTGATGGCATGATGCGCAAAGTGTAGCCAGATGTGCCGATTCTTCGTAACCGTCTGCTATTTTTTGAATAACACCTACCGGTCCAGGAAAAGCATTTTCGTAAACGTGTCCGCCTATGGTGTTGAAAACCGGACAAACACTATGGCAAGCTCCACATTCAATACATGTCATTATCCGGCGCTGCTGCTCTTTTTCAAGCATCTTCGAACGATTGTTGTCAACCAAAACAACATAAATTTTCTGGTTCACAAACTCGTCTTTTGCCGGACCGTTTATAATAGTAAAATATGATTTCGACTTAATTTTCGTGACTTCATACAACGATGAAAGCGGCAACAAAACACTGATATCGTCGATTGAAGGGATAAGCTTGTCGATTCCAACCAAAACAATGTGAATCTTGGCTTTTGCCACCGATTTCAACACGTTTCCTTCATCTTCTGAAATGACTATATCACCAGTGTCGGCAACAATGAAATCAGCTCCAGTGATTGCAGCGTTAGCGTTTAAATATTTGTCATTCAACACTTTACGCGTGACAGTCATCAGTTGTTTGGCATTTAAATCATTATTCACACCAAACTTTTCCGAATATGTCTCAGCAATCTCCGTTTTGGTCTTGTGCGCTGCCGAATGGCTAGGATCCGACGGCCGTTCATTGTATTGATAGCAGATGAAATCGCCTGTGTCTGTCTCGGTGACATTCACTTTTTTCATCTCAAGATATGGCATCAAACCGACTTCTTCCGCTAAAATACTCTTTGTTTTTACAACATTTTTAGCTTTTTCATCACTTAAAATATTGTAAACCATTTGTTTAGCTTCTTCTGCATCACGAGCCCAGCGAACTGTTCCGCCATTATTCATAAAATTGGTTTCAAAATCAACCAAAAGCTTGTCGTAATACTTAAAAGCCTTGTTTCTGATATTAAAAGCCCTGCTCTTCTCAAGCTCGATATTGGCATAATGGTTGGCACATTCTTCAGCCACACACATGAAGAAATCGTAGCGGGCTCTCATCTTTTTCAGATGCTCGCTATCGAAAGCAATTTGCTTCACGTTCTGACTAAATATCGCACCTTTTTCTGTCATTTATTGTGTCATTTCAAGCTTGTCGAGAAATCCTTTTTGTTATAAATCAATTTTTGCTATTCTTTTAGCATGTCTTCCCCCTTCAAAATCCGTTGTCAGATAAGCCTTCACAATATCCCAAGCCATCTCGTTGCTGATAAATCTTCCAGGCAAAGCCAAAATATTTGCGTCGTTATGTTGACGTGCCAACTTTCCTAATTCAACATTCCAGCACAAAGCAGCGCGCACATGCGGATGATGGTTTGCAGTCATCTGAGCTCCGTTTCCACTTCCGCACAAAATGATTCCAAGCGGATATTTTCCATCCTGAATATCCTGAGCCAGCGGATGTATCATATCAGGATAATCGACACTTTCCGCCGAAAAACATCCGTAATCTTTCACTTCATAACCGCTATCTTTCAGTTTATCAATAAGATACTGTTTCATTGCAAATCCACCGTGGTCAGATGCTATAGGAATAATTTGATTCATATCACAAATGTTGAAAAAATTTTCACAAAAATAAAAAAAATAATTTTACAAAAAAACGTTTTTCTTTAATTTTTAATCAGTTATAAAAATGCCAAATTTTGACCGATTTTATATCTCTTTGAAAATCAAAATTATTAATTTTATCAACATTAATTTAAAAAAATTTGTTAATAAAATTTTGATAAAAAATGATAAAATTTTTAGGGTGTTAAAAACTCGAAAAAATGAAAAGTTTTAAAAAGTTATTTGGCGTGTTTTGACAGTAAAATCAACACTTTTCAACAGCTTACCAAAATGATTTTTAAGCACTTAAAGAGTTATCAACATAGACTTAATTGTCTAATTTTTTATTAATTCTATTTTATTAATTATAAACAAAAAATAACTAAAGAACATTTAGATGTTCAAGCAAAATTTTTGTTCCGATCAAAATCAAAATAACTCCTCCAACGATGCTTGCGGGCTTCGAATATTTCGATCCGAAAAAGTTTCCGATGGCGACTCCGACAAAACTGAAAATAAATGTTGTAACTCCTATTATTAATATAGCGCCCCAGATGCCGACTTGAAGAAAAGCAAATGTCACTCCAACAGCCAAAGCGTCGATACTTGTGGCAACTGCAAGCAAAAACATTGTTTTTACATCATTATTTGATGAATTTTTGTCGTTTTCTTCGCTAAAAGCTTCTCGAATCATGTTTGCGCCAATCAAAAACAGCAATCCGAACGCAATCCAGTGATCGATGCTTGTGATGAAACTTTCAAACTGAACTCCCAAAAAATATCCGATTACCGGCATCAAAGCCTGAAAAATTCCAAACCACAAACCGCATAAAACAGCTGTTTTTATTGAGAATTTCTTAGTTGTCAAGCCTTTGCAGATGGAAACGGAAAAAGCATCCATCGAAAGCGCGATTGCAATACTTAAAATTGTGATAAATGACATAAATGAAGTCGTTGAAAAATTTCGCCGCAAAAGTAAAAAATATTATCTTTGCAAAAATTAATGCCATGAAAAAAATAAATTTTACTCTTTTTCTAATCGTTTTAGCATTTTTTTGCCATGCGCAATTACCCAATCATCTTTATAATCACACTTTTCCTTATATAAATTCACAAAATGAAAAAGTTTTGGAAATGTTAAATCAAGTCACTGATAATCAAATTATTAGCGACGTTGAGCATCTTACTTCATACATAAACCGCCGAGCCGATGCTGTTCATATTTATGATGTAAAAAATTGGCTTGTAACACAATATGAAAATGCTAATGTCGATAGTATTTATCTTCATGATTTTCAAGTGATTCCATTTTGGGATACTGTTCCAAAACCATTTACAACAGCTCCAAATATTCTTGCTGTTAAAATAGGTAAAACTTATCCGAATGAGTTTGTAGTTTGCGGTGCCCATTACGATTCATTTGTCAGAACTGAAGGTGATTTCGATCCCGACACTTTGGTCTCTCCTGGAGCTGATGACAATGCTACCGGTGTGGCTGGAATTCTTACAACTGCCAGAATATTAAAGGATTACGAATTTGAACGTTCAATAATTTTTGCTTCATGGAATGCCGAAGAATTTGGTCTCTGCGGAAGTCATGCCTACGCAAAAAAATGCAGGGCCGATAGTCTGGATATTGTAGCTTATTTTAATTTAGATATGACTGGTTATGTGAGTCCAGGTCATGATATCCAGATTGATCTTTTATATACTTCATGCGATTCATTGCTCGGAAAATTTGTAAAACAAGTAGGTAACACTTATTTTCCTGATATTTATATTCGTCATGCTTGGCTTCCAAGTGGCGACACCGATTATTCTTCATTCAACCGTAATGGTTATCAGGCAATTTCACCGAGCGAAGATGTACATTATCTTTCACCTTATATTCATAGTATTGATGATATAATTGGTTTAAGTGTCAATAGTTGGGCGCAGGCAGTGATTTTTACAAAGCTAAATTTAGCTTGCGTTGCTCATGCCGCTGGACTAATCTCAGAATCGGTTGATGAAATCGATGATTTAGATGAAGAAATTGAATATTTTGAGGTTTTTGATATTTTCGGAAGACTTGTCCGCAGTGAAAAATCGGTATGGAAAAATATGGAAGAAATCCGTGTAAATGATTTACAATCAGGATTTTACATCATTCGATTTTTCATGAAAAGTGGAAAATCGTCTTCTAAAAAAATATTCCTAAAATACTAATGGTTTTAGGGTTTTGGGAATTGACAAAACTTGTTGATACTTGTAACTTTGCAGTGAAAAATTGATAATATGAAGAAAATTTTACTCTTTTTATCAATATTATTGTTCGTATCGTGCGCTCGCGATGAGGTTTTTTCTGACTATCAGAAAAATATAAAAAACCTTAATAATCAATCATTTAAAGAGCGACTTTACGATTCAAAGCTGTCATTGCAATATGCTGATTCGGCTTTACGGCTTCTTTATCTCGATTCAGTAAATCTTATCGAAAACAGTCACGATTTTTATTATGACAACGTCGCAAGAGCTTTAAACTCAATGGCTTACGAAAATTTTCTTTTGTCTGATTTTGAAAAAGCAAACGAGAATATAAAAAAGGTATATAATATCGACGAATCCTATCCGAATAAGGATGTCGAACTGGCAATTACAAATATTATCAACGCAAAAATGATGATGCGTCTGCGCGTTTCATGGGAAGCCGATGAGCTGCTCACAAAATGCGATTGCAAGCATAATTATCATGATACACTTTGTCATTGGGCAAATAGCCAGTATTACGTTACAAAACTATTCCTCAACTGCTTCTATCGAGATGGAAAATATCAATATAACGAGTTGGTCAAGACTTTGAATGAAATTGAGCAAGATAATGTTAATCAACAACTTATGATTGATGAAACACAGGCTTACACTCTTTATTACGCTTTGACTGAGTCGTGCCAGATACTTGCTCACATCTCTAATTTCTATCAGAATGAGGAAGGCAAAAATGTGTTTTATTTTAAGAAATCTGTTGAATATTTAAAGAAGAGTTTGGAGTTAATGAATGATAATCAAAGAGTTAGTAATTATGATTTGGCTAACAACCTTCAAACTCTGGCTGGAATAATCAATGATTTGAATAGAAATGCTGATTATAATTCAACTCTGGATGACTTGAACGTTATATTATTGATAATCAAGGAAAACTCTGAAAAATTCGGTGTTCATTATCCGATAAATATCGGTGTTTTGGATAATGATTTGAAGATGAATATCCTGCTTCATGCCGACAGTCTTTTCATGGAGATAGAAAATCCTTATCAGATAATCGCTTCAAAATCAATGGTTTCTGATTATTATATTCGTGATGGTAAGCTGGCAGAGGCGCGTCCGTATTTGATTTTCGCAAAGAATTTCATGGATTCGATAAATGAAAATGAAAATCCGGATATGCCTATCGAATATAAGTTCAAAAACACGACTTCAAAAATGGCTGAGCGAATCTACATCGGACTGATAAGAACAAAGGCATCTGAAGATCCTAATGTTTTAACTAATTGGTTTTCAATGTATCAGAGCGAGTCGTTTAAAGCTTTTGAAAAGGAAAAATACGACTTCAACTATATGGAATTGCGTTCGGTGAATAATGAAAATCGTAAGAAAATGACCTATCTTTCATTGTCAATCATATTGATTTTCATAGCATTTGCCACTATTTTCGTCTTTTTCAGATATGCCCGCCGCAACAACCGTTTGTTGAAAAAGCAAAAGCAACTCGATCTTGAGCGTATCGCAAACGTGGAGACATGCCTTTCGATTTTCCGTCACGATATGTCGCCGTATATCATGTTTTTGCAGCGCGACAATATTCCTGATGAAATAAAACACGACGCTTTGCAGAAACTCATTGTCACCTTGAACAACACCATGCGCTGGATCAACATCTCAACACCAAACGGTTTGCCGTTCAAAAAGACCAGCTTTGTTCTGAACGATGCGTTTGAATCGGTGGCGAAAGGCATTACAAATCCTAACAATGTCAATCTTATTTTCAAAGACGCTCCATGCGAGGTTTGGGGCGATAAAAACCTTGTCGAAATCATGCTTAGAAACTTGATTAACAATGCATTGCGTTATACGACAAAGGGTTATGTCAAGGTGAGTGCGAAGAAATATGAGAAAGACAAAAACTTTGTACAAATCACTGTTGAAGACACAGGCTGCGGTATCCAGAAAGAGCGTCTCGACGAGCTTTTCCGTTCTGATAAACTCATTGAAAATGAAAACTCTAACAGCATCGGACATCATGGTTTTGGCTTGATGCTCTGCGCCTACATCATAAAAAAACACGACGACGAGACCCGCAGAGGTTGTAAAATCTGGGTCGAAAGCGAAGTTAACAAAGGAACAAAAATACATTTCATATTATGCGCGACTATATAAACATAATAGTAATTGACGACGAGTCATTGATAAGAAAATCAATAGCTTACGAGTTTTCTCACAACAAGCAGGAGATCACTGTGGCGGCAAAAGACGACACTTACTACACCAAGGAAATTCGCCTTTTGGGCACTTTCGGCACGAAATCAGAACTTTTTGATTTTCTTGATAATCCTGAAAACGAAAAACCTGATTATGCCTTGGTCGACATGCAGTTTCCAAGTCAGGCTGAACCGACTGGCGGCATCACTCTCACGCGCGACATTCTTGAAGGCGGCTACACCAACCAGGATGGCGGTGAGATAAAGATAGTTATTATCACTTCACGTTTCGACTATCCTGCCGAAGATGAGATTAACCGTGATCAGAAGATAAAAGATATCAACAAGGTGATTGTCGACTCGTTGGTTGCCGGCGCAAAGGCTTTCGTCAGCAAAAACGCCACCGAAGGCTTTGAGATAGAGAACTTTACACGCGCTATCGCTTGTCTTGAACGCGGTGAGCGCTACTACTTCAACCATCCGGTGCTGCAAACGTTGGTGGAGTCGGCATCCGACTACGTGCAGCAGAATTTCTACAGCCTGAAACAATGCATGCACTACGACGTCACCATGCGCGAACGCGAGCTTTTGATAGGACTTGCGCGTGGTGAGACCATGGTGCAGGTGGCAAACCGCATCTACGGCAAAGCCGATGATTCACAAATAAAATCGATTCAAAACCTTCAGCGCTCACTCGCCGACCGCATCAACAACGGCGATAACAAGGCCTCGGCACTGGTTGCGAGAGCGATTTTCTTGGGAATTTTAACCGAAGATGATGTTTATAAGAAATGATTGACAACCCGTACGGAGAGGGCATGCCCTCTCCCTACATAAAAATAAACGCTATGAAAAAATTATTACTTCTCATTGCGGCGCTCATAGCAGCGTTTGAAATGACAGCCCAGTGGCATCCGGGGGCTGAAATCGACATCAACAATGTGAAGACCACATTGTACGGAACCGGTAACTTCTTCAGAATGAGAGGAGGTGAAAATACCGATCAAGGTTATTTTGTGCCAAGCACAGGCGATGCCTTGACAATCTTCCAAAACACCCTGTGGATTGGCGGTCTCGATGCCGACGACAGCCTCCATCTGGCAGCGGTGCGCTTCAACCAGGTTGGCGAAGACTTCTGGTCGGGACCGTTGCGTGTCACCGACGCTTCGACAGATATCTTCAACGTGATGAATTATCACCATGTGTGGAAAGTGTCGCGTGCTGAAATAGAAGCGCTTATAGCAAATCCAGGCGGTGACATCCCCGAGGATATCCTCACCTGGCCTGGCAATGGCAATGTCGCCGACGGTTTCGCCGCCACCCTCGCTCCTTTTGTGGATGTCGACGGCGACGGAGTCTACGACCCGCACAACGGAGATTATCCTGATATCCTTGGCGATATGGCATTGTTCTGCATCTATAACGACAACTACGATTTTTATAACAATGGTTATGTTCATCATGGTGAGTCGGGTGGCGGCGCCCTTGGCATCGAAGTCCACTGCATGCTCTATGGTTTCAACGCCCCTGACGATGAGATTCTCAACAACACACTCTTTATGCGTCAGTGGATATACAACCGCTCATCAAATGACTATCATGACACTTACATCGGCTCATGGACCGATTTTGACATCGGTTATGCTCGCGACGACTACAACGGCTGTAATGTCCAACACGGTTATTATTATGGTTACAATGCCGATGATTTTGATGGCGATGGCGAACCTGGATCATACGGTGCCAACCCTCCGGCGCAGGTTATCATGATTCTTGGCGGTCCTACAATGAATCCTGACGGTTTAGATAACCCGAAATACGATTCAAACGGCAACCAAATTGTCGATGAAAGCATCAACGGAATAGGTTTTGGTGACGGAGTCATTGATAATGAACGACTTGGTATGACAGGATATTTCTATCATGAAAACACAGCAGCTATGAATGGTGATCCTGAAGAGGCTCAACATTATTACAATTTATTACGAGGAATATGGAAAAGTGGTGATCATGTCCAATACGGTGGTTATGGTTTTCCTGGTGCACCTGGCACTGTGGGTCCTGAATGCAAATTCATGTTTCCATACGACTCAGACCCTTACAACTGGGGTACAGGTGGCGTGATGCCTAACGGCGGATATAACCAAAACGGTTTGTACTGGAGCGAGGAAACAGGCAACAACGGCGCACCAAATAATGCTGGCGACCGTCGCGGACTGGCTTCATCCGGACCATTCACTTTCGAAAGCGGTACTGTCCAAGTGTTGGATAGAGCTTATGTAACATGTTGGTTTACAAATGGTTTCGATAGAAACGAAATGGATAATTGGGCCACATATATCAAAGAGTACTTCTTGAATAATTTGAACAACAAATAAAACTTAAGGCTATGAAAAAAGTATTATATATAATGTTATTTCTCATCCTTGGGATGAACTTAACAGCCCAGAGTGTCTGGGACGGCAGCCGTGAAGCCATCAGTAGCGGCTCGGGTACCGAAAGCGACCCTTATCTCATCGAAAACGCTCAGCAATTGGCATGGTTGGTATATACTATAAATTGGGATTATTCGCGTTGGACAGAAGGAAAATATTTCTTACTGACAACCGATATCGACCTTAACGGAAATGCTGATAATCAATGGATTCCGATAGGAGCTGGACCTTCAACAGAATCACATAAATATTTTGATGGTGTTTTTGATGGCGGTTTCCATGAGATCACAGGTCTTTACATCGACAGTAATAATGCCGTTAACGATAATAATTCTATGTGGGTATCAGATTATGTTGGATTTTTCGCTGAACTCGGTGCTAATGCGCAAGTAAAGAATCTTTATCTGGAAGGTTTGATTATAAGTATTAGAAAATCAGGAGGTTTCTCTGGCAAAAATGGCATTTTTGAATATTGCATTTCCGATGTTGATATCAAAACAAGCGGTACCCAAAGTGCAAGTGCCGGTATTGCAGCTTATGGCAATCCTACAGTCAGATTTAGTGCAAATCTTGGTGATATCAAGGGAAAGAATGGCGTTGGAGGCATCATCGGAATGAATGGTCATGTTGAAAGCTGTTATAACATGGGAAATATTACGGGTGAAAACGTGGTTGGCGGTATTGCCGGAAGGTGTGCGGATATTAAAAACAGCTACAATGTTGGTGAGATTTCTTATTTTGAAACCACAAATTATAAAGGCGCCATCGTCGGAAACAAGCCGTCGGGAAGCGGTATCATAAATTGCCATTATCTCGAAGGCTGTATTGACGAAACTAATGAATATGGCGAGCCTCAGACAGCCGAGTTTATGCGCTCAGAAGCATTTGTCAGTTTGCTGAACAATGAAACCGATGTTTGGGTTTATGACGAGGAAAACACCAACGACGGCTATCCTGTGTTCGGCAACGTCCAGTTTGGTGTTGAAGAGGTTATCACTGAATTCCCCGATATGGTTATGGTTTATCCAAACCCCGTTGTCGACAATGTGTATGTGGTTGGTGATGTCGCATCATGCGAAATCTACGATTTAGTAGGAAAATGCGTTTTGTCCGTATCGAAAAATATGGAAGAAATCCGTGTAAATGATTTACCATCAGGGATTTACATGATGCGATTTATGACAAATAATGGTAGCGTTGTCACGAAAAAAATCATCAAAAAATAGATTATAGAGTATGGAGTACTCTTTACTCCTTACTCTGTGTAATGTAAAATCATGCGTTCAATGGCGCGTTCGCACACTGGGCAGAACTTGTCGCCATTGAACGTATTCA